>DATBDE010000071.1:0-28995 GCA_036270095.1 Solirubrobacteraceae bacterium | reverse complement strand
TGCGCTCCCCGCCCGGCGTCTCCGGCAACGACGTCGTCGACGCCGCGACCGTCGCGCCCGTGGGCATGTAGGTCAAGCCCTTGATCGCCAGCGCCGAGCGCTGAATCGGATCGCGCCAGCGATGATCGGGCAGGCGGGCGTGGCCGAGCCAGCTGCGCCAGAAGCGCGACGTCGCCGCGAGGCGCGCGTTGGCCTCGTCGACCGTCTGCGGCGAACGCAGCCCCTCGGCCCACGACAGCGAGCAGTAGAGCTGCTCCCCTTGCGCGAGCTCGTGCCGCGCCCGGATCCAGTCGCCCTCGACGCCCAGTGCCATATCGGTCTACAACCGGACCGTCACCCCGGCCCCGCTCGCATCGGCCGTATGGCGGTCAGTGCCAACCAGCTTCCACTCGCCGGGCGTGCGGCCGTAGTCGAATACCGGGTCGCAGATCAACTCGACCTCGACGCTGCCGTCGAGGCACAGCACCGTGCGGACGAGCAGGTGGTCGCCGTCTTCGTCGGTCGGCGGCCGCGTGTGTGGCGTGACCTCGTCCTCACCATGCCGCGGGCCCACGGTCAGCGCGTCGCGGACCATGATCCAACCCGTCGGCGTCTTCCACGTCGTCAACAGGATGTTCGTGCCGGGCTCGTAGACCCGCGACGACGGCACGTTGATCCCGAAGGGGCCGAGGCGAAACGACCCGCCCTGGCGGTCGAGCAGGCTGCCGAAGATGCTCGGCGAGTCGAACCGCGGCACGCACAGCCAATCAATCGAGCCGTCCGGCGCCACCCGGGCGCTCGTGTGGCAGTCGGACAGGAACGCGTAGTCGGCGATCGGCGGGAACGGCGACGGCGCGGCCGCGCTCTGGGGCTCGACGGCGCCCTCCGGCTTGCCCTCCGTCCCGGACTCGTTCGCCACCGCACTGTCGGACTTGGGCTTCTTCGCGGCCTTCTCCGCCTTGCCCTTGGTCGGGCTCATGACGCCACCCACGGGTCGTGCCAGCGTCCGTAGCCGGCCAGGACCTGGTCGCCGGCCTCCGGACCCCACGACCCCGTCGCGTATTCCTGCACCGGCGGCGGGCTGTCGAGCAGCGGCTGCATCACCCGCCAGCACTGCTCGACGGAGTCCTGTCGCGTGAACCGCTTGGCGTCGCCCACCAGCGCTGCGTGGAGCAGGACCTCGTACGGCGTCGGCCCCTCGCCTCCCTCCTGCGCGAACTCCATGTCCATCGTGATCTGCTCCGGCTCGACCGTCTCGTGGCGCTGCGCGTCGACGAGCATCCGGACGCCGGTCGACGGATCGAGCTTGACGGCCAGCTGGCCGGGCTCGGGGGGCCGCGGCCAGCCCACGAACCCCAGCCTCGGGGGCCGCCTGAACACGACCCGCAACTCGGTCTGCGTGACCGGCAGGCGCCTGCCGGTGCGGATGAAGAAGGGAACTCCAGACCACCGCCAGTTGTCGATCTCGAGCCGGAGCGCCGCGTAGGTCTCGGTGGTCGAGTCATCGGCGACGCCCTCGATCGTTCGGTAGCCCTCGTACTGCCCGCGCACGTAGTGGGCCGGCTCGGCCTCGGGCATCGCCCGGAAGACCGAGGACAGCGCGTTCTTGAGGGTGTTCGCGTCGCCGGCTGCCGGCACTTCCATCGCAGCGGCCGCGACCACCTGCATCAGGTGGTTGACGACGACATCCCGCAGCGCCCCGATGGGATCGTAGAAGTGGCCGCGATCCTCCACCCCGAAGCTTTCGGCCATCGTGATCTGCACGCTCTCGACGTAGTGCCGATTCCAGATCGGCTCGAACATCGCGTTGGCGAACCGGAGGTAGAGGATCTCCCCGAGACCCATGTTCCCCAGGAAGTGATCGATGCGATACAGCTGGGCCTCGTCGATGTATTGGTGGATCTCGGCGGCCAGCTCGCGGGCTGATGCCAGATCGTGGCCGAACTCCAACTGCAGGTAGTCGAGCAGGTGCACGCCCATGGCGTTGATGGCGAGCACGTGAAGGGGAAAGGCGACGCCGGCCGTGGTGCTGGGCGCCGTGTCGTTGTTTCCGTCGGACCCCAGGGTCGCGACGCCCCGCTTCACCGGCTCTTCACAGGCGATCGTCGCGGCCCGGTGTGGAACGCGGCGCCGGGGGCCCCGCGGCGCAGCCTCCTGGCCGACCCGGATCCGCGGGTTCGCCGAATACACTCGCGCCTTGCGGCGCGCGCGCTTCGCTTGCCTGTTGCTGACCCTGCTTCCGCTGTTCGCCGCGGCGCAGCCCGCGCAGGCGGCGCCGACCCCGGCGCAGCAGCTCGTCGCCCGCTACGCGCCCATCCTCGAGGTCCGCAAGCAGGAGAACCCACCCTGCGACGAGAGCGAGGAGCAGTACGAGCCGACCACGGTGAACACGGTGCTCGGCAATCCCCGGATCGTGCTTGAGCAGATCGAGGGCAAGAAGAACCGCGTCATCACCCACGGCCCCACCGCGGCCCGGATCGCCGGCCTTGACGACACCTACTACCTCAACCTTCCCGGCGACCCGATCACGACCGACTGCTCCTACGCGCGGGACTTCGCCGCGCTCAAGAAGGCGGGCAAGGCGCCGGCGGTCACGTACGCCCGGCTGGCCGGCGAGGCGGGCACGAACGGCCTCGTCGTCCAGTACTGGTTCTTCTGGTACTTCAACCAGTTCAACGACGTGCACGAGGGCGACTGGGAGGGCATGCAGATCACCTTCGACGGCACGACGCCGCAGGCGGCGTTGCGGAACGGCCCGGACCAGATCGGCCTGTTCCAGCACGGCGGCGGCGAGACGGCCGACTGGGACGACGAGCGCGTCCAGAAGGAGGGGACCCACCCGATCGTCTATCCGGCCGCGGGCTCGCACGCCACCTTCTTCAGCTCGGCGGTCTGGCTCCAGACCGGGCAGGGCGGCGCCGGGCTGGGCTGCGACAACACCACCGAGCCGCTGCGGCGGATCGTGCCCCGGCCCGAGCTCGTCCCCACCAACCCCGTCGAGGGCGGCCCCGACCAGTGGCTGACCTACGACGGGCACTGGGGCCAGAAGGAGAAGGGCTACAACAACGGCCCCCAGGGCCCGAACACGAAGCGTGTGTGGTTCGAGCCCTTCCGCTGGATGGACACCGCCCGCCTGGCGAGCCCCAGGCTGCCGGGCGGCGGGGTGTTCGGGTCGGTCGGAGCCAAGGCGTTCTGCGGCGCCGTCGCGACCGTGTCGCTGTTCGTCAACGCGGAGTCGCGGTCGCCGCTCGGCGTGATCGGCATCGTCGCCTTCCTGATCCTGCTCTGCATCCTCCCCGTGGTCCTGACCCGCTGGCGCCCGGTCGACCCCGACCAGCTGCGCCGCAAGCGCGCCTTCGGCCAACTCATCCGCTGCGCGCGCCAGCTCTACGGGCGCTACTGGCGCGCGTTCTTCCCCATCGCGCTGACCGCGATCCCGATCATCGGCGCGATCCAGCTCGCGCAGACGGTCTACGGCGACATCGCCGGGACCCAGAGCGTGCACCCGGCCTTCGCGATCGGCGGCGCGCGCTTCGACCTCTCCTTCACCATCTCCGGCACGCTGCGGCCGATTGGGTTCGCACTCGTCGGGGCCACCGCGGTCGCGGCGCTGTGCCTGCTCGACCGCGGCGAGCAGCCCAGCGCCGCCGGGGCGTGGCAGCTGACGCTGCGGCGGGTGTGGCGCCTGATCGGCGCCTACATCTGGGCCACCGTGCTGCAGTTCCTGATGGCGGTGACGGTCATCGGCATCCCGTTCGCGATCTGGAAGTACTTCGCGTGGCAGCTCGCGCAGCAGCAGATCGTCTTCGAGGACAAGGGGATCCGCGAGGCCCTGAAGGGGAGCAACAAGCTCGTTCGCCACCACTGGTGGCGAACGTTCGGGACCACCGGGTTCCTCACCCTCCTGACGATCGCGACCGGGCCGGTCCTCGGGTTCGTGCTCATCTTCCGCAACGTCTCGCTGTCCTGGGTCAACGTGATCACCGCGCTCGTCTACATGCTGCTCGTGCCCTTCGAGGCGATCGGGCGCACGCTCCTGTACTTCGACCTCATCGCCCGCAAGGAGGAGGCGGCGGAGGCCGAGGCGGCGGGCAGGCCGCGCCGGCGCTGGTTCCGGCGCCGCCCAAAGCCGCGGCCCGCGCCGCAGCCGGGCGCCGCCCAGCCCGGCGAGGCTTAGTCCTCGTCGGTCGCGACGATGAGGAACGAGTTCCCGTCCGGGTCGCGGACGAGGAACATCGGCGGGATGCCGGCCAGGACGCCGCCGGCCCACGGCACGGGCGGGTCGTCCTGGCCCAGGATCGCCCCGTCGACGTCGACGCCGCGCGCGCGCAGGGCGGCGTGGTCGGCCTCGACGTCGGTGCTGTTGAACGACAGGCCCGTCTCGATACCGGCGGCCCGGCCGTCCCGGGCCTGCACGAGGGTGACCTGGCTGGCGGCGCCGGGCGGGGCCACCTCGACCCAGCGCTCGCCGTCGGCGTACTCGAAGTCGGCGCGTTTCTCGAAGCCGAGAGCGTCGACGAAGAACGCCAGCGCCCGGTCCTGGTCGGTGACGGGGACCATTACGGTCGCCACCTGGGTGACGTGCAAGTCGGGCATGTCCTACTGCTACCGGCCGGCGGGCGCGTCCAAACGCAGCGCACCCAGCGCATCCACCAGCAGGCCGGCAACGCGGGCGCGCACGCGCTCGTCGTCGTCGCTGTGGAAGGCCGTGACCTCGACGCCGAGCACCGGCCCGCGCGCGGCCACGGCCGCGAGGACGTCGAGCAGCGCGGCGGCGCTCATGCCCTCCGGGCGCCCGTAGGGGACCGGGTTGACGCTGGGGTCGAGCACGTCGGGGTCGAGGTGGATGTAGACCGGCGCGTCGCCCAGGGCGGCGGGGACCCCTGGCGCCCCCGCGACCGGGAGCATGGTCAGCCCGCCGGTTTCGGCTTCAAGCTGACCGGCGTGGTCGAAGTCGCCGGGGTCGCCGCGCACGCCGCACAGCACCACGCGGTCCTCGGCCACGGTGCCGAGGCCGCTGTCCCAGCGCCCGCACGCGCCGGCCAGGCTCATGCAGCCCAGGAAGCCGGTCGTGCTGGTCTGCGGCGTGTCGAAGTCGGCGTGGGCGTCGAGCCAGAGGATCCGTGCGTTCGGGGCGGCCCGCGCGACCGTGGGCAGCGTGGCCAGGCCGAGCGCGCAGTCCGGGGCCAGCGTCACGCACGGTGGCCCCGCGCCCACCGCGTCGGAAAGCTCGGCCCCGGCGCGCTCCAGGACGCCGCGCGAGGCCTCGAGGTCCTCGGCCCACGGCGTGTCACCGAACGGCCCGCTGCGGCCTTCGATCCGCGTGGCCTGCGGAGGCGCCAGCGCCTGCGCGAGCGCGCGTACCCCGCGCACGTCGCGCGGCGTTTGCTCAGAGATCCGCGCTTCGACGGCGACGAGCTTCACGCAGGCAGTATCAGCCCCGGGCCTGCGCCGGGGTCGGGCCCGCGGCGCGCTCCGCGCGGGCGATGGCCGCGTCCATGGCCGCGCCGGGGGCGGGGACAGCGGGCCCGTGGCCAACGGCAAGCAGGGCGGGCTCGAGCGCGCGCAGCGCCCCGGCCGACGCGAGGTCCTCGGCCCGGTCCCAGGTCGGGAAGTAGGCGAACGGGAAGCGCAGGTAGAGGTGGCTGGTCGCGTTGACGCGGCCGTAGGAGGTGAAGACGTCGCCGGCGATCAGCGTGCCGTCGCGGCTGTCGCGGAAGGCGACGTGGCCGGGGCTGTGGCCCGGGCTGGGCACAACCTCGAGGCTGCCGATGCGCTCGCCACCCTGGAGGCGCACGTCGGGCACGGTCGCGACCTTGGGCCAGCTGCCCGGCAGCTTGCCCTCGACCACGGTCTCGCCCGCGAGGATGCGCGCGTCGAGCTCGGGCATGAGGACCTGGACCTCGTTGCCCAGCCGCCGGCGCAGCGCGTCGAGCGCGCCGACGTGGTCGCCGTGGCCGTGGGTCAGCGCGATGCGGCGGATCGGCGCGCCCGCCGTCTCAGCGGCCGCGATGAGTGCGCCGGCCGCCCCGCCCGTCGTGGTGTCGACGAGCGTGAAGCCGTCGTCCTCGCGCACGAGGAAGGCATTGACGAAGCGGAAGCGGGTGAGCTGGGTCAGGTTCGGCGTGACGGTGACGGTCTTCATCGGGGCTCCTGTGCTTGACTGTGGCGAACAGTGTTAGCCAGTCTAGCTAACATCGTTAGCCTGTCAAGGACAGGCGCGTGTCAGAACTGAGCCCCCGTGCGCAGGAGATCGTGGCCTCGGCCCGCGAGGTCCTCGAGGACGCGGGGCCGAGCGGGCTGTCGATGCGGGCGCTGGCCGACCGCCTGGGGATCCGCGCGCCCTCGATCTACAAGCACCTGGCGGACAAACAGGCACTCGAGAACGCGGTGATCTCGGCCGGCTTCGAGGAGTTCGCCGCGGCGCTCGAGGCCGCACAGGCCGAGGACGACCCGGTCGGCGCGTTCGCCGCGGCGTATCGGCGCTTCGCCACCGAGCACCCGCATCTGTACCGGCTGATGACGGAGCACCCCCTGCAGCGCGACGCGCTCGTGCCCGGCGCCGAGGATCGCGCCAGCGCCCACGTGCTGGTCGCGGCCGGCGGCGACCCCGCCCTCGCTCGCGCCCTGTGGGGCCTCGCGCACGGGCTGACCATCCTGGAGCTCAACGGCCGCTTCCCCGCCGACGCCGACCTCGACGCGGCCTGGAAGCAGGGCCTGGACGCGTTCCGTGCGCGCCTGCCATGACCGACACCGAGCCGGCCGACACCCGCCTGGCCCGGATCCTGCATGGCTATGCCCCGGCCCAGATCGGCCCACGTGATGGCGCGCCTGCCGGACTCGGGCTGGTCACGCTGGACCCCGACGACTGGGTCTCGCTGACCGAGATGGGCGCGCAGTTGCGGTCCGGCACGCCGGGGTCGCTGCGCGACCTCGCCCTCTAGCACGGCGGCGAGTCCTGCCTGGCCTGGGGCGAGCTCGAGGACTCCGTGCGGACCGGCGAGGCCGCCTTCGACGCCGCCTCCGGCGCGGACTTCTTCACCTACCTGCGCGACCACCCCGAGGCCGGCGCCGCCTTCGACGGCACGATGTCGGCGCTCTCGCTCGCCGTCATCGCCGAGGCCGTGGCCAGCTACGACTTCGGGTCGGCCCAGCGGGTGCTCGACATCGGAGGCGGCCGCGGGCACTTCGCCACCGCCGTGCTGCTGGCGCACTCTCGCGCCCGCTGCCGGACGACGGCCGCCTGCTCGTCGTCGCGCTCGTGCTCCCGGACGGGGCCCCCGGCCCCGAAGCGCGCGAGCGCTCGCTGGACGAGTACGGGGAGCTGCTCGACGCCGCCGGCTTCGCGCTCGAGCGCGCGATCGCGCTGCCCTCCCGCTTCAGCATCCTCGAGTGCCGCCCGCGTCAGGAGGACTGAAGGAAGCTGATCTTGCCCGTGGTCTCCAGCACCGCCCAGTCGACGTCGTCGAGCGAGGCGATCGACTGCTGGCGGGCCTCGGCGATCAGCTCCTCGACGGTCAGGCGCTCGCGCCGCAGGTTGCGCTCGAGCATGCGCCCGTTCTCGATCAGCACGACCGGCTCCCCGTCGAGCACCGGGCGCAGAGCGCGGAACCGGAAGGCGATGTAGGCCGTCGCCACGGTGAGGATCGTGATCGTGAGGATGGCCAGGAAGGCGCCGGTCAGCGAGTAGTCGCTCTGGGTCACGCCCTGCTGGACGAGGTCGCCGATGACCACGAGCAGGATCAGGTCGAAAGGCTCGAGCGAGGCCAGCTCGCGCTTGCCCACGACGCGCGTCACCACGAGGACGAGGAAGAAGACGACGGTCGCGCGGATGACGATGTCCATGGCTCAGGGGAAGATGGTCAGCGTCCGGTGCAGGGCGGCCAGCCGCGTGTTGCCGTCGTCGAACGCGGCGACGAGCGCGCGGCGCCCGACCGTGGTCGGGTTGACCTGCCAGTGCGTGATCACGGTGAGGGTCTGGCCTCGCCCGAGGGCCGGGAAGGCCATGGCGAAGCGCCCACCGCGGCTGTTCTCCGTCGACGGCGACGGGTCGCTGGCGTTCAGCGTGACGCCGTCGAACCAGTTCTCGTTGAGCACGAGCTTGGGGTGCGAGAGCGCGTGGTCGCGCGCGGTGAGCCGGAACCGGGCCTGGAACAGCAGCCCGCCGCTCAGGCGCGGCGGCGCCTCGAGCTGCATGAGCGCCTGCGGCGCGGCCACCGCCGACGTCGTGGGGCCCTGGCCGTAGGCGTTGAACAGCGCCGCCACGCACGCGGCCGCGATGAGGAGGAGCAGGCCCCGGCGCAGCCACACGTGCCACGTCCGGCCGCGCAGCTCGACGTAGCGGTCATGCGCGAAGTCCAGGTCGGCCCACACGGGGCTGGGTTCGCTGTCGGGGCACCGAATCCCGCCCTATAGCATCCACCGCCGATGCGCCTCGTCAGCTTCCGCAACGGCGACGAGGTCCAGGTCGGGAGCCTGGAGGACGACCGGGTGCGCGTCCTCGCTGCCCCGACGATGGTCGACTGGCTCGCCGGCGAGGGCCGGCTGGAGACCCGCGTCGAGCAGGGGGTGGAGGACGTCGAGCTCCTCGCCCCCATCCCCGAGCCGCCGTCGGTGCGCGACTTCTTCGCCTTCGAGGAGCACGTCAAGACCGGCATGAAGCTGCGCGGCGGCGACGTGCCCGAGGCCTGGTACGAGGCGCCGACCTTCTACTTCACCAACCCCGCCGCGATCGTCGGCCCCGATGCCGAGGTGCGCCGCCCGCCGGACAGCCGCATGCTCGACTTCGAGCTCGAGCTGGCCGCGGTCATCGGGCCCGACCAGGAGATCGCAGCCTTCACGCTGCTCAACGACTGGAGCGCGCGCGACCTGCAGGCGCGCGAGATGACCGTCGGCCTGGGCCCGGCCAAGGGCAAGGACTTCGCCCTCTCGCTCGGCCCCTGGCTGCTGACTGCCGACGAGGTCCCGCTGGCCGACGGCCGCGTCGACGTCGAGGCCACGGCGACGGTCAACGGCGAGCAGCTCACCAAGACGTGGGCCGGCGCGCAGTACTTCCCCTGGTCGGACCTCGTGGCCCACGCCGCGCGCAACACGCGGCTGCGCCCCGGCGACGTGCTCGGCTCGGGCACGCTGAACCGCGGCTGCCTGCTCGAGCTCGGCCCGCTGCCCGGCGACCGGTGGCTGGAGCCGGGCGACACGGTCGCGCTCGAGGCGGGCCCGCTGGGCCGGCTCGCGAACCGGATCGCATGAACCCAATTGCGCCGGGCTAGGAAACGAGGCGGCGCAGCAGGAACGCGCACACGACCGCGGCGACCGCGGCCAGCAGCGCCCAGCCCAACGAGACGACGCCCGCGACCGCGAGGACCACCGCCACGACGGCGATGATCGAGAACGTCCCCGTGGCGAGGACGAGCCGGTAGCCGCGGTCGACGCGCTGGGGGCGCGTGCCGCGGCGGCGCTGGAGGTCGCTCACGCCGCCAACTCCGCGCGGGCCATCGTGTGCTCGCCGACGGCCTCGTGCAGGATGCCCAGCATTGCGTCGGTCGCGGGCGAGCGGTAGGCGCCCTGGAGCAGGCAGGCCATGATCCGCCGGTGCGTGACCTGGGTGCCGAGGGGGCGCACGATGATGTCCTCGCGCAGGTTGCGCAGCGCCATCTCCGGCAGCAGGGTCACGCCCATGCCGGCGGCGACAAGGCCCTGGGCGACGTTGTAGTCGTCGGTCTCGAACACGATCGTCGGCTCGAAGCCGGCGTTGTGGAGCGCCCGCAGCGCGACCGCGCCGCAGGTGCCCTTGCAGGCGGAGTGGATCCAGGACTCCTCGGAGAAGTCCGACAGCCGCGTGCGGGCCTTGCGCGCGTAGCGGTGGTCGGCGGGCATGGCCAGGTACGTGGGGTCCTCGAGGAGGTCGATCTCCTCGACGCCGTCGGTGGGGTTGTGGACAGTGCCCGCGCCCTCGTAGCCGATGCTCAGCGCGATGTCGAGCTCGCCCGACTTGAGCATGGCCACGCCGTCCTCGGGCTCGCGCTCGAAGAGCTGCATCTCGACCCCGGGGTGGCGCGCCATGAAGGTCTTGACCGCCAGCGGCACGATGGTCGCACCGGCGGTGGGGAAGGCGGACAGGCGCACGCGGCCGCCGCGCAGGCCGGCGATCGCCTCGAGCTCGGCCTCGGCCGCGCCCAGGCGGCAGAGGATGTCCTCGGCGTGCTGGACCAGCGCGCGGCCGGCGTCGGTGAGCCGGATGCCGCGCGGGCCACGGTCCACGAGCGTGGTCCCGGACTCGCGCTCGAGCGCGGCGATCTGTTGCGAGACTGCGGACTGCGTGTACGCGAGCGACTCGGCGGCGGCGGAGAACGAACCCTGTTCCGCGACCTCCTTCAACACGCGCAGGCGGCGTACATCGAGCATAAGAGGAGCTTATCTCAGCCCCCATGAAATGTCATTTGATCTGATATCACGCGCCTGGCATCGTGGTCGTTGTCATCAGAAACGAGGTCACGATGCTCACCACCTCCGGCACACCCATTGTCATCCGCCGCGCCTATCCCGACGACGCCCAGGCTCTCGCCCGCCTGGGGCAACTGGATGCGACCAGGCTGCCCGAGGACAGCTACCTCGTGGCCGAGGTAGAGGGTGAGCTCAAGGCCGCACTTGGGCTCGACTCGGGTTCCGTCGCGGCAGACCCGTTCCACGCGAGCGCGCCGCTCGTGCGACTCCTCCGCATGCATGCGGAGGGGCTGCACCGGCGCGAGCGCAGGGCCCAGCGCGCCGAGCGCCGCCTGCGCTCCCTGCTCCCCCTCGGAAGGAACGTGCACCATGCACCTGCTCATCGTTGAGCTGGTTCAGGGCCGCGAGCGCCGCCTGCGCCGGAAGGGCAGGCGCCGCTGAAGCGGCCGCCGAACTGGCAGGTCTGGGCCGGCCTCTGGACGATCTACATCGTCTGGGGGTCGACCTATTTGGCCATCCGCGCGATGGTCTCGACGATGCCCCCGCTGCTCAGCTCGGGGCTGCGCTTCAGCGTGGCCGGCGGGGCGCTGGCGGCGTGGGTACTGCTGCGCCGCGGCCGCTCCGCGCTGCACATGTCGTGGCGGCAGCTGGCGGGCGCTGCCCTCGTCGGCGTCCTGCTCATGCTCGGCGGCAACGGCCTGGTGTCGGTGGGCGAGAACGCCGGCGTGCCGTCGGGCCTGGCCGCGCTGCTGATCGCCTCCGAGCCCATGTGGGTGATCGTCCTGCGCCTGGCGTTCCGCGACCGGGTGCCGAAGGGCACGCTGATCGGCGTGCTCGTCGGCTTCGGCGGGGTCGCGGTGCTGCTGCTGCCGGGCACGCCCAGCGGCGCCACCGCGATCGGCGTGGCCACCGTGCTGTTTGCCGCGGCGATGTGGGCCACGGGCTCGTTCTCGATGACCAAGCTGCCCACGCCGACCGACCCGCTCGCGTCCACGGCCACGCAGATGCTGTGCGGCGGCGTGGTCATGTTCGCGGTCGGCCTGATCGCGGGCGAGGCCGGCGATGTGCACCCCGACAAGTTCTCCACCGGGTCGATCGTCGGCCTGGTCTACCTCATCATCGTCGGCTCGCTCGTCGCCTTCAGCGCCTACACCTGGCTGCTGCGCAACGTGCCCATCTCGAAGGTCTCGACCTACGCCTACGTCAACCCTGTGATCGCGGTGGCGCTGGGTTGGGCGGTCTACGACGAGTCGCTGTCGGCGATCGCCCTCGCGGGCGCGGCGATCATCGTCGCGTCGGTGGCGGCGATCGTGCGGCTGGAGAGCGCCGCCGAGATCGAGGAGGAGCCGCCGGCGCCGGCGCTGGTCGCCCAGGAGGCCAGAGACCCAGCCGCCTAGACTCGCGGCGTGATCGAGCCGTTCACCTGGCACGACGGCGCGCGCACGATCGTCTTCGGGCGCGGGCGGCTCGCCGACGCGGGCGAGGTCCTGGGCGACCGCTACCTCCTCCTGACGACGCCGCGCGCGGTGCAGGAGGCGCCAGCGGTCGAGGCGGCCGCCGCCATGCGCGTCGATGTCCGCTCCGGCCAGGTGGACGAGATCGCCGGCGGGCTGCTCGACGAGGTCGCGCGCCCGCGCGCCGGGCGCATCGTCGCGCTCGGTGGCGGCCGCGTCATCGACACGGCCAAGGCGCTGGCCTCGGGCTGGGAGGAAGAGGACCCCGGCTGGGCCGGCCGCGTGGCCGCGGTCCCGACCACGCTGTCGGCCGCCGAGATGACCCACGGGCACCGCCAGGCGCCGGGTCGCAGCGGCCCGTTCGTGGGCCCGACCACGGTGCTCGACGACCCGGCGCTGTCGGCCTCCCAGCCGGCGGAGGAGCTGGCCGCCAGTGCGCTCAACGCGCTCGGGCACGCGTTCGAGGCGCCGATGACCGTCGACGCCAACCCGATCGCCACGGTGGTCGCCCACGAGGCGGTGCGACTGCTGACGAACGCGTGGGACGCCACCGACCCCGGCGACGACGAACGCGACGAGCTCGCGCTTGGCGCCCTGCTCGCGGGCTACGCGCTGGACTCGTCCGGGTTCGGGCTACACCACGTGCTGGCGCAGACGCTGGTGCGGTTCGCCGGCGTCGGCCATGGGCAGGCCAACGCGATCATGCTGCCGTTCACGACGCGGGCGCTGGCCTGGCGCCGGCCCCAGCGCATGGAGCTGCTGGCCGCGGCGGTGGGCGAGGACCCGGCGTCGCTGGCCGCCGCGCTGGCCGCGCGCACCGGCGTCACCCGCCTGCGCGATGCCGGCGTGGCCCAGGAGCAGCTCGCGACCTGCGCCGACGAGGCCGCCGGGCGCCCCCAGCTCGACAGCACCCCGCCCCGGGCCGACCGCGCGGAGCTGCTCGCGCTCTACGAAGAAGCCTGGTGAACGAGGAGATGCTCGACGCGCTCGTCGACCTCATGGACGCGGCCGGCGGGCGGTGCGCCTACGCCGACGCCCGCTGGGTCGACCGCTCGCACGAGGCGCTGACGGTGGTCGACGGCGCCATCGAGTCGGTGGACATCGTCGACGAGGAGGGCGTCGGCGTGCGCGTGCGCGTCGACGGCGCGTGGGGCTTTGCCGCCACCCAGACGTTGTCCCGCGCAGGCCTGCAGGAGGCGCTGGCGCGGGCCCTGGCGCTGGCCGAGGCCGAGCCGCGCCGTCCGGCGCCCACGCCGCTGGCGCCGGTCGCCCCCGCCCGCGGCAGCTGGCGCAGCCCCTGCGCGATCGATCCGTTCGGCGTCGCCCTGGAGGAGAAGCTCGCCCTCCTGCTCGCCGCCGACGAGGCGATGGCGGGCGACCCGCGGCTCGGGCGCCGCGGCGCCTTCTGCGTGGCCGAGCGAGCAGTCAAGGCCTTCGCGTCCACCGAGGGCGCCACCTGCGAGCAGTCGGTGGTCGAGTGCGGCGGCGGCATGGTCGCCGTCGCCGTGGCCGACGACGACCTCCAGCTGCGGTCCTACCCGAGTGGGCACGGCGGCGAGGTTGCCCAGGCCGGCTGGGAGCACGTGGTGGGGCTCGACCTGCCCGCGCACGGCGCCGAGGTCGCCGACGAGGCGGTCGCGCTGCTCACCGCGCCGCCGTGCCCGGAGGGGACGATGACCGTCGTCATCGACTCCGAGCAGGTGGCGCTGCAACTGCACGAGTCGATCGGGCACGCGCTCGAGCTCGACCGGATGCTCGGCTACGAGGCGGCCTACGCCGGGACGAGCTTCGTGCGGCCCGAGGACCTGGGCGCGCTGCGCTACGGCTCCGACGCGCTGAACGTGACCGCCGACGCGGTGCTGCCCGGCGCGCTCGGCACCTACGGCTGGGACGACGAGGGCGTCGCGGGGCAGCGGACGCCGCTCGTCGTCGAGGGCCGCCTCGTGGGCGCGCTGTCCTCGCGCGAGACCGCGGGCGCCGTCGGCCTGGAGGCGTCCAGCGGCGCCATGCGCGCGGACGGGTTCGCGCGCCAGCCGCTCGTGCGGATGCCCAACGTCTCGCTCGAGCCCGGCGACGGCGGCACGCTGGCCGAGCTCGTCGCCGGCGTCGACGACGGGCTGTACCTGCAGACCAACCGCTCGTGGTCGATCGACGACCGCCGCCTGCAGTTCCAGTTCACGACGCAGCTTGCGCGGGAGATCAAGGGCGGCGAGCTCGGCGGCCTGCGCCGCAACGCCCTCTACGCGGGGCACACCCCGCGCTTCTGGTCCGGCCTGGACGCGGTGGGCTCGCCCAGCGCCCAGCAGGTGCACAGCTTCACCAAGTGCGGCAAGGGCCAGCCGGGCCAGTTCGCCCACGTGTCGCACCCCACCGCCCCGGCGCGCTTCCGCGACGTCGACGTACGCGCGCGGTGACCCGCGACGCCGTGCTCGACGCGGCCCGGCGGGCCGTGCGCGCAGCCGGCGGCGAGGCGCTGGCGCGCGCGGTCAGCGAGCGCTCGGTCACCGCGCGGCTGGCCCGCTCGCGGCCGACGCAGGCCACCGACCTGCAGCGCGCCCGCGTGGAGATCCTGTGCGTGCGCGACGGCCACACCGGCCTGGCGATCGCCTCCCGCACCGATGACGACGCCCTCGCCGCCGCCGCCCGCCGCGCACACGACGCGGCGCTGGCCGCCGCCCACGCGGGCCCGGGCGACTACCCCGGGCTGCCCGAGCCCGCGCCCGCCCGCGGCCACGACGGCTTCGACGTCGCGACGGCCGCGCTCGATCCCGGCCAGACGGGCGGCGCGCTGGCCGCGGCGCTGGAGGTCGCGGAGGCGCGCGGCGTCGAGCTGGCCGGCACCTGGACCGCGGGCGCCGTGACCGAGGCGATCGCGACCTCGCGCGGCCTAGACGCCGTCGACGCCGTCACCGACGCACAGTTCAAGGCGGTGGCGCAGGCGCCCGACGGCCTGCGCGGCTACGCGGCCCGCGCGGCCGTGGCCGCCGGGGCGATCGACGCCGCCGCCGTGGCGGCCGAGGCGGCCGACAAGGCCACGCCGCCGCCGGGCGCGCCGGCGGCGCCCGTCGACCCGCTCGACGGCGCCGGCACGGCCGAGCTGCCGGTCGTGCTCGGCCCCGACGCCGTGGCCGACCTGCTGCAGATGCTCGGCGTCCTGGCCTTCGACGGGCGAGCGTGGGCCGAGGGACGCAGCGCGCTGTCGGACCGCCTGGGCGAGCGCGTCGCCGCGCCGAACATCTCGCTGTCGGACTCGGTCCGCTTCCCCGGCACGTTGCCGCGTGCCTTCGACCCCGAGGGCACGCCCAAGGGCCCGGTGCCGCTGATCCAGGACGGCGTGGCCCACCGGGTCGTTCACGACGTGCGCTCCGCCGCGCGCGCCGGCGGCGGGGCGACCTCGACCGGCCACGCCATCTCCCCGGGCGGCGCAGTGCAGGGCCCGATCCCGCGCAACCTCGTGCTGGCCGGCGGCGGGGCCGCCGACGAGGCCGAGCTCATGGCGCCGGTCGAGCGCGGCCTCTACGTGACCCGCCTCTGGTACGTGAACCCGGTGCGGTCCAAGGAGACCCTGCTCACCGGCGTCACGCGTGAGGGCACGTTCCTGATCGAGGACGGCCGCCTGGCCGCGGCCGCCCGCGACGTGCGCTTCACCGATTCGGTCCTGCGCCTGCTCTCGACCACGCAGGCGCTGAGCCGCCGGCCGCGCCTGGTGGGCACGACCGAGTTCTACGGCCCCCGCTTCGCGTATGGGGTCGTGTGTCCGGCGCTGCGGGCCGACGGCTTCCGCCTGACCGGCGTCGCTAGCCCAGGCGTATGAGGACGATCGTGTTGATGCCGAACGCGATCGCGAAGGCGACGGTCCAGCGGTTCAGGTTGCGCTCGACCAGCGAGCCGCCACCGAGCGGGCCGCTGCCGGTGCCGACGCCGAAGGCGCCCGACAGCCCGGCGTCCTTCCCCGAGTGCATGAGGATGAGGAAGATCAGGACGATCGCGATGACGACCTGCAGGAAGGCCAGGATCGTGAAGACCATGGGGTCAGTCTAGTGGTGCCCTCGCCGGCTGTGGGACGTCGCGCGAGGCGCTAGGTCAGCCGCTGGCTGACGCGCCGGGCCTGGGCGCTGGCCAGGCGCACGTCGTCGCTGGTCTTCTCGACCCGCTCGGCCAGGTGCTCGATCCGCCGCGCGACCTTCTTGGCATCGAATCCGCTCGGGGTGAACTCCCGGGGGACGCGCACGCCGAGCACGCGCGCCTTGCGGCCCTTCTTGACCGTCAGCGCGACCAGCGCCGCGCCGGCCAGTGCCGCCACCGCACCGCGCGCGGCGTCGGCGCCCGTGAAGCCCCCGTTGCTGTCGTTGTTGCTCTCCGTCGCCATGCCATCGAGATACCCGGCCGCCCGCGCGTGTAACGGCTGCCCGCCCCCTTCAGCCCTCCTTGGCCTTCGCGCGGTCGAGCTCGCGCAATAGGTCGGCGGCCTCGGAGCGCAGCCGCGCGTCCTGGGCACGCCAGTCCTCCTCGGAGAGCTTGCCGGTGCGGTAGTCGAGCTCCGTCTCGCGGATCTCCTGGAGCTTGGAGTCCTTGGCGGCTTCGAGCGCCTCGACCTCGGGCGGGCCGCCCGGGCTCGGCCGCGCGGCCCGGTACAGCGGCCAGGCCACGACGACGGCCACGGCCGCCAGCACCACCAGAACCAGCAGGAAGTCCACCGAGTGGGGTTATGCGCGCCCCAGCTCGCGCGCCACGCGGGCGCCGTAGCCGGCCGGCGCCCTGCGCCGCGCGCGCAGGCCCGCGGGCCACAGCGCGATCAGCGCCCCCGCCACCACGATCAGGCCGCCGAGCCAGATCCAGGTGACGAGCGGGGAGTCGATGACCCGGAAGGTCGCCGGCGGCGGCTTGCGGGCGTAGCCGGCCGCGAGCGTGCCGGCGATGAACAGGCTCAGCTGGGGTGTGGCGTTGGGGAACTTGCGGTCGGCCTCGGCCGCGAGCCGGTCGATCTGGGTGGTGTCGGGCTCGATCGCCGTCCACAGGTCGCGGCGCAGGCCGGCTTGGAGGCCGACCTCGCTGGTCGACTCGCCCTGATAGAAGCGGCTCACCGGGCCCTGGCTGAGGTCGGGGTAGTAGCCGCGGCTCGGGTTCAGCGTGGTCACGTGCTTGCCGTTCTTGGAGACGTCGAGCACGGCGCCGAGGCTGATGATCGCGCCGGTGTTGCGATGGTCGTCGGCCACGGAGAAGGTCGGCTTGACGTAGCGGACGTCGTAGCCCCCGACCTTGGTCGTCTGGCCGGGCGAGAGGCGCGCGTCGCGCTGGTTGTGGAAGGTCGAAGACGCGGCCACGCCGATGAACAGCACCGCCATCCCGGCGTGCACTACGTAGCCGCCGTAGCGGCGGCGGTTGCGGCGCACGAGCGCGAGCAGCGCGGCCGGGGGCGCGTCGCCGGTCATCGCCCGGCGCGCGCCGGCGCCGCGCACGAACTCCTGGGCGACCACGGTCAGCGAAAAGGCGCCGATGCCGAACATCAGCAGGGCCTCGAGGTGGTGGCCCACCCCGAGGGCCAGGCACAGCAGCGGCACGGCGATCCCCACCGCCAGCGGGATGGCCAGGTAGCGCGCGAGCTTGCTCACCGTCGCCCGGCGCCAGGCGATGACCGGCCCGATACCCGATAGGAGCACGAGGATGAGCGCCAGCGGCACCGTGTAGCGGTCGAACCACGGCGGGCCCACCGCCGCCTTGTCGCCGGTGATGGCCTCGGAGATGAGTGGGAAGAACGTGCCCCAGAAGACCACGAAGCAGAGGCCGACCAGCACGAGGTTGTTGAGCAGGAAGATTGCCTCGCGCGAGAACAGCGAGTCGAGCCGGTGCTCGGAGCGCAGCGAGGCTCTTCGCCAGATCACCAGGCCGATCGAGCCCAGGGCCATCACCGCGATGAGGACGATGAACGGCACCCCGAGCGTCGAGGCGCCGAAGGCGTGGATCGAGTCCAGGATCCCCGAGCGCACCAGGAACGTCCCCAGCACCGCGAGCACGCCGGCGGCCAGGACCAGCGAGACGTTCCAGACCTTCAGCATCCCGCGCTTCTCCTGGATCATGGCCGAGTGCAGGAACGCGGTGCCGACCAGCCACGGCATCAGCGAGGCGTTCTCGACCGGATCCCAGGCCCAGTAGCCGCCCCAGCCGAGCTCCGAGTACGACCAGCGGGCGCCGAGGAGGATGCCCAGGCCGAGGAAGAACCAGGCCGCGAGCGCGAAGCGCCGGGTGGAGGTGATCCAGCTGGCGTCCAGCCGCCCGCTGACCAGGGCGCCGATCCCGAACGCGAACGGCACCGTGAACAGCGTGTAGCCCGAGTAGAGCGCGGGCGGGTGGATCATCATGCTCGGGTAGCGCAGGAGCGGGTTGAGCCCGGCGCCCTCGAGCGGCGGGTTGGCCAGCGTCCCGAACGGGTTGGCCAGGAAGATCGAGCAGAACAGGAAGAAGCCGCCCAGGCCGCACAGCACCGCGGTGGCGTAGGGCGCGACCTCGCGCAGCTTGCCCTTGCGGGCGAGCACGAACAGGATCAGGCTCGACCAGGCCGAGAGCAGGAAGACCCACAGCAGCAGCGAGCCCTCCTGCGAGGACCAGGCGGCCGTGGCCCGGTAGAAGAGGGGCGTGGTGGTCGAGGAGTGATCGACGACCACCCCGAAGGAGAAGTCGGAGCGGATGAAGGCGGCGATGAGGATCACGAAGGCGATCGCCACTACGCCGAACATCGCGTAGACGGCGCGGCGGCCGGACTCGACCCAGGCCTGCTTGCGCGCCCGCGCGCCGTAGATCGAGGCCCCGGCGCCGTAGAGCGCGAGGCCCAGGGCGATGATCAGGCAGGCACGGCCGAGGATGGCCATTCAGCTGGAGTGGGCGGCCTTGAACTTGCTGGGGCACTTCGTGACCAGCGAGTCCTTCTGGCCCACGAACACCGAGCCCTGCTTCTGCACGTCGACGATGACCTCGCGCCCTTCACGGAAGGGGTCGGGCACCTCGCCGGTGTAGCGCACCGGCACCGAGGTGTTGTCGGTGCGGTCCCGGACCCGGAACAACAGGGCGCTGCCCTCGTGCCGCACCGAGCCGTTGGCGACCTTCCCGGTCAGCTGGTAGGACTGGCCGGGCTGGGCCCCGGCCATAAGCTGGCTGGGGCTCTTGGCCTCGCTGGAGGCGCTGAAGGAGGTGTAGATCAGTGCGCTTGCCAGCAGCACTGCCGCCGTCAGGGCCACCACGAGGCGGATCTTTCGCTTGCGGGAAGGATCCATGTGCTCGCCTCAGTATTACGTGCGAGCACCATGATTCGGCCGGATACCGCGAAACCTCCTGGGTACGAGAGCGTTTAGTGAGGCAGATCGTGCGCGTGCGCCTACGACGTGACATTCGTGCCCTCCCCCTCCGCCGGGGCGGCCACCGCCGGCCCCGCGTGGTCGGGACCGACGACGCCGCCCAGCCCGAACGGGCCGTGGATCGGCACCGCCGGGCCGGTGGGCCCGAGGACACCGCCCTGTACTCGTGCTCCTGCGGGTACCAGTTCGACGCGCCGGTCTCCGCCTCGGTCCAGTGCCCGCACTGCGGCCAGGGCATCGCCTGGTAACCGGGCGCGTTCGCGCTAGCTCGGCCGGACGACGACCTGCTCGATCATCCCCACCGGGTGCAGCTCGCAGAAGAACTGGTAGGTGCCGGGCTTCGTGAACTGCTTCGTGAACGTCCGCCCGCTGGCCAGGCGGTCCGACGAGAAGCCCTCGGGGCCGCTGGCCAGGGTCACGTTGTGCAGGACCGAGCCGTTGAAGGCCCAGGTGATCGAGCTGCCGGCGGGGATCGAGAGCCGGGCGTCGGAGAAGCCGGAGTCGGTCACGTTGACGGCGGCGTCGCCTTGCGCCGTGATGTTGGCGCCCTCGGTGGGCGCCGCGGCGCGCACGGCCTTGCCCGCCGCCCCGTAGCGATAGGTCGGGATCGGGACGTGGGGCGCCTGGCTGCGCCCCGGGATCGCGCTGCCGATCGTCTTGACATCGGTCGGAATCGGGCCGCACGGCGCGGTCACGCGAGCGTCCGGGGCCACGTAGGCCAACATCAGCCCCATCGCGCGCACGTGCGGGTATTGGTTGTCGTAGCGCGAGGTCAGGGTCAGCGGCTGGCCGGCCACGACGGGGATCCCGCGCTCGGACTGCAGGAGGCCCATGTGGATCGGGCCGGGCTCGTGCAGCACCGGGCGCACGTGGTAGAAGGCGTTGCTGGGCAGGCCCCAGGTCGGATGGGAGACATAGATGCGCCGGTTGTTGCACGCCGGCTCGGACAGGGCAAGGCTCTTGGCGCCCCCGTGGACGTGGCCGAGGCCGGCCACGATCCGCCCCGAGACCGGACTCGGGTGGGTGGTCGAGCGCTGGTCGATCGACCCCAGCGCGCCGCCGCCGGGCACGTCGAACACGAGGCCCTGGCGCCCGTGCGACGTGTCCCACGCCACCGGCACGACCGGGTGCAGGCGCGGGTCGCGGTCGATGGTCATGCGGTAGCGGATGAAGACGCGGTCGGGGCGGTCGCGGTGGTTCATGAGCATCCACACGAAGCCCCAACGGTCGCCGCGGGCGATCGGGTAGCCGTAGCCCTTGGGGAGGTCCATCTGGGCGCGCTCCTCGCCGTCGCCGTAGAAGGCCTGCGACTTCGTCTGCGTGGCCGAGCCCAGGTTCGAGAAGACGATGTGGTGGAGCATGATGCGCTGGATCGGCACGAGCTTGCCGGTGCGCACGTCCACCACGTCGGCCTCCATGTGGGTGATGAAGCCGTTGATGCGCGGGGTGCGGATGTTCGCGCCGGCGCCCAGGCGCACGGAGTAGGGCCCGAGCTCGTACGGCCCCTCCTTGATCGTCTTCTCGTAGGGGTGGGCGGCGGCGGGGAGCGCAAACAGCGCAGCGATCACCGCTGCGAGGACCAGCGTCGTCCCGACGCGCACCACGTGCCGCTTCCCGAGCACCGGGGCGAGCTTATCTGAGGGTCCACACCGTGCACGGCTCGCGCCGGCCCGGAAGGTCCATGGGGCCGAGCAGCACCAGGCCGTCGGCGTCGCCGAGGGCGTCGCGCGTGCTCTGGGCCACGAAGAGCTGGTGCTCGGACTGCTTCGAGAGCGACTGCAGGCGCGAGGCGGTGTTGGTGGCGTCGCCCACCGCGGCGTACTCGAGGCGCCGGTCCGAGCCCACGCTGCCGGACATGATCGTGCCGGTGTTGATGCCGATGCCCATGCGCTTGGGCTCCTCGATCAGGCCCTGCTCCTCGAGCCACGCGTTGAAGCGGGGCAGGCGCACGTCGAGCATCTCGCGCGCGGCCGCGACGGCGCGGGCGGCGTGGTCGGGCGTGTGGATGGGCGCGCCGAACACGGACATGATCCCGTCGCCCTGGAACGAGACCAGCGTGCCGCCGTTGTCGAGCACAGCGTCGCCCATCTCGTTGAACCAGCGGTCCAGCACCTCGATGACCTCGCCCTCGAGGTGCTCGGCCAGGCTGGTGAAGCCGCGCAGGTCGCAGAACACGATCGTGGCCTCGACGCGCTCGCCGGGCAGCCGCGTCGTGGCGTCGGTTCGGTCCAACAGCTCGCCCACGACCTCCTTGGGGACGAAGCGCTCGAAGGTCGTGCGCACGCGGCGGCGGGCGCGGGTCTCGGTCGCGTAGGCGAAGGCGACCGCGCCGGCGGTGCCGAGCACGAGCGCGAGGAGGGGCACGAGCAGGTTGACCACCAGGCCGCTGTTGAACGCCACCTGCACGCCGACGAGCAGCAGGATGACGCCGAGGGCCGCGGCGCCGAGCGCGCGCACGATGGCCCAGCCGGGCTTGCCGCGCAGGGTGGCGAGTGGGGCGAGCAGGCCGGCGACGATGGCCATCAGGACCTCGAGCCAGCCCGGCGGGCGTTCCAGGGAGAAGTTGTCCAGCGCGGTGGCGGCGGCGGCCGCGTTGATCTCGGGGCCGCTGGTGTCGAGGTCGGTCGAGGTCGGGTGCTTGTCCTGCAGCGCCGGCGAGGTCGCGCCGACGATCACCGCCTTGCCGCGGACCGCCGCGGCGTCGAAGCGGCCCTTGAGCACGTCGGCGAAAGGGATCATCCGCACCGAGCCGGCGGGGCCGGGGTAGTCGATCCAGGCCCCGTCGCCGCGGGCGGGGGCGGCGTCGATCGGCTTGCCCTTGGCCACCTCGGCGGCGACGAGCGCGAAGCTCGGCACGCCGTCGTAGGTGGCGGTCATGCGGCGAATCGCGCCGTCGTTGTCGAGCGGGAACTGGGCGACGGCGACGTGCACGCCGTGGCGGCGCAGGCCGGCCGCGTCGATGACGACGGGCTGGCCGGTCTTCTGCAGTACGCGGGTGGTGCCGAGGACGAGGCGCGGGCCGGCGCGACGCGCCGAGGCCAGCAGCGCGGCGTCCTCGTGCGGCGTGCTCGGGTCGGAGAACTCGATGTCGTAGTCGATGCTGCCGGCGCCGGCCTTGCGCAGGTTGTCGATGACTTTGGCATGCAGCGAGCGCGGGTAGGGCGTGCGCAGGCCGATGTCGGCGAGGCTCTGGTCGTCGAGTCCGACCACGACCACGCCCTTGGGCGGCGGCTGGGTGCCGCGGAGGTCGAACCGCTTGTCGACGGTCTGCAGCTCGAGGTCGTCCAGCAGCCCGGTCGCCCCCACGACGAGCGCGATTCCGGCAGCCAGCAACCCCACGGCGATCGTGAGGGCGGTGCGTGGCACCGGGCGACGTCGCCACATGGGCAAAGCTTAAATTGGGCGCGTTGGGATCTGGGAGGGTTGTGGCGTGTTGCGGCGTCGCATGCTTCTGGGAGTCGCGGTCGTGGTGGCCTTGCTGGCGTTCGCGTCGAGCGCGGCGGCGGTGCCGGAGCCGCCGACAGGGCAAATCGATCTGCTCGCCGGGACGATCGCCGGCTACTTCCCGCCGGGCGACAACTTCCAGGCCATCGTGGCCCGAGTCAACGGGCCCACCGACGTGGCGGCGATGCCGGACGGCAGCGTGCTCATCGCCGACGGGAACAACAACCGCGTGCGGAGGGTCTCCCCCGCCGGCGTGATCACCACAGTGGCCGGCAATGGGACGGCCGGCTACACCGGCGACAACGGGCCGGCGACCTCGGCGACGATCAACGGCCCCACCGCGGTGGCGTCGACCGGCGACGGCGGTTTCCTGATCGCTGACACGAACAACCGCGTCGTGCGGCGCGTCAGCCCGGCGGGGGCGATCACGACGGCGGCGGGAACGGGCGTGGACTGCGCGAGCGCGTTGCCGGGCCCGTGCGGCGACGGCTCCGCGGGGACGAGCGCCCTGCTCAGCTTCCCCACCGACGTGGCGGCGACCTCGGACGGCGGCTACCTGATCTCCGACCTCGGGGTCCACGTGATCCGCAAAGTGGACGCGACCGGCACGATCAGCCGGGTGGCGGGCAACTACTCGACCCCGCTCGGCGGCTTCGGCGGCGACGGCGGGCCGGCGACCGCGCCCGCCGCCCAGCTCGACGACCCGTACGGCGTGGCCCCGACGCCCGACGGCGGCTTCCTCATCGCCGACTCGGCCAACCACCGCATCCGCAAGGTCGCTGCGAACGGGGTCATCAACACCGTCACCGGGACCGGCACGTCGTGCCCGGGCGGCACGTGCGGCGACGGCGGCGCGGCCACGGCGGCGCAGCTCAACCTCCCGCACGGCGTGGCCGCGCGGCCCGACGGCAGCTACTACATCAGCGACTCCGGGGACAACCGCGTGCGCCGCGTCGACAGCGCGGGCACGATCACCAACGCGGCCGGCGACCCGGCCAGCACCGCCGGCTCGGTCGGCGACGGCGGGCCGGCGACGTCGGCGCAGATGGCCGACACGCGCGGCATCGACCAGTGTGGCAACACGGTGATCGTGGCCGACTTCGGCAACAACCGCGTGCGGTGGTTCGGCGCCCCGCCGGTCAACGGGACCTCGCCGTGCACGCCGCAGCCGGCGCCTGCGCCGGCGCCGAGCGGCGGCGGCTCGTCCGGCGGCGGCGGCGGGACGACCACGACCGCGCCGGTCACCCCGACCAACGCGATCGTCCCGCTGGCGATCGCGCCGCCGGTCCTCGGCGTGTCGGTCGACGCCACGCCGATCGCCGGCGTCGTCCTCGTCCGCCTGCCCGGCCAGAAGGACTTCACGCCGCTGGCCGCGGGCGCCAACCTCCCCATGGGGACCGAGTACGACACAACCAAGGGCACGGTCACGCTCGACTTCGTCAACGGCGTAGCCGATCCGCACTCGGCCGACGTCTCCAAGGGCCTGTTCCAGACGCAGCAGGGCACAGCCACGGGGTCGGCGCTGAACCTGAACCTCACCGGCAAGCTCAGCGGCTGCCCACGGGGTGGCCGGGCCAGCGCGGCGGCAGTGCCACCCGCGGTCGCGGCGAAGGCGAAGAAGAGCTCGCGCCAGGTCAGGACCAAGGCCAACGGGCCGGTCAAGACGAAGGGCCGCTACGGCGCGGCCACCGTGCGCGGGACGGCGTGGACGATCAAGGACACCTGCAGCCGCGGCAGCCGCGTCCGCTCGGGGACCCTGGTGTCGGTGACCGAGGGCACGGTGGCAGTCTCCGACCAGGTCAAGCACAAGACCGTCCTGGTCAAAGCCGGCAAGCGGTACTTCATCGCGGCGCGGGGGCGGTGAGGCGCTCAGCGCGGGTCGCGTCGTCGGCCCGGCCGTGTGAACTGCGGCGATCAAGGGGTGGGTCCCGGCGGGTACTGCATCGCGGCGCGGGGGCGGTGGGGGCTCGGAGCGCCGCACTCGCCGGGTCGTTGGCCCGGCCGCGTGAACTGCGGCGATAACGGGGTGGGTCCGGGCGGGGGTGTTCGACGTTGACCACCCATACGGCGGGAAAGGTCGAACACCTGGGCGAAATCCGGGGTGTTCGACCTTTGGGTCGGTATGTCCGACCTAAGGTCGAACACCCCCTCGGCATCGGGGTGCTCGACCTTTGTGGGAACTATTCCCACTAACGTCGAACACCCGCCGCGCGGCCCGGCCCACCCACCCTCGTCGCCGCCGTCACCGCGCCCGACGCGCCGCGGCCGCAAGCGCGGAGCGCCGCCTACGGAAACGCCCGCCGCCGCAACCCCGCGGCGTCGGTCACCGTCGACCGCCCCCGCGAGAGGCGCAGCGTCCCGAACTCCTCCTCCTCGCGCAGCACCCTGTTCACGGTCGCCCGCGAGGTGCCGGCCAGGCTCGCCAGCTCCTCCTGGGTCAGCGGCACCGTCACCTCCTCGCCCTCGCCGTAGATCTCCGTCATCTCCAGCAGGCGCCGGCGCACGCGGGTGTCGGCGGGCACGTACAGCGCCTCGGCCAGGTGCATGGACAGGCGGCGGACCTGGGCCGCGAGGATCGCGATGAGGACGTCGGCGGTCTCCGGGCGCTCGGTGCGCAGGCGGCCGAAGTCGAGCTCGTGCACGGAGAGGGTCTCCCCCTTCTCGAGCGCCACGATCGTCGCGCTGCGCGGCGCGCGCGGGCTGAGCAGCGCCAGCTCGCCGAAGAAGTCGCCGGGGCCGAGCACGTTGAGCGTCGCGATGTCGCCGAACTCGGTCGTGACGCGGGCCGCGAAGCGCCCGCTCTGGATCAGGTGGAGCGTGTCCGCAGGGTCGCCCGCGTGGAACACGACCTCGCCCGCGTCGAACCTGCGCCGGCGTGCTCGCTCGAGCAGCCGCGCCGCCTCCTGCTCGGTCGCGCCTTCGAACAGCGGGCCCCTCGTGGTCACCCAGCACCTCCTCTGTCGCCCATTCGACAGCGGAAGTGTCGCGCGCGCGACGGACCGCACGCCAGCCGAGAGGAAAATCGACGCACGATGATCGTCAAGGTATCCGCCCGAGCGACCATCGTGCCGCCGGCGCGACCGCCGCATTGCGGGAGCCAAGGGTCGCGGCGTCGTTGCCGGCGGCGTCTCAGGTAGCGGCCGAGAGCTCCTCGACAACGGCGTCGGGGAGCTCGAGGTCGCCGGCCGCCACGTTCTCCTCGAGGTGGGCGACGGTCGACGTGCCGGGGATCGGCAGCATCACCGGCGAGCGGCGCAGCAGCCACGCGATCGCCACCTGCCCGGTGGTCGCGCCCAGGTCCTGTCCGTCGCGGTCCAGCGCGCCGCCCGGCTCGGTCAGGCGCCCGGAGGCCAGCGGCGCCCAGGGCATGAAGCCGATGCCCTCGGCCTCGCAGTAGGCGAGGACATCGTCGTCGGAGCGGTCCGACAGGCTGAAGCGGTTCTGCACCGTGACCACCTCGATGACCTCGCGCGCCGCACGGATCTCGTCCACGCTGACCTGGGAGAGCCCGATGTGGCGGATCTTGCCCTCGCGCTGGAGGTCGGCCAGCGTGGCGAACTGGTCTGCCGCCGGCACCTTGCTGTCGATCCGGTGCAGCTGGAAGAGGTCGATGCGGTCGACCTTGAGCCGCTGCAGGCTGCCCTCGCAGGCGTCGCGCAGGTGCTCGGGCCGGCCGTCGGTCGCCCACCGGTTCGGGCCCGAGCGCTGGAAGCCCGCCTTGGTCGCGACCACCAGGTCGTCCGGGTACGGCGCGAGCGTCTCGCCTATCAACCGCTCGGAGACATGGGGGCCGTAGGAGTCGGCGGTGTCGATCAGGGTCACGCCGAGCTCGACCGCCCGCCGCAGCACCCGGCGGCACTCGTCCGGGTCGGCAGGCTCGCCCCAGATCCCGGCGCCGGTGATGCGCATGGCGCCGAACCCGAGCCGGCCGACCGGCAGGTCGCCCCCGATGGGGAAGGTGTGGCTCACGCCACCGCCACGGGCGTCTTCGCACCCACGTGCGCGAGCGCCTCGAGCAGGCGCGCATTGAAGCGCTCGTACTCGGCAACGACCGACCCGTGGTCGCCGGGCGCCTCGAAGACGCCCGCACCCAGGAGCTCGGCCAGCTCGCGCTGCTTGTAGACCGGCACGGCGGTGTCGCCGCTGGTCACCACGACGGCCGCGGGCACCTTCAGCGTCGACAGCCAGGGCCGGGCGTCGTAGCGCCCGAGCTCGCGGCCGGCCTCGGCGATGTCCTTGGCGCTGCCGCGCGTGAGCTCGGCCGCCGTCCAGGTCGTCCGCGGCGAGTCGGGGAAGCCGACCAGCCGCAGCGCGCGCCGCCAGGACGCGTTCGGGGCCACGCCGAGCACGCCACGGAACGCGGCCATGCTGCGCCAGATCCGCTTCATCCGCGGGTGCGACCAGTCCGGCGCGGTCGCGCACAGGACCAGGCCGCTGACCTGGTCGGGGTGCGAGCGGGCGAGCAGGCTGGCGACCGGGCCGCCCATCGAGTAGCCCACCGCGGTGACCGGGCCGACGCCGAGCGTGCGCAGCAGGCCCGCCGCGTCGTCGGCGCAGTCAACCAGGCGGAACGGTGCCGGCGAGCGCAGGCCGCGGCCGTGGCCGCGGTGGTCGATGGCCAGCACGCGGTAGCCGGCCGCGGCCAGCGGCGCATAAGTCGTGAACCAGTTGATGTCGGCCGACACGCACCAGCCGTGCAGCAGCAGGACCACCGGCCCGTCGCCGCCGGTGTCGCGGATGAAGACCTCGCCGCGACCCGGCACGTGCACGACGCGGCCGGGCGGGAGCTCGACCGGCGGCTCGGGAACCCAGGACGGGTCCGAGCGGTCAGCGGCGGCGATCTCACGAGCGCGTTGCAGCGTGCTGGGCATGATGCAGGCGTGAACGATACGAACCTGCGCGTCGCGCTCGCCGGCTACGGCCTGGCCGGCGCCGTGTTCCACGGCCCGCTCCTCGCCGCCACCCCCGGGATGGACGTCACCACGGTGGTCACCCGCGACCCCGACCGCGCCGACCAGGCCCGCGCCCGCCATCCCGGCGCGGAGGTGGTGGCCTCGGTGGACGAGGCGCTGGCCACCGCCCCCGATGTGCTCGTCGTCGCCACCCCGAACCGCTTCCACGCCGACGCCGCCCGTGCCGGCTTCGCCGCCGGCGTCGCCGTGGTGGTCGACAAGCCGCTGGCGGTCACCGCGGCCGAGGCGCAGGGCGTGGTCGACGCCGCCAAGACCGCGGGCGTGCCGCTCACCGTGTTCCAGAACCGCCGCTGGGACGGCGACTTCCTCACCGTCAGGCGCCTGCGCGACGAGGGCCAGCTCGGCGACATCCTGCGCTTCGAGTCGCGCTTCGAGCGCTGGCGCCCCCGGCCCAAGCCGGGCTGGCGCGAGACCGACGACCCCGCCGAGGGCGGCGGCACGCTGCTCGACCTCGGCCCCCACCTCGTCGACCAGGCCCTGCAGCTCTTCGGGCCGCCCGCGCGCATGCACGCCGAGGTCCGCACCCGCCGTCCGGGCGCCCAGGCCGACGACGACGCCTTCCTCGCCCTCGAGCACGAGGGCGGCGCCGTCTCCCACCTGTGGATGAGCGCGGTCGCCGCCGCGCCCGGCCCGCGCTTCCGCGTGCTCGGCTCCCACGCCGCGTACGTGAAGCTTGGCCTCGACGGCCAGGAGGACGCGCTGCGCGCCGGCGGCGACCCCGCCGCGCCGGACTGGGGGCAGGAGCCGCTGGAGGCGTGGGGGGTGCTGGAGGCCGGCGACGAGCGCCGCCCCGTCCGGACCGAGGCGGGCGCCTACCCGCGCTTCTACGCGGAGCTGCGCGACGCGCTGGCCGGCGCCGCGCCGTTGCCGGTCGACCCGGCCGACGCAGTCGCAGCGCTGGCGCTGCTCGAGGAGGCCGCCGCGAGCTGACCCAGTCTGGCGGTGACGTCGCCGTGCGCCTCGAGCGGGAGCATGTGCCCGTAGCGCGGGATCTCGACCAACTCGGTGGGGTCGGGCAGCGTGGACGCCAGCTTGCGCGCGTGCAGCGGCGGCAGGAGCCGGTCGTGCTCGCCCACCATGACCAGCGTCGGCACAGTCACGCTGGCGATCGAGGCGTAGAGGTCCAGCCGCGAGAGCGTGCCCGCGCAGTGAGCGCGGACGTCGGTCGGGCAGTCGATCACGAGCTGCTCGGAGAACGCGACTTGGGCCGGCGTGGCGGCCGGGCTGAGCGCCATGTAGCGGATCCACCGGTACATCAGCGGCGACGGGGTGCCGGGGATCGGCGTCGGCGACGAGAGGGCCGCGATCGCGATCCGCGTGCTCACCGGCTTGAGGCGCTCGGGCGTGCGCACG
>DATBDE010000070.1:0-21567 GCA_036270095.1 Solirubrobacteraceae bacterium | reverse complement strand
AGGTCGACGAAGGCGCCGAAGTCGACGATGTTCGAGATCGTGCCCTCCACGACCAGCCCGGGCTGCAGGCGGTCGAGGATCTGCTGGCGTTGCTCCTTGCGCTCCTCCTCGAGCACGGCGCGGCGCGAGAGCACGACGTTGTTGCGCGAGCGGTTGAGCTCGATCACGCGGCACTCGATGGCGTGGCCCAGGTACTCGTGCAGGTTGGGAACGCGGCGGATGTCGACGAGCGAGGCGGGCAGGAAGCCGCGCACCCCGAGGTCGATGATCAGGCCGCCCTTGACCACCTCGATGACCGTGCCCTCGACCGGCTCGCCGGACTCGGCGGCGTGCTCGATGCGGCGCCAGGCCTTCTCGAAGCGGGCGCGCTTCTTGGACAGGATCAGGCGCCCGTCCTGGTCCTCCTTGGTGAGGACGAGGGCGTCGACCGTCTCGCCCATCTCGACCTCTTCGCTCGGATCGACCGACTTCCGAATCGAGAGCTCGTTGGAGGGGATGACCCCCTCGCTCTTGTAGCCGATGTCGACGAGGACCTCGTCGGTGTCGATGCGGACCACGCGGCCCGTGACGACGTCGCCCTCCTCGAAGCTGGGGAGTGACGCGTCGTAATTGGGAACAATCCGGCCGTCTACCTCAAGGAGGAGTCCGTCAGAGCCTTCGACGACCTTGGGCTCAGACGTCGGGGCGTCAGGCGTAGTTGTGGCATTCGCCATTCGGCGGTCAGAGTAGCGAAAGCGCACGGGGTCAACTGCATGCCCTTGCCGCTCGTAGACTCATTCGACCATGCCCGTGCGAGCGACCAAGCGAGGCGCGGAGCGCACGCCGCTGACCGGCGACTGGGACGTCATCGTGTGCGGCGCGTCCTTCGGCGGCCTGGCGGTGGCGCGCGAGCTCGCGCGCACGTCCGCGCGCGTGCTCGTCCTCGATCGCTACGAGATCGGGGAGCGCCAGACCTCGGCCTGCGGCATCCCCACCCAGTGGCTGGACGGGCTCGGGCTGCGCGGCGCGCTGCAGCAGACCTTCCCCGAGATCGTCGTCCACACGCCCTACGGGACCACGCGCTGGAAGCTGCCGTGGACGTTCTCGACCTTCGACTACCGGATCCTGTGCCGGCTGCTGTGGGAGCAGTCCGGCGACGCCGTGTTCGAGACGGCCAAGGTCGAGGGCCGCGACGGCGACGTCATCCACACCGACCGCGGCGATCTGCGCGCGCCGCTCATCGTCGATGGGTTGGGCTGGCGCCGGGTGCTCTCCTCGCGGGCCAACGTGCAGCCGCCCGAGGCGTTCCTGTCCCGGGGCCTCGAGGTCCACCCGAACGGCGCCGGCGACGAGCTCGAGCTGTGGCTCGACCGCTCCTATGTGCCCGCCGGCTACTCGTGGTCGTTCCCGGCGGACTCCGAGCTGCGCGTCGGCGTGGGCTCGTTCGATCCCCGCTACCACGTCAAGGACCCGACCCTGCGCCTGGCCGACGACCTCGACGTGCCGCCGGTGCGGTTCCAGGGCAACTGGATCCCGCACCGGATCCGTGCCGCGGCCGAGGACGGCGTGTTCTTCGTCGGCGACTCGGCCGGCCACTGCCTGCCCACCACGGCCGAAGGGATCCGCACCGCGCTGTACTTCGGGCTGGCCTGCGGGCGCGAGCTGCGCGCGGTCATCGAGGGCCGCCGCACGCACGTGGAGGCGCTCGAGCGCTACGCCGCGTTTTCGCACGCGCACGCCTGGAAGTTCAACGCGCTGCTCGGCGTGCAGTGGCTGGTGCCGCGGGTGCCACCGCGCGCCCTGCACGCGTTGATCCGCCTGGTCGCGGTGCGGCCGCTCACGCGCTGGATCTTCCGCAAGTACCTGAACATCGCGCCGCCGTCCTACGCGGCGGTGTCGCCGGGCCCGCGCGAGCGCGCGCCCGAGCGGGCGGCCGAAGCGGCCTAGGCCCCGCGGAACCCTCAACCACCCTCAACGGGGTCCGACCCCCTCGAGGTTCTCCTTCAGCCGCCGCAGCGCCCGGGCGCTGACCCTGCGCAGCCACGGCCGCTGGACCGGGTGCATCACGCGCTCGGTGCGCGGCGCCTTCTCGTCCCAGGTCTCGAGCTCGACCCGCGTGCCCCCGCCCTCGGCCGGCTGCAGCGCGTAGGTCGTGACCGTCAGGCGCTTGCCGCGCGCGCCGGTGGCGTGCTCGACGATCCGCTCGGGCGCCTTCGTCTCCACCACCTCGACGTCCACCCAGTCGCGGTTGGAGGCCGACGTGTGCACGCGCGTGCGCGCCTTGGCGCCGACGCCGCGCTGCGGACCGGAGAACGACCAGTCGACGAGGTAGTGGTCGGTGAACTCCGGCCGGTTGCGCAGCGTGTCCAGGTACGCGAAGACGTCCTCGGGCGGGCGGTCGATGACGACGGAGGCGACAACCGGCTTCACGCCGGCGCAGCCTACGCGGCCTCGGCCACCGTCGGGCCGTCCGCGGCCTTGCGCTCGAGCAGGGCCTTGAGTCGCTGCAGCGAGCGCTCGTTCCCGCGGCGCAGGTAGGCGCGCACCAGCGGCGCGGCAACGCGGTCGGTCAGCGGCGCCCGCTCCCACGCGAAGGTGAAGGTCACGAGCGTGCCGCCGCCGGGCGCCGGCGCCAGGGTGTAGGTGCCGGTGGTGTGGCGCTTCCCGCCGGCGCCGATGGTGCGCTCGCGCGTCATCACCGGCGCGTCGGAGGCGATGACCTCCATGTCCAGCCACTGCTTCGGCCCCGGCGCGCTGGCGCGCAGGTGGGCGTTGGTGCCCACGCCGCGCTCCGGGCCGGTGACCGACCAGTCGACGAGCATGTGGTCGGTGAAGGGGATGTGGTTGCTGAGGACGTCGAGGAAGTCGAACACCTCCTGCTGGGGGCGCTCGACGACGACGGAGACGTTGATCGGCTTCATGCCGCCCAATGTGGCACTATTGCGACGTCATGTCAACTTCTGTGTCGCAACGCACCCGCGTGCCCCGGGCCGAGGCCAAGCGGCGCATCGTGGGCGCCACGGAGGCGCTCCTGCGCGACCGCCGCTACAGCGCGCTCACGATCGAGCAGGTCATGGAGCGCGCGGGCCTGTCGCGCACCGTCTTCTACCGCTACTTCGACGGCCTCCCCCACGTGCTCCTCGGCGTGCTCTCGGACCTGCTCGACGAGGTGGTGGCGCTCACCACCGCGGCCAACCGCCCCGGCGATCCGGACGTGCTGCGCGCGAGCCTGGCGCGCGCCGTCGACGTCTTCGATCGGCACGGGCACGTCCTGCTCGCGGTCAGCGAGGCCGCCGCCGTCGACGACGAGCTCGACGCCGCCTATCGCGCGCTCCTGGAGCGCGCCGTCGAGGCGACCACGGAGCTGATCCAGCACGGCATCGACCACGGCGGCCTGCGCGCGGTCTCGGCGCCCGACGTCGCGCGGGCGTTGACGATCATGAACGGGAACTACCTGCTGGACGCGCTGGTGCGCGAGCCGCGCCAAGATCCGGAGACGGCGCTGGAGACGCTGATGACGGTGTGGACCGGGACGCTCGGGATGCGCGCTCCTCGCTCGCGCGCATGAGCGTGTGCGTCGAGCTTCATGCCGCGCCGAGCGCGTAGGCGTCGGGGTCGAAGCGGCGCATCCGGCGGCCGAAGCGGAAGCTCCAGTCGGGCCACAGTCCCGCGTTGCGGCCGTCCGGGGTCTGGTAGTAGCTGCGGCAGCCGCCGGTCAGCCACACCGTGTCCACGCTGCGGCGCTCGGCCAGGCTCACGAAGGCGTCCTGGACCTCCTCGCGCACCTCGAGCCGGCCCACGCCGCGCGCGCGCATCGTGCGCAGCGCGTCGACGATGTAGGCCATCTGGGCCTCGAGCATGTACAGCGCCGACTGGTTGCCGGCGGCCGCGAACGGGCCCAGGAACATGAAGAAGTTCGGGTAGCCGGCGATGCAGGTGCCCAGGTAGCTCTGGGGCCGCTCGCGGTAGATCTCGAGGACGCTGCGCCCGTCGCGGCCGCGCACGCGGGCAGCGCCGTCGTGCGGCACCTCGAAGCCGGTCCCGTAGACGATCGTGTCCACCGGGTGCTCGGTCCCATCGGCGGTGACGACGCCGTGCTCGCGCACCTCGACGATGGTGTCGGTGATGACGTCGACGTTCGGCTGCGTGAGCGAAGGCAGGTACTCGTCGCTCAGGACCGCCCGCTTGCAGCCGATGCGGTAGTTCGGCGTGAGCCTTGCCCGCAGCGCCGGATCGGGCACCTGGCGGCGCAGCTGCCAGCGCCCCACGCCCTCGTAGACGCGCGCGAAGCGCTGGTCGACGAAGATCACCAGGCCGAGGCCCTCGAACATCCAGTACAGCGCCTTGCGCAGCCCCTCGCGCAGCGCCGGCAGGCGCCGCAGCAGCCGCCGCTCCACCGCCGAGGTGGGCCGGTCGAGGCGGGGCAGGATCCACGGCGGGGTGCGCTGGAAGACCAGCAGGCGCTCGACCTCGGGCTGGATGCGGGGGATGAACTGCACCGCCGAGGCACCGGTGCCGATGACCGCGACGCGCTCCCCGGAGAGAGCGTGGCTGTGGTCCCAGTGCAGCGAGTGGAAGCTCGCGCCGCCGAAGCGGTCCAGGCCGGGGATGTCGGGGACGATCGGCGTGCCGAAGGGCCCCGTGGCCGACACCAGCACGCGCGCGGTCACGGAGCCCCGGTTGGTGTCGAGCACCCAGTGCCCGGCCTCCTCGTCCCAGCGCGCTTCGCGCAGCTCGGTCCCGAACCGCACCCGCGCGGGCACGCCGTGCTCGGCGGCGACCGCGCGCAGGTAGGCAAGGATCTCGGCCTGGCGCCCGTAGGAGCGCGACCAGTCCGGGTTGGGCGCGAACGAGTACGAGTACAGCTGCGCGGGCACGTCGCAGGCGCAGCCCGGGTAGGTGTTGTCGCGCCAGGTGCCGCCGATCGTCGCGGCCCGGTCGAGGATCGTGAAGTCCTCGATCCCGGCCTGCTGCAGGCGGATGGCCAGACCGACGCCGGCGAACCCCGCCCCGACGATGACGATTTGCTCGTCCACGCCGTTCACGGCGCTGAAACTACGTCAGTGGGCTGAACCACGCGTCGTCAGGCAGTTGGGCCGGCGCGGGTCGGGCGGGAACGGGAGGTCGGCGACGAGCGCGGTCTCGACGTAGTCGTCCTCGAGCGCGCTGCCGGAGCCGAACTGCAGCTGGCTGCCGACCGCGCGCAGGCGCCCGCGCGGGCCGTCGGGGGCCACCCACGGAGCCAAGGCCAGGAACTGCGGCTTCGGGCCGGCCCCGTCGCGCAGGTCGGGCCGGTCCTCGGCCGCGATCCAGCGCGCGTTGCCTATGTAGTGGCAGCCGGAGCCACGGAGCCCCCGCTGGGTGATCGCACTCTGGCCGTCGAACGCGATGTCGCCCAGGTTGCCGGTCAACATCGGGGTGACGTCGTAGGCGAAGCGCACGCCCGGGTCGGTGACCGCGCGCCAGGTCGAGGTCATCCACGACAGCGGCTGCCACTGCTCGACCCCGTCGCCGTCCGGGCCGGTCCACGCGCCCGGATTGGCCTCGTCCTGCACCACGAGGTTCGCGCCGAGCCTGTTCAGGCAGCGCATGTAGTAGAGGCTCGTGTCCGAGCACGGATCGGTACCCGCGGGCGGGTCGCCGTAGATGAACGCGGGCAGGCTGGTGGCGAAGCCGAGCCGCGCGCGCGTCCCGGGCAGGCGGAACGGCCGCAGGTTGGCGATCGCCTCCGGCCCGGTGGACGGCCCCGGCGTGACCGACAGCGCTTGCTCGATCGGCGTGACCGGCACCTTGCGGTTGGAGGCCAGGATCGTCCCGCGCGGGCCCCAGAGGAAGACCTCGTTGTACACCTCCGCGCCCGTGGCCACGTAGGCGAAGGTCGGGTGCGGCACGTCGGGGTCGGCGAACTGGGCGACGTCGGCCGGGTCGGTCGTCTTGCGGAAGCGCGCCTGGGTGCCCGAGCCGACGAGGTAGATCCGGTACTTCCGCGCCAGCGCGGAGAACGTCGTCATCCAGCCGCGCGCGAAGGTGTCGGTGGCGGCCACGAAGTCGTCGGCCAGCGGCGGCAGGTCGGGGAAGCGCTGGTGGTATTCGGCGACCTGGGGCGCGTAGGCGTCGCCCAGGGCCGACAGGCCGGCCAGAACCTGGCACGGCGACGGCATGCCCGCGCAGCCCGAGGCGTCCCCGCCCTTGGACCACAGGGCGCGGGCCGTGGCGCCCCGCGTGCCCGTGGCCCCGGTCATCAGCCCGATGTCCTCGGTGAACACGACGAGGTTGGGGCGCCCGTGCGCGAGCCGCGGCACGACGTCGGTCCGCAGCATGCAGTCGATCGCGCGCCGGAACGTCGCATAGGTCACGACCTTGCGCGGGTCCTGCCGGAACTGCATCGCGAACACCCGCGGCGCGCCCGGCTTGGCGTCGTAGGAGACGATCCGCGTTCCCCCGGCCCGCCCGCAGGCGGCAGCAGCACGCGCGCCGGGCGCGAGCAGGGCGACCGCCAGCACCACCCCGCCCAGCAGCGCGGCCCTTATTTGGCCTCCATCCAGTTCTTGCCCACGCCGACGTCCACGGCCAGCGGCGGATCGAGCGGGAACGCCCGCTCCATCTCGCGTACGACGATGGCCGTGGCCTGTCCGACCTCGTCCTCGGGCGCCTCGAAGAGCAGCTCGTCGTGGATCTGCAGGATCAGGCGGGTCTTCAGGCCCGCGTCGCGCAGGGCGTCGTGGGCGCGCACCATCGCCACCTTGATGATGTCGGCGGCCGAGCCCTGGATCGGGGTGTTCACGGCCAGGCGCTCGCCCAGCGAGCGTACCTGGCGCTGGCGCGCCTTGAGCTCGGGGATCTGTCGGCGGCGGCCGAACAGCGTGGTCACATAGCCCTCGGTGGTGGCGAAGGCGATGGTGTGGTCGATGTAGGCGCGTACGGCCGGGAAGCGCTCGAGGTAGCGGTCGATGAACTCCTGGGCCTCGTCCTGGGGGATCTGGAGCCGGTCGGCCAGGCCGTAGCCGGTCAGCCCGTAGACGATGCCGAAGTTGATCATCTTCGCCTTGGAGCGGTCGCCGGGCGAGAGCGTCTCGGGATCGGCACCCAGCACCTCGGCCGCGGTCGCCGCGTGGACGTCCTCGCCGCGCCGGAAGATCTCCTTCAGCACCGGCTCGTCGGCCACGTGGGCGACCACGCGCAGCTCGACCTGCGAGTAGTCAGCCGAGATCAACACCGTGCCCTCGTCGGCAACGAACGCGGCCCGGATCTCGCGCCCGAGCTCGGTGCGGATGGGGATGTTCTGCAGGTTGGGGTCGGTCGAGGACAGCCGCCCGGTAGTGGCGATGGTCTGGTTGAACGTGGTATGCAGCCGCGACTCCGGGTCGCACAGGATCGGCAGCGCGTCCAGGTACGTCTGGGCGAGCTTCGTGAGCTCGCGGTAGCGCTCGATCTTGGGGATGATCTCGTGCTCGCCCCGGATCGCCTGCAGCACGCGCGCGTCGGTCGAGTAGCCGGTCTTGCCGCGGCGCTTGCGCGACAGGCCGAGCCGCTCGAACAACACCTCGGCCAGCTGCTGGGGCGAGCCGATGTGGAACTCGCTGCCGGCCAGGTCGTAGATCTCGCGCTCCAGTTCGAGCACCTCGCCCTGCACGCGCTCGGAGATCCGCGCCAGCAAATCGCAGTCGAGCTTTACCCCGACGATCTCCATCTCCCGCAGCACGTGCACGAGCGGGAGCTCGACCTCGAGCAGCAGGCGGTCCAGGCCGCGCTCGACCAGCCGCTCGCGCTGCAGCGCCGCGAGGGCGCAGATGATGAGCGCGTCGGCGCCGGTGGGGTCGTCGACGTCGGCCCCGAGCCCGTGGTCCTGGGCCAGCTCGTCGAGCGGGTAGCCGCGGCGGGCGGGATCGAGCAGGTAGGCCGCGACCTCGGTGTCGTGGGCCAGCGTGCGCGGCACCGTGCGCAGCGCCTTGGCGTTGTGGGCCACGACGCGGTGGTCGGCGGCGGCCTCGGACACGTCGCCGGGCGCGGCGGCGTCGCCCACCAGCACCTCGGCGCCACCGCCGAAGGCGGCCCAGCGCCACGGCTGCTCCTCGGAGAAGAGCTGGTCCTCGGGCGCCTCGGGCGCGCGCACGGCCAGGGCGATCTCGTCGTCGCCGCGCAGGTCCTCCAGGGTCGCCGCCCGCGCGGTCGCGGTCAGCGTGGTCTCGGCCACCGGCGCCGGCGCGGCCGCGTCGCCTTCGCCCAACGCCTCCTCGAGGCGGCGCAGGGGGTCGCGCAGCTCGAACTCCCGGAAGGTCTCGCGCAGGCGCGAGCGGTCGGGCTCGCCCGCGGCGGCCGCGGCGACGTCGAAGTCGACCTCGACGTCGCGGAACATCGTCGCCAGCTGCTTGGAGACGCGCGCGTCGGAGGCGTGCTCGCGCAGGTTCTCCTGGCGCTTCTTGCCGGACACGTCGTCGACGTGGTCGAGCACCTCCTCCAGCGTCCCGAACTGGTTGAGGAGCTGGGCCGCGGTCTTGTCCCCGATCCCGGGGACGCCGGGGATGTTGTCCGAGGTGTCGCCCTTGAGGCCGATGAAGTCCGGGATGAGCTCGGGCGCGATGCCGTAGCGGTCGACGACGCCCTCGCGGTCGTACACGCGCGTGTCGGTGATCCCCCGCGACGTGGTCATGATTTTCACGTGGCCGTCGTCGACGAGCTGGTAGGCGTCGCGGTCGCCGGTGACCACCATGACGTCGATGCCCGCCTGCTTGGCCCGGTCGGTCAGCGTGGCGATGACGTCGTCGGCCTCGAACCCCTTGACGCGGATGTTCTGGTAGCCGAACGCCTCCACCAGCGGCTCGAAGGCCGGCCACTGCTCCCCCAGCAGGCTGGGCCGCTCGGCCCGCTGGGCCTTGTAGTCGGAGTAGACCTCCTTGCGCCCCGACGAGCCCGCGTCCCACACCACCACGGTCGGCTTGATGCCGTAGTCGGTGATGATCTTCACCAGCATCGAGGCGAACCCGAAGATGGCGTTCGTGGGCCGGCCGTCGGAGGTCGCGATCGACTCGGGCAGGGCGAAGAACGCCCGGTAGACGAGCGAGTTGCCGTCGATGAGGAAGAGCTCGTCGGCCATCCGCAGACACCCTAGTCCGGCTGGCGGAGAACCGAACGCAAGTCGGCGGTTGACCCCATGGGACCCCCGGGGCGCGGACAGCAAGCTGCACCGCATGACCAAGCTCGCCCTCATCTCCGCCACCGCGCTCGCAGCGCTCGCCGCGTCCGCGGGCACCGCCTCCGCCAACTCGTTCTGTGTCCAGGACGCCGACTGCGTCGCCGCCGGAGGCAAGAACGAGGGCAACAACCTCCAGGCCGCCCTCAACGACGCCGCGATCCTGAACGGCGACGACGAGGTCCACGTCGGCCCGGGCGGGTACGGCCAGGGGCCGTTCGCCTACAACGTCACCCAGGCCGGCAACTCCGTGAACGTGATCGGCGGCGGGCAGGGCGCCACCACGCTGAACATGGTCGCCCAGGACAACACCGCCGTGCTGCGGCTGCGCGGCCCCTCGAGCGTCTCCAACCTCTCGATCTTGACGCCGGGCGGCGGGAACATCGACACCGGCCTCGACCTGCCGGACCCGGGCGCCGACGCCAGCGGCGTCGAGATCGCCGGCAGCGGCAGCTCGGTGACCGGCGTGCACCTGGGCGGCGGGACCTTCGAGCACGGCTCGGTAATCTTCGGCATGGCCGGCGCCACCCGCGCGGTCACGACCGACGGCGCCGGCGGCACCGTCGCCGACACCGACCTGGTCGCGGGCGCGGGCGTGCTCGCCAAGGCGCCCTCCGGCGCCACGCACGTGCAGCGCACGCGCATCCGCTCGGGCGGGAACGGCCTCGAGCACGCGTGCGGGAAGCTCGACGCCGACAGCACGCTGATCGACATCCGCACCGCCGTGAACTACACCGGCTACGACGCGATCAACGACCCCTGCGCGGTCGGCATCGACAACACCGCGCGGCTGCGCCACGTGACCGTGCTGGGCGGCGCCGCCAAGGGGGCGGGCATCTTCGCGCCCGCCGGCGCCGGCGCGCCGCGGACGGTCGCGGTCTCGGACAGCGTCATCGCCGGGTTCCCGAACGCGGTCATCCGCACGACGTTCGGCGGCGAGTCCACCGTCTCGCTCGACCACTCCGCCTACGACGCCTCCACCATCGTGGACGCCAACAACAACGGCGGCACCGGGTCGGTGACCCAGACCAATCCGCTGGGGGCGGACTTCGGCTTCGTCGACCCCGCCGCCGACTTTCGCCTGCGCGATGACTCGCCGCTGGTCGACGCCGGCGATCCCGCCGGGCCCGGGGCAGACGAGTCGCAGACCGATGTCGACGGCGACAGCCGCGTCCTGGACGGCGACGGCGACGGCACGGCCCGCAGCGACGTCGGCGCCTTCGAGCACGGCGCGGTGGCCCCGCCGCCCAGCTCCGGCAACGGCAACGGGAACGGCGGTGGCTCGCCGTCCACACCCAGCGGTGGCGACGCCGGCAGCGGCAGCACGCCGTCCGGCGACCCCTCCACCTCCGGTGCCAACGGCGCGGGTGGCGGCTCCACCAGCACGACAACCGCCCCGAACGGCCCGCCCGCGACCGGCGCCCAGGCCCTCCGGCTCACGCTGGTCGGCAGCAAGCGCCAGCGCCTGGGCCGCAAGGGGCGCGTGGTCGTGACCGTCAGCGCGGACGTCCCGGTCACGCTCATCGCGGGCGTCGCCAAGGCCAAGCCCGTCACGACGGCCAAGGCCGCGACGTCGACGCGCATCGTGGTCAAGCTGCCGCGCACGACCGTGCGCACGGCGCGTACCAAGCTGGCCCACCACAAGCGCGTGGCGATCACGGTGACGGTCGCGGCCCGCGACGGCGGCGGCCAGACCGCCACCGCGACCCGCAGGATCGCGCTCGCCCGCTAGTACGGTTCGGGGGTGGCCACGCCGACTCCGAGCGCCCAGTATTCGATCACGCTTCGCGTCGAGATCGAGCACCGCCCCGGGATGCTCGGCCGCGTGGCCACCGCCATCGGGGAGGCCGGGGGCACCATCAGCACGGTGGAGCTCCTGGCCTTCGAGTCCGGCCACACCGTCCGCGACATCACCGTCAACACGGGCGGGCTCGAGCACGCAGAGCAGGTGGTCGCGGCGGTGCGGGGAGTGCCCGACGTGCACGTGGTCGACACCACCGACCGCACGCTGCGGATGCACGCCGGGGGCAAGATCGAGCTCCGCAACAAGCACCCGCTGCGCACGCGCGACGACCTCTCCATGGCCTACACCCCGGGCGTTGCGCGGGTCTCGTCGCTGATCGCCGAGGACCGCGACCGCGCCTTCGAGTACACGATCAAGCGCAACACCGTCGCCGTCGTCTCCGATGGCTCGGCCGTGCTCGGCCTCGGCGACATCGGCCCCGAAGCGGCGATGCCGGTCATGGAGGGCAAGGCCATGCTGTTCAAGGAGTTCGCCGCCGTCGACGCCTTCCCGCTCTGCCTCGACACCAACGACGTCGACGAGATCGTGCGCACGGTCGAGCTCATCGCCCCCGCCTTCGGCGGGGTCAACCTCGAGGACATCTCGGCCCCACGCTGCTTCGAGATCGAGGACCGGCTCAAGGAGTCGCTGGACATCCCCGTCTTCCACGACGACCAGCACGGCACCGCGGTGGTCGTGCTGGCGGCGCTGCTCAACGCGCTCAAGCTCACCGGCAAGCGGCTCGAGGACCTCCAGGTCCTGGTCATCGGCCTCGGCGCCGCCGGCGTCGCGGTGACGAAGATCCTGCTCGAGGCCGGCGTGCAGAAGATCGTGGGCTGCGACTCCCGCGGCGCCCTGCACAGGGGCCGCTTCGACTACGCCGACGGCTCGATGTCCTCGATCAAGCGCTGGTACGCCGAGCACACCAACCCCGAGCGCCGCGACGGCGCCCCCGCCGACGTCATCGACGGCATGGACCTCGTGGTGGGCCTGTCGGGCGCGCGCGTGGTCCCGCCGGAGTCGCTGCGCAGGATGAACCACGACGCGATGGTCTTCGCCATGGCCAACCCCAACCCGGAGATCTCCCCGGAGGACGCGGCCCCGTACGTGCGCATCATGGCCACGGGCCGCTCCGACTACCCCAACCAGATCAACAACGTCCTCTGCTTCCCCGGCATCTTCCGGGGCGCGCTGGACGCGCGGGCGCGCTCGATCACCGAGGAGATGAAGATGGCGGCGGCCCGGGCGATCGCCGCCATCGTCCCCGAGGATGAGCTCCGCGAGGACTACATCATCCCGTCGGTCTTCAACCGCGACGTCGCAGTCGCGGTCGCCCAGGCTGTCGCCGTGAAAGCCAAGGCGACCGGCGTCGGCGAATCCGAAGACGTCCCCGGCTTCGTCGAGCAGGACACCGCTTCGCACGTGCTTCCGTAGCGCGTGGCATCGTCACTCGTCCTCGGCCAGGATCGCGTACAGCTTCTTGCGCGCCTCGTCGAGGATCTCCTTGGCGCGCTGCGCCTGGTCGGGCGAGCCGACCTGGGCGATCTGGACGACCGCCGGCGCGAACTGCTTGATCGCGTGGAACAGCTCGGCGCGCTCGCCGTCGGCGCCCTCGGCGGCCTGCTCCCACGGCGGGGGCCGGTCGGCCGCGCGCTTCGCGGCCGCCTGGCGGCCCGCGTCGGTGAGCGTGAAGCGGCGCTTGCCCTCGTGCTCCTCGCCGACGATCAGCCCCTCGTCCTCGAGCAGCTGGAGCGTCGGGTAGATCGAGCCGGCGCTGGGGCGCCACATGCCGTCACTGCGCTCCTCGAGCTCCTGGATCATCTCGTAGCCGTGCATCGGCCGCTCGGTGAGCAGGGCGAGGATCGCCGCGCGGACATCGCCACGCCGGCGGCGTCCGCCGCCCCCGTGGCGCATCTTGAACATCCAGGGACCCGGTCCGGGCGGGCCCCAGTGGCGATCGCCACGGCCGGGCCCATGCCCATGTCCCCCGCGTCCCGTCATGAAATCGAACATTGCTTCTCCTTCTGTACGACAGTAACGCGATATATCGTAATACGTCGCCCACCTGGGGTCAAGTCTTTCTTTGCCAGACCGCGCGGGTGATGCGGCAATGAAAGACTTGACCCCGTGAAGGTCACCATCACCGGGGCCACCGGCCTGATCGGAGCCAAGCTCTGCGGCGCCCTGCGCAAGCGCGGCGACGACGTGACCGCGGTGGGCCGCGAGTGGCCGCCCGAGGTGCTGGCCGGCCGCGACGCCGTCGTCCACTTGGCCGGCGAGCCCATCGCCCAGCGCTGGAACGACGAGGTCAAGGCGCGCATCCGCGCCTCGCGCATCGAGGGCACCCACCGGCTCGTGCATTCGCTGCACAAGGCCGACCCCCGCCCGACCGTGCTCGTGAGCGCCTCCGGGGCCGACTACTACGGGAACACCGGCGATCGCCAGGTCGACGAGGGCGCGCCCGCCGGCACCGACTTCCTCGCCCAGGTGTGCGTGGAGTGGGAGGAGGAGGCGACCCGCGCGACCGAGCTCGGCCTGCGCGTGACCCGCATGCGCACCGGCCCGGTGCTGTCGCGCGCGGGCGGCGCGCTGGCCAAGATGCTCCTGCCCTTCCGCCTCGGCGTCGGCGGCCGCGTGGGCGACGGCCGGCAATGGTTCCCCTGGATCGCGCTCGAGGACATCGTCGGCCTCTACGCCGAGGCCGTGTACGGCGGCCCCGACTGGGAGGGCCCGGTCAACGCCTGCGCGCCTCATCCGGTCACCAACGCCGAGTTCGCCAAGGCGCTGGGGCGCGCGCTGCACCGCCCCGCCGTCCTCCCCATCCCACCCCACGCGCTGAAGGTCCTCTACGGCGACATGGCCCAGATCGTCACCGGCGGCGTGCGCATGGTCCCGGCGCGGGCCACCGAGCTGGGGTACGAGTTCCGGCACCCGGACGTGGACGAAGCCCTGCGGTCGGCGCTGGGCTAGCCGCTGCTCGTGGTGGTGGTGCTCTCGCGGTCGCGGCGGCTGAAGCGCCGGCGCCACTTCGACCCCGGCTTGGACGGAAACACCAGCCACACGATCAGGCCGAACACGCTGAGCAGCAGCCCGGTGCCCAGGCCCGGCTTCTCGCCGTAGCCCTTCAGGCGCGAGAGCTGCGAGCACCCGATCGCGCTGAGCAGCCACACGTACAGGAGGACCAGCGACAGGGCGCCGATGTCGCCGAAGAGGGGGACGTAGACGGTCATGTGCCCAGGTAGGCCTTCTGGACTTCCTCGTTGGACCGCAGCGCCGCCGACTGGTCGGTGAGCGCCACCTTGCCGGTCTCGAGCACGTAGCCGCGCGCGGAGACGTCGAGCGCGTAGTTCGCGTTCTGCTCGACCAGGAGGATGGTCACGCCCTGCTGGTTGATGGTCCGGATGGTCTCGTAGATCCGGTCCACGACCACCGGCGCGAGCCCGAGTGAGGGCTCGTCGAGCAGCAGCATCTTCGGGTTGGCCATCATCGCCCGGCCCATGGCGAGCATCTGCTGCTCGCCGCCCGACATCGTCCCCCCCTTCTGGTTCTCGCGCTCCTTGAGGCGCGGGAAGAGCTCGAACACGCGCTCGCGGTCACGCGTGATCTCCTGCCGGTTGGAGCGCAGGAACGCGCCCATGTCGAGGTTCTCGCCCACGGTCAGGCGCGGGAAGATGCGCCGGCCCTCGGGGGCCTGCGCGATCCCGAGGGCGGCGACCTCGTGGGCGGGCGTGCCCTGGATCTCCTTGCCGTCGTAGATGATCTTGCCGGTCTTGGGCGCATTGAGGCCCGAGATCGAGCGCAGCGTCGTCGACTTGCCGGCGCCGTTGGAGCCGATCAGGGTCACGACCTCGCCCTCCTTGACCTCGATCGAGATCCCCTTCAACGCCTCGATCGACCCATAGAAGGTGTGGATGTCCTCCACCTGCAGGATCACGCCTGGCTCCCCAGGTAGGCCTCGATGACGCGGGGGTCCTTGCGGACCTCCTGGGGGTTGCCCTCGGCGATCTTCTCGCCGTAGTCGAGCACCGTGATGTGGTCGGACACGTTCATGACCACGCGCATGTCGTGCTCGATGAGCAGCACGCTGATCCCGCGCTCGGCGCGCAGGGTCTCCATCAGCCCGCGCAGCTCCTCCGACTCCTGCGGGTTCATGCCCGCCGTGGGCTCGTCGAGCAGCAGGAGCTTGGGCTCCGAGGCCAGCGCCCGCGCGATCTCCAGCCGCCGCTGGTCGCCGTAGGGCAGGTTTGACGAGAGCTCGTAGTAGCGCTTGAGCCCGACGAACGAGAGCAGCTCGCGCGCCTTGTCCTCCGACGCCCGCTCCTCGCGCTGCTGCTTGGGCCAGTGCACGATCGAGGCCACCACCCCGGACTGCAGCCGCGGCTGCATGCCCACCTGGACGTTCTCGAGCGCGGTCATGGTCCGGAACAGCTTGATGTTCTGGAACGTGCGGGCGATGCCGGCCTTGGTGATGACGTGCGGGGGCTTGCCGGTGATGTTGCGGCCCTCGAAGCTCACGTGCCCGATCGTCGGCTTGTACAGGCCGGTCAGCATGTTGAAGAACGTCGTCTTGCCGGCGCCGTTGGGGCCGATGATCGACACGATCCCGGCGCGGGGGACCGTGAAGGAGACGTCGTTGACCGCCACGAGACCGCCGAACGTCTTGGTGACGTGGCTCGCCTCGAGCAGGACGCCGTTCTTGCTCTCGTCGCTCAACGCCTTGCCTCGTAGAGGGCCTCGCCGGGCTCGCCCACGCCCGTCCGGTCGGCGGCGACGTCATCGACCTCGCCGGAATGGAGCTCGAGTCTTCGTCGTGACGAGGGTATGAAGCCCTCGGGCCGGAGGACCATCATCACCAGCAGGAAGAAGCCGAAGATCCCGAAGTTGACCGCCGTCAGATCGAAATTCAGGCCGATGGCGTCGGGGACGTCGTTGAGCTGGGGCAGGATGAACCGGTCGAGCATCGACAACGCGATCGCGCCCAGGATCACCCCGGCCACGTTGCCCATGCCGCCGATGATGATCATGCAGAGGATGAAGACCGAGAAGCCGAACTCGAACTGGTCCACGTTCACGGTGTTCCGGTACGCGCCCAGGAAGGCGCCGGCGAAGCCGCCGAAGGCCGCGCCGACGGCGTAGGCCCACAGCTTCGTCCGCACCAGGTTGACGCCCATCGCGGCCGCCGCGACCTCGTCCTCGCGCACGGCGATCCACGCCCGCCCGAGCCTGGAGTCGCGCAGGCGGATGTTCACGAACAGCGTCACGAGGACCATGCCGAGGCCAACGAAGTAGATGCCGGCCAGTTCGATGGGGTAGTTCAGCTCGCCCACTCCCGGGAAGTAGACGCGGTCGATCGGGGTGATGCCCTGGCGTCCGTTGGAGACGAAGGTCCAGTTCTCGAACACGCGCGGGACGATCTCCCCGAACGCGAGCGTCACGATGGCTAGGTAGTCGCCGCGTAGGCGCAGGGTGGGTGCGCCCAGGATCACCCCCCACAGTCCGGTGAAGGCCGCGGCGATGATCACCACGATCACGAAGTTGATGTGGAACCCCGGCAGCACCTTCTGCACGTCGGTGAGGACGTCGAGATGGACGTGCTCGAACTGCCCCGACGCAAGCCAGCCGATCACGAACGCCCCGATCGCGTAGAAGGCGACGTAGCCGAGGTCGAGCAGGCCGGCGAAGCCGACGACGATGTTCAGGCCCAGAGCCATGATGATGTAGCCGAGGGTGTTGACCGATGCGTCGAGCAGGTCGTCGCCGGCGCCCCCGCCCAGGAGATTGGGAACGACGTACGGGTACGCGATGGCGAGGCCGAGGAAGATGAGTATCCAGGCCCAGCGCGGCAGCAGCCCGCGCACGTTCGCAAAGCTCGAGCGCAGCTCCGGTGCCCGCGACTTGGCGCCGCTCATCCGGGCCGGACCTCCTCGCCGAACAGCCCGTCGGGCCGGAAGACCATGATCAGGATGAGGATCCCGAACACCACGGCCTCGGTCCATTGTTGGCCGTAGTGGTCGTCGGAGATCGACTGCACCACTCCGATGATCAGGCCCCCCACGACGGCGCCCTTGAGGTTGCCGATGCCGCCCATGACGGCGGCGGTGAACGCGATCAAGCCGGCGGTGAAGCCCTCGTTGAAGCGAACGGTGCCGTTGTAGAGCGCGTAGATCAGGCCCGCCGCGCCGGCGAGCAGGCCGCCGATGAGGAAGGTCAGCGCGATCGTGCGGTCGACGTTGATGCCCATGAGCCGGGCGGCGTCGGGATCCTGCGCCGTGGCGCGCATCGCCTTGCCGTACCGCGTCCGCCCGACGAACACGAGCAGCGCGATCAGGAGCGGCAGCGTGACCGCGACCGCGAACACGTCCGAGCGCACGACGTCGACGTCGAAGATGGTGAACAGCGTCTTCTGGGACCCGATCAGGTCGGGCACCGACGTGGGCAGGCCATACCAGAGCGAGCCCACGTTCTGGAGGATGAACGACATCCCGATCGCCGTGATCAGCGGCGCCAGCTTGGGCGCGTTGCGTAACGGCCGGTAGGCGACGCGCTCGATCAGCACGTTGAGCGAGCCGGTGGCCAGCATGCTGACGATCAGCACGCCGGCGATGCCGAGGATGATCACGATCACCGACGAGCCGGCGCTGATCCCGAGCCAGGTCCACATCGACACGGCGACGAAGGAGCCGAGCATGAACACGTCGCCGTGGGCGAAGTTGATCAGCTCGATGATCCCGTAGACCAGCGTGTAGCCGAGGGCGATGAGCGCCCAGATCGTGCCGTTCGAGATCCCGGTCTTGACGTCGTCGAGCGTCTCGGTCGGGTCCTGGAACGCATAGAAGAGGACCCAGGCGGCCAGGCCGATCCAGAGGATGTTCTGCCACACGGCCGAGGCGACCCGCCGGAACACGGGTGGCTTCGGTTGCGGTACCGCTGCTGCCTCCAAACGATCTCCTCCGCTCGGCGGGGCGGCTTGTCGGGTGCTGAGTCTAAGGGCCGGGGGACGGCCTTGTTGCCGCTCCCCCGGCCCAGACGACTACTTCGAGTGCGTCAGCTGGCGTTCTGTGCCTTGATGACCTTGTCGAACGTCAACTTGCCGTTCTTGATCGTGTTTCCGCCGTAATCGGTGATCGTCGTGTCACCGTCGGCGTCGATCGAGTACGTCCCGAGCACCGACTGTTTGTTCTTGATCGCGAAGAACCCCTTGATCACGTCCGCGCGGCAGTTGCCCTTATCGCCGGCGTTCTTGATCGCTTGCAGCGCCGCGTTCATGGCCTCATAGCCGTAGATCGCGTACGGCTCCGGGTCGTGCCCGTAGGTCGACTTGAAGTCCGCGAAGAACGACTTGGCGGCCGGCGGGTACAGCTGCTCCGGCAGCGTCGGGTTGGTGATATAGGTGTCGGGCATCGTCGCCGTCGGGATCTTGCTCGAGAACGAGGTCTCGGCGACGCCGTCGGGGCCGAAGCCCTTGATGTTGGGGTTGGCGGCGAAGATGTCGCCCCACAGCTGGACCGCGTTGTTGGCGGTGATCCCGCCGAAGAAGAACGCGTCGGCTCCTGCCGACTTCATCTTCTGGGCCAGCGAGCGGTAGTTGGCGGCCTTGGGGTCGATCCCCTCGTCGCCCAGCACCTGGATGCCGGCCTTCTTGGCGTCGGCGGCGACTCCGTCGCCCACGCCCTTGCCGTAGACCTCCTTGTCGTCCAGCACGTAGAGCTTCTTCACTCCGAGGCTCTTCATGTAGGACACCTGGGCGGCCGACTGGATGTTGTCCGCCGGGACGACGCGCCCGTAGGTGCGCTTGCCGGTCGGGTAGTACTTGGCCGGCTCGGCCGGGTCGGCCGACTTCTTGGTCAGGCCCACTGCGGTGTTCGACGGGCTGATCTGCAGGATCCCCGAACGGTTGAGGATCGGCAGCGAGACCGCCGTCGCGCCCGAGTTGAACTCGCCCAGGTACAGGATCGTGTTCTGGTTCTGCGCCGCCGTACGGGCGTTGGACGAGACCTGGCCGGCCTCCCACTTGCCCTCGGCCGGCGTCGCGTCGTCAAGCGACACGTACTTGATGGTGTACTTGCCGACCTTGTTGCCCGCCTTCTGGAGCGCGAGCTTCTCGCCGTCGACAACGTCCTGGGACTGGGGCTTGTCGGTGGGATCGAACGGAAGGCTCGAATAGATCTGCAGCGTGTTCCCTGACACGCACGAGCCACCACCACTGCTACTGCTACTGCTCGAGCCACAGGCGGAGATCAGCAACGCCACGGCGCCGAGCAGGCTCGCACTGAATGCGAACCGACGTACTCTCAAGGTTCCCTCCTCAGAAAGGGTGTTGAAGCACAGCTCACCTGCACCGGCGGCGATTCTAATCGCAGGGCTGGAGCGACCGCCAGCACCGTTAATCGCCGTTCAACGTTGGCGACGGCCCGGCATATGGGGCATCAGGCCCCGCACCACCTGGGTCAGCAGCACGATCACCAGCGTGATCAGGAACGCGTCGAAGGCCTTGAGGCCGATGGCCCAGAGGATGATCCAGAGGACGAGACCGGCGGCGGTTGCGGCGACGAGACCCATGCGGAGGCGGGAGTCTAATCCCCCAGCCCGGCGGCCAGGCCCCGGACCAGTGCGCCCACCGCGGCGGGCGGATCAGCGGCCTCCGTTGCCTCGCGGACCAGGCGCGAGCCGACGATGACGCCGTCGGCGCCCATCGCGGCCGCCTCGCGGGCCTGCGCGGGCGTTCCGATCCCGAAGCCGACCGCCACCGGCACTTCGGTCGCGGCCTTGGCCCGGCGAAGCAGCGCGGGCAGGCCGGCCGACAGGTCCTTGCGCTCGCCGGTGATCCCGGTGAGCGACACGGTGTAGAGGAAGCCGCGCGCCTGGGCGCCGATGTGGCGCAGGCGGTCGTCGGTCGTGGTCGGCGCAGCGAGCGGGATCAGCGCCACCGCGGCCGCGTCGCACGCGGCGAGCACGCCGTCGGCCTCCTCACTGGGCAGGTCGGGCACGATGAGCCCGTCGATGCCGCCGTCGCGCAGGCGCGTCGCGAAGGCGTCGGCGCCGTGGCGCAGCACGAGGTTGGCGTAGACCATGAGCGCCACCGGCACCCGCCGCGCCAGCGCGCGGCCGACCTCGAGCACACCGTCGACGGTCGCCCCGGCGCGCAGCGCCGCGGTCGCCGCCGCGTGGATGGACGGCCCGTCGGCCAGCGGGTCCGAGAACGGCACGCCGAGCTCGATGAGGTCGGCGCCGGCGTCGACGTAGGCCTCGCCGATCCGGCGCGAGGTGTCGAGGTCCGGGAAGCCGCCCATCAGGTAGGGCATGAGCGCCGCCCGCTTGCCGTTGGCCGCGAACGCGGCCGCGATGCGCTCGCTCATCCGGCGGCCAGGACCTCGGCGAGGTCCTTGTCGCCGCGCCCCGAGAGGCAGACGAGCTGCAGCGCGTCGGGGTCGACGGGCGGGTTGGCCAGCAGCCAGGCGATCGCGTGCGCGCTCTCGAGCGCGGGGATGATCCCCTCCAGGCGCGCCATGGCGCGGAAGGCGCTGAGCGCGTCGACGTCGGTGACCGCCTCGAACCGCACCCGCCCGGCGTCGCGCAGCGCGGCCAGCTGCGGGCCGGTGCCGGGGTAGTCGAGGCCGGCCGAGATCGAGTGCGCCTCGAGGATCTGGCCGTCGGCGTCCTGCAGGACCGCGGACATGGCACCGTGCAGCACGCCGGCGCGTCCGCCCACGGTCAGCGGCGCGCCGTGGCGGCCCGTCTCGATGCCGTCACCCGCGGCCTCGACGCCGACGAGCTCGACCTGGTCGTCGTCCAGAAAGGCGGTGAAGGTGCCGATGGCGTTCGAGCCGCCGCCGACGCAGGCCACGACGCGGGCGGGCAGGCGCTCGGCCTGCTCCAACACCTGTACGCGCGCCTCGTCGCCGATGACGCGCTGGAGGTCGCGCACCAGCGACGGATAGGGCGCCGGGCCGACGGCCGAGCCGATGACGTAGTGGGTGGTACCGGCGTTGGCCACCCAGTCGCGGATCGCCGCAGACGTGGCCTCCTTGAGCGTGCGCGTGCCCGCGTCGACGGGGATGACGGTGGCGCCGAGCAGGCCCATGCGCTCGACGTTGGGCTGCTGGCGGCGCATGTCCTCGGTGCCCATGTAGACCTGGCACTCGACGTCCAGCAGCGCGCATGCGGTGGCGGTGGCGACGCCGTGCTGGCCGGCGCCGGTCTCGGCGATCACGCGCGTCTTGCCCATGCGGCGCGCGAGCAGCGACTGCCCGAGGGCGTTGTTGAGCTTGTGCGCCCCGGTGTGCAGGAGGTCCTCGCGCTTCAGGAACACCGGCGCGCCGATCGTCTCGGACAGGCGGCGGGCGCGGTACAGCGGCGTCGGGCGCCCAGCGAAGTCGCGCAGCAGCCCGGCGAGGGCCTCGCGGAAGGCCGGGTCCTCGCGCGCGGCCAGCCAGCCCTGCTCGAGCTCGGCCAGCGCCGGCATCAGCGTCTCGGGGACGTACTGGCCCCCGTAGGGCCCAAAGCGGTGCTCGATCGTTGTCATGCCGCGACCGAGGCCTCGGCGGCCGCCGCGAAGAAGGCCTGGAGCTTGGCCGGGTCCTTTAGCCCGGGCTCGGACTCGGTTCCGCTGGCGGTG
>DATBDE010000069.1:0-31011 GCA_036270095.1 Solirubrobacteraceae bacterium | reverse complement strand
CTGATGCCCAGCGTGCCCAGGTGCACCGGCGCCGGCGCCGCCGCCGTGTCCACCTTGGCGACGCCGCCGCCGTCCGAGACCGCGTAGCGCTGCACGCCGAAGGCGCCGTTGACACGGTCGCCCACGGCGAAGTCGGGATGGTGCGACTGGACCACCCGCGCGATGCCGCCGGCGCGCATGACCTCGCCGATCTCGACCGGCGGGACGTAGGAGCGCACCGGGTTCAGCCACGCGCGCATGGCCGGGTCGACCGACAGGTACTCGAGCTCGACCAGGAACTGGCCGTCGGTGGGCTCGGGCGCGGGCTCCTCGACATAGTCCCAGTCGGACGCCTTGGGCAGCCCGACGGGGCGGGCGGCCAGCCGGATCTGCGCGTTCTGTCGCGTCATGGGGCGAGCTCCTTGGTCGGGGACAGTGCGGCCAGGACGCCGCTCCCGCGCGGGTCCTCGGCGGTGGAGGGGGCAACGCCGACGGTGTCGGCGCCGGCGTCGTGGTACGCCGCGATGCGGGCGGCGACGGCTTCGGCGGAGCCGAGCGCGCCGACGCGCTCGAGCAGCTCGAGCGGCACCGCGTCCGCCAGCTCGGCGCGCCGGGAACCGGCGCGGGCGCGCTCGACGAGGGCGCCGTAGCCCAGCGAGGCGAACAGCTCGCCGTAGCCGGGCGCGCCCAAGTAGATCGCCAGCTGCGCGGCGAGCTGGGCCCGCGCCGCCGGGCCCGGTTCCAGCGCCGCCGGCACCCACACCGCCAGCTCCGGCGGCGTGCGGCCGGCCGCCTGCGCCTCGGCGTCGACGGTCGCGCGCACCGCGCGCACGTGCTCGGGGGGCACGAGGTTGAGGACGACCTGGTCGGCGTGGCGGGCGGCTACGCGGGTCATCGCGGGGCCCAAGGCGGCCGCGGCGATGCGCGTGTCGGACAGCGGTTCGCGCAGTCGGAAGCCGTGCGTGCGCACGTGCGCGCCGTCGAAGGCGGCGCGTTCGCCGGCGAGGATCGGACGCAGCGCGGCAATGGTCTCCCGCGTGCGCGAGGCGGCGTGGGCCCGGTCGCGGTCGTGCCAGCCGGTCACGATGACCGGGCTGGAGGCGCCCAGCGCGAGCGCGACCGGGCTGCCGGTGAGGGTGGCGACCGACCTCAGGCCGAGCGCGAGCGCCGCCGGGCTGCGCACGCCGACCGCCAGCGGCCCGACCGTGAGCGGCAGGCCAGGCGCGCGCCCGCCCACCGCGGTGGCCAGGGCGAAGGCGTCGAAGCTCTGCAGCTCGCCGATCCACAGGCCCTGCAGGCCGGCGCGCTGGACCGCAGCGGCGACGTCGAGGGCCTCGGCCGCGGGCCGGTCGAGCCAGAACGGCAGCACGCCCTCGACGCGCGCGCTCACAGCATCGAGGCGTCGGCCTGCTGGCCGAGCAGGATGCGGCCGGGCAACTCGCGCGAGGCGGCGTTGACCTGGAAGTGGGCGGTGGCCGTGTGGGCGTCGCGGAAACGGCGCTGCAGCGGCGCGTCGTCGTAGATCGCGCTGCCGCCGGCGAGGTCGTAGACCGCGCGCACGACGTCGGCGCCGGTGCGCACGGCGTGCGTGGCGGCCAGCCGCAGCCCGGTACGCGCCTCGAGCGGCACCGGCTCCTCGCGCTGGGCGGCGTCCCAGGCGGCGGCGATGGCCTCGTAGTACAGCGCCCGCGCGGCGCGCAGCGAGGCCTCGGCTTCGGCCACCGCGGCCTGGGTCGGAGAGCGCTCGGCCAGCGTGCGGCGCGAGCCCGTGCCGACCTTGTCCACCGCCAGGGCGGCGAAGTCGTCGAGCGCGCCGCGCGCGTTGCCCAGGGCGGCGGCGCCGATCGAGAGGGCGAAGTAGCCGAAGACGGGGAAGCGGTACAGCGGGCGGTCGACGCGCGGGCCCTCGAAGAGCGAGAACACGCGCTCGCCCGGCACGAACAGCTCGTCGGCGACGGCGTCGTGGCTGCCGGTGCCGCGCAGGCCAAGCGTGTGCCAGGTGTCGAGCACCGCGAGCTCGGCGCGCGGGATGCCGATGACCCGCGGGCGCGAGTCGGCGTCGCCGCCGGCCACGATGCAGCCGGCGAAGAACAGCTCGGCGTGGGTGATGCCGCTGCAGTAGGCCCAGCGCCCGGAGACGACGAGGCCGCCGTCGACCGGGCGGCCCTGGCCGCGCGGCGCCCACACCCCGGCGGCGATCCGCTCGGGCGCGTCGAAGAGCTCGGCGCGGGTGGCGTCGGGCAGGTAGGCGGCCAGCAGGCTGCTGGTCGCGGCGATGGAGACGCACCAGCCCGCGGAGGCGTCGCCGCGCGCAATCGCCTCGGCGGAGCGCAGTGCCTCCGCGGGCGGCAGCTCGAGCCCGCCGACCTCCTCGGGGGCGCCGGCGAGCATGAGCCCGGAGCCGCGCAGCTCCGCGACCAGCGGATCCGGCAGGCGCCGCTCGCGCTCGGTCTGCGGCGCGGATTCGCGGGCCAGCGTGGCGATGTCGCGTGCGGCGCTCATTCCGGTTCAGTTATTGAACCACTTTGCCTCCTAGGGTGTGGCCCCGTGAACTGGGAAGAGGTCACCGCGATCGGGACCTGCGTGCTCGCGCTCAGCGTGCTCGGCGCGCTCGCCGCGGCGATCTTCGCGGCCCTGCAGGTCCGCGAGGCCCGGCGCACCCGCGAGGCCGAGATGGCGGCCGAGTTCATGCGCCGCTGGAACGACGACCCGCTCGTGGAGGCGCGGCGCCTGGTCGCCCGCTTCAAGACCGGCGACGACCTCGCGGCGGCGTTCCAGGGCTACGTCGACGCCGACGCCCCGGAGGCGTACGTGCTCTACCGCGAGCTCGACTTCTTCGAGCAGATGGCCGCGCTGGAGCGGGTCGGCGCGTTCGACCTCGAGCTCATCAAGCTGCTGCTCGGGCGCACGCTGATCGACCGCTGGGAGCTGTGGCAACCGGCCGTCGAGTCCGTGCACGGCGCGGGCGTCTACCCGAACCTCGAGGCGCTCGTGGACCGGCTGCGGCGCGAGCTCTGACGGTCGCGGCGCCGTATACCTGTCGTCCATGCGCATCGAGCAGACGTTCACCGTGGCACGGCCGCCCGAGGCGGTGTTCGACTACATGACCGATCCGGCCAACCTGCGCGCGTGGCAGACCTCGAAGACCAAGGTCGAGCCGCTCACCGACGGGCCTCCCCGCGAGGGCTACCGCGTGCGCGAGTGGACCAAGCCGCCGGGGCGCAAGGAGTTTGCCCAGGTGGTCGAGTTCGCCGTGTTCAACCGCCCGCACCGCCTCCACGTCCGCATCGTCGAGGGGCCGTTCCCGGTCGACGGCACCTGGACGCTGACGGCCTCCGGCGCGGGCACCCGGGTCGCGTTCGTCGCCGAGGGGCCGCTGCGCGGAGCGATGCGCCTGGCCGAGCCGCTGGTCAAGCGCATGGTCGGGCGCGAGTTCGCCGGCTACCACGAGAACCTGCGGCGCAACGTCGAGGGCGCTTGAGCCTCAGCTCGGGCCGCTGACCACGACGGTCGTCCCGACCCGCTCGAGCTCGGCGAAGACCGCGTCCGGCGGCAGGCACCGCTCGGGCGGGAGGGCGCCGCGGGCGGCGATGGCGCCGCGCAGCAGCAGGCGCGCGGTCGCGGCGGCGACCGAGCCGGTCGACAGCACGCCGCCGCCCAGCCCCCAGGCCTCGTGCGGCGCCGTGCGCGAGGTCACGACGACCTCCGCGGACGGGCCGCGAACGAGCACGTGCTGCGCCGACCAGGTCCGGGCCGATGGCGGCGCCGGGCGCAGCGCCGCGAGCTCCTCCGGGGAGGACTCGCGCAGCTCCAGCAGCCGATCGAGGACGCCGGGGCCAAGCGAGAGGCGGAAGTCGGCCTCGCTGGCGCCCAGCGACCCCGGTAGCGTGAGCACCTCGGAGTGCAGCGTGCGGATCGACGGGCGCCGGCCGATTGGGTCGGGGAACTCGATCTCGCCGCCGTCGGACAGCGGCTCGACGGCGACGGCCTCGCCGCCGCGCACGACCATCGGCGGCACCGTGATCTCGTCGATCAGGGTCGCCAGCGCGTAGGGGAAGCTCGCGCCCGGCGGCGGGTCCTCCTCCAGCCCGGCCGAGGCGCAGCGCACCTCCGCGACGCGGTCGAGCTCGCGCGCCCCGAGCAGCGCCATCAGGTTGGTCTTGCCCGGGCCCGCGCCGGCGCCGAGTACGGCGAGCCGGTCGGCGGCGGCGAAGGCGGCGTCGCGCGCGAGCTGCTGGGTGGTGACGTGGTAGAGGCCGCCGAGGTCGACGTAGTGGCAGCCGGCCTGCAGCGCCGCCTCCATCGCGGCGAGGTTGACGCGGTAGGAGGCCGCGTTGACGAGTACGGCGACGCCCGCGAGCGCCGCCGCGAGCGACGGCGGGTCGGTCGCGTCGACGGCCCCGGCGCGCGCCTTGCCCGCGCCGTGCGCCGCGGCGACGGCCTCGGCGCGCCCGGCGTCGAGGTCGAGGGAGAGCACGGCGCCGACCTCGTCGGACTCGCCGAGGTCGCGCACGATGGCGGGACCGATCGTGCCTGCGGCTCCCAGGACGGCAACGGTCATCGCACCGGGAACCCAATCACGTCACGGGCTATATGGTCCGCGCACCATGCCTTTGCCGGACGGCACTGCGACGGTCGAAGCCCCGTCGCATCACCCCCACCAGCCCCACATCCACGTCGAGGACAAGGGGCTGAAGAGCAACGCCATCGGCTTCGTCTCGAGCGTCGTCATCGGCGTGGCCTCGACGGCCCCCGGCTACTCGCTCGCGGCCTCGCTCGGCTTCATCGCCGCCGTCGTCGGGATCGGGCTGCAGTCGCCGGCGATCCTGCTCATCGCCTTCATTCCCATGGCGATGATCGCCGCCGCCTACTACTACCTGAACCGGGCCGACCCGGACTGCGGCACGACGTTCTCCTGGGTGGGTAAGGCGTTGGGGCCGTGGGCGGGCTGGATCGGCGGCTGGGCGATCATCGTCGCCGACATCATCGTCATGGCCAACCTGGCCCAGATCGCGGGCAAGTACACGTTCCTGCTCTTCGACTGGGACAGCGCCGCCAACTCGACCGCGGCGGTCACCGCGCTCGGCGTCCTGTGGATCGTGCTGATGACGGCCATCTGCTACATCGGCATCGAGCTGTCGGCGCGCACGCAGGTTGTGCTGCTCAGCTTCGAGATCGTGACGCTGGCGCTGTTCGCCATCGTCGCACTGGTCAAGGTCGCCGCCGGCGACGCCGCCGCGACCTCGGTCGACCCGTCGGTCTCCTGGCTCAACCCGTTCGCGGTCGGGTCGTTCAGCGCGCTGACCAGCGGGGTGCTGATCGCGATCTTCATCTACTGGGGCTGGGACTCGGCGGTGACGGTCAACGAGGAGACCGAGGGCTCGAACAAGACGCCCGGCAAGGCCGCCGTCGTCTCGACCGTGCTCCTGCTGCTGATCTACGTGATCGTCGCGGTCGCAGCCCAGGCCTACATCGGGACCGACGCGCTGGTCAAGAACCAGGACGACGTCCTCAGCTTCCTCGGGACCCAGGTCTTCGGCAGCCCACTCGACAAGATCCTCGTCATCGCCGTGCTGACCTCGGCGGCGGCATCGACCCAGACGACGATCCTGCCCACCGCGCGCACGACGCTGTCGATGGCGCGGGCGGGCGCGCTGCCGCGCTCGCTCGGGACCGTCTCGCCCAGGTACATGACCCCCACGGTCTCCACCCTGCTCATGGGGCTGTTCTCGGTGCTCTGGTACGTCGGCCTGACGATCGTGTCGGAGAACATCCTGTTCGACTCGATCTCGGCCCTGGGCCTGATGATCGCCTTCTACTACGGGCTGACCGGCTACGCCTGCGTCGTGTACTACCGGCACCAGCTCTTGCGGAACCTCAAGACGTTCGTGCTCGTCGGCGTGCTGCCGCTGCTGGGCGCGCTGATCCTGACCGGGGTGTTCATCAAGTCGTGCGTGGATCTGTCCGACCCCGCGAACTCGGCCTCGGGCGACTCGTGGTTCGGCATCGGGCCGCCGCTGATCATCGGGATCGGGTTCCTGATCTTCGGGGCGATCCTGATGGTCATCTGGTACCTGACCGGACACAGAGCGTTCTTCCGGCGCAAGACCGAGACCGCGCACGCCGACGCGCTGACCGCCTGAGCAGCGACGCTTGGCACCTCCGCCGCGCCCGCCCCGCGGACGTCGACGTGCTGATCGCGCTGTGGGAGCGATCGGTGCGCGCGACGCATCACTTCCTCGGCGAGGACGACATCGTCGCGCTGCGGCCGCTCGTGGCCGAGGCCCTGGGCGGTGACGCGCTCGAGCTGTGGGTGCTGGTCGGGGACGACGACGTGCCCGTCGGGTTCATGGGGCTCGACGGCGACGACATCTCGGCGCTGTTCCTCGAGCCGGCGTGGCGCGGACGCGGCGGCGGGCGCCGGCTCGTCGCGCACGCGCAGGCCCTGCGCGGCGGCGCGCTGACCGTGGACGTCAACGAGCAGAACCCCGAGGCGGTCGGGTTCTACGAAGCGCTGGGATTCACGGTCGTCGGGCGCTCGCCGCTCGACGACGGCGGAAGGCCGTTCCCGCTGCTGCACCTGCGGCGGCCCGCGCCTTCGGGTTGACAGCCTCGCGAGCGTAAGCGTACACTTACCGTTAGTGACCGCTTACCAACTCGATGGCCTGGCCGCCCTGGGCGATCCGACGCGGCGCTCGATCTTCGAGCAGCTCGCCGAGGGCCCCTCGTCGGTCGGCGTGCTCGCGGCCAGGCTGCCGGTCAGCCGGCCCGCCGTCTCCCAGCACCTCAAGGTGCTCAAGGAGGCGGACCTGGTCACAGACCGTCCCGAGGGCAACCGGCGCATCTACCAGCTCAACCCGGACGGCCTGGGGGCGCTACGGGCCTACCTCGACCGCTTCTGGAACCAGGCTCTCCCCGCGTTCAAGGGCGCGGTCGAGCAGAAAGCAAAGGAGAAGCAGTGACCACGCAGATCGCGGACACCGCAGTGCGGACGTCGATCGTCGTCGACGCGCCCCAGCCGCTGGCGTTCGACGTGTTCACCCAGGACATGGGCGGCTGGTGGCCGCCCGACCATCACATCCTCGAGGGCGAGCTGGCCGAGATGGTCTTCGAGCTCCGCGACGGCGGCCGCATCTACGACGTCGGCGTCGACGGCAGCGAGTGCCAGTGGGCGCGCGTGCTGGCCTTCGAGCCCCCCGAGCGCGTGGTGATCAGCTGGGACATCACGACGGAGTGGAAGCTCGAGACCGACCTGGCCAGGACGAGCGAGGTCGAGGTCCGGTTCGTCGCCGAGGGGCCCGAGCGCACGCGGGTCGAGCTCGAGCACCGGCACCTCGACCGCCACGGCGAGGGCTGGCAGAACATGCGCGGCGCGGTCGGCTCGCCCGGCGGCTGGCCGGGTGGCCTGCAGCGCTTCGCCGAGCACCTCGGGGCGCGCTGACGGGGCTACGCCGGCGTCGGCGGGAACAGCCCCATGTCGACGAGCATGGCAAGGATGTCGGGTCCCTGCCAGTGCTCGACGATGCGGCCGTCGCGCACGCGCACGTGGTGGATGCCGCGGATGCGGATGGTCTTGCCCGTCGGCGCGACGCCGAGGAACGGCCCGAGGTGGGTTCCTGAGCCGTCGTGCCGGAACGAGACCATGTCGCCTTCCTCGATCGCCGCGACGAGCTCGACGCGCGCGTCCGGGAACCCGCCACGCACGTCCCGCAGCATGATTCCGACGAACCCGTCCGGCCCGTGCACGTCTCCCAGCGCGCCGTGCGAGACGAGGTCGTCGCCGACGACGCTCCGCACAGCGGCTTCGTCGCCCTGATCGATGGCGGAGACGAGGGTCTGCGCGGTTGCCTTGTTCGGCATCGGTGCAAACCCTACGATGCCGCACCCATGGACGTGCTCGACTCGTTACGGACGACGAGGAGCTGGGTCAACTACAACCCCGGGGCCGCCGTTTGACTTCGTCGGCGCACAGCACCCCGCGACCGAGGCGCAGCTCACGGAGGAGCTCGGGCGCCTGCACGCAGCGGGCTTCCGGGGGCTGGTGACCAACGCGGTGGCGTTCGGCCTCGAGCGGGCCCCGGAGATCGCCGAGCAGGTCGGCTTCGACCACGTGGTGGCGAAGATCTGGTGGCAGAACGACGAGCTCCTGGCCACCGAGAAGGCGAACCTGGACACGGTGATCGATGCGGTCGACGCCGTCTGCGTCGGCAACGAGGTCATCCAGAAGGGGATCGCGGACCACGACGGGCTCATCCGTGACGTCGACGCGGCGCGCTCGCGCTGGGGCCGCCCCGTCACGACGGGGTTCCAGCCTCCGGACTGGGAGTTCTACCCGGACCTGGCGACCGAGGTCGGCGAGTTCTCCTTCCTGAACGTGCACCCCTGGTGGGTGGTCTTGCGCAACGACCCACTGACCGCGGCCAACTGGGTCGCCGAGCCCTACCACTGCGTCGCCGCGACCCCGGGCATCGCCGACGACCGGCTCGTGGTCGTACAGGAGACGTCGTTCCCGAGCGGCGCGGTTCCCCCCGAGCTTGCCCATGGCGCCACGCCCGAGAACGAGAAGCGGTTCTACGAGGCGCTGCTGGCCACCGACGCGCCGTTCGTGTGGTTCGTCGCGGTCGACTCGCCGCGGCACCGCAAGGTCTCCCCGCCCGGCGGGTTCGGGGGCCTGTGGGACGAGCACTGGAAGCCCAAGCCGGTGGTCGAGCTGCTCGGGTCGGCCTTGTAGTGGCCGGGCAGGAGTCGATCGCCGAGGCCGCGACCGATGATGGTGATTTTCGTTTGAGCGCTCCTCCCGTCCGGAAAGGCGAGGGCGCCGGCTTGTGGGCGATCGTGCCACGGCGATGTGGATGCTCTGGGGAGAGTTGTGTCCGTCCGCTTGAGCCTCGCTCGAGCGAGGCGGCTGCGCCGCGCGCTGATGCTGCTCGTCGTTCCGGTGGCCGCGCTGCTGTGGCTCGCGGTCCCGGCGGCCGCCGCGCCGAGCGGCGAGCCGGTGCGGATCTGGACTACGCCGTGAACGAGTCGGAGTCGGCCCCGCTGGTCCTCGTCTCCCGCACGGGCGGCTCGCACGGCAGCGCCAGGGCCACGGTGACCGTGCAGGCCGGCTCGGCGCAGGCGGGCCAGGACTTCAAGACGGGCACCAGGCAGGTGACCTTCGGCGATGGGGACACCTCGCCGCGCCTGGTCGAGGTCCCGCTCCTCGAGGACCAGGAGACCGAGCCGGCCGAGACGTTCACGGTGTCGCGGGGCCACGCGCGGTGCGCGGGATTGGGCGCCCAGCGCACCGCTCCGGTCACCATCGTCGACGACGACCACGGCGCGCCGTCAAGCGCGCCGCCGTCCGCTCCCGGCGGCGGCGCGACGGGCCGGGGGTGGCTCGAACCAGGTCGTCGTCGCCACGCAGCCGACCAACCCCGACCAGGTCTGCACCGTGGAGCACGGCGCCGGGACGGTGGGCAGCGCCGACGTGAGCGTCATCGCCGTGCACTGCACCACGATCGCCACGCCCGGGGGCTCGACCGCACCTTCGGCACCGACGGCCGGGTGTCGACGCCCGTCGGCAACGGCCAGGGGCAAGCGGTCGTCATCCAACCCAGCGGCGGCATCGTCGCCACCGGCTGGCGCGGCACGGCCGGCATCGACGGAGATTTGCGCTCACGCGCCACGACCCGGCCGGCAACCTCGATCCGACCTTCGGCGGTGCCGGGATCGCCGTCACCGACCTAGGCGGCGACGACGACGAGGCCCAGGACGTGGCCCTCATGCCCGACGGCGGCATCGTCGCCGTCGGTCGCACCGACAATGCCGGGGTCCAGCAGACGGACTTCGGCCTGGTGCGCTACCGGCCCGAGGGCACGCCGGACCACGACTTTGGGAGCGGCGGGATCATGACCACCGACGTCCTCGCCGGACACGCCTCCCAGGCCAACGCGGTGGCCGCCCAACCCGACGGCAAGATCGTGGTCGCCAGTCTTGCGGCGCCTCCGCCCCGCCTCGACAGCGACTCGCGCTCGCGCGCTACAACCTCGACGGAAGCCTCGACATGGCGTTCGGCGAGGGCGGCATCATGACCACCGACTTCGGGACCCCCTCCGACGACGCCCGCGCCCTCGTCCTCCAGCCCGACAGCCGGATCGTCGTCGTCGGCACCGCCGGAGAGGACCTCGCCCTGGCCCGCTACACCGCCGACGGCCAGCTCGATGGAACGTTCGGCCACGGCGGCACCACGACCACCGCCTTCGGCTCCGAGGCCCTCGCCAACGGCGTCGCCCTGACCGCGAGCGGGCAGATCCTGATCGCCGGCACTGCGCTCGGCGCCAAGCCCGACCGCGACTTCCTCCTCGCCCGCTACGGCGCCGACGGCACCCCGGACGCGACCTTCGGCGACCACGGCGTGGTCAAGACCGACCTCGGCAGCGGCGACGACTTCGCCGAGAACCTGGCCGTCGACGCCCAGGGCCGCATCGTGCTCGTCGGCCGTGCGACCAGCGCGACGATCCTCGACATGGCCCTCGTCCACTACCAGCCCGACGGGACCCTGGACACGAGCTTCGACGGCGACGGCATCCTCACCGCCGACTTCCACGGCAGGGGGAGTTCGGCCAGGACGTCGCGCTGGACGCCCAGGGCAGGATCGTCGCCGCCGGCTACACCGCCAACGGCGGCGAGACCGAGTTCGCCCTCATGCGCGCCAACCTGACCGGAGGAGCTCAGGGGCAGCAGCGACAGTCGGGGTAGATGCAGCAGAGGCCGCCACCGCACCCGCAGCACGTGTCGGTGCCGTAGCAGCACGTGGTGACGTTCTGAACCTTCGTGCACGGGTGCGTCCCCTCCCCGCAGCCACTGCTGCTGCCGCCGCCCCCGACCCCGCCACCGCCACCGCCGGCGCCGCCGCCTCCACTGCTGGCGGGCGGGTGGTCGCCGCGGCAATCGGCGAACGACCTGCTGCGGTCGTGCGCATACTGGAAGCCGCAGTCCAGGAGGGCGTCGACGGCCTTGATCCGCGCGACCTGGTTCTGCACGACGATCGCATGCTGACGGGCCTTCTGGCCCTTCGTCTTGGCCGTCTTCTGCGCGGCCTGCGCCTTGGTGATGGCGGCGTCGGCGGCCTTGATGGCCGCCAGCGGCCCCGCGGCGCACTGGTCGTAGATGTAGTCGTTCAGCTTGTAGTTGTAGTCGAGGCACTCCTGGAAGCTGCCGAAGGCGTCGGCCCGCGCGGCCGGCGGCCGGACCAGGAGGCGCGCTACTCCGCCCAGGGCAACCGCGGCGCCGGTGGCCCGCACGACGGTGCGGCGCGACACGCCGCCGTGGACAACGCGGATCGGGGCGTACCCGCGCTCGCCGTTGCGGCGCGCGGCGCGGCGGGCCAGACGGTCCAGCCAGCGTGGCTCGGTGACGCTCATCGCATCGTCCGCGCCAACTGGGCGGCCAGCTGGTGGTAGGTCGCAAGATTCGCCTGCCCCTGCTCGATCGTGGACGCGCCGGCGGCCGGGTCGGCCATGCTCATGCCCTGCGAGAGCTGCGTTAGCGCGGTCGCCAGCGCTTGCCACGTCTGCAGCGCCAACGCCCGCCCGCGGGCCTTCGGGGAGGTCGCGTTGACGCGGTCGAGCGCCATGTTGACGTCGCCCTGCCAGGTCGCCACCGCAGTGGCCATGGCGGGCGACGCCACCGCGCCGGCCGGCGCGCCGGACTGCTCGGCCTGAGAGTTCGCGCTGCACGCGGCGGCGAACGCGAACGCGTCCTGGTCGATGGTCTGCTGCAGGGCCGGGTAGATCCGCTTGAGCTGGTTGGTGGCGGCGCTCATGCGGCACCCACCATGACGGTCACGGCCGGCTCGGCCCCGGCGGCGGAGGCCAGCGCGTCGCGGGCCGGGTTCGAGCCCATCTGCACCGGCTTGGCCACCCGTCCCTCGGGGTCGAGCAAGAGCGTTCCCGGCGCGCCGCGCACGCGGAATGCCCCGAACACCGCGTCGTCGGGGTCGTCGATGACCAGCGGAAGGCGCAAGGCGCGGGCCTTCTCGCGCGCCGCCGCGCCGTCGCCGCGCATCACCACCGCGACGGTGGCGCGATCGCCGTCGGCCTTCGCTGCCGCGGCCAGCACCTGCTCGCAGGCCCCGCAGTGGCCGTCGGCGAACACCAGGGCCACCGGGAGCGACGGGGCAAGCAGCGACGACAGCGAGACGGCGTCCCCGTCGAGGGTCGCGGCGGCGAAGCCCGGCGCCGGCTCGCCGGCGGCGAGTGGCCGGAGGTCGAGCGGCGCCGCGGCGGTGTCCTGGGCGTCGAGCTGCAGCAGCAGGCGGCCGTTCTGGCGCAAGACCGCCCAGCAGAACCAGGCCAGCGCGAGCAGCGCCGCGACGAGCACGCCGATCACGATCGCGGCCACGCGGTCGCGCGCGGCCACGTGCCCGATCCAGCCCAACGCGCCGATGGGCTCGGCGGTGCCGAACGCGGCGAAGGCAGCCAGCGCGCCGAGCACGAGGTTGCGGACGAGCGTCCCGCGCCCGACCTCGGTCTGCGTGAGCCCACCGAAGCAGTTGCAGTCCGGCGCCGACCCGCGGGCGAGCGCCCGCACGATCACGGCGCAGAAGACGAGGAGCAGGGCGAGCGCGGCCAGCGCCGCCCACCGGGCCAGCACGGGGACGAACAGGGCACCGGCGATGGCCAACTCGACCAGCGGAAGGGCGACGGCCAGCGGCGCCTGCAATGGCGCCGGCGCGCCGAAGCCGGCCACGGCGCGCCGCGTCTCGTCGCGGTCGACCAGCTTGGCTGCGCCGGCGACGACGAAGACGGCTGCGAGTACGAATTGGGACAGAGAGACGGCGACCAACACGTGCTCCTCCACAAGCGTTGACGCGCCGACCCTACACGGCCAGGATTCCGGCGTGTAAAGGTTTTTCGTGCGGCCGATGGCAGTGCCGACTACCAGCAGACTGTCAATGACGGCGATGCGAAGGAGCCGGTCCGGACGTACCGTCGCTGCCGTGTTCCGAACCACTCTCCCCACACTCTGGTACGAGCCCGACGTCGACCCGCTGGAGGCGTGGCGCACCGCCGAGGCGCTGGTCCAGGCACGCTGGGCCGACTATCGCGCCGCCAGTCGCGCGGACCGCCCCGGCGCCTTCGCCGCCTACACGGCCGCACTCGATCACGAGGCGGCAGCAGCCCGTGAGCTCGGATCCATGGCGCTCGCCGCAGCCGCGTGAACGCCATGACCAATGAGGCGATGATCGAGTCCAACCTCGGCCTGGTCCACACCGCCGCCCAGCCGTACCGCGGGCGCGGGGTGCCCTACGACGACCTCGTCCAGGAGGGAATCCTGGGCCTCATGCAGGCGGTCGAGCGATTCGACCCTTCACGCGGGGTCAAGTTCTCGACCTACGCCGGCTGGTGGATCCGCGGTGCGCTGATCGACGCCCTTCGGCAGGCGCCCGCCATCCGCATCCCCGAAAAGGCCCAGCGTGGCCTCGCGGCGGTGAAGCGCGCCGAGCGCGAGCTCCGAGACACCGCCCCGGAGGCGATCGCCGAGCGCACGGGCCTCGGCGCCGGGCGTGTCCGCTCACTGCGCGACGCGGCGCACGTCGCGGCGTCGCTGGACGAGCCGGTCGGCGCGGACGGGACGCCGCTCGTCGAACTGGTCGCCGACCCCGACCCGGCCGACCCGTGGCGTCGCCTCGACGAGCGTGAGACACGCCGGCGGGTGTGGTCGCTGCTCAGGGTCCTCCCCCGCCGCCACCGCGAGGTCCTGGTCCGGCGGTACGGCCTCCTCGCTGGCGAAGCGCAGACGCACGGGCAGATCGCGGCGGCGCTGGGGATCGGAAACGAGCGCAGCCGCCAACTCGAGCACGAGGCGCTGCGCCGGCTGCGCGAGCTCGAGTCGGCGCGCGTGCACGCCGCGTAGCGCTACGCGATTGGCGCGACGTCGGTTGTGTCGGCCAGCGCCCGGCCGAGCTGGTTGCGCGAGCTGATGCCCAGCTTGGAGAACACCTTGCGGAGGTGGTGGGCGACCGTGTTCTGGCTGATGAACAGCCGCTCGCCGATCTCGGCGTTGGAGAGACCGTCGCGTGCGAGCCGCGCGACCTGCGTCTCCTGAGCGGTGAGCGCGTCCCGGGTCTCGACGTTGCGTTTGCGGACGCGCTCGCCGGTCGCCAACAGCTCGCGCTCGGCGCGCCCGGCGAACGCCTCGGTGCCCATGCTCGTGAACAGCTCGAGCGCCGTGCGCAGCTGCTCGCGGGCGTCGAGGCGACGGCGCTCACGCCGCAGCCACTCGCCGTAGAGGAGGTGGGCGCGGGCGAGCTGCACGCGGATGCGCGTGCGCCCGAGCCGGTCGATCGCTTCCCGATAGAGGTTCTCGGCCGCATCGCCATCGCTCAGCAGCGCGCGACAGCGGGCCTCTTCGCCGAGCGCCCAGTCGGTGCCGCTGGCGCGCGTCGTCTCGACGAGCCGCTCGAGCGCGTGGCCCGCAAGCTGCGGCTGCCCGGCCCGGACGGCCGGCTCGATCAGCTCGGCCAGCGCCCACATCCCCGGGCCCTCCTCGTAGAGGCGCGCGGCTGGGCGGACCGCGGCCAAGGCCGTGTCATAGCGACCCAGCCCGTTGTAGAGAACTCCGCTGAGGAACTCGGTAACCGTGAGCGCAAGCCCCTCTCCACGTGCCTCAGCGTCCCGGATCGACGTTCGGGTCAACGCCGAAAGGTCGGCCTCGCGACCGCGCAGAGCAGCGATCGTCAGCGCCCCGTAGGGGACAGGGGCGATCCCGGTCGCTTCGGTGGCCGCTCGCAGCTCCTCCTCGAGCGACGCGGCAGCATCCAGCTCGCCGTAGAAGGCGTACACGCTGCTGCGATTGGTGAGGACAAACGGCAGCGCGGTCAGCGCCCCCGTCTCTCGGACGAGGTCGAGTTGCCGCGTCGACAGCGCCGTCCACGCCTCGTCGTCATAGAGCACCAATGCGACCCAGCTACCAAACCAGAGCCACCGCGCCTCCTGAGGCGGCAGGACGGTCTCCTGCCCGAAAGAGCGGAGCGCCTCCTTCAGGATCGGTGCGCCCGCCGCATACCCCTCGGTGAACCGGACCGCCAACCCCTGGAGGAGAAGATCGGGCGGACGCGGGGGTTGCGGCGGCGGGGGGCCGGCGAGCACGGCCTCGCTCACCTCCACCTCCCGGCCGCCGCGAGTCAGCCGGCCGGCGAACATCGCCGCGGAGAAGGCCTCCAGGTAGGTCGCGCGCGCCTGGTCGGGGTCGTCGGCCTCGAGCTCGCGGGCGGCCCGCAGCAGGAGCGGGGGCGCGTCACTGCCGCGGCTGGAGACGAACGCGATCTGCGCCCGCAGCAAGTGGACCCGGGCGCGCCGGAGGTCGTCGACGGCGCCGGCTTCGGCGGTGGCCACCAGAGCAAGAGCGTCGTCGAGCGCGCCCGCCTCGTATTTCGTCTGCGCCGCTGCCAAGGCCCGCTGGGCTCTCGGCGAGGGTTCCGGTGTGAGCGCGGCTGCACGCTCGAGAAACGCAGCGGCGGCGGCGAGACCACCCCGGGCCTGGGCGCGACCGGCCGCCCGCTCGAGCTCGACCGCGACGTCCTCGTCGGGGCCGGCCGCAGCCTCGGCCAGATGCCAGGCGCGCCGGTCGGGCTCGACCTGCGCGTCGGTCGCCTCGGCCAATGCCCGGTGCACCTGCCGGCGCTCTTGTGGCGACGCGACCCGGTAGACCGCCGAACGCACGAGCGGATGACGAAAGCGCACCCGGGCCCCGACCTCGACCAGGGCGGCCGACTCCGCTGGCTCGAGCCCCGGGCCGGCGATCCCGAGCCGGAGGGCCGCGCGCGACAACAATTCCGGATCGCCCACCGGCTCGGCCGCGGCCATCAGGACGAAGCGCTGGGTGTTCTCCGGCAGCGCCTCGAGCCGCTTCAGGAAGCTCTCCTCGATCCGGCCTTGAAGCGACAGCGCGCCCGGCAACCCGAAGCCGCCCGCCAGCTGTGACGGCGAAAGGCCGCGCGGCAGCTCCAACAACGCCAACGGGTTACCGCGCGTTTCGGCCACGAGCTGGTCGGCGACTCGCTCGTCCAGCCGCCCGGGAATCACCGACGCCAAAAGCGCCCGGGCGTCGGCGTCCCCAAGAGCCTCGACCACCAGCTCCGGCAGGCCTGCGTACAGATCGCTCGGCTTGCGCGCGGCGAACACCATCACCACCGACTCCGCCAGCAGCCGGCGCGCCACGAACAACACTGCTTGCGCCGAGGCGCGGTCCAACCACTGCGCGTCGTCGACCACGCAGAGCAGCGGCCGCTCCTCCGCGGCCTCGGAGAGCAGGCTCAACACCGCCAGGCCGACGAGGAACCGGTCCGGAACCGCGCCGGCACCGAGTCCGAACGTGGTCTCGAGCGCCTCGCGCTGCGGACCCGGAAGCCGCTCGAGCAGGTCGAGCGTCGGGGCGCACAACTGATGCAGCGCCGCGAACGCGAGCTCCGCCTCCGACTCCACCCCCGCCGCACGCAGCACCCGCAAATCCGACCCCGCCTCGACCGCGTAGTCGAGCAGCGCCGTCTTCCCGATGCCTGCCTCACCCCGCACCACCAGCACCCCGCTCGACCCAGCCCGCCCGTCGTCGAGCAGCCGGTCAAGCACCGCGCATTCGTCTCGCCGACAGCGCAGCATCAGCCCGCCCGAGCAGCGTCAAAGCCAGCCATGGGCAGGGCGATCCTAGACCCAAACCCCTCCCCCCGGAGACGATCACGGCCACCGCGCCGAGCACGGCAGGCGGCAGGGGGTTGGCGGCGGGCGCACGCGCCCACCGCCAGCCCGATCGCTCAGAGCGTCGTCACCCGGATGCTGTTGGTGACGCCGACCACGCCGAGCATGTCGGCCACGTCTTCGAACGCGGCGTCGCTCTCGAACTGGTAGCTGACGTCTCCGGTCAGCGTGACCCAGCCCTCGTCGACCTTCACGTCGATCAACTCGGCAGGCACGTCCGCGTCCCACATCAGGATCTGCAGTGCCATGCCGCGGATGTCGGCATCCTCGCGGCGGGATTCGTCGAGCAGGCGAACCTTGAGCTCGTCGTTGACGTCGTCGACGCCCACGACACTCGCGGCGTCATGGACGGCAGCGCGGCGCTGGCCGAAGCTGCCCACGGTGCCGCGAAGGGTCACGATGCCCGCTTCCGCCGAGACCGCGACCTGGTCGGGGTCCGGGACGCGCTGATCCAGGCTCAGGACCGCTCGCACCGCGTCCTCGGTGCTGGCGTTGATGATTGACATATCGCTCCTTTCAGAGGATTTCGGGGTCCGAGATCCCTGGAGCCGCGATCACCGGGACGCCAATAACGGGCGCGTTCGAGGCCATGTCGGGCGGTTATGGATGTCCCTCCCATAACCCGCACGTCTAGGCCTTCGGGGCATGGCGCCCCAGCTTCCTGTTGCAACACACGCAACAAAAGGAGCAGGCGTGAGCCACTTCAAACCCAAGAGCATCGTCGCCGGCGCAGCGGTCGTGCCACTGGCCGCGCTGGTCATTGCCGGCTGCGGCGGTTCGAGCAACCACCAGTAGGGCACGAGCGTCCCGGCGCCGTCACCGCCGCCCACCGCCGCGAATGCGCGGGCGACCGTGACCATCGCGTCGACCAGCCTGGGGAAGATCCTCGTCGACGCGCAGGGCCGCAGCCTCTACCTGTTCAAGAAGGACGCCGGGACCAAGAGCACGTGCAGCGGGGAGTGCGCCACCGCCTGGCCGCCGCTGATCGCGAAGGGCAAGCCGACCGCAGGTGGGGGCGCCCAGGCGTCGATGCTCGGAACCGTCAGGCGCGACGACGGGACCATGCAGGTGATCTACCACGGCCACCCGCTCTACCTGTTCGCGGGCGACCAGCAGCCCGGCCAGGTCAACGGCCAGGGCTCGACGGCCTTCGGCGCGCCCTGGCTTGCGCTGTCGGCGTCCGGCAATCAGATCGCGAACTAGGTGGGGCCATGATGCGCACAAGAGTCGCGCTCCCAGTCGCGTCGGTGCTCATGAGCTCGCTGGTGCTCGCGGCCTGCGGTAGCGGGAGCGGCGCAAGCGGTGTGGCGCCCCCGAGGACCATCACGGGAGCGCCGGCGACGATCGGGGCGGCGAAGACCAGCCTCGGCAGGGTCCTGGTCGATACGCGAGCCCGGACCGTCTACCTGTTCAAGGGGGACATCGGCACGCGGAGCGCGTGCTCAGGCGCATGCGCGCGGTCGTGGCCGCCGCTCTTCGCTCACGGCAGGCCCAGCATCGGCTCCGGCGCGAACGCGTCCCTGATCGGGAGCGTCCGGCGAAGCGACGGCACATTGCAGGTGACCTACAACGGCCATCCGCTGTACCGGTTCGCGCAGGACCACAAGCCCGGCGACGTCGCCGGGCAGGGCCTGACCGCGTTCGGCGCCCAGTGGTTCGCGGTCTCCGGCGCAGGCAACCAGCTCACGGGGTCGCCACCGAGCTCCGGCGGCTCCGGCCCCGCGGGCTACTGACGGGGATCGCACGGCCAGTCCGGGAACCGTGCTCATGCGCTCCTCCTCAGCTCGCGTTCGGCCGGTGTGAAGGCGATCTCGCTGAGGTCGATGGAGACGATCAGCGGCTCGGCGAGTGACCGCCCATCGGGAGTGCGGGGGAAGATCCTGTGCTTCGTCGGGAGCTTGATGCCGTTGACCTCGTCGTAGTCGGAGACGTAGTGCGCGGCGCTCGTCCCGCCGCTGATCTCGACGTCGTAGTCATGGCGCGCCAAGAGGCCGTCGTCGTCGAAGTACAGGGTCTGCTCGTCGCTGTGGGTGGCGAGGTAGCTCGGCCAGGCCACCTGCAGCCGCCGCCACTGGCTCCCGCCTTCCTGCGACGGCTCCAGCTCCCGCGTCTCGACGAACCCGGGGAGGGTCAAGGTGAACGGCTGCGTCAGGTACGTCCACATCGCGCAGCCGACGAAGTACGCCAGCTGGAGCGCGCTCCACGGGGTCTCGGCGATGTGGCCGGCAAACGACGCGCGCGGCTGGTCGAGGGCTTCGATAACGGCCCCGTCGGCGGTCTTGATCGCGACGCGCTCGGGCGTGAACGCGCTTTGTCGGTCGGGCGCGCCGAACGGGCGGTGCGACACGCGTTCCTCATGCAGGCTTGCGGTCACGACGACGTCGTCGAGGACGCCTGCCTGGCCCTTGAGCCCCCAGAGCGCGCCGCCCTGGGCAAGGCGCCGAGACGCGTTCGAGCTGATTCCAGCGGTCCAAGCCACCGTGGGCCCCGATGGCGGTTTCGAGCAGGTCGGTCATGGTTGGGCCTCCAGGGCGTCGAGTCGTTCGATTTGGGCGGGAGCGAGCTCGATCAGCGCCGCCCCCGCGTTCTCCTCGAGGTGCGCGACGGTCGAGGTGCCGGGAATGGGCAACAGAACGGGCGAGCGCTGCAGCAGCCAGGCCAGCGCGAGCTGCGCCGGGGTGACGCCGTGCTCCTCCGCAATCCGTCGCAGCGGGCCTCCCGGCCTGGCAAGGCGACCCGTGGCCATCGGAAACCACGGGATGAAGCCCATGCCCTCCCGCTCGCAGTACTCGAGGACCGGCTCGGCGCGCCGGTCCGAGAGGTTGAACAAGTTCTGGACGGTGGCGATCGGCGCGCTCGCCCGGGCGGCCCGGATCTCACCCACCGTGACCTCCGACAGCCCGATGCGCCCAATCTTGCCTTCGCTCTGCAGCTCGGTCAGCGCGCCCAGCTGCTCGGCGAGCGGGACCTCGGGATCGATGCGGTGCAGCTGGAACAGCTCGATCCGCTCCAGGCCGAGCAGGGCAAGGCTCTTCTCGGCCTGCGCCTTGAGGTGCTCGGGCCGCCCGTTGCGTTCCCATCGGCCCGGGCCCGGCCGCGTAAAACCCCGCCTTGGTCGCGATGACCAGGTCGTCGGGGTACGGATGCAGCGCCTCACGGATCAGCCGCTCGGTGACCCCGGGGCCGTATGAGTCGGCGGTGTCGATGAACGTCACTCCGAGCGCGACGGCGCGCCGAAGCACGCGGACGACCTCGTCGTGGTTGCGGGGCTCGCCCCACACGCGAGGCCCGGGGATCTGCATGGAGCCGTAGCCCAGCCGCACCACCGGGAGATCGCCGCCGATGGCGAACGTCCCGCTGGCGCGGGCCGGCTGCGTGGTCAGCCTGTTCATGGCGCTCCTTCGCGTTGCGTGGACGCGTAGCCGCCGCTCCACCACGTGCTGACGAGCGCGGCGTATACGTCCGCCGCGTCCTCCCACGGGTAGTGGCCGGCATCGATGACGTCGAGCTTGCTGTTGGGCAACCGCTCGTGGAGGAACTCGGCGTTGACCGGCGGCACCGCGTGGTCGCGGGCGCCGGCGATGATCTGCACCGGCGTCTCGATCTCGGCCAGCAGATAGCGGAGGGCCGGAAGCTCGGTCGGATAGGCGCGAACGTAGCGCATCGACTCGACGAAGCGGTCTCCATCGTAGGCCGAGAGGTAGTCCCCACGGATCGCGTCCGGAAGCGCGTAGCGCTCGATGCCGGTCAAAGCGCCGGCGACGATCGCGCGCGGATCCAGACGGCGGTACGCCTCGACATCGCGCGCCTGCACCCAGTCGTGCAGCACCCCGCCGAGCTGAAGCGGGGACGCCGCGCCGCCGCTTCCGACCACGAGGCTGCGCACGCGGCCGGGATGCGATGCCGCGGCAAACAGCGCGGCCGACGTGCCGACGTCGGGGCCGACGACGTGCGCGCTGTCGAGCTCGAACGCGTCGGCGACCTGCATGACGAAGTCGCCCATCGCCCGCGGCGAAAGCAGCGCGTTGCGACGCTGGGAGTGACCGAACCCGGGGAGGTCGATCGCGACGAGGTGCGCCTGCGCAGCCAGTCGCGCCCACGTCGGCTGGAAGGCGAGCAGGCTCTCGGGCCACGGACTGAGCAAGAGGGCGTGATCGTCGCGGTCTTCGCTCTCGGCAAAGCGGATGGTGAGCCCGTCGACGGTGCGGAACTGTGTCCGAATGGGCGGGTTCAACCAGGTGCTCACGGTCGGCGAGTGTCACCGGCAAGGGCTGCGCTCGGATCCGCCAGGGGACAGTGCGACGGACAGCGCGGAACGTTGCGACTATGTCGGCGGGTCGCTGGGCAGAACGCGGCCGAGCTCGCTGCGGGAACTGATGCCGAGCTTGAGGAAGACCTTGCGCAGGTGGTACTTGACGGTGCGCGGGCTGATGAACAGCCGGATGCCGATCTCGGGGTTCGAGAGGCCGTCACCGGCGAGCCCCGCGATCAGCGCCTCTTGGGCGGTGAGCTCGTCACGGGTCTCGACGGAGCGCTTGCGAGCGGTTTCGCCTGTGGCCAGCAGCTCGCGTCTGGCCCGTTCGGCGAACGCCCGGATGCCCATGGCGTCCAGCATGTCGTGGGCGGCACGCAGCTGCTCGCGCGCGTCAACCCGCCGGCGCTCGCGTCGCAACCACTCGCCGTAGACCAAGTGGGCACGAGCGAGCTCCAGACGCACGCGAGTGCGACCGAGGTGGGCGATCGACTCGCGGTAGCGCCGCTCGGCGACGTCGCCCTCGCTCAGCAGGGCCCGGACCCGGGCCTCGATGCCCAGCACCCAATCGGTGGGCGTCGCGCCGGTCCGCTCGGACAACCGCTCGAACGCATGCCAGGCCGCCTCGCGCGCGGCTGCGTGGCGCCCGATGCCGTTGTTGAGCACCGAGCTCGCGTAAGCATTGACCGTCCAGCCGCGCGCCGACGCCTCCTGGGCGGTGGCCTCCGTCAGCTCGGACACCAGCGACTCCTGGCCCCGCCAGGCCGCAAGGGTCACCGCGGCATTCCTGAGCGCCGGGTTGCCGGTCGCCTCAGCGATAAGGCGGTCTTCCTCGACCAGCAGCGCCGTGGCAGCCGGCTCGCCTGCGAGGAGGTGGCTTCGCGCGAGGGCGCTGAGCCCGAGCTGCAGGTGCACGAGCGCGCCCGTGTCGCGCGCCAACTGCGCCTGGCGAGCGGCAAGGGTGTGAAGGGACTCCGCGTCCCAGAGCTCGAGGGCCACAAGCGAGCTGACCCGCCCGCCCACCAGCCACCGCCACCGGCTCACCTCGGGACGGGTGATGTCCAGGGCGAGTAGCAGCCGGAGCGCTTGCGTGAGCGTCGGCGCAGCTGCGGCGTAGCCGTCCCTCAGCCGCATCGCCAACCCATCGAGCAGTACGTCGACGACGCGCGGCGGTTGTGGACCGGGCGGTGCTGCGCGCGCGGCCTCGGCAGTCTCCAGCGCGCGGCCCGGCATATCGAAGTCGCGGGCCATCGCGGCCCCGAGCGCCTCGAGCTGCGTCTCGCGAGCCAGCTCGGCGTCCAAGGGCTCGAGGCGTTTCGCCGCGCCGACGAGCAGCTGGGCGGCGTCGCTGCCACGCCCTTGCTCCAACGCGATCTGTCCGCGCAGATGCTCGACCTCAGCGGTCCGCAGGGCGTCCGGCGGGCCGGCATCGACCGCGACCAGCAGCCCGAGCGCCGCGTCCAGCGCGCCCGCCTCGCGCTTCGCCCTGGCGGCCGCGAGCACGCGCTGGGTGCGACAGCCCGGCTCCGGGGTCAGCATCGCCGCGCGCTCCAGGAAGGCCGCCGCTGCGGCCAGGCCACCGCGCCCCTGCGCTCGTCCGGCCGACCGCTCGAGCTCGGAGGCGACGTCCTCGTCCGGCCCCGGTGTGGCTTGGGCGCGGTGCCAGGCGTGCCGGTCGGGATCGGTGTCCGGATCCGTTACGGCGGCCAGGGCGCCATGCGCGTCCTGCCGCTCCTGCTGCGACGCCGAACGGTAGGCCGCCGAGCGCACCAGCGGATGGCGGAACCGTACCCGCGTGCCGAACTCGACCAGGCCTGACTCGACTGCCGGCGTCGCGGCCTCCGGGCTGATCCCGAGCCGCTCGGCAGCTTGCCAAACCAGGGCCGCGTCGCCGACGGCATCGGCCGCCGCGACTTGCACCAGACGTCGGGCCTCGGGCGGGAGGGCCTCGAGCCGCCGCCGAAAGCGCTCCTCGATGCTTGCCGAGAGCGGCACCCCGCCGGGGACGCCGAACCCGCCCGCCAGCTCCGCCGGTGTCGAACTCCGTGCCAGCTCCATCAGCGCCAGGGGGTTGCCACGCGTCTCGCTGACGATCTGGTCGCGGACCCGCGCGTCCAGCGGGGCGGTGAGCGCCGCGTCGAGGAGCGCGCGCAGATCGTCGTCGTCCAGACCCCCGATCACGAGCTCAGGCAGGCCGGGGATGTCGTCGCTCGGCTCACGCGCCGCGAAGACAAAGCCGACGGACTCTGCCCCCCAGGCGGCGCGCAACGAACCCGAGCCCCTGCGCCGATGCGCGATCCAGCCACTGTTCGTCATCGACCAGGCAGATCAGCGGTTGCTCCTCGGCCGCGTCGGAGAGCAGGCCGAGGACGGCCAGCGCCACGAAGAAAGGGTCCGGCACCGGCCCCGGGCTGATGGCAAACGCCGTTCGCAGCGCACCGCGCTGCGGAACCGGGAGACGGTCGAGGCGATCGAGCATGGGGGCGCACAGCTGATGCAACCCGGCAAAGGCCAGCTCCATCTCCGACTGGACACCGGTGGCAAGCGCGACACGACAGCCCGCCGCCCGATCGGCCACGTAGTCCAAGAGCGCGCTCTTGCCCACCCCCGGTTCGCCGCGGAGCACGAGCGTCCGGCTCTCGCCCGCGCAAACCGCTTCGATCAACCGGTCGAGTACCTCGCGCTCGCCGCGCCGACCCTCAGCTCCGCGACATGCGCTCCCGTGAAGGCGTGGACTGCCATCCGACCCGCGCGGACGTTACAACGCGCCACCAATGGCCGACCGGACTGTCCAGTGGCCGATGCGAGCCCGCCACGGCGGCGTCAGGCTCAGCGCACCAGGCCCGGCCACCGCATCGGAGGACCGACAAGTGAGCACGTACCAGGCATCTGACCGATTCACCGCGCTGCCGGATGAGCCGACGCTCGCGGCTACCGTCATCGCGGTCGAGGAGCACGGATCCAGCGTCGAGGTCGTCGATGGCCTCGACGCTGCCCGCGAGGCGGTCCTCGCCCGCATCCCGATCGGCGCCTCCGTGATGACCAACACTTCGGTCACGCTGGACGAGACCGGCATCGCGGAGGCGATCAACGGCTCCGAGTCGTACGAGTCGGCACGCAACAAGATGCTGGCGCTCGACTTCGAGACGCAGGCGCAGGAGATGAAGGCGATCAGCGGTCAGCCCGACTACGCGCTCGGCAGTGTGCACGCCGTGACCCGCGACGGGGTGCTGGTCATCGCCTCGGCCTCCGGCAGCCAGCTCGCCTCGTACGCCTGGGGGGCGATGAACGTCATCTTCGTCGTCGGCGCCCAGAAGCTCGTCCCTTCGCTGGAGGCGGCGCACGACCGGATCCGCGAGCACAGCCTGAGACTCGAGGACGCACGCGCGGTGGCCGTGTACGGACAGAACAGCGTGATTGGGAAGGTCCTGGAGATCCACCAGGAGCTGCCCGGCCGCATCCATGTCGTCCTCATCGAGCGGTCGGTGGGCTTCTAGAGAGGAGCAGTCGCTATGAGCGACATCCTCGATCGCTTCCTGGCACAGGCACGCTCGGCGCCATCATGAGTTGTCCTCCGATGACACAGACCGAGCCGACCATTCCGGCCCTCGACGACGAGATCGATCACGTGCGCGGGGGCGAGGTAGACCGTCTTATCCTCGTCTACGGCGACTTCGAATGCCCCTACACCCGCGCCGCCGTTCACCAGATCGACCGGGTCCGGAGACAGCAGAACGTGCGCTACGCCTTCCGCCACTTCCCGTTGACTGAGATTCACCCGCACGCCCGCGCCGCCGCCGCCGCCGCCGAGGCGGCCGCACTCCAGCAACGCTTCTGGGAGATGCACGACCTGCTCTTCCGGCGCCAGACCGCCCTCGAGGACGACGACCTCCGGCGCTACGCCGGCGAGGTCGGGCTCGACCGGCCGAGGTTCGACGTCGACCGGGCCGCCGCTGCGGTGCTCGGGCGAATCCGCCGCGACGTGGATGGTGGCCTGGCCTCGGGGCAGGTGCGGGGGACGCCGACCCTGGTCATCGACGGGGCCGTCTACCGCGGCGATTACGACGCCGCCTCCCTGGCCGAGGTGCTGGCCCGATGACCGCCCCCGCGCACTGATGGCGACCTGGATGTTCGAGCCGGGGCACACCGAGGCGGAGTTCCGCGCCCGGCACATGATGGTCACCTGGGTGCGCGGCTTGTTCAAGGACATCCACGGCGAGCTCGAGCTCGACTGGGACCGCTGCCTGGCCGCGACCTTCCACGGCGAGATCGACGCCACGGGGATCTGGACCGGAGAACCCGCCCGCGACGCCCACCTGCGCAGCGCCGACTTCTTCGACATCGACAACCACCCCAGGATCGCCTTCAGCGGCCGCTTCACCGAGCGGACCGCGGGTACCGCGTTCAAGGGCGAGGTCGAGCTGACGATCCGCGGCGTCACACGGACGGTGCCGCTCGACATCGGCTACCTCGGCGAGTGGCGGACGCCGTGGTGGGAGGGCGACGTGAACAAGGGCGAGATGCGCCGCATCGGCTTCGAGGCGACCGCAAGAATCGACCGGCGCGACTTCGGAGTCTCCTGGCAGGACGAGATCCCCGGCGGCGGTGTGGTCGTCAGCAACGAGATCGAGCTGGCCCTCGACATCGAGGCGATCCTCCTCGACGACCTCGAGCGAACGGGCGCGATCGACTATTACCGAAGATGACGAGCTCGAGATGCGGGGGGCTCGAGATGGTCCAGCGCCCAGGGATCCCGGTCGCTCGTCACGATCCGACAGGCGACGACGTGGCACGGGTGAGATCCGGGCAGCCGGGACCTTCGTCTCCGAGGACCGGCCCGAGCGCTTGGCCGCGAGCCCCCGCGCGTGACGGCCGGGTATCAACCCTTGCATGGCCCTGGTCGTCACGCTGCTCCTCGCCGCCGCCTCCGGGCTGCTGCCCACCGGCAGCCTGCAGACGGTGGCGGGGAGCGGGCGTGGCTTCCCCGGCGACCCAGGCTTCGCGGGCGACGGCGGTCCGGCCACCCAGGCCCGCCTGGCCCGGCCGGCGCAGGTGTCCGCCGACCGGCGGGGTGGCTTCTACATCGCCGACTCGTCCAACCAACGGATCCGCTACGTCAGCCGGACCGGACGGATCCAGACCATCGCCGGCAGCGGGCGGCAGGGCGACTGCGGCGACAATGGCATGGCCTGGGACCTGTGCCTCAACCTGCCCCACGGCGTCGCGGCATTGCCGGGGGGCGGCTTCGCGATCGCGGACACCTTCAACCACAAGCTCCGCATCGTCGACGGCCACGGGCGCATGCGCACTGCGGCCGGGCCCGCCGACGGCCTCCAGCAGCCTGCGTCGGTCCAGCCCGCGAGCGGCGGCGGCCTCCTGGTCACCGACGCCGGCACCAACAAGATCCTGCGCTACCGCCACCGCCGGCTGAGCGTGGTGGCCGGCAACGGCACCAAGGGCTACACCGGCGATGGCGGCCGGGCCACCAAGGCCGAGCTGTCCGCCCCCGCCGACGCGGTCGCCTACCGCGGCGGCGTCGCGATCGCCGACGGGTCGAACTGCCGCATCCGCTTCGTCGACGCGGCGGGGCGCATGACGACCATCGCCGGTTCGGGCGATCCCGGCTACTGCCTTGGCGCCGCGGCGGCGTTCCATGCACCCCCGCCCGCCCCCGGCAACGTGGCCCGCGGCCTCCATCTCGGCGGCCAGGTCGGGGCCCGCGCCGCCTGGATCGGCGTCCCCGGCCATCTGGCCGCGGTGGGCCGCGACATCTACGTGGTCGACCTGATCGACAACGCGGTCCGCGTGCTGCGCGACGGCCGCCTGACCACGGTCGCAGGCGGACGGCCGCGCCCGGGCTTCACCGGCGAGGCGAGCGCGGCGCGTGCCGGGAATCTCGCGTGGCCCTCGGGCCTGTCGGTGGCCGGTCGCGGACGCCTGCTGGTCACCGACCCCGGCAACGACCGCGTGCGCCTGCTGCGCGTCGGGTGAGCGTCAGTGTCACGAGTACTAGTAACTCTCGTTTCTTCGAGCGGGCGGAGGTAAAGGACGACGCCGTTGATGCTGCCGAGCAAATCCGGAGACACGCGTCGTCGCACCTCGTAGTCGGGCCGCACCACGCCTTTGTCGTGAAGACGACCCCTTCCGGTTCCAAGGTCGAAGCGCTCAACCGCAACAGTTTTCTCGTTGTAGGGCCGGGAGCGCCAATTGGCGGGGAAGCGCCGGGTATTTCCAGCCGTCGGTGCCCGCCATGAACGCCATGCCACCGGCGGGCGGCCCCACGCCGACCTGCTGCGGGCTCATCCTCGCCTTGAGCCGAAGAACGCTGGTGCCGGGGAAGGACGAGGAGCTAAAAGCCCCTGTATCCAGCCCACTCCCAATCCCCTTCGCTGTGGCCATGCGGGAGCAGCGTGCGCGCTGCCGGCAGGTCGATCTCGACGCGCTGCTCCTCGATCGGCGCGAGCTGCTCGTGGTAGCGGCGGCGGATCGGGTGGTCGAGGTACTCGGGTAGCTTGGTGTCGGCGTCCAGCTCGATTATGAGCGCGTGGGTGTAGCCGTGTTCGGCTCCAGAGGTGTCGCGCCCGAAAATGACTCTCTGGACCCCCGGGATCTCAGTCAGGCGATCGGCCCCCTCCAGCGCGCCCTGCACCTGCGCCTCGTTGATCCCCGGCTTCCATTTGAGCAGGACGATGCGCTCAGGCACTCGTTCCTCCATTCGCTCGTTTACGGCGATCTCGATCCGGCGCTCGGGCGAGCTCGTCGGTTCTCGCCTCGCCGCTCTCGCGTGCTTCCTACACCTCCCGGGCCACTGCTGCAAGCCCCGAGGGGATGAGCACGCCTTGGGCGCCGGCCCGAAGTTCATCGCGAGCATGTGGAGGCGGAAAGCCGAAGGGCACCCGCACGACCACCGACGCCGCGTCAGCCTGGCTATGGCGAATGAGGTGCTAGCGGCAGCTCCTCGATGGGGTACACGCGCAGCGACTCGAACATCGGGCTTGACGGAGCGGTCGAGCGACTCGACGCGCTGACCAGGCACTGGGGCTCGCTCTGCGTCTCAAGGCGGTCGTTGGTCACGCAGATGCCGGGTCGAGACCTGCCACAACGTCTCCACACGCGGCGTCCGCAGCCGGTGCCGAGCGCGGCCCCAGTCCTCGGCAGCGTCGACGAGCCGTGTCGCCAGCCGCCGACGGCGTTATTCAATCGATGGAGTAGCGCCGCGATGCACGGCCTCCGTACGGTTTCAGGACCTGGCGTACAGGAGCGCACCTACACATGGCCCGCTTGACCGGGATGGGCACCGAGGCCCCGATGCGCTGAGCCAGGTCACCGTACGCCTGCGAGGCGGCGTCAAGTCCGCCGTCGCAGGCGCGTCGTCGTCATGCCCCTGACCCTGTGACCCTCCGCGATGTCGGCGTCGAGCCCGGCGACGTACCGAGATGGCAGACGAAGTAAATGACTTCACCCGCGGCTCGCGCGCTCACGGGGCTCCCTCCGTAGGACGCCGACTCGATCCGCATGCCCGGCGACTGCGCGACCGACCGCGCCTGCTGCGGGCGCGTGGGATGTCGCACGACTTGAACGGCCATCATCATGCCGCGGTCCCCATGGTTGGAGACGTGACAATGGAGCACGAAGCGGCCGGTGAAGTCGGTCGGGCGCATGCGGATGACCACCACGCTCGGACTGACGCAGTGCGGGTCAGACGGATCGGCGGGATGAGGCTCCACGTGGCATGGCGGCATGGCCACGTTGTCCTCATAGGTCACCGCTTCGAGCCTGTGGCCGTCCACGCTGACCGTTTGGAACGGATTCTGATGGATGTGGAAGGTGTGCCATTCGGAACTGGTGTTCAGCAGCCGCCACTCTTCCACCGATCCCAACTTCATGGTGATTGGCGTCACGCGATGGTCGAATACGGCGCCGTTCACCTTGAACGACGTGCCGCCCGCCGGGTCGGGGGCCTCGGAGAAGGCGATGTTGCGATGACGGTCGACATGGGCTATGCGCAGGTCAACCGGATGCGCCAGCGGTGCGCGCGGGAGTCTGTCGTTCGCCGCAGGCCCTGACGAGCGCAACCTCAGCACCGTCTGGTCGGGCGTCGGCCCGCCGCTCTTGGACGTCAGATCCGGCTTATTTCCGCCCGGGAACTGGGCGAACGGCAACGCCGTGAGCCGGTTGGTCCCCCGGCGCGACCCGCGAACCAGGATCTCTCGACGGGACCCCGGTGAGATCATCAGCGTCCTCACGCGTCGCATGCGCGGAAGCGTGTTGCCATCCTCCGCCAGCACCCACATCGGCTGGTTCGACAAGTTGAGCCTGATGATGCGGTTGTTGTTCGCGTTGAAGATGCGCCAGCGCTGCAGCTGCCCGGGCCGGATCTTCACCGACGGATTGAGCGTCCCGTTGACGAACAGCGGGGTGAAGCGCTCATTGGTAAGCGCATCCGGTATCGCCCGACCCGGGAAGTCGCACGGCTCAGATCCGCTGGTCCGGCCAGCCGACGAGAGCGCGAACGGCGCCGATTGCCGGTCCGGGCCGCACAGCTCGGTGCTCTGGATCATCATCAGCCGTTGCGGGATCCTCGCGAGCAGGTTGTCGAGGCCACCTTCCACGACAATCATTCCGGAGAGGCCGGCAAAGATCTGCGGGGCCACGTACCTGTGGAGATGCGGGTGATACCAGAACGCGCCGGGGTCATGGTCGAGCGGGAGGCGGTAGTGGTACGTCAGACTTCTGCCCGGGGGGATCTCGAGGAAGACGTTGTCGCCATGTCCCCGTGGGGACACATGCAGACCATGCACGTGGAGGTTCGTCGGCTCCTTCGTCGCCATGTCGTTCACGACCCGCGCGGTCACGTCGTCCCCAGGACAGATGACCAGCGTCGGCCCCGGGAAAGCCCCCTCGTACGTCTCCGTCGTATACCGGCCGCCAGCGACCTGCACAGGGCCCGTGGACATGCGCAGTGTCGTCCGCAGCTGGCCGTGCGAACTGAACCGCATCGCGGGCTCAGGGAAACCGTCGCGAATGACCTCAGGGAAGCGCGCGGCGCAGTGACCGCCTGGGGTGCGCGCCTGCGCCCCCATGGCGAACGGCAGCCCAACGGTGATCGATCCGACCACCACCAATGCTCCAACGGCTACGGCCAGCGCTACAAGACGAGAAGCGACACGCGACATAGTGCAGCTCCCTTGCGGTGTGTGACCGCACAGGCCGTGTCAACCATAGCCGCCCGGCCGGCCACACGTCAATCGACGATCTTCCAGAAGGAGTCCTTGCGGCTGATCTTGTCGCCGTTGAACTCGAATAGGTCGCAGCCGCGCACCTCGATGGACTCACCGTCCAGTTGGGTGCCGCGAATCGTCCACTCGGATACGCCACGGTGACCGCACGTCCAGTGGCGCTCGTCGCCGTAGTGGATGTCCGGGATCCCGTCGAACCGTGCCTGGATCCCTTCTCGGACCTCCTGCTTACCGACCAGGTGGCGCCCTCCGGGCGTCGGCCCGCGCGGCGTGTCGAAGGCACAATCTTCAGCGAAGAACGACATGACAGCGTCGACATCGTGAGCGTTGAATGCCTCGAGAAACGCCTGCAGCGACGGCGTCGGTGTCCCTGTAGTCGTCATGAAGAGGGCTCCTGATCGGGAGGGCACAGCGTCGCGCACCGTGGGGAGGTCCCGCAACTCGGAGTCATCGACCCCTCGACGGGTCGCGAGCAGCCCGGCAGGATGCTGATGACCTTTCGCCTCCGGGATGGAGGGAGTCTTCACAGCCTCGCCAGGCTGACGGAATTCGATCTCGGCGTCAGCCGTCCTCCGAGTCGGCCTCCACCCACGCGCGAAATCGTCCGCAGCAGGCACGCCGCGTGTCGGCACTCGGGCGCTCTGCATTTTGCCGCGCGATTTGCGCTTGACGGCATGGCCGCCAAGCGTCCGCCGGCGTTCGTCGGCCGGACCAGCGAGCGCGAGTACCTGGACCGGCTGCTCGAGAACGTCCGAGAGGGCCAGAGCGCAGTGCTCGTGATCCGCGGCGAGGCTGGTCTCGG
>DATBDE010000068.1:0-8293 GCA_036270095.1 Solirubrobacteraceae bacterium | reverse complement strand
TCGAGGCGCGCCTGGCCGCGCTCGAGCGCGAGCGCGACGGCGGCTAGCGCGAGGCGACGAAGGCGCGCAGGCGCTCAGCCTCGTCGTCGACCGCCCGGGCGTCCCGCTTGGAGAGCGGCGCGAAGGGCTCGACGCGGAGCTCTTCGCCCTCGCTCCGCCATGTGCCGCGCAGGAAGCCGTCGACCAGGAACGTCCCGGCGCGGGCGCCGTTGCCGGCCGGGAGCGGCAGGCGCGGGCTGTCGGGCGGGATCACGCGCGTGCGGTCGGCGTGGGAGAGGAGCACGTTGTCGAACTCGGGCAGGAAGCGCGGTGGGGCCGGGGCGTCAGGATCGGGCAACGGCGCGTCGGGCACGTCGAGCAGCTCGGTGCCGCGCTCGTTGCGGAAGCTGCGCAACTGCGGGCGCAGGCGCTCGACCACCGCGCGCATCGCGGTCAGCCGCGACCACTTGGCGATGTCGGCCACGCTGGCGGGGCCGAAGGCGGCCAGGTAGCGCAGGACGGCGTCGTCCGGGTCCGTGGTCCCGGGCAGCGGCTCGCCCAGCCACGAGTCGAGCGTGGTCAGCGCGACAGGTCCCGTCGTGCCCCACAGGCCGCGCGGCGGCACGTGCACGAGCGGGACGAGGAAGCTGAAGGCGTAGGCGAGCGAGGACGGCTCGCGGTCGGGCCAGTGCTCGGCCAGCAGGGCGCTGAGCTCGGCCCGTGTGCGGGGGCGCTCCTCGACCAGCGCGCGGGCCCGCTGCAGCAGGTCGTCGAGGTCGACGCCCTCGAGGTCGCGGCGGGACTGCGTGGTCGAGAACACGCCCTCGGGCACGCGCTGCGTGACCGCGCGCAGGTGCAGCGCGTCGCGGGCCGTGACCAGGTGGATGGTCGCGCGCATGAGCGTGATGCGGACGGCGCGGCGCTCCGCCAGCGCGCGGGCGAGCTCGGCCGGGTCGAACTCCTGCAGCCGCGACCACAGCCCCACGTAGGGGGCGAGCGGGGCCTGGGCCTGCAGGCCGACGAGGTGCTCGATGGTGTCGGCGGCGGGCCGGTCGGCGCGCGCGAGCAGGTGCTGACGCGCGAGCAGGGCGCGGTTCAGTGCCCGCGCCGAGAGCGTGGTCACGCCTGCTGCCAGCGGCCCGCCATCTCCTGCCAGGTCGGCGGAGGGGCGGGCAGCTCGCTCGGCGCGGGCGTGCGCAGGCCGTCGAGGGCGAGCGCGAGGTGACGCTGGCGGATGGCCCGCGTGCGCTCGGCGTCGCCCAGGTGCAACGCGGCGATCTGCTCGAGCACGAGGCCGATGTCGTTGACGTCGAGGTCGGGGCGCAGGGCGCCCGCCTTCCGGGTGCGCTCGAACAGGCGGCGGTTGAGCTCCTGGGCGCGGTTGGCGGCGGCGTAGAGCTCCTCGGTGGGGGTGAAGGTGCCGGCGAGGTGGATGGTGAGCGAGGTCGAGTCGTTGTCGACGGCGCTGCTCATGAAGCGGGCGAACGCCTCCCACGGGTCGCCCGCGTCGGCCAGCGCCGCTTCGACGGTGGCGATGTAGCGGTCCAGACCGTCGGCGCACAGGGTGCGGAGCAGATCCTCCTTGCTCGGATAGCGGCGGTAGAGGGCGCTGATCCCGACCCCGGCCCGCTTGGCCACGTCGGCGATCGGCGCCTCGGGGTTGGCGACGAACACCTCGCGCGCGGCTTCGAGGATGCGGTCGTCGTTGCGGGCGGCCTGGGCACGGCGGCCGCTGAGGGGGGCCTTTGCCTTCGTCTCGGCCATACGCCGATCATAGCGGAATAGATCGTTCTGTTCTGCTAAACTATGGAACAGAATGATTCGTTCCGCTATGCGAAGGGAGATGTGATGGATTCGCTGAAGGGCAAAGGTCGTGCCGGCGAAGCCGGCGGGGTCCGCCTCCGCTGGCTCGCCTTCTCGGCCGCCCTGGCCGCGGCGATGATGGACCTGCTGGACGCGACCGTCGTCAACACGGCGGCGCCCGACATCCGTGTCGACCTCGGTGGGTCGTTCGCCGACGTGCAGTGGCTCGCCGCCGGCTACACGCTCGCGATGGCCGTGATGCTCCTCATCGGTGGCCGGCTCGGTGACCTGTTCGGCCGCAAGCGGATGCTGCTCGTCGGCGTGACCGGGTTCGCGGTCGCGTCGGTCGCGGCCGCCGCCGCGCCGAGCACCGGCGCGCTGATCGCGTTCCGCATCGTCCAGGGCGCCGTGGGCGCGGTCATGGTCCCGCAGGTCTTCGGGCTCATCCGCGACCTCTTCCCGCCGCACGAGATGGGCAAGGCCTGGGGCGTGTTCGGGCCGGTCGCAGGCCTGTCAGCGATGCTCGGCCCGATCGTGGCCGGCGGCCTGATCAAGGCCGACCTGCTCGGCACCGGCTGGCGCATGATCTTCCTCGTCAACGTGCCCGTGGCCGCGTACGTGCTCATCGTCGGCGGCAGGCTCCTGCCCGGCCAGACGACGAAGCCGGCGTCGCGGCGCCTCGACGGCGTCGGGGCCGCGCTCGCCACCGCCGGCTCGTTCTTGCTCATCTACCCGATCGTCCAGGGTCGTGAGCTGGGCTGGCCGGCGTGGACGTTCGCGATGATCGTCGCCGGCGTGGTCGTGTTCGGCGCCTTCGCCCTGCACCAGGCGCGACGGCGGCGCAGCGGCGCCACTCCGCTGATCGAGACCAGCTTGTTCCGCAACCGCTCGTACCTGTCCGGCGTGGTCTTCTCGCTCGTGTTCCTGGGCGCGATGGCCGCGATCTCGCTGACCCTCAGCGTGGCGCTGCAGGCGGGCCTGGGCGACAGCCCGATCCACGCCGGCCTAACGCTGGCGCCGTTCGCGGTCGGCGGCTTCGCCGGCTCGGCGGTGGCGGCGCAGGCCATGCAGAAGCTCGGCCGTACCGTGCTGCACGCGGGCCTGCTGGTCATGGCCGGCGGGCTGGCCGTGCTGGCAGTGGTCATCGGAGACGTCGGCGCCCGCGCCGACAGTTGGGACTTCGTGTGGCCGCTGCTGATCAGCGGCATCGGGATGGGCGCCGTGTTCATGCCGCTGTTCGACATCGTCATCGGCGGACTGCGCGACCACGAGCTCGGCACGGCGTCCGGCCTGCTGCAGGCGCTGCAGCAGCTCGGCTCGGCGCTCGGCGTGGCCGTCATCGGCACCGCGTTCTTCGGCGCCCTGGGCAGCCAGCCCGACCGCGCGGGCGACTTCCTGCACGCGGCCCAGCTGACGACGCTGCTCAGCGTCGGCCTGCTGGCGCTCGCGTTCGCGATCGGGTTCCTCATGCCCAAGCGGGCCAAGGGGCACGAGGCTGCACCGGCCGAGCCCGCGCTGGCCTAACGTCCCGGCGCGTGATCGTCCACCAGCTCCTCTCCGGCGCCGGCCCCGTCGACGCCGTCACCGGACAGGCGCGCGCGTACCGGCGCCTGTTCGGGGAGTGGGGCTGGGGCGGCGAGGACCGGGCGGCCTACCTCGCCCCCGGCCTCGACGGCGGCATCCGGGCGCTGCGCGGCTTCCGTGCGGCGCCCGGCGAGGTGCTGCTGCTCCACTACTCGGCCTACGCGCCCAAGCTGCGCGCGCTGCTCGACGCGCCCAACCGCAAGCTGCTCGTCTCCCACAACGTCACCCCGGCGCGCTACCTGTGGGACTACGAGGCCGCGGTGGCCATCCGCTGCGCCGTGGGGCGGGCCCAGTTGCCGGAGTTCGCCCGCCGCGTCGACCTCGCCGCCGGCGTCTCGGAGTACAACGCCGCCGAGCTGCGCGATGCCGGGGCACGCCGCACGGCCGTGATCCCGATCCTGCTCGACCCGGCCCGGCTCGGGTCGCCTGCGCCTTCGGAGCCGCCTGGGACGCCCACCGTGCTCTGCGTCGGCCGGCTCACGCCGCACAAGCGCCACGACGACGTCCTGCGGGCGTTCGCCCTGTACCGCCGCCACCGCGCGCCCGACGCACAGCTCGCGCTCGTGGGCGAGCCGCTCAACCCGCGCTACGAGCGGGCGCTGCGCGCGCTCGCCGACCGCGTCGCGCCGGGCGCCGTGCGCTTCGAGCGCAGCCTGTCCGACGCGCAGCTCGGCGACCGCTTCCGGACCGCCAGCGTGCTGCTCTCGCTCTCCGAGCACGAGGGCTTCTGCATCCCGCTGCTGGAGGCGTTCGCGCTCGGCGTGCCGGTGGTCGCGCACCCGGCCGGCGGTATCCCCGAGGTGGCCGGCGACGCTGCGCTGCTGGTCTCGGACGACGACCCTGCCGTCGTCGCCGAGCTCCTGCACCTGGCCGTGACCGACGCCGACCTGCGCCGCCAGCTGCGCGCGCGCGGCGCCGCCCGCGCCCGGGCCTACGCCTTCCCCGAGGTCGCGCGGCGCCTGCGCGACGCCGTCGAGGGCGCGTGCGCGTCGTCGTCTAGATTGCGCCGATCGAGGTGACCGTCTGCACCATCGCCCGCGAGCAGCGGTCGGGGCCCGGCACGCGCGGGTTCATGCGGTAGAGCTGGTAGGCCGAGTTGGCCATCAGCGGCGGCCCGACGGCGTCGACGGGCTTGTCCAGCGGGCGCTGCACGACCACGTAGTCGGCCTTGCGCGAGACCGGCACGTGCGGGTAGGAGGTGTCGAGCAGCGGCTTCTGCGAGCACAGCGGCTGGCCCCCGAGCATGTAGGCCACCCAGAGCTGCGGGCCGGGCTCGACGTCGAGCCGCACCGAGGCGTGCGCCGGCAGCTTCTGGTCCCAGCCGCGCAGCGCGATCATCGTCTTGGGCAGCTGGTCGTAGGTCTGCTTGAGCTCGGCCAGCGCACCGCGCTGCTCGATGGTCACCAGGGCCGCGAACAGCATCACCGCCGTCGCCGCCCCCACCCAGCGCCAGTTGCCGTGCCCACGGCCGACCGACCACAGCTTCGCGATCCCCACCACCGCCGCGGTCATGGCCAGCGGCACGGTGAAGGCGAGGACCTTGAACTCGAAGTACCAGCCCTGCTTGCGCAGATGGAAGTACTCGCCGAACAGCGCCCCGAACACGAGCACGGCGCCAAGCCCCCAGGCCAGCGGCGGCGGCAGGCGCCAGAGCGCGTAGACGGCGAAGGCGACGAGCACGAGCGCGGCCAGCGGCCAGCCGTCGTGGAAGCTCAGCCCGAAGTACTCCTCGCCCGGGAACGACCCCGACAGGTCGCCGCCCCAGGCCTGCAGCGACGCGTTGGGGTCGATCACGCGGTAGGCGGTGATCGACTTCTCGAGCACGCCGCCGATGGGGATGAGCAGCACGACCACCAGGGGCACGATCCACAGCAGCGACCGCCAGCCGCGGTAGATGCGCTGCCACCACGCCCGCCACCAGGGCGGGATCGTCGCGCCCGCCCGGCGCCGCGCCCGCCGGTCCAGCCACCAGGCGAAGAACAGGAAGGTGAGCGGGATGGGCAGCGCCAGCGGGTACGCGAACGCGCCCACGAGCAGGAAGAGGGCCAGGAGGGCCAGGCCGCCGCGCGTGCGCTGCTTGATCGCCCACCAGCCCAGGACGAGCGCAAAGGGCAGCGTCATGTAGCCCCAGGTCTGGTTGAAGTACGGGTGCATGCCGGTGTGGAGGACGATCCGGTCCAGGCCCACCACCGCCATCGCGCCCGCGCTCGCGTAGACGCCGGCCCCGAGCAGCTCGCGCGCCACCAGGTACCAGCCCGCCGCCGCCATGGTCAACATCACCGCCGCGACGACCGCGATGGTCTGGAACGGGTCGAGGTCGGACAGGCTGGCCACGCTGGCCAGCGCGTAGTAGATGGGCTGCTTGGAGCGCCAGACCAGCGGCACCTGGTCGACGGGCTCGTTGACGTTGACCGCGGTCGGATAGTTGTGCTGCAGGAAGTGCGCCGTGCCCACGGCCAGGTGGGCGTCCGAGCCGTCGCCGATCACGGTCGCGAAGCCGGAGCGGAACATCGGGATGAGCGCGACGAGCACGACCAGCAGCCCCAGGTAGAAGGGCCAGCCCACCGCCGCGGGCCGCGCCGGGATAGCGGAGCCGGAGGATGGCCGGCCGCCACCCTCAGGCGAGCCGGGATGGCGAGCGTGGCGGATCCGGCCGCCTATCCGGCGCCAGGCGTAGATCGCCACCGCCGCCGCCAGCGCGATGGTCACACCCAGCGCGACGTGGAAGGGAACGTAGGCAAAGCCGAGCACCGTCATCAGCAGCGCGACCGCGCACGCGCCCACCGGCAGCACCCACAGCGCCTCGTGCCCGCGCAGGCCGGGTGGGAGGAGCAGCCGCACGAGCCCGAACCCGGCCAGCCCGAACAGGAACACGGCGGCCACCCCCGCCTGCAAGGCCTGCCCGACGGCGTCGGTGCCGACGACGCCCGAGCCCAGCGCCAGGTCGAGCGCGTAGGTCGCGGCGACGTAGGCGATCGCGAGGATGCCGAGCGCGCGCAGCGCCCGGCGCCGCTTCGACCGGTGTGGCGGCGCCGGCCCTAGGCCGGAGGCGCCATTGCCCGCCGGCGGCGCGTCTCCGCCACGACCCGGGACAGGAACACCGGGTTCCCCAGCAGGTAGCGGCGCCACATCCGTTGCGGTTCGATCCCGAGTCGGAATATCCACTCCAGGCCGTTGTCGGCGACCCAGCGGGGGGCGCGCGGCACCCGGCCGGAGACGTAGTCGAACAGGGCGCCGACCGTCCACAGGATGTCGACGTCGAGTCGGTCAGCGTAGCGGTCGACCCACAGCTCCTGCTTCGGGCTCCCCATGCCCACGAGCAGGATGTTCGGGCGGCACGCGTTGATGTCCTCGAGCACGCGGTCGTTGTGTGGGGTGTCGGCCTCGAAGTAGCCGTGGTGGGCGCCGACGACGTCGAGATCAGGATGCCAGCGGCGCAGCCGGCGGGCGGCCTCGCGGGCGGCCCCGGGCTCGGACCCGAGCAGGTAGAGCGAGATCCCGTCGGCCTCGCAAATCGAGGCCAGGCCCCAGACCCAGTCGGCGCCGGTCATGCGGTGCGGCTCCTCCACACCGAGCGCGCGGGCGGCCACGCGCACGCCGTAGCCGTCGCAGTAGACGAGGTCGGCGTCGCCGAGGATGCGGCGCAGCGCGGGCACCTCGACGGACTGGTTGAGCACGTGCGCGTTCGCGTACATCACGCGCTTCCGCCCCCGGGTTCCGTTGGCGCTGGCGGCCCAGCCGGTGATGGCGCGCAGCACGTCGGCGGGCTGGCCCAGGTCGATGGGGATCTCGAAGACCGACGCCGCCGCCCGCGTGTCGACCCCTCTGGTCCCTACCCCCATGGACCCCATACCGGCGCATCGTAATCGCCGCGCCCGGACGCCGCGCCGCCACCGCGGCCTAGGCTTGCGCGGTGCCGACCGTGGCCTACGACGCCCGCGATGCGATGGGGCCCCGGCTGCAGGGTTGGGGGCGGTACGCGCGCGAGCTGCTGCGCGCGCTGCAGGCCGCCGGCGGGCTCGACTACGCCGTCCTGGGCGAGCGCGGTCGCGGCCCCGAGCTGTGGTGGGAGCAGGTGACGCTGCCACGCACGCTGCGCCGCCGCGGCGCCGACCTCGTGCACGTGCCCAACTGCTTCTTGCCCCTGCGCCGGCCCTGCCCGGGCGTGGTCAGCGTGCTCGACCTCGCCTTCGAGGCCCACCCCGAGGACTTCACGCCGCGCACGCGCTGGAAGTACCGGACGATCACGCCGCGGGCGGTGCGCTCGGCCGAGCGCGTCATCGCGATCTCGGCCTTCACCCGCGACGACGTGGTCGCGCGCTACGGGATCCACGAGCAGAAGGTGCGCGTCGTCCCCCTTGCCGCCGCGCTGCCCGAGGGCGACGCGCCGGCGCCGGCGGGGCCACCGTACCTGCTCGCGGTCGGGGACCTGCGGGCCAAGAAGAACCTGCGCCGGCTCGTGCGCGCGTTCGCGTCGCTGCGCGCCGAGGGGCGCGAGCACCGGCTCCTGCTCGCCGGCGCCGACGCCGGCGAGGGGGCGGCGCTGCACGGCGACGGGGTCGAGCTGCTCGGCTACGTCGACGACGCCCGCCTGGACGCGCTGCTGCGGGGGGCCGCTGCGCTCGTGCACCCGTCGCTGTACGAGGGGTTCGGGCTCGTCGTGCTCGAGGCCATGGCCCGCGGCACGCCGGTGGTGGCCGCCGACACCACCGCGCTGCCCGAGACCGCGGGCGGCGCCGCGGCGCTGTGCGACCCGCTCGATCCGGCCGACATCGCCCGAGCGATCCGTACCGTCCTCGACGACCCGGAGCGGTACGCGGAGCGCGGGCGCGCGCGGGCGGCGGCGTTCTCGTGGGAGCGCACCGCGGCGGCCACGCGCGCCGTCTACGAGGAGCTCCTGTGAGCACCACGGTGCTCATGCTCTCGG
>DATBDE010000067.1:0-15863 GCA_036270095.1 Solirubrobacteraceae bacterium | reverse complement strand
ACCGCGACGAACTGCTCGTAGGCCGGCTCGGCCGGGGGCTCGTAGCGCGTGGCGATCTCGATCTCGCCGCGGCGCAGGCAGGTGGTGACCTCGAGCTCGTCCAGCGGGACGCCCTCCTCATCGGCCACGCGCAGGGTGGCGGCGATCTCCGACTCCGGGATGCCGAACAGCCGCAGAACCCCCTCGCGGTACTCGGTGCGGTTGCGCACCGCCTCGCGGAAGGCGTCGGTCTCGGTCGCGGTACGCCACATCGGCTGCAGCTCGCGGGGCGGGCCGGGCAGCACGACCACGGTCGGCCCCTCGCCCGAGGCCGGCGGCACCACGAGCCCGGGCGCCGTGCCCACCGGCTCGAGGATCGTCGCCCCCTGCGGCACCACCGCCTGCTTGCGGTTCGAGCGCCGGATCGCGTCCTCGTCGAGGTTCGGCCACCGCCGCCGCAGCGGCTGCAGGATGGCCCAGATGCGCTCCTCGAGCGCCTCGTCGAGCACCATCTCGCGGCCCTGGAAGCGGCCCACCACCTCGGCGGTGAGGTCGTCCGCGGTCGGGCCCAGGCCCCCGCTGGTCACGACCAGCGCCATGCCCTCGGAGGCGAGGAAGCGCAGCTCCGCCTCCATGTCCTCCCGGCGGTCGCCCACGATGTCGATGTGGGCGGCATCCACGCCGAGCTCGCGCAGGCGCTCGGACAGCCAGGGTCCGTTGCGGTCGGAGATGATCCCGGTCAGGACCTCCGTGCCCGTGACGACGATGCCGGCGCGCGCGCTCACCCCGTGACGGTACCGCCCGTGGTGTCCGTGCCCGTCCCGGACCCCGATCCCTGGCTGCAGTCCGGGCCGCTGCCGGGCGGGAGCTGCTTGCGCTTCTTGCGGGTGATCGCGTACGAGATCTGGCCGTTGCTGGCGGGGATCGGGAACGCCTTGCCGTTGAGCTGCAGCGTCGAGTCGCCGCCGTGGCCGAGGGTGATGCGGAAGCGCTTGGACGAGAACGTGCGCGTGTTCTCGCCGCCCTGGAGGATCTGGCCCGGGATCACGATCTTGCCCTTGGCGTTCTCGAGGCAGACGAAGATCGCCGACTGGGGCTGGATCTGCAGCTTGACCTTCTCGCGCCGAATGCGCGCCCGCCGCGCCGCCACCGCGGCCGCCGCCTTCTTCTTCGCTGCGGCGCGCTTCTGGGCCGCGCTCTGGGCCGTGGTCGTGGGCGTCGAGTTCGTGTTGTCGTTCTCGCCCCCGGACGCGCCCAGGTAGGCGAACAGCCCGAGCAGGGCGACGATGACGATGCCGATGATCCACGCGGGCGAGATGCGCGAGAGCGCCCTCGGCGCCTTGCCCCTCCCCAGGCCCGGGCTGATCGGCATCTGGTCCAGGTCGGAGGGGTGCTCGTGGCGGAGCTTGTACTCGTCCACCAGGAGCTTGCCGTCGAGCCCCAGGTAGTCCGCGTACGTGCGCAGGAACGACTTGACGAACGCGGGTCCGGGCAGCAGCCCCCACTCCTCGTTCTCGAGGGCGCGGAGGTACTTGGCGCGGATCTTCGTCGCCGCCTCGACATCGACGATGTCGAGCTTGGCGCGAGTCCGTGCTTCGCGAAGTGATGCGCCGATCTCCGGCATCGGGCGCGAAGGCTACCGCCGCCGGCGCGGTTCTCAGCGTTCCTCGACCGGCTCGGAAACCTCCTGCTCCTCCATGGGATCCGGCTGTTCCGGCACGCCCCGGCCCGACTCTCGGAGCGCCACCAGGATGCGCGGCAGGTCGGCTTCGGCGATCAGCACCTTGCGCGGCTTGGAGCCCTCATAGCCCGAGATCACGCCCCGCCGCTCGAGCATGTCGATGAGCCGGCCCGCGCGGGTGTAGCCCAGGCGCAGGCGCCGCTGCAGCATCGACGTCGAGGCGGTCTGCATCTCGGCCACCAGCGTGATCGCGTCGGCCAGGAGCGGGTCCTCGTCGGGGTCGAACTCGTCCTCGCCGCCGTCCTTGCCCGTGTCGTCGTCGACGACCTCCTCGAGCAGCTCCTCCTGCAGCTCGGGCTCGCCCTGCAGGCGCCAGTGCTCGGTGAGCTCGGCGATCTGCGCCTCGTCGATGTAGGCGCCCTGGATGCGCTGCAGGCGCGAGGTGCCGACCGGGGAGTAGAGCATGTCGCCCTGCCCGAGCAGCGACTCGGCCCCGTTCTGGTCCAGGATCACGCGGCTGTCGGTCTGGGACGAGACCGCGAAGGCGATCCGCGAGGGCACGTTGGCCTTGATCATCCCCGTGATCACGTCCACGCGTGGGCTCTGCGTGGCCAGCACGAGGTGAATGCCCACCGCGCGCGCCTTCTGGGCCAGGCGGATGACCGCGTCCTCGACATCGGCCGGCGCGACCATCATCAGGTCGGCGAGCTCGTCGATCACGCACACCACGTAGGGCAGCGGCGGCTCGTCGCGTTGCTCGCGGGCACGATTGAGCTCGGGCAGGCTGCGGGTGCGGGCCAGCGACATGAGCCCGTAGCGCTGCTCCATTTCGCGCACGAGGTTCTGGAGGGCGTTGGAGGCCATGCGCGGCGACGTGATCACCGGCGTCAGGAGATGCGGGATCGAGTCGTAGTGGTTGAGCTCGACCTGCTTGGGGTCGACGAGCACGAGCCGGACCTCGTGCGGCGTGGCCCGCAGCAGCATCGAGGACAGCATCGCGTTGATGCAGCCCGATTTCCCGGAGCCGGTCGTCCCGGCCACGAGCAGGTGGGGCATGCGCGCGAGGTCGGCCCCGACCGCGCGCCCGGCCACGTCCTTGCCCAGCCACACGTACATGGGCGAGGCGTCCTGCGGCGGCGCGTCGTAGACGTCGCCCAGGTGGACGATGCGGCGGCGCATGTTCGGGACCTCCACTCCGACAGCGGTCTTGCCCGGGATCGGCGCGAGGATGCGGATGTCGGTGGCGGCGAGCGCGTACGCGAGGTCGTCCTTGAGCTGGGCGACCTTGGACACCTTGATCCCGGGCGCGAGGCGCAGCTCGTAGCGGGTGATGTGCGGGCCGGCGACGGTGCCGACGATCTTGGCCTGCACGCCGAAGTGGCTGAGCGCCTCCACGAGCTGGGCGGCGATGCGCTCCTGCCCGGCGGTGTCGGGCTTGGCCGACTCGCCCTCGGACTGCACGAGCAGGCTCGGGTTGGGCAGCGTCCACGGGAAGTCGGGGTGGTCGGTGACGCTGTCGCGCAGGCGCCCCCGGGGGGTGAGCTGCTCCTGCGTGTACTCGACGACCTCGGCCTCGGGCGGCTGCTCGTCCTCGGACTCCGGCGCGGGCTCGATCTTCGGCTCCGGCTCGGCCTCGGTCCCGAACAGGTCCGGGTAGCGCTCCTCGGCATCGAGCCGGGGGCCCGAATCGGGCTCGGGCTCGATCGTCGTCGCAAGCCGGGCACGCACGACGAGCTCCTCCGGCCGCGGGTCGGGCGGGCGCAGCGTCGAGGCCGTGCGGTGGATGGCCGTCGTCGTGGTGGCGACGTGGCGCCGCAGCCCTTGGACGACGCCGGCGATGGTGGCGCCGGTGAGCAGCAGCGCCGCGGCGAGGAACAGGAAGATGGCGACGATGTGCGCCCCGGCCATGCCCAGCAGGGTCGACGTGAGCCACAGCTCGGCCTCCCCCAGCCCGCCGCCGCGCGGCTCGAAGAACTCCTGGTGCCAGAAGCCGTGGCGCACGCCTTCGGGGCCGAGCCCGAGCGTGCCCGCGGCCAGCGCCAGCGTCAGCGCCGCGAACAGGCACAGCGCCCCGGGCACGAACGGCCGCGTGGTCGGCAGCACCGGGCGCAGCACGAGGATCGCGCCCGCCGCGATCACCGCCACGGGCACGATGTAGGCGACGGCGCCGAAGGCGAAGCGCAGGCCGTCGGCCATGCCCGCGCCGACCTTCCCGCCGGCCCAGCCGAAGTACAGGACGGTTGCCAGAAACACCCCGAGCGCGATCAGCGCCAGCCCGATCAGGTCCAGCTGGCGCTGGCTCAGGACCGGCAGGTGCAGCTGCAGCGGCCAGCCCGAGGACCGGCGGGCACGGGTCTTCCTGCGGCGCTTGGCCATGACGCGAAGAGGCTTCGACGCCCTCGCGGCGTACCCTTTGTCACCGATGAACGACTACGCGCGCCCACCCCGGGTCCTCGTGGTCGAGGACGACGCCGAGATTGCCCAGGCGCTGCAGCGCTCGCTGCGGATGGAGGGCTACGAGGTCCGCATCGCCGACGACGGCGACGTGGCCCTCACCGAGTCCGACGCCTTCAACCCCGACCTCGTCGTACTCGACCTCGGATTGCCCAAGGTCGACGGCATGGAAGTCGCCCGCTCCCTGCGCGAGCGCGGCGACGTGCCCATCCTCATCCTCACCGCGCGCGACGCCGTGGATGCCCGCGTCGAGGGCCTCGACGCCGGCGCCGACGATTACCTGGTCAAGCCCTTCGAGCGCCAGGAGCTCCTGGCCCGCCTGCGGGCGCTGCTGCGCCGGCGCCCGCCCCGCGGCTCGGCCGCGTTGGTGGTGGGCGACCTGTCGCTCAATCCCGATACGCACGAGGTCCACCGCGGCGACCGGCCCATCGATTTAACCCAGAGAGAGTTCGAGTTGCTCGAGTACCTGATGCGCAATGAGCGGCTCGTGATCTCGCGCCAGCGCCTGCTCGACGAGGTGTGGGGGTACGACCCGTTCTCCCAGACCAACACCATCGAGGTCTTTGTCTCCAATCTCAGAAGGAAGCTGGAAGCGGGTGGAGAGCCTCGGCTCCTCCATACGATCCGCGGCGCAGGCTACGTACTCCGCGTATAGGCGCGTCCCGGTCCGCTGGCGCCTCGCCGGCGGCTCGGCCGTCCTGACGCTGGTGATCCTGTGCGGGTTCGCGGTCATCGTCGGCGCGCTGACCATCCAGCGCATCCGCGACGACTTCGACGAGCAGACCCGGCTGGCCGCCAACGACCTGGCCGACCGGCTGCAGTACAAGATCGATCCGCGGACCGGTCGGCCCGGCTGCGTCGGCCCCGACCTCGGCACCTACGCCGGGGCCGAGAACGCGGTCATCCGCGTCATCCGCTCCAACGGCCAGGTCCTGTGCCAGACCACGCGCGCGCCGAACCTGGGCGTCCCCTCGGAGGCGACCGAGAACGTGCTCGGCTACCGCGTGGAGTCGCGCCCGTCCGCCCTGCTCGCGGGCGAGAGCGCGATCATCCAGTACGCGCGGCCGCTGTCCTCGGTCAACCACACGGTCTCGCGCGTGCGCCTGCTGCTCGCGCTCGGCGTGCTCGCCGGCGGCGCCCTGGCCCTGCTGGCCGGCCTGTTCGTTGCCCGGCGGGCCATGCGCCCGATCGCCGAGCTGACCAGCGTGGCGCGCGAGATCGAGCGCACGCGCGACCCCTCGCTCGAGGTGCCGCGGCCCGAGGCCGAGGACGAGGTGGCCGAGCTGGCGCGCACGCTGGAGGGCATGCTGCGCGCGCTGGACGAGTCGCGCACCCAGACCGAGGAGATGCTCGAGCGCCAGCGCCAGTTCATCGCCGACATCTCGCACGAGCTGCGCACGCCGCTGACCAGCGTGCTCGCCAACCTGGAGCTGCTCTCGGTCATGCTCGAGGGCGACGAGCGCGAGACGGCCGAGTCGGCCCTGCGCTCGACCAAGCGCATGCGCCGGCTGGTGGCCGACCTGCTGCTGCTCGCGCGCACGGACGCGGGCCGCGTGTCCGCGCGCTCGCCCACCGACCTGGCTTCCGTGGTCATGGACGCGGCGGCCGAGCTCGAGCCCATCTCCGAAGGGCACGAGATCACCGTCGAGGCCGAGCCGGCGATCGTCGAGGGCGCCCGCGACGAGCTGCTGCGCATGGCCTCGAACCTGATCGCCAACGCGATCCGCCACACCCCGGCCGGTACCGAAGTCCACGCCGCCGTGAGCGTTCACGACGGCGAGGCCGAGCTCGCGGTCACCGACGACGGCCCCGGCGTGCCGCCCGACCTCGCCCCGCACGTGTTCGAGCGCTTCGTGCGCGGAGGCGGCGACCGCGCGGGCTCGTCCGGGCTCGGGCTGGCCATCGTGCGCGCGGTGGCCGAGGCTCACGGCGGCTCGGTGCGGCTGGAGGCGCCCGAGGGCGGCGGCGCCCGCTTCGTCGTGCGCCTGCCGGTCACCGAGCCCGCGCGGGCCGAGCGCGAGCCCGCCGCGGTCGGCTAGGCCCGGAAGGCCTCGATCAGCTCCTCGGCGACCGCGAACCCGCCGGTGGCCGGCGGCCACAGCAGCGTGCGCTCGAACACCCCCGCGCGGCGCTCGTGGAACTGCTCGCGCGGCGTGCCCGCCAGCGCGACCGTGTCGAGCATCCGGTCCGAGACCGCATCGGTCATCGCCCCCCAGTCGCCCGCCTTGAAGCCGGCGCGGATGGCCTCGGCCTCGGGCTCGAACCCGTGCAGCGCGATGATCGGCGCGTACGTGCGCACCGACGCGTTGAAGGTGACGATGGCGGCGGCGTCGCGGCGGGCCTGGTCGGCGTCGTCGTTGACCGAGCAGGTCACGTAACCGGCGATCGGGACCGGCGCGCCGCGACCGGCCCGCTCGGCGCCGCGCGCAAGCGCCGGGCGCACGACCTCGGCGACGTACTCGCGCGTGAACAGCGCGTGGCCGACGAGCCCGTCGGAGACCGCGCCCGCGGCCTCGACCATGCGCGGGTTCACGCCGGCCATGTAGATGGGCAGGTCGGTGCGCAGCGGCGGGGCCACCGGCGCGGTGGGCCGGACGACCAGGCGGTAGAAACGCCCCTCGTGCTCGATCGGCCCCTCGTGCAGGCGCAGCAGCCGGCGCAGGAGCGGGACGAGCTCCTCCATGCGGCTGGCCGGGTGCTCGCCGTCCAGGCCGTGCCAGTCCTGCTGCATGCGCTTGGTCCCGGTCCCGGGCCCGAGGATGATGCGGCCGCCCGAGAGCGCGTCGAGGTCGCGCGCCTCGGCGGCGAGCACGAGCGGCGTGTGCCCGAACGCGTAGGCGATGGCGCTGCCGACCGTGATGCGCTCGGTCGCCGCCGCGATCGCGCACATGGCCACCGTGGCCGAGCGGTCGGGGAAGTCCGTCGTCCACACCGACTCGAAGCCGGCCTCTTCGGCCATGCGGGCGGCCTCGACGGTCTCCCCGACGCTGGGCAGCGACAGAACCAGGCCGAGGCCGCTCACTGCGGGTACAGCGTTTCGCCCCGCTCGAGCATGGCCACGAACTTCTCCAGCCGCCGCGCGCGCGTCTCCGGTCGCTTGGCGTCGCGCAGCCGGTAGAGGATCGCGTAGCGGTTCTGGCTCGACAGGGTCGCGAAGGCGGCAGCCGCCGCCGGCTTGGCGTCCAACTCGGCCTGCAGATCGTCGGGGACGGTCGCCCGGCTCTGGGGCGCGTAGGCGGCGTCCCAGCGGCCGTCGGCCTTGGCCCGCTCGATCTCGGCCAGGCCCGCCGGCCGCATCTTCCCCGCGGCGATCAGCCCCTCGGCCTTGTCGCGGTTGACCTGCGACCACTTGCTCCGCGCGCGCCGGGGGGTGAAGCGTTGCAGGAACCAGTCGTCGTCGTGGGCGTGACGCACGGCGTCGATCCAGCCGAAGCAGATGGCGACGTCGAGCGCCTCGGCGTGGCTGACCGAGGCGATGCCACTGCGCTTCTTGGCGATCTTCAGCCACGCGCCCTGCTCGCCGGCGTGGTGCTCCTCGAGCCAGGCGCGCCACTCCTCGGGCCCGGCGCAGACCACGGTCGGCTCCTCCTCGTCGCTCACGCCTTCGCCGCCTCGAGCTCGGCGTCGCCCCAGAACGTGTCACCGCCGACCACGACCGTGGGCACGCCGCTGACGCCTGAGCCCAGCGCCCGGTCGGTGTTGGCCCGCAGCGCGTCCTTGACCTCCCGCTCCTCGGTGGCGGCGAGCACCCGCGCCGGGTCGAGGCCGGCGCGGTCGGCGGCAAGGAAGATGGCGGACGCGTCGCTGAGCGGCACGCCGCTGACGAAGTGCACGCGGAAGGCCGCGCGGGCGAAGGGCACGCCGCCGAACACGGCCGCGCGCATGACCCGCAGGCCGTCGTTGGGCCAGGGCTCGGGCCAGCGCACCGGTGGCAGGCCGCGCTCGCGCGCGCGCCGCTCGATCTCGGCCATGCCCGCCTCGCGCTCCGGGCCCTGCGCCCATGACATCCGCCCCGTGTTGCGGAAGATCCCGCCCAGCAGGACCGGGACCCACTCCACCTCCTCGTCGGGGAACAGGTCGTCGACCCGCTCGGCGGCCAGCCATGCGTGCGGCGATCCCAGGTCGTAGTAGAAGGTCGCGCTCAGACCTCTACCACCACGGGGAGCACCATGGGGCGCCGGCGCAGGCGCTCGTACACGAAGGCGGCGATGTCGTCGTGCAGGTACTGCTGCAGGAGGTCGATCTCGCGCACGTCCTCCGCGGCCGCCTTGGCCAGTGAGGCGTCGACGGCGCTGCGGATGTCGTCGACGACGCCGTCGACTTCGTCCACGAAGGGCACGCCGCGCAGCATGACCTCGGCGGGCACGACCTGGTGGCCGTCCTGCTCGGAGACCGTGGCCACGACGATGAAGATGCCGTCGGCCGAGAGCATGCGGCGGTCGCGCAGCGCGGCGTCGGCGGGGTCGCCGAGGTCGACCCCGTCCACGAACACCACGCCCGAGCGCTGCGGCTCGCCGAAGCGCGCGCCCCGCTCGTCGATGCGCAGGGGCAGGCCATTCTCGCCCTCGAAGATCGCGTCCGGGTCCATGCCGACTGCGTCGGCGAGGTCGGCGTGGAGGCGGATGCGCTTGTAGTCGCCGTGCACCGGCATGAGGTAGCGCGGGCGCACGAGGTTCAGCATGAGCTTGAGCTCCTCGGCGTAGCCGTGCCCGGACGCGTGGATGGGCGCGTCGCGGGGGGTCACCACGTCGCAGCCGATGTGGTAGAGACGGTCGATGGTCTCGTTGACCGCGCGTTCGTTGCCGGGAACCGGCGTGGCCGAGAAGATCACCGTATCGCCCTCGTGGAGCTTGACCGCCGGGTGGTCGTGGTGGGCCATGCGGCGCAGGGCCGAGAGCGGCTCGCCCTGGGACCCGGTCGAGATGACGACGAGCTTGTGGTCGGGGAAGTCGTCGATCTCGCGTGTCTGGATCAGCATCCCCTCGGGGATCTCGATGTGCCCGAGCGAGCGGCCGATGTTCACGTTCTTGCGCATCGAGCGGCCCACCAGCGCGACCTTGCGCCCCAGCTGTGCGGCGGCGTCGACCACCTGCTGGACGCGGTGGATGTTCGACGCGAAGGAGGTGACGACGATGCGGCCCTCGCAGTGGTGGAAGGCCTCCTCGAGGTGCGGCCCGACGCCGGACTCCGAGGGCGAGAACCCGGGCCGGTCGGCGTTGGTGGAGTCGCCGCACAGCAGCACGACGTCCTCGCCGCCCAGGGCGGCCAGGCGCGAGACGTCGGCCGGCCGGCCGTCCACCGGGGTCTGGTCGAACTTGTAGTCGCCGGTGACCAGAACGGTCCCGAGCTCGGTGTGCAACGCGACCGCGGCCGAGTCCGGGATCGAGTGGGTCATGTGCACGAGCTCGAGCTCGAACGGGCCGAGCGGCACGGTATCGCCGGGGTCGAGCTGCTCCAGCGGGGTCCGCGTGAGCTTGTGCTCATCGAGCTTGGAGCGGGCCATGGCCATGGTCAGCCGGCCGCCGTAGACGACGGGGACGTTGTCCTCGCCCAGCTCGCGCAGCACCCAGGGCAGCGCGCCGAGGTGGTCCTCGTGGCCGTGGGTGATCACGATCGCCTCGAGGTCGTCGATGCGCTCGCGCAGGTAGGAGAAGTCGGGCAGGACGAGGTCGATGCCGAGTTCGCCCGCGGTCGGGAAGCGCAGGCCGACGTCGACGACCACGATCCGGTCGTCGAGCTCGACGACCATCATGTTCTTGCCGATCTCGCCGAGCCCGCCGAGGGGCAGGACGCTCAGCGTGCTCACGCGCGCGCGGGTTCGAGCAGACCGTGCGCCTCGAGGGCGGTGCGCACGGTCTCGAGCTCGGCGTCGTCGCACGGGACCATGGGCAGGCGCAGCCCGCCGACGTCGACGCCGAGGAGGTTCATCGCGGCCTTACAGGGGGCCGGGCTGGCGGTCACGAACATGGCCGCGTAGACGTCGTGCAGCGACGCGTCGATCTCGGCGCGGCGCTCGGGCTCGTCCACCATGCGCCGCATCTCGCGGCCGACCACGTGGCTGGCCACCAGGACGCCGCCGGAGCCGCCGAAGTCGAGCACGCGCGCCAGGGTCGTGTCATTGCCGGCGTACACGTTGAGGCCGTCGATCGGCTGCAGGTCGTCGTCGTTGGCCTGCTTGACCGCGGCGATGTTCTCGATCTGGGCGAGCTCGGCCAGCAGGTCGGGCGGCATATTGACCGCGGTGCGCGACGGGATGTTGTAGAGCACGATCGGCTTGTCGGTGCAGCGCGCGACCTCGCGGTAGTGGGCGAGGATGCCGCGCCGGTTGGGCTTGTTGTAGTACGGCGTGACGGCGAGGACCGCGTCGGCGCCGGCGTCGGTGACCTGCTCGGTCAGCTCACACGCGTGGCGCGTGTCGTTGGAGCCGGCGCCCGCGACGATGCTGCCGTGGTCGCCCATCTCCTGCACCGCGAGCGAGACGAGGCCGACGTGCTCCTCGTCGGTCAGCGTCGTCGCCTCGCCGGTGGTCCCGGCGATGACGAGCCCGTCCGAGCCGTGGTCGAACAGGTACTTCCACAGGTTCACCGCCGCCTCCTCGTCCACGCGCCCGTCGGCGTGAAACGGCGTCACCGCGGCGGTGAGGATGGCTCCGAGCCCGGGCATCAGGTTTGAGGGTACCCGCCGAGGCGGCGTCGGGTCGGTCCCGCCGAGGTGGGCGTCTCACCGCAGACGGCGAGACGCCCACGCACGGCGGTTACGGCTAGCGATCGGTGATCGCGATCGCCAGCGTCATCTGCGTCGTGACGTCGGTGCTCGGGTAGCCGACGATCGCGTTGAGCATCGCCGGGCCCTCGCCGGACACCTTCCAGTTGAACAGGAACTGGTCGGCGCTCGGGTCGTACTTCATGCACTGCGGCACCAGGATGTTCGGCGTGACCGAGACCCGCACCCGGCAGGCTGAGGCGAGCGCGGTGCCGTCGGCGTCCGAGATCCTCGTCCCGTTCGCGTCCGCGAGCGCGATCTTGACCGGCACCGTCTGACCGGGCTTGAACTTCGATCCCGGAACCGGCGGGAAGAACCCGAGGATCTGGTACTCGACCGTGTAGTGGATCAGCCGGATCGCCGTGTTGCCGGCGTTGTCCGTGGCGGAGCAGGTGACCGTGTGGTCACCCGCGGTGCTGGTGTCGATCGACCCGCAGCCCGTCACCGCGATCCCCGAGGTGGCGTCGCTCGCTCCCGGATCGACCCTCGCCCCGGTCTGGTGCAGGAGCAGCGGGCTCGTACTGAGCTTCGGGTCGAGCATCGGCGGCGTCGAGTCGAGCTTGAACGCGTCGGTCGCCACCGGCTTCTCCTTGTTGCCGTTCGAGTCCACGCTCGCGGCGTAGTACTTCATCGCCTCACCATCGGCGACGCTGGACGGACACGACGGTGTCAGGTCGTCGTACGACGCGGGCGCGGGGGCGTCCGCAGGGAGGACCTTGCACTGCGTCGCGGCCACCGGGTCGTCCGGATCGGTGGCGTTCACCGCGATCGACAGGCTGCGATACCAGCCGTTGTCCCCGTTGGGACTCGGCGGCTGGAGCGCGATCGTCGTCGTCGGCGGAGTGACGTCGACGACGACATAGGTGAGCGACGCGCTGGCGACGTTGCCGGCGTTGTCGGTCGCCGTGCAGGTGACGCTGTTGCGCCCCGCTTTGGTCGTGTCAACGTTGTCGCAGCGCTGCGAGGCGACGCCGGAGGTCGCGTCGGTCACATTGGGCGTAGCGGTGACGTCATCGCCGATCGCGATGTCGCTGTCCTTGCTCAGCGACGCCGCGAGCTCCGGCGGCGTCTGATCGATCTTGAACACCGCCGAGACCGGCGGGTCCTCCTCGAGGTCCTGGGTGTCGACGCTTGCGGCGCTGACCGCGTGCTCGCCGTCGGCGGACACCGTGGTCGACGGCGCACAGGCCTGGTCGGGCATCACGTCGAAGTTGTCCGCGTCGCCCGGGCCGGGGTCGAACACGCAGCGGGTCTGGTCGACGGTGCCGTTATCGGTCGCGCTGATGTCGACCTTGACGGCCCCGCGGTACCAGCTGTTGTTTCCGTCCGGGGTCGCCGGGGTGAGCGCGATGTGCGTCGTGGGCGGGTCGTTGGGTGGCTCGGCCGGGCCACCGTCGCCACCGCCCGGGCCTCCACCTCCGGGGCCGCAGCCACCGCCGCCGGCCACCGCGAGCGCCTCCGGTGCCTGCGTCGCCGCAGCAACCTGATCGAGGGTCCTCACCGGTCCGGGGTCGCGCGGGGGCCGACAGCGACGCGCGGCGCTCGCCGGGAGCGCGGCGCACGCGCTGATGATGCCGAGGGACAACAGGGCCGCGACGAACATCGCGCTTCGCCGTCGGCAGCGTCCATCCGATGCACGGGTCATGCCTGACTCCTCCTCCTGGAGTTCGTTGGGCGCCACCCGCGCCACGTCTATTCGTCTCAGGAAAGTTGACCAAAGTCAAGGTTCGCGACCACGATCTGACAACCGGCCGGGCGTGATGGCAGGCGACCGCGCCGCAAGAAGCGGCGCTGGCCTGCGGGAAGGGTGTCCTGCTCGCTAACCCGCGAGCGGGTCGCCCGACGTCATCTTCGGCGGGCCGCCCTCGTCGTCGTCCTGGTCGGACGGCGCCGGCGGCGGAGTCGGAGCCGGCGGCGGAGCCGCTGCCTCGGCCTGCGGCGGCGGCGCGGCGGCGGCCGGAGCGGCCGCGTCGGGCGGAGCCGCGGGGGCCGGAGCCGACGGAGCGTCGGCGGCGGGCGGCGCCGCGGCAGGCTCGGCCGGCGGCGGAGCCGCGGCGGCAGGCTCGGCCGGGGGGGCCGGAGGCTCGGCGGGCGGCGGGGCGGCGGCGACGGGCTCGGCCTGAGCCGGATCCGGTGCCGGCTGCGCGAGCGGGTCACCGGACGCCGGCGCGGCGGGCTGGGCCAGCGGGTCGCCGGAGGCGGGCGCGCCCGGAGCAGCCTGCGCGGGCTGCGCCGGCGGGGCGGCGGGGGCCGCGGCCTGATCGGGCGGCGGCACCGGACGGCCGTGCTTGTCGTACTGCGTCGCCGGGCCGCTCTGCTTCAGGTCCTGCGAGGTCTGCGTCTTGTTGAAGTCTTTCTGGACCTCGTCCAGCTTCTGTTGCGCCTGGTCGGCCAGCTGCTTGGCCTTGTCTAGGAAGCCCATTCCCGTTCTCTCCTTTTGCTGGTCTGCCTCAGTGAATCACAGGAGGTGCTCGAGTCCCACGACGGGCGATCGTTCGAGCGACCCTACCTTGCGCACGGCCAGCAGCACACCCGGCATGAACGATGTGCGGTCGGTCGAGTCGTGGCGGATGCTCAGCGTCTGCCCCACGTCGCCGAGGATGACCTCCTGGTGGGCGACGAGCCCCGGCAGCCGCACCGAGTGGATGGGCACGGCGCCGTCCATCAGGTCCGCCGTCCGCGCCGCCGTGCCCGACGGCGCGTCGACCTTGCGGTCGTGGTGGAGCTCGATGATCTCGGCCCGCGCCATGTGCTTCGAGGCGTCGGCGGCGTAGCGCATCATCAATACCGCGCCAATGGCGAAGTTCGGGGCCACGAACACGTTGGCGCCGGTCATCCCCTCGACCGCGGCGATGTCCCAGCCCGTGGTCCCCACCACCACGTGCACGCCGGCCTCCACGCACTGGCGAACGTTGTGCAGCGCGGTATCGGGGGTGGAGAAGTCGACCACGACGTCGGCGTCGGGCAGCACCGCTGCGAGGTCGTAGCCCAGCGTCGGGTCGGCCCGTCCCACCAGCTCCATGTCGTCGGCGCCCTCGATCGCCTCGCACGTCGTCTGCCCCATGCGCCCGCCGGCGCCCGAGACGGCGACCCGGATCACGCGGCGACCTCCACCGCCCCGCGCAGGCCGAGCGGGGCCATGGCCTCGCCGAACACGTCCTGGTCGGGCCCGATGCCGGCCGCCGACATGCGCTCGAGCGGCCACAGCTCGTCCGCGAGCTCGCGCAGGTCGTCGAGCGTGACCGCGTCGATGCGCTCGATCACCTCGTCGAGGTCGAGCACGGGCACGTCGGTGAGCACGGAGGAGCCGAGCCGGTTCATGCGCGTGCTCGTCGACTCCAGCGACAGCACCACGCGGCCCTTGACGTTCTCCTTGGACCGCTGGAGCTCCTCGCCGGTGGCCGGCGCCTCGCGCACGTGCTCGAGCTCTGCGCCGATCACCCGCAGCCCCTCGGCCAGGTTGTCCGCGCGCGTGCCCAGATAGAGGCCGATCTGCCCGGTGCCGGCGTAGTGGTTGAGGAACGTGTAGACCGAGTAGGCCAGGCCGCGGCGCTCCCGCACCTCCTGGAACAGGCGCGAGGACGACGTGCCGCCGAGGATGTTGTCCAGCACGCGCAGGGCGAAGCGGCGGTCGTCGTCGCGCGCGATCCCCGGCGCGCCCAGGCACACGTGGTACTGCTCGGTGTCCTTGCGCTCGAAGCGCACGTGCGGGCGCGAGGCCGGCGCGCCGCTGGGCGCGCCGTTGCCCGGCCGCTCGTCGCCGGGCTGCGACGCGCGCACGAGCTCGACCAGCCGCTCGTGGTCGATCGAGCCCGCGCCGGCCACCACGATGTTGTCGGGCCGGTAGCGCGCGCGGTGGAACGCGCGGATGGCGTCCACCGGCGTGTCGCGGATGACCTCGGGGCGGCCGATGATCGCCCGCCCGAGCGGGTCGTCGCCGAAGACGGCCTCGCCGAGGATGTCGAAGATCTTGTCCTGCGGGTCGTCCTCGTACATGGCGATCTCCTCGAGCACGACCGCGCGCTCGGGGTCGACCTCCTTCAGGGCCGGGCGCCAGATCATGTCGGCCATGACGTCCATCGCCCGCTCGAGGTGGACGTCGAGCACCCGCGAGTACAACGACGTCGTCTCCTTGCCCGTGCCGGCGTTGATCTCGGCGCCCATGGCGTCGAAGATCTGGTCGATCTCGAGCGAGCCGTAGCGGGAGGACCCGCGGAACAGCAGGTGCTCGAGCAGGTGCGAGAGCCCGGCCTGCCCGTCGTCCTCGACGCGCGAGCCCGTGCCGACCCAGAACCCGAGGGCCACGGATCGCACGGAGGGCATCGCCTCCGTAACGACCCGTACCCCGGTGTCCAGCTTGGTCAGCCGGTGCTCGGCGGCCAACGCCTATGCGCGGTCGGGATCGCGGTGACGCGGGCGCCCGGAGCCGCGCGGGCCACGATCGCGGTCCCGGTCGCCGCTGCGGCCGCGCCCGCCGCGGCCGTCCCGGCCGCCGCCGCCACGCGGGCCGCGGTCGCCGCTGCCGACCGTCGCCAGCTCCTCGACCGACTTCCCGACCACGTCGGGATCGTCGGCCAGGCGCAGGCCGATGCGGCCGCGCTCGCGGTCGACCTCGACCACCTTGACCTCGACCTCGTCGCCCTTGTTGAGGACGTCCTCGACCGTGTCGATGCGCTTGCCCGGCGCGATGTTCGAGATGTGCAGGAGCCCGTCGGTGCCCTTGGCGAGCTCGACGAAGGCGCCGAACGTGGTGGTCTTGACCACCTTGCCCGAGAACGCGTCGCCGACCTCGACCTCCTTGGTCATCGTCCGGATCCGGTCGGCCAGCGCGTCGGCCTGCTCGCCGCTGGCGGCGTAGACCAGCACCTGGCCCTCGTCGTTGACGTCGATCTGGGCCTCGAACTCGTCCTGCAGGCCGCGGATGGTCTCGCCGCCCTTGCCGATGACCAGGCCGATCTTCTCGGGATCGATCTGGACCGACGTGATG
>DATBDE010000066.1:0-9346 GCA_036270095.1 Solirubrobacteraceae bacterium | reverse complement strand
GACCGGCACGGTGTACGTGTGCCTGGTCAACGGCTCGGGTGCGAAGCTGATCAACGAACGGACCTTCAGCACCGCGGACAAGATCCCCAGCGCGACGGCGCCCTCGCTGCTGCTGACGCTCGGCAACGCTTCCGTGCGGATGACGGTAAACGGCAAGCAGGTGCCGGTCGCCCCGTCGCCGAGCGCGATCCGGCTGATGCTGACGCCGACAGGGGTCAAGCACATCCCGTTCTCACAGACGCCGACCTGCCCGTGAGCGACGAGTCCTCAAAGCCGCCGCGGGCCGGGATCCTGATCACGGGAACCGAAGTCCTGACGGGGATCATCTCCGACCGCAACGGACCGTGGCTGTCCGAGCGCCTGCGCGAGCTCGGCGTGGACACCGCCCACATCGGCATCGTGGGCGACCGGCCCGGGGACATGGAGGCGCAGCTGCGGTTCCTCGCCTCGCAGGGCATGGCCCTGATCGTGACCAGCGGTGGCCTGGGCCCGACAGCAGACGATTTGACCGCCGAGGTCGTGGGCCGCTTCCAGGGCCGCGAGATGGTGCTCGACGAGGCGCTGGAGGAGCGCATCTGGGCCATCCTGCAGCCGTTGCGCCGGCGCTGGCCCGAGCTCGACGAGGACGCCATCCGCGCGTCCAACCGCAAGCAGGCCGTCATCCCGGAGGGGGCGACGATCTTGGAGCCGGTGGGCACCGCCCCCGGCCTCGTGGTCCCGCCCGCATCCGGCGAGGGGCCGACGGTCGTGGTGCTGCCCGGGCCGCCGCGCGAGCTGCAGCCGCTGTGGCGCACGGCCCAGGACACCGAGGCGTTCCAGCACGCCGTGCACAACCGCACGGTGTATCGGGAGGGCGTGCTGCGCCTGTTCGGCATCCCAGAGTCAGAGATCGCCGCCACCCTCCGGGTGGCCGAAGACGAGGGCGTTCCGCTCGACCAGCTCGAGGTGACGACGTGCCTGCGCCGGGGCGAGATCGAGGTCTCGACGCGCTACGAGCCGCCGGCGCAGGATGCCTACGAGCGCTTCGTCGACGTCATCCGCGCCCGCCACGGCAACACGCTGTTCTCCGACGACGGCTCGACCATCGACGAGCAGGTCGCCGGCCTGCTCAAGGGCCGCACCGTGGCCACGGCGGAGTCGTGCACGGCCGGCCTGCTGGCGGCGCGCCTGACCGAGCGCCCGGGCTCATCGGCCTACGTGCTCGGCGGGGTGGTCGTGTACTCGGACGAGGCCAAGGTCGAGCAGGCCGGCGTCGACCCGGCGCTGATCGAGCGCCACGGCGCCGTCTCGCCCGAGGTGGCCGAGGCGCTGGCCACCGGCGCGGCCACCCGGTTCGGCGCCGACCTCGGGATCGGGGTGACCGGGATCGCCGGGCCGGATGGCGGCACGCCCGAGAAGCCGGTGGGCACGGTGTGCTTCTCGGCCGCCGGGCGCGAGGGTCCGCTCCTGACCCGGACGACGCAGCTGCCCGGCAACCGCTCCGACGTGCGCGACCGCAGCGTCACCGTCGCCCTGCATCTGCTGCGCCGCGTGCTCATGGGCCGGACCGACGGCGTCGGCCAGCGCGAGCTCAGCCAGGGGTCAAGTCTTTCTTTGCCACACCGCAATTAGGTGTGGCAAAGAAAGACTTGACCCCGTGAACCTCCGCCTGTTCGTCGCGGCCGAGCTGCCCGATGACGTGCGCGCCGCGCTGGCGGCGTGGCGCCCGGACGACCCGGCCCTGCGCGCCGTCGACACCGCCGGGGTGCATGTGACCCTGTGCTTCCTGGGCTGGGTGGACGAGGCGCGCGTGGACGCGGTCGGCGCGGCGGCGACGGCGTGCGCGGCGCCGGTCGGCGAGCTAGCGGTGCGCGGGGGGCTGTGGCTGCCGCCGCGGCGACCGCGCGTGCTGACGATCGCGCTCGACGACCCGGACGGGCGGCTCGGCGCGGTGCAGCGGGCGGTGGTGGACGCGATGGTGGCGATCGCCGGGCACGAGCCCGAGGCGCGCCCGTTCCTCCCGCACGTGACCGTGGCGCGGGTGCGCCGCGGGCAGCGCGCGCCGCGGGGCGAGCTCCCGGCGCCGCCCGCGCTGCGCTTCGCGCCGCCGGCGCTGACCCTCTACCGGTCCGTTCTCCGGCGCGAGGGCGCCCGCTACGAGCCGCTGGCCAGCGCCCCGCTACGGTAGGCCGATGCCCACCCCGACGCCGGTGCGCATCGATCCGTCCTACGGCATCAAGGCGGTGCCGGGGGAGAAGCTGCCGTGGGACCAGGTCGAGGCGTGGCTCGTGGCCTCGCGCAACTACTGGATCTGCACGACGCGGCCCGACGGCCGCCCGCACGCCAAGCCGGTGTGGGGCGCGTGGATCGACGACCGAGCCCTGTGGAGCACCGGCGACGGGAGCGTGACCGGGCGCAACCTGGCCGCCAACCCGGCCGTGGTCGTGCACGTGGAGAGCGGCGACGAGACCGCGATCCTCGAGGGCACGTTCGCATTCGAGCGCGACGCGGACCTGATCGCCCGCTTCGTCGAGGTCTACGCCGACAAGTACGACATCCGGCTCGAGCTCGAAGAGATCTACGGCCTGCGGCCCGACACCTGCCTGGCCTGGACCGAGGCCGACTACCCCAACACGGCCACGCGCTGGGTGTTCTGAGCGCGCTCGAGCGCGAAGGCCCCGGCCAGGACGACCACCAGCGCCGCCAGCTGCGCCACGCCGGCCACCGCGGTGCCGAGCGGGATCGCGGCCAGCGCGAGCACCGCCGCGGCCGCGCGCCAACGTCCCGAGCCGATGCGCAGCGAGGCGCGGAAGACGACGTCGCCGGCCAGGAACGCGGCCAGGCCGCCGGACAGGAACAACGCCTGGGCAAGGCCGACGGTGTCGCCGGCGTGGCCGATCACGGTCTTCAGCGCCGCGGCGATGGCGATGATCCCCAGGAGCATGAGCCAGTGGCCGTAGCCGAACGCGTCGATGGCCAGCATCGGGCGGTCGATCGGGTCGGCGGCGTCCATCGCGCGCTCGGCCCGGGCGTCGTCGCCGCCGAAGTACGACCACCACAGCTCCGCGCTCAGCGCCAGCCCGAGCAGCGCCACGCCGACGAGCCCGGGGTCGATGGGCAGGCCCTGCGCGCCGATGCCGATGGCCACGACCGACTCGCCGATGGCGATGATGACGACGAGGCCGTGGCGCTCGACGAAGTGGCCGGGGGCGATGGCGAAGCCGGTGTGGTCGATGACCTTGGGCGTCACCCACACCAGGCAGGCAATCGCCCAGAGCACGTATTGCGCCGTGCCGCCGACGATCCCGCCCGCCAGCACGAGCACGGCCATGATCCCGTTGAAGCGCGCAACGCCGAGGATCGCGCGCACCACCTCGCCGGATGAGTGGCGGGTGAACAGCGCCGTGTGGATGACGATCACCGCCGCGTAGGCGAGGGCGAAGGCCAGGCCGCTGTCGTCGAACGCGCCCGGGATGGACAGGGCCAGGACGAGGAACGCCCCCATACCCGAGAGCAGCAGCAGCCGGCGGTTGGTCCGGTCGGGCGCGACGAAGTTCGTCAGCCAGGCATAGCCGCCGTACATCCACCAGATGACGCCGAGCATGATCGCTACCTGCGCCAGGCCGCGGCCGTTGGGCGCGTGCACGAGCACCGTCGTCAGCTGGGTGATGGTGAAGACGAAGACCAGGTCGAAGAACAGCTCCAGCGTGGTGACCCGGCCGGCCTCGGCTTGCGGCGCGCTCACGGCGTCCATGATGATCGTCGGGTGCTGACGATGGGGGTTCGGTTCTCCGCCCGCAGGTTGGCGGCCTGCCCCATGGGACTGAAGGCCGGGCGAGCGTACCTTCACCCCATGTTCGCCGCCAACACATACAAGATCCGCCCCGCCACCGAGACCGAGGGAGTCGCGCTGCGCGAGCTGCGCGGCCCGATCCTCGTCGGCGAGGTCGACGGTCGTCCCGCCGCCGCGCTGTCGGTGGCCGACGGCCGCAGCGTGAGCAACCCGTTCTCCCCCAACTCCCGCCTGCTCGCGCACCTGCGCCTGCGGGCCGGAGCGGCGCGCGCCATCCAGCGCATGCCCTCGCTGTCCGCGCGCATGCGCGCGGCGGTGAAGGTCGCCTAGCCCCGACGCTCCTCTCCCAGGAACCCGAGCACCGCCCGCGACCACTGCGGGCGGTGCTCTCGTTCGAGGAACGGGAAGTGGTCGCCGGGCACGATCTCCAGGCGCCCGTTCGGCAGCGCCGTGACGAGCTCCTGCGCCGCCGGCGCGCCCATCGGGTCGACGTCGCCCGCGATGACCAGCGTCGGGGCCTGGATGCCCGCGAGCCCCGGGGCCAGGTTCATGCCCGCGGCCACGTGGTCGTTGAAGTGCCGCAGCGCGTCAGCGTTCGTGCCCGCGCGCATGAGCACGGCGTCCACCTCCGCGGTCTCCATGTCGATGGGCGCGAAGACGCGCGACTCGCGCGCATAGAGGCGGGCGAGGTCCTCGTCGGTCCCGTAGTCGCCGGCGAGGTGCGCCTGGAGGGCGGCCATGGCGTCGGCGTAGTAGGGCTGGTCGCGGTGCTCGGCGGCGCGGTCCGCGCGCGCCCGGCGGATGGCGTCGGTGAAGCGCGGGGCGGTGCTGGCGAGTACCAGCCAGCCGACCCGGTCGGGGTGCGCGCCGGCCCAGGCCAGGGCCACGAAGCCGCCGTGGGAGTGGCCGAGCAGGTCGATGCGCTCGAGCCCGAGATGGGTGCGCAGCGCCTCGATGTCGCCCGCGTAGTCGCCCAGGTCGTAGGCGGTGGGGTCCGCGGGACGGTCCGAGCCGCCGGTGCCGCGCGGGTCGAGCAGCAGGAGCGTGCGCTGCGCCGCAAGGTCGGGCAGGCCGTCGAAGGAGACGGACGAGAACCCGGGCCCGCCGGGATGGCAGAGCAGCGGCGGCCCGTTGCCCGCCTCGTGCCAGGCCAGGGTGCGGCCGTCGGCAGTGGTGAGCGCGGGCACTAGGGCTCGAGCTGCCCCGCGTAGAGCGCGAAGGTGGCGCCCTGCGGGTCGCGCGCGATGCCGATGCGGCCCATCGGCAGGTCCATGGCCGGGCCCAGCGCCGAGCCGCCGCCCTCCTGCACCCGGGCCAGCGAGGCGTCGGTGTCCTCGGTGCCGAAGTACACGAGCCAGTTAGGCGGCTCGCCGGGCTGCGGGGCGCGCATGCCGCCGTTGTTGGCCTCGCCGTTCTTGATCGTGTGGTAGGGCATTTCGCTGCCCTCGAAGGCGTCGAAGGTCCACCCGAACAGACCGCCGTAGAAGGCCTGCGCGGCGCCGAAGTCGGGCGTGGCGAGCTCGTTCCAGCACAGGGCGCCGGGGGCGTTGACGCGCTCGGCGCCGATGGTCGCCCGCGGCTCCCAGACCATGAAGAACGCGCCCGTGGGGTCCTGGACGACGGCCATCCGGCCGGCGTCCATGACGTCGAAGGGCGGCGCGTGCACGGTGCCGCCGAGCTCGCCGGCCTGGGCGGCGGCGTCGTCGGCGCTCGCGACGGTGATGTAGGAGTTCCACAGCGGCGGCACGCCGGCCTCGCGCTGTTGGGCGGGCTGAGGCGAGATGGCGGCGACGGCCTTGCCGTCGATGAGCTGCATCGAGTAGACGGTGCTCTCGTCGACGGGGCGGTCGTCGGCCTGCCAGCCGAACAGCCCGGCGTAGAAGGCCTTGGCGGCGTCCTGGTCGGTCGTGGACAGGTCGGTCCAGCTGAAGGTGCCCGGTGCGTACTGCGTTCGGTCTCCCATGCGGGCGAGACTAGCGTCGCTTTTGTTGCAAAGCACGGCTGTTTCCGTCCGCCTGCTTCTCCAAGCAGTGGACACGACTTGAGACAGCAGAGGAGCCGTACATGAGCAGCAACGACAAGGCCGCTTCGGCCCGTGACGCCGCCCTGCAGGGCGCGCTGGCGCAGATCGAGCGCGAGTTCGGCAAGGGCACCGTCATGCGGATGGGCGACGAGGGCGCCCAGGTGCGCGTGGACGCCATCCCCACCGGCGCGCTGTCGCTCGACCTGGCCCTGGGCATCGGCGGGGTTCCACGCGGGCGGATCGTCGAGATCTACGGCCCGGAGTCGTCGGGGAAGACGACGCTGATCTACCACATCATCGCCGAGGCCCAGCGCCTGGGCGGCGTGTGCGCGTTCATCGACGCCGAGCACGCGATGGACCCGCTCTACGCCCAGGCCATCGGGGTCGACATCGACGAGCTGCTGGTCTCCCAGCCCGACTACGGCGAGCAGGCGCTGGAGGTCGCGGACATGCTCATCCGCTCGAGCGCGGTCGACCTGGTGTCCGTGGACTCGGTCGCGGCGCTGACCCCGCGGGCCGAGCTCGAGGGGCAGATGGGCGACCAGACCGTCGGCGTCCAGGCGCGGATGATGTCCCAGGCCATGCGCAAGCTGGCCGGCAACCTGAACCGCACCCAGACCCTGTGCGTGTTCACGAACCAGATCCGCGAGAAGGTCGGGGTCATGTTCGGCTCGCCCGAGACCCAGCCCGGCGGTCGCGCGCTGAAGTTCTATTCCTCCCAGCGCCTGGACATCCGGCGCATCGAGACGCTGAAGGACGGCACCGAGGCGGTCGGGAACCGGGTCCGGGTCAAGGTGGTCAAGAACAAGGTGGCGGCGCCGTTCCGGCAGGCCGAGTTCGACATCGAGTTCGGCAAGGGCATCTCGTCGGCCGGCTGCATCCTCGACCTCGGGCTCGAGCACAACGTGGTCTCGAAGTCGGGCTCGTTCTTCTCCTACGGCGAGGAGCGGATCGGCCAGGGGCGCAACAACGCCAAGGGCTACCTGGTCGAGCACCCCGAGATCGCGCGCGAGATCGAGGCCAAGGTCTACGAGGCCCTGGGCATCGACCGGGCCACGCCGCCGATCGAGGCCGCCGACGGCGACGGCGCGCCGGCCGCGCTCGAGCCGGTGTCCGAGAAGGCCGCCTAGCCTTGGCCAGCCCCACGCTGGACTCGCGCGACCGCGCGCTCGATCTCGCGTTCCGGTATCTGGGCCCGCGCGACCGCACGGTGGCCGAGACGCGCCGCTACCTGGAGGGCAAGCGCGTCGACCCGGCGGCGATCACGGCCGCGGTGGCCGAGCTGGCCGAGCAGGGCTATCTCGACGACCCGCGCTACGCGCAGCGCTTCGCCGAGGACCGCCGCGAGCTCGACGACTGGGGCGCGGAGCGGATCGAGCGGCGGCTGCTGGCGGCCGGCGTCGACCCCGACGTCGTCGCAGCCGCGCTGGCGCAGCAGGCGGTCGAGGACGAGCTCGCCGCGGCCGTGGCGCTGCTGCGACGCCGCTTCCCGACCCCGCCGACCAACGACCGCGAGCGCAACCGCGCGCTCGGCGTGCTCGTGCGCAAGGGCTACGAGAGCGACGTCGCGCACGAGGCGGTCCGTGCGCTCGAGCGCGCCTCCTGAGTCCGTTTGCGCCGCAACGACGGCGCCACTACCATCAACGCCAGCAGACGACACGGGCCCGCGAGGGCGTGAAACACGAGCAAATCCACCGAATCCGAACCCGCATCCCTTCAGTCCGACGGCCACCCGAACGCTTCTCGAACACCTCCGCATCCGCCGTCAGCTGAAGCGGCGCGCGTGCGCGCGCCACAACGCTCACTGACCGCGTACCCACGCGCGGCCCGGTCCGACGCTTCATAACGCGACACCGTGACGGCCGGGCCTGCCCGGTCGGCGAGGAGAGGAACGGACATGGAGATCGTGATCGCGGCGGCCGTTTTGGCTGTGGGTCTTGTCGCCGCCGCCCTGATCTACGGGCGAGGAGGTCGTCAGGCGCGACCGGTCGCGAGCGCGTCCACCACCACTGGCAATCCGCACCCGGCGCCCATGGCAGGAGCGGCAGCGGCGGCAGCGGCGCCACCGCCGAGCACCGACGTCGAGGCCGAGCTGCGCGAGCGCCGTGGCGAGCTCGGGCGCGCCGAGGAGCAGCTGCTCGCCCGCGAGCGCACGCTGGACGCCGAGCTGGCCGAGGTCGACAAGCGGGGCAAGTCGCTCGACGACCGGTCGCGCGAGCTCGACCGCCAGCGCGAGCTGCTCGACGAGCGCAAGCAGGAGCACCTGCGCGAGCTCGAGCGCGTGGCCGGCCTGAGCGTCTCCCAGGCCAAGCAGATCCTGCTCTCCGAGGTCGAGGAGCGCGCGCGCCACGACGCCGCCCGGCTCGTGCGCCAGATCGAGGAGGAGACCAAGCGCGACGCCGAGCGCCGCGTGCGCAACATCCTCTCCGTCGTCATGCAGCGCCTGGCCGCCGGCCACGCCGCTGAGACCACGGTTTCGGTCGTGCACCTGCCCTCCGACGACATGAAGGGCCGCATCATCGGCCGGGAGGGCCGCAACATCCGCGCGCTCGAGAACCTGACCGGCGTGGATTTCATCATCGACGACACGCCCAGCGCCGTCGTCCTCTCCGGCTTCGACGGGGTGCGGCGCGAGGTCGCGCGATTGACGCTCGAGAAGCTGCTGCAGGACGGGCGCATCCACCCGGCCCGGATCGAGGAGACCTTCTACCAGGCCAAGTCCGAGCTCGACGCCCACATCGCCGAGATGGGGGAGCAGGCCGTCTTCGACGCCAACGCCGGCGCCGTGAACCCCGAGCTGACCAAGCTGCTCGGCCGGCTGCGCTTTCGCACCTCGTACGGCCAGAACGTGCTCGCCCATTCGGTCGAGTGCGCCAACCTCGCGGCGATGATGGCCGAAGAGCTCGGAGCCAGCGCAAAGACCGCCCGCCGCGCCGCGCTGCTGCACGACATCGGCAAGTCGGTCTCGCACGAGGTGGAGGGCCCGCACGCGCTCGTCGGCGGCGAGCTGGCCCGCAAGTTCGGGGAGTCCGAGGCGGTCGCCCACGCGATGGAGGCCCACCACAACGAGGTCGAGCCCCAGACCGTCGAGGCAGTGATCGTCCAGGCCGCGGACGCCCTCTCGGGCGCGCGCCCCGGTGCCCGCGGCGAGTCGCTCGAGCAGTACGTCACGCGGCTGCGCGACCTCGAGCAGATCGCCGCCCGTCACCCCGGCGTGGACAAGGTCTACGCCATGCAGGCCGGCCGGGAGATCCGCGTCATGCTCGACCCGGGCACGCTCGACGACGACGGGGCGGTCCTGCTCTCGCACGAGATCGCCCGCGAGATCGAGCAGGAGCTCGAGTACCCCGGCCAGATCAAGGTGACTGTCATCCGGGAGTCGCGCGCGACCGACTACGCCCGCTGACTACCCTGGGCTCGCCCATGAAGACGTTCCACGTCACCACGTTCGGCTGCCAGATGAACGAGCACGACTCCGAGCGCATGAAGGGCATGCTCGAGTCGCTGGGCTATTCCGAGGCGAGCGAGCGCGCCGAGGCGGACCTGATCCT
>DATBDE010000065.1:0-21934 GCA_036270095.1 Solirubrobacteraceae bacterium | reverse complement strand
ATGGAGGAGCTGACCGACGTCCGCTACGAGGTGGAGGACGGGCTGGCCTGGATCACGATCGACCGGCGCGAGCGGCTGAACGCGTTCCGCGCCCACACCGTGGACGAGCTCATCGCCTGCTTCACGCGCGCGTGGGCGAGCTCCGACGTCGGCGTCGTCTGCCTGACCGGCGCCGGCGACCGTGCCTTCTGCGCCGGCGGCGACCAGAAGCAGCGAGCCGAGACCGGCGACTACGGCCCGTCGGCGTCGGGGCTGTTCGAGGTCGAGCGCCTGCACACGCTCATCCGCGACATCCCCAAAGCCCGTCATCGCGGCGGTCAACGGCTACGCCATCGGTGGCGGCCACGTGCTCCACGTGCTCTGTGATCTCTCGATCGCCGCCGACACCGCGCGCTTCGGCCAGACCGGCCCGCGAGTGGGCTCGTTCGACGCCGGCTTCGGCACCGCCTACCTGGCCCGCGCCATCGGCGAGAAGCGCGCCCGCGAGGTCTGGATGCTGTGCCGCCAGTACGACGCCGCCACAGCCGAGCGCTGGGGCCTCGTCAACCAGGTCGTGCCCCCGGACGAGCTGCGCGCCGAGGTCCGCCGCTGGGCCGACGAGATGCTCGCCCTCTCGCCCACGGCGCTGCGCTTCGTCAAGCAGTCCTTCAACGCCGACACCGACCACATCGCGGGAACGGCCAAGCTCGCGTTCAGCGGCCTGGGGCTGTTCGTCGAGAGCGAGGAGGCGGTCGAGGGCCTGACGGCGTTCGCCGAGAAGCGCCCGCCGGACTTCGCGCCCCACCGCGCGCGTACATCGGCGTAGACGAAGCACCTAGCATCCGCATGCCCCCGTAGCTCAATTGGCAGAGCGCTCGCCTTTTAAGCGATGAGGTTGAGGGTTCGAGTCCCTCCGGGGGCATCACGGTTGTCCCCCGTATGCGAACATATGTTCGTGCGGGAGACCGACCGACGTCAGATCAAGGCGGGCCGGCCGCGCTCGTTGGCCACCACGACCGAACTGCGCGAGTGCCCCCACCACGGGCTCGCTCCCTTCCACCGGATCCGCGACGGCGAGCGCTATCGCTGGCAGTGCAGCCGCTGCGTGGGCGAGCGCGTCACGCGGCGGCACCGCTTCATGCGAGCGACCCTGCTCGACGAGGCCGGCGCACGCTGCGCGGCCTGCGGGTATGACCGCTGCACGGCCAACGTCCATTTCCATCACGTCGACCCGACGACCAAGGCCTTCGCGGTCAACATGCGGTACGGGCGGTCGCTAGAGGCCTATCGCGAGGAAGCGAAGAAATGCGTCCTGCTCTGCGCCAACTGCCACGGGGAGGTGGAGTTCGGCCTGCGCCCGTCGCCCCCGCGGGCGGGCGCTACGCGGCGTAGCGACACATAGGGGTGGAACGCGCTTGTCCGCCCCGGCCCGTGGGTACACAAGAGGGTCATGAGCGCACTCGTCGAGCCCTACCGCAGCGGCGGCGTCTCCCGGCGGACGCTCGGCGAGTGCACGTGCGTGATCGCCGCCGAGGGCCGCTTCACCTCGCGGTCGGCGCTGCTGTTCGCGCGCGAGCTGTCCGCCGCCCGCAACGACGGCTGCAGCGACTTCGTGTTCGACTTCGCCGACGTCACCGGCGTCGACTCGATCGCCGCGATGATCTTCACCGAGCAACGGCTCGAGCTCGAGGACTGCACGGTCGTGGTGGCCGCGCGCCACCCGGAGACGATCGTCGCCCTCGCCGACGCCCCGCTGCTGGCCGACTGGCCGCTGCGGCAGACCGGCGAAGAGGCGCTCGCGACGCTCTTGGCCGAGCCGGTCGCCTGAGCTAGGCGGCGACGCGGACGCTGGCGCGCCGCGCTAGCTGACGACGCGGAAGCTGCCGCGCATGAACGGGTGGATGCGGCAGAAGTACGTGTAGCTCCCGGCCGGGAGGTTCTCCGGCGTCGTCCACGACTTCTGGCCGTTCGTGGGCGGGGCGCCGTTGCCGCCGAGCTCGCCGGAGTCGAAGTCCACCGGCCCGTCGGCCACCGGGTAGGCGATGCCTGTCGACCGGTTACACGGCTGCTTGCAGGCGGTGATGGTGTGGAACGCAGGCTCGCCGTCGTTGTCGGTGAAGGTCAGCGGCGTGCCCTGCTTGACGATCGGCGGCGCGCCGTCGGGCCCGGACACGCTCAGGTCGCCCTGGCTGTACGAGAAGTTGTCGATCGTGACGGCGGAGTCGGCGCCGAAGACCGGGCCGTCGGGCAGCGCGGTGGGATCGGGCAGGCCGGTGTTCTCGTCGCCGTGGTTGTCGTTCTCGGGCAGGTGCCCGTGGGTGATCTGGCCCGCCCAGTCGACCTTGTTGACGAACGGGTTCGGACCGCCGGACTGGTCGGCGTAGTAGACGACCATGATCCCCATCGACTCGTACCACGACGACCGGGTGGTGTCGTAGGTCGACGTGATCCGCAGCTGGTCGCCCTTGTGGATCTGGACCCGCCAGTCGGCCGGCGTACCGGTCATGGCCACGTCCCACGAGACCGCGCCCGCGGGCTCGAAGTAGTCCGCCATCGACTTGAACAGGTGCACCGTGTCGCCGTCGGCCGCCGGCCGCGCACAGGCCTCCTTGACGTCGCGGCTCCTCGCGCTCGACGCCTTGGCGCGCTTGGCCTTGGCCTTCGCGCGCGTGCAGCGGGCCGCGATCATCGCCGACGGCGCCGCCTGCGCCCCCGGCCGGGTCAACCAGAGGTCGTCGTGCAAGCCGCCCGGATGCAGGTGTCCCGCCGTCCCCAGCAGCAGCATGTCGCGGTCGGCCGTGAACATGTTGCGCTGGCGCCCGCCCGGATAGGCGTTCGGATCCTGGTCCGGGTAGGTGTAGGTGCCGTCGGTGCCCGCGCCGCGGTGCACGTCGAAGACTGGGTAGATCTCGCCGGAGCGAACGTCCATCCACAGCGGATGCGCCTCGACCATCCCCTTGGCGCCCGGCGCGCTGTCGGGCACGAAGTCGATGTCCCAGGTGATGTAGACCTTGGTCGGCCGCGACGTGAGGTTGTGGATCATGTAGTTCAGGATCCACTTGTCGGACGCGCGGTATCGCATGCCGTAGCCCTGCGGCAGCTGGAAGATCGTCTTCTCCTCGCCGGCGGCGAAGAAGGGCGCGAAGTTGTTGTTGCCGCCGGACGCGACGCCCGGGTGCGTCACGTTGAGCCACACCGCGTGGTGGAGGTGGATGACGTCGACCGGCGGGACGGTCCCGTCCATCAGCTCCAGGTTCGGCTGCATGCGGGTTATCCAGCCGTCGACCTTCGGCTTCGGCACCTCGTTCTGGCCGATCTGGATGTTGTTCTGCCCGGCCTGGATCGGCAGCGGCCCGTACTTGTAGTGCAGGTGCTGCACGCCGTCGTACTTGGCGTGCGCGACGTCCGGCGTGTCGGCGAGCTGCGGCGTCAGGTTCTCGGCGCCCTGCGCTAAGGCCGGGACAACGAGAAGGAACGCGCAGGCGAGCACGCCTGCGAGCACGCGGACGAGGAGAGCCACGGGCGGAATAGTTGCCTTTTTGCGCTCGAAATGCAAATAGATCCGGGAAGCGACCGGTATGACCGGGCGCGCCCGCGCTCAGTGCCGGAAATGCCGCTTTCCGGTGAACACCATCGCGATGCCGGCGGCGTCCGCTGCGGCGATCACGGCGGCGTCGCGCACCGACCCGCCGGGCTGGATGATCGCCGTGATCCCGGCCGCGATCGCCAGGTCGGGGCCGTCCGCGAACGGGAAGAACGCGTCCGACGCGAGGACGGCGCCGGCCAGCGAGTCGGCGGTGCTCTTCTCGAGCGCCAGGCGCACCGAGTCGACCCGGCTCATCTGCCCCGCGCCGATGCCGGCCGTCGCCAGGTCCTGGGCCAGCACAATCGCGTTGGAGCGCACGTGCGTGCACACCCGCCACGCGAAGAGGAGCTCCTCGCGCTCGGCGTCGGTAGGGGCGCGCTCGGTCACGACCTCGATGTCCTCCCACTGCTCGCGCTCGTTGTCGCGGTCCTGCACGAGCAGGCCTCCCAGCACCTGCTTGACCTCGGGCGCATCCAGCGCGGCGTGGCGCCGCTCGGTGTCCTCGAGCACGCGCAGGTTCTGCTTGGCGCCCAGGACCTCCAGCGCCTCGGCGCTGCAGCGGGGCGCGAACACGACCTCGGCGAACTGCTCGGTGATGGCCTCGGCCAGCGCGCGGTCGACGGGCCGGTTGACGGCGATGATGCCGCCGAACGCGCTCATCGGGTCGGCCGCGAAGGCGCGGCGGTAGGCCGTGACCACGTCCTCGCCCAGAGCACACCCGCAGGGGTTGTTGTGCTTGACGATCGCGCACGCCGGCGGGGTGAACTCGTCCACCAGCCGCCGGGCGGCGTCGAGGTCGAGCAGGTTGTTGAACGACAGCTCCTTGCCCCCGTGCTGCTGGACACGCGACAACAAGTGCATGCGCGTGCCCGCCTCGCTGTAGTAGGCGGCCCGCTGGTGGGGGTTCTCGCCGTAGCGGAGGTCGGTGACCTTCTCGTACGCGCGCACGAGCAGGGGCGGGAAGCGCTCCTCGCGCTCGCCGAACCAGCGCGCGATCGCGGTGTCGTAGCGCGCGGTGTAGGCGAACGCACGCGCGGCGAGCCCCTCGCGCGTGGGCAGCGAGAGCCGCCCGCCGGAGTCGCGCAGCTCGGCCAGCACATCGTCGTAGGTCGCGGGGTCGACGACGACCGCGCTGAAGGCGAAGTTCTTCGCCGCCGCCCGGATCATCGTCGGGCCGCCGATGTCGATGTTCTCGATCACCTCGGCCTCGGGCACGTCCAGCCGGGCGACGGTCTGCTCGAACGGGTACAGGTTGACCGCCACCAGGTCGACCCACTCGACCTCCTGCTCGTCGGCCGCCTGCAGGTGCGAGGCGTCGTCGCGCCGGGCCAGCAGGCTCGCGTAGAGCTTGGGGTGCAGCGTCTTGACCCGGCCGTCCATGATCTCGGGGAAGTTCGTGAGACTGGAGATCGTGCGGACCTCGAGCCCGCCCTCCTCGAGCGCACGGGCGGTGCCGCCGGTGGAGACGAGCTCGACGCCGAGCTCGGCCAGCCCGCGCGCGAAGTCGACGATCCCGTCCTTGTCCGAGACCGAGATCAGGGCGCGGCGGACCCTCACTTGTCCGGGCGCGGTCGGCTCGGTCGCGGTGCGTTCAGCCATCGAAGGAAACATAGACCCGGCGCGGGTGATCAGGATCGACGCGGACGGCACCGGCGGCGATCGCCCGCACCGCCTCGGTCAGGAGCTCGTGCTCGATCGGGCGCAGCGCGTCGCGCACGGTGCCGGCGTCGTGGGGCTCGGGCAGCGCGAGCGCGCGCTGGAAGATCACCGGCCCCGAGTCCACCCCCTCGTCGACGAAGTGGACGGTCACGCCGAATACCTTGACCCCGTAGGCCACGGCCTGCTCGACCGCGCGGATGCCCCGGAACGCCGGCAGGAGCGCCGGGTGGACGTTGATCACGCGCTCGGGGAAGCGGGCCAGGAAGACCGGGGTGACGAGCTGCATGTAGCCGGCGAGCACGACGAGCTGCACCCCGTGCTCCGCGAGCCAGTCGCTCATGGCGGCGTCGCGCTGGGCCCGGTCGCGCTCGGGGAACGCGCGCGCCGGCACGCCGGCGTCGCGTGCCCGCCGCAGCGCCGGTGCATCGGCGACGTTGGAGCCCACGGCCACGATCTCGATCCCGCGGTGGCCGTGGACCTTGTCGAGCAGCGCCTGGAGGTTCGTGCCGGCGCCCGACACGAGCACCCCGACCCGGAAGGCGTCCGCCATCAGGCCGCGAGCTTGGGGAAACGCCCGCCGGTCGAGTGCAGGCGCCCCTCGGCGAGCATGGCGTCGACGCGGCCGAGGACCTCATCGCGCGAGAGGTGGCCGTAGGTGCCGTAGCCGGGCAGGCCGTCGTAGGCGTGGTCGCGGATCACGCGCGAGCGCCCGCCGCGCAGGATCTCCACCGTCCGCGTGCGCCCCACGGCCGGGCGTGCGGTGGTGACCACCTCGACGATGGCGGCGTCGAGGTCGCCGTCGGCCACAGCGGCGCGGCGGGCGACCAGAGGCGGCGTGACCGGCGCGGCCGGCAGCGCCGCGGGGTCGCAGACGTCGCAGCACGGGCCGCTCGACACCGGCTGCGCCGGATCGCCGAAGTGGCTGAGGATGGTGGCGCGGCGGCAGCGCCGCTCCTCGACGTAGCGCCAGATCGTGCGGTACTCGCGCCAGCGCGCCCGCTCGGCCTCGTTGGCGGCGGTGCGGCAGATGGCGAGCGCGCGCCGATCGAACGGGGCGAGCACGCGCCCGGCCGCGCGATCCGGCGGTGCCGGCGCCGGCTGCAGCACGCCGGCCCGGACCAGGTGCCCGAGCACCGCGCGCACGCTGTCGTCGCCGGGACCGGCGGCGCGGGCCAGCGCCCCGACCGGCACGTCGTAGCGCCCGTCGGCGTCGGCCGAGCGCTCGACGATGCGGGCGACCGCCTCGAACGCGCCCTCCTCGAGCCGCGCCCGCTCGATGAAGAACACGTGCAACCCCTTGTCGCGCGGGCTGGCGAACAGCAGCGCCCGCGCCTGCTCGCCGTCGCGGCCGCCGCGACCCGCCTCCTGGTAGTAGGCCTCCAGCGACGGCGGCACGGTGGCGTGGGCGACCGTGCGCACGTCGGCCTTGTCCACGCCCATGCCGAAGGCGTTGGTGGCGACCACGACCTCGGCCTCGCCGGCCATGAAGCGCCGCTGGGCCTCGGCGCGCTCGGCGCGACCGAGGCCGGCGTGGTAGACGACCACCTCGGCCCCGAGCGCGGCCCGCAGCTCCGCCCCCAGCGCCTCCGAGGCCACGCGCGTGCCCGCGTACACGATGGCCGGCCGCGCACCGGGGGCGGCCAGCGCCTCGGCCAGGCGCCGCGCCTTGTCCGCCGGCGAGCGCGAGGGGATGACCGAGAAGGCGAGGTTGGGCCGGTCGAACCCGGTCGTCACCTTCACCGGGTCGCGCAGGCCGAGGCGGGCCACGATGTCCGCCGCCACCCGCGTTGTGGCGGTCGCCGTCGAGGCGACCAGGGCGCGGGCGCCCACGTAGCGCGCGGCGTCGGCGAGGCGGAAGTAGTCGGGCCGGAAGTCGTGCCCCCACTGCGAGACGCAGTGGGCCTCGTCGACCACGAACAGGCCCACGTCGGCCTCGCGGATGCGCCCCGCGAAGCCGGGTGAGGAGAACCGCTCCGGCGCGACGTACAGGAGCCGCAGCCGGCCGTTCAGCGCCCGGTCGAGCGCCCAGCGGTTCGCGGCCACGTCCTGCTGGGCGTTGATGAGCTCGACCCGGTCGTCGACCGCCTTGAGCGCGTCGACCTGGTCGCGCATCAGCGCGACGAGTGGCGAGACCACGATCGAGAGGTCCTCGCGCAGCAGCGCGGGGAGCTGGTAGGTGAGCGACTTGCCCGCGCCGGTGGGCATGACCACGAGCACGTCGCGGCCGGACAGGGCCGCGCGCACCGCCTCCTCCTGGCCGGGGCGGAAGTCCTCGAAGCCGAAGCGGTCCTGGAGGGCGGCGCGTGGGTCCATGGGGCGGCCGACCATAGCGCCGTCCCCGGCGGTGGGATTGCCCCGCAACACTCTCGTTACGGATAGGGTCCAGGGAACGACGCAACTCCGTGGAGGGGGATAGATGCCAACCGGCACCGTGAAGTGGTTCAGCGACGAGAAGGGCTTCGGGTTCATCACCCCCGATGACCCCGGCAAGGACCTGTTCGTCCACCACACCGGGATCATCGGCGAGGGCTTCCGGTCGCTCGACGAGGGTGCCAAGGTCTCCTTCGACGCCGAGGCCGGCGACAAGGGACCTAAGGCCGTCAACGTTCAGGTCATCTAGGCCTGGCCCAGTCGGCGCCCCGTTACGCCTTGACCAGCGGTAGCTCGGCCTCGAGGGCGAACTTGCCGTTCGCTCCCTCGGTGCCCGCCAGCGGATAGTCGCCCGAGAAGCACGCGTCGCAGTGCCGGTCGCGCGGCTGGCGCAGCGCGCGGTACACCCCGCCCAGCGACAGGTAGTGGAGCGAGTCGCAGTTCAGCTCCGCCGCCACCTGCTCGGGCGAGCGGCCGTGGGCGATCATCTCCTCGCGCGTCGACATGTCGATCCCGTAGTGGCACGGGTGCTTGATCGGCGGCGCCGAGATCCGCATGTGCACCTCGGCCGCGCCGGCCTCGCGCAGCATCTGCACGATCTGACGCGTCGTGTTGCCGCGCACGATCGAGTCGTCGACCACGACCAGGCGCTTGCCCGACACGACCTCGGGGATCGGGTTGAACTTCAGCCGCAGGCCGTGCTTGCGCAGCTCCTGCCCGGGCTGGATGAACGTGCGCGCGACGTAGCGGTTCTTCACGAAGCCGTCGTCCTGGGGCAACCCGCTCGCGCGCGCCACCCCGCGGGCGGCGGCGTTCCCGGAGTCGGGCACGGCGATGACGAGGTCGGCGTCCACCGGCGCCTCGCCCCAGAGCAGCTCGCCCATGCGGCTGCGCGAAGCCTGGAGCACGTCGCCGCCCATGCGCGAGTCCGGCCGCGCGAAGTAGATGTACTCGAACACGCACATGGCCTCGCGGTCGGACTTGACCGCCTGCTTGGTGTACAGGCCCTTGGGCCCGAGCACGACCATCTCGCCCGGCTCGACCCGGCGCAGCAGCTTGGCGCCGATGATGTCGAAGGCGCACGACTCCGAGGCCACGCAGTAGCGCCCGTCGAGCATGCCCAGCGCCAGCGGGCGCAGGCCCGCGGGGTCGCGGAAGGCGATGACCTTGTCGCGGGTCATGACCACGGTCGAGAACGCGCCCTGCAACCGCGGAACGACGTCCATCACCGCGTCCTCGATGCGCTCGGCCGGGTGGGTGGACAGCAGCGCGGCGATGATCTCCGAGTCGCTCGTGGAGCGGAACCCGACGCCCTGCTCGACCAGCTCCGAGTGCAGCTCGACTGCGTTGATGAGGTTGCCGTTGTGGGCCAGCGCGAGCTCGCGCCGGTCGGAGCGCCACACCGGCTGGGCGTTCTCCCACGAGCTCGAGCCGGTGGTCGAGTAGCGCACGTGGCCGATGGCCATGTCGCCCTCGAGCGAGCGCAGCTTGTGCTCGTCGAAGACCTGGGAGACCAGGCCGCGATCGCGCAGGGTCATGATCGACTCGTCCCGCGCCACGGCGATGCCGGCGGACTCCTGCCCGCGGTGCTGGAGCGCGTAGAGCGCGAAGTACGAAAGGCGAGAGACGTCGCGGCCCGGCGCGTAGACGCCGAAGACCCCACACTCGTCTCGCGGCCCGTCGCGATGGTCGAGGAGATCGGTCATGTGAGGGGAACCGCCCTGCCCCGAGGCTACCAGCGGACCCGGCATTGACCCGGGTTCAGCCCGCTCCTTACGAGAACAGGCGGGCAACGCCATCTCCGTGGGCCGCCCCCAGCTCCTCCAGCCCGCGGTCGACCACGAGGTCGCCGCCCACGGCGATGCGCAGGCCTTCGCCGCCGACCCGCCCGATCACCATGGCGCCGGGGATCTGGGCGAGCTCGGCCTCGTCGCCGGAGACGAGGAAGGCAGCGCCCAATGCCTCGCCGAACAGGGTGGTGTCGCGGTCGCCCAGCGCCGGGAGGTCGACGTCGGCCCCCAGCCCGCCGGCCAGCGCGGACTCGGCCAGCGCCACCGCCAGGCCGCCCTCGGCGACGTCGTGGGCGCCGCGCACCCGGCCGTGGCGGACGGCGTCGCGCACGGCGGCGTGTGCGGCGCGGATCGCCGCGGGGTCGGGCGCGGGGATGGGCGCGAGCGGCGCGCCGCGCAGCTTGGCCAGCTCACTGCCTGCAAGCGACGGGCGGAAGGCGCCGACCAGCGCGATCGCGTCGCCCGCGCGATGGAAGTCCAGGCGGCCCGCGCGGGAGGCCTGGGCGAGCTCGCCGACCATGCCCACGATCGGGCTCGGGTAGATCGGCCCGTCCGGCGACTCGTTGTAGAGCGACACGTTGCCGCCCACCACGGGTACGCCCAGCGCCCGGCACGCGTCGGCCAGGCCGCCCACCGCTTGCTCGAGCTGCCAGGCCACGTGCGGCTTTTCGGGGTTGCCGAAGTTCAGGCAGTTGGTCAGGCCGAGCGGCTCCGCCCCGGTGGCCGCGAGGTTGGCCGCGCACTCGTAGACCGCCTCGGCCGCGCCCTCGCGTGGCGCGCAGGCCACGCGGCGGCCGTTGCCGTCGATGGCCACGGCGATCGCGGGGCCGTCCCCCGCCGCCGGGTCGAGCACGAGCACGGCGGCGTCGGCCTGGGCGGGCCGGCGCACGGTGCGCGACTGCACGATCGGGTCGTACTGCTCGAAGACCGGGCACCGTGACGCGAGGTTGGGCGACCCCAGCAGGGCCACGAGCGCCGCGCCCGGATCATCGTCGTCCAGCGTGCGCGCGGGCGCCGGGTACAGCGGCGCCGTCGGCGCCGCCGGCTCGAGGTCGTAGAGCGGGCAGTCGACCAGCGTCGGCACCGGCAGGTCGGCCACCACGGCGCCGTCGTCGAGCACGCGCAGGCGGTCGGAGTCGGTGACGCCGCCGATCGCCGTGGCCCGCACCTGCCAGCGCTCGCACACCGCGAGCACGGCGTCGAGCTGGTCGGGCGCGACGACGCCGAGCATGCGCTCCTGCGACTCGGAGATCATGATCTCCCACGGCGCCATGCCCGGCTCGCGCAGCGGCACCCGCGCCACGTCGAGGTCCACGCCGACGCCGCCCTTCTCCGCCATTTCGCTCGCGCCCGAGGTCAGGCCCGCCGCGCCCAGGTCCTGCAGGGCCACGAGCAGGTCGCGCTCGAGCAGGTCCAGGCAGCACTCGAGCAGCTCGGACTCGGCGAACGGGTCGCCGATCTGCACCGACGGGCGCTTGGCCTGATCGGCCTCGCCCAGCTCGGCCGAGGCCAGCACCGACGCCCCGCCGATGCCGTCGCGGCCGGTCGAGGCGCCGAGCAGCACGAGCACGTTGCCCGGGCCCGCTGCGGCGCTGCGGATCAGACGCTCCTGCGTGGCCAGGCCGACGCACATGGCGTTGATCAGGCAGTTGGCCTCGTAGGGCGCCTCGAAGTAGACCTCGCCGCCGACCGTGGGCACGCCGATCGAGTTGCCATAGTGCCCGATGCCGGCCACGGCGCCGTCGAACAGGTAGCGCGAGCGCTCGGAGGTCGGCTCGCCGAACCGCAGCGAGTCCAGCACCGCGATCGGCCGAGCGCCGACAGCGAAGACGTCGCGCAGGATGCCGCCGACGCCGGTGGCGGCGCCCTGGAACGGCTCGACCGCGGAGGGGTGGTTGTGGGACTCGACCTTGAACGCCACCGCGCGGCCCCCGCCCACGTCGACCGCGCCCGCGTTCTCCCCCGGCCCGAGGACCACGCGCGAACCTTCGGTCGGCAGCGCGCGCAGCAGCTTGCGCGAGTGCTTGTAGCCGCAGTGCTCGCTCCACATGAGCGAGAACATGGCCAGCTCGACGTCGTTGGGCTCGCGCCCGAGCCGCTCGAAGATGCGCGCGTACTCCCCGGCCGTGAGCCCGAGCTCGACGGCGCGTGCTGCCTGGTCAGGCAGGGACGGCAGGCTCAATCGCGACGCTTTCGAAGAGCTTGAGGCCGTCGGCACTGCCGGTCAGCGGGTCGACCGCGTGCTCGGGGTGCGGCATGAGCCCGAGCACGTTGCCCGCGGCATTGCTGACCCCCGCGATGTCGTCCTGCGAGCCGTTGGGGTTCTGTCCCGGCGCGTAGCGGAGCACGACCTGGCGCTCGTCCAACGGCCCCGGGGAATAGAAGCGGCCGGTGGTGTGCTTGACCGGGATCGAGAGCCGATCTCCGCGCGCGCACGCGCGCGTGAACGCCGTGTCGGGATTCACGACCTCGACCTCGACCTGCCGGCACACGAAGCGCAGCGACGTGTTCGGGAGCAGGGCGCCAGGCAGCAGCCCGGCCTCGCACAGCACCTGGAAGCCGTTGCAGATCCCCAGCACCGGGCCGCCGTCACGAGCGAAGGCCAGCACCGAGGCCATCACCGGCGCGAAGCGGGCGATCGCGCCCACGCGCAGGTAGTCCCCGTAGGAGAACCCGCCGGGGACGATCACGGCGTCGACGCCGTGCAGGTCCGGATCCGCGTGCCAGAGGAAGTCGGCCTCGCCCACGCGGTCGGCCGCGAGCAGGGCGTCGCGCTCGTCGCACGAACCGGGGAACCGAACGACGCCGAAGCGCATGCCAGCGAAGATAGCGGCGGTGGGGGTCGGACCCCGGCGCGCCGAGAATGGCCTCAGCGAATCTCGTAATCCTCGATCAAAGGATTCGTGAGGAGCGTCTCGCACATCTCGGGAAGGCGGTCGGGCTCGTCCACTTCGAGCTCGACCAGCCGACCCACCCGCACGTCGCGCACGCCCTCGAACCCGAGCGCCGGCAGCGCGCGCTCCACCGCCTGGCCCTGGGGGTCGAGGATGCCCGCCTTCGGGCGAATGAGGACGAGCGCCTTCACGCCCTGGTGCGGTCGGTCCAGGCGCTGAACGGCTCGCCGGCGATGCGCTCGTAGGCCTGGACGTACTTCTCGCGCGTGGCCGCCACGACGTCGTCGGGGATCGCCGGCGCGGGCGGCTTCTTGTCCCAGCCGGTGCCCGCGGCCCAGTCGCGCACGTACTGCTTGTCGAACGACGGCTGCGACCGGCCCGGCGCGTAGCCGTCGGCGGGCCAGAACCGGGAGGAGTCCGGCGTGAGCACCTCGTCGCCCACGCGCAGCGTACCGTCGGCGTCGAACCCGAACTCGAACTTTGTGTCGGCCAGGATCACCCCGCGCTCGCGCGCGTGCTCGGCCGCACGCGTGTAGAGCGCCAGCGAGCGCTCGCGCAGCTCGTCCAGCAGCGCCTGGTCGCCCACGAGCTCGGCCGCGCGGTCGAGGTCCACGGTCTCGTCGTGGCCGACCTCGGCCTTGGTCGAGGGCGTGAAGATCGGCTCGGGCAGCTGCTGGGACTCCTGCAGGCCCTCGGGCAGGCGGATGCCCGAGACGGTGCCGTCGCGCTGGTAGTCCTTCCAGCCCGAGCCGGTGATGTAGCCGCGCACCACGCACTCGAGCGGGACCATCTTCAGCTTGCGCACCACCATGGCCCGGCCGCGCACGTCGTCGGGGACGCCGTCGATGACCGAGAGCACGTGGTTGGGGACCGCGTCGCCGGTGAGCGTGAACCAGAAGTCGCTCAGGCCGGTGAGCACCGCGCCCTTGTCCGGGATCGGCGTCGGGTGGACGACGTCGTAGGTCGAGATCCGGTCGGTGGCGACCATGAGGAGCCGGTCCCCGAGGTCGTACATCTCGCGGACCTTCCCGGCGGCGACGAGGGGAAGGTCGGCGGTCGTGGTCACCGGCCGGATGCTAGCGCCGGGGTCGGCGACCGCGGCCTGCCCGCTACGCGACCTCGTCGAGGCGCTCGATGACCGCGTCCGCGTGGCGGACGTACCACCCGTAATCGAAGAGCGCGTCGAGGTCGAGCTCCGCGGCCGGCCCGCCCGCGGCCGCGATCAGCTCGCGCAGCGGCGTGCCCGTGTCGAAGGCCTGCTGGGCCGACTCCTGCACCACGCGGTAGGCCTCGTCGCGGCTCATCCCCGCCTCCACGAGCGCCAGCAGCACGCGCTGGGAGAACAGGGCGCCGCTCGTCAGGTCGAGGTTCTGCCGCATGCGCTCCGCGTCGACCACGAGCCCGCGCACCAGGCCGGTCGTCTTGGCCTGCATGTAGTCGATCAGGATGGTCGCATCGGGCAGCACGACGCGCTCGGCGCCCGAGTGCGAGATGTCGCGCTCGTGCCACAGGGCCACGTTCTCGACTCCGACGGTCGCGTAGCCGCGCAGCACCCGAGCCAGGCCGCACAGACGCTCGGACAGGATCGGATTGCGCTTGTGCGGCATCGCGCTCGAGCCCTTCTGCTGCCCGGCCCGGAACGGCTCCGAGGCCTCGCGCACCTCCGTGCGCTGCAGGTTGCGCACCTCGGTGGCGAAGCGCTCGATGCCGGCCCCGGCCAGCGCGATGGCCTGCACGAGCTCGGCGTGGCGGTCACGCGCCACCACCTGCGTCGAGACCGGCTCGCGCGGCAGCCCGAGCCGCTGCAGCACGCGCACCTCGTAGTCGGGGCCATGCGTGGCGTGCGTGCCCACCGCGCCCGAGATCGCGGCCACCGACGCCTGCGCGAACGCGCGCTCGAGCCGCTCGGCGTTGCGGGCCGCCTCCATGGCAAAGCCGGCCAGCTTGAGCCCGAACGTCGTCGGCTCGGCGTGCACCCCGTGCGTGCGCCCGACGCACAGCGTCGCCCGGTGCTCGCGCGCCCGCTCGGCCAGCGCGTCGACCAGCTCGCGCGCCCCCGCGACGATCACCTCGCCGGCCTGGCGCAGCTGCAGTCCCAGCGCGGTGTCGAGCACGTCGGACGAGGTCAGCCCGAAGTGGATCCAGCGCCCTGCGGGCCCGGCCGATGCGGCGAGCACGTCCACGAACGCAGCGACGTCGTGGTCGGTGATCCGCTCGCGCTCGGCGATCGCCTCGACCGTGAAGGTCGCGCCGCGGATGGCCTCGAGGTCCTCCGGCGTGGGGCCTTCGAGCTCCTCGGCGGCGGCCACCTCGACCTGCCGCATGGCCTCAAACCGGGCCTCGTCGGTCCAGATCCGGCCCAGGTCGGGACGGGTGTAGCGAGAAATCACCGTACGAGCGTAATAACCCCCTCCGTCGTCGCTTGAGGAGCCATGCAGCGCGTATGTGCCCATCCCGTGCCCAGTAGACCCGGCGACTGGGGGGAGAGCGGGGCCGTCCGGGGGGACGGCCCCGCCGCTTCTAGGTGGCGAGGATGCGCGCGGCCAGCACGGCGGCGTTGCGCGCGTTGTCGATCCCGACGCAGGCCACGGGGACGCCGGGCGGCATCTGGGCGATCGCGAGCAGCGCGTCGAGCCCGCCGGCCACCGAGGTCTTGGTGGTCAGCGGGACCCCGATCACCGGCAGGTCGGTGTGGGCGGCGGCAACGCCCGGCAGCGCCGCGGCCAGGCCGGCGCCGGCGATGATCACCTTGATCCCGCGCATGGACGCGTTGCGGCAGTAGTCGGCGACGGTATCGGGGTCGCGGTGCGCGGACATGACCCGCACCTCGCTGCGGATCCCGCGCTCGGTGAGCTCGGCGGCGGCCTTCTCCATCGTCGCCATGTCGCTCTTCGAGCCCATGATGATCCCCACCCGCGGGGCGTCGACGTCGAGCTCGGAGAGCTCGGCCTGCACGTCGGTCTCGACCTCGGCCTGCACGGGCGGGGCGGGATGCTCGGCCGCCATCTATGCCACCCGCTCCACCGCTCGCAGCGCGATGTCGCGCCGGAGCTGTTTGCCCTGGAAATCGATCATGTCGGCGCCAGCATACGCAGCGTCGCGGGCGGCTCCGGGATCGGGGCCCAGGGCGGTGACGTTCAGGACGCGGCCGCCCACGGTCACCACGTCGCCGTCGCTGAGCGCGGTGCCGGCGTGCGTGACCTCCACCCCCGGCGGGACCGCGTCGAGCCCGAGGATCACGTCGCCCCGCGACGAGGAGGCGGGGTAGCCGGCCGAGGCCAGCACCACCGTGACCGCCCAAGCATCGTCCCACTGAAGCGTCGCGTCGGCCAGCCCGCCGGGCCGCGTGGCGCGCTGGAGCACGTCGAGCAGGTCGCTGCGCAGGCGCGGCAGCACGGCCTGGGTCTCGGGGTCGCCGAAGCGCACGTTGAACTCGAGCACCTTGGGCCCCGCGCCGGTCAGCATCAGCCCGGCGTAGAGCACGCCGTGGAAGGGCATGCCGCGGCCGCGCAGGGTGTCGACCACGGGCTGGTGGACGGTGCGGATGATCTCCGCCACCTCGTCGGGCCCGATCCCGGGCACGGGCGAGTACGACCCCATGCCGCCGGTGTTCGGCCCGCGGTCGCCGTCGAAGATGCGCTTGTAGTCCTGGGCCGGCGCCATCGCGACCGCCCGCTCGCCGTCGCACAGGGCCAGCAGCGAGAGCTCTTCGCCCTCGAGGTGCTCCTCGACCACGACCCGCTCGGTGCCGTACCGGCGCTCGACCAGCAGCGACTGCAGCGCCTCGCGCGCCTCGCCCTCGTCCTGGGCGATCACCACCCCCTTGCCCGCGGCCAGACCGTCGGCCTTGATCACCGTCGGATAGCGCTCGATGACCGCCATGGCCTCGTCCAGCTGGGTGACCACGCGGTGGTCGGCCGTGGGCACGCCGGACGCGGCCATGATCTCCTTGGCGAAGGCCTTGGAGCCCTCCAGCCGCGACGCCGTGCCGCTGGGCCCGAAGCAGGCGATGCCGGCCTCGGCCAGCGCGTCGGCCAGGCCCTCGACGAGCGGCGCCTCGGGCCCCACGACCACGAGGTCCACCGCCTCGTTGCGCGCAGCCGCGACCAGCCCGTCGAGGTCGTCGACGCCGAGCTCGAGCGTGCGCGCGTCCCGCGCGATGCCGGCGTTGCCCGGCGCGGCGAGGAGGTCGGGCGCGGACGGCGAGCGCCGCAGCGCCCGCACGATGGCGTGCTCGCGCCCGCCCGCGCCGACGACGAAGACCCTCAAATCGCCGAGATGAAGTCGTCGATCGGGATGGCCGACAGGGTCTCGTACTTCGCGGTGCCGCGCGAGCCCAGCTCAAGCGACACGCGGGCCATCGTCTGCTCGTCCGGCGCCTCCACGATGTTCACGAAGTCGAAGTGGCCGAGCGTGGCCCACTGGGCCTTGACCACGGCGCCGAGCTGCTCGACTTCCTGGTTGACTTCGCGGATCCGGGCGGGGTTGTTCTTGACCGTCTGGACGCCCTCAGGCGTCAGGGTGGACAGCATGATGAAGGTGGGCATGGCGCGGTTCTACCCGATCGGACTCCTCGCTGTCGGCGTCGCGGTGACGTGGCTGCGCGTCTGGCGCGGGCGCGACGACGCGGTGCCCGAGCGGGCGCCCGCCATCGTCGTGCTCGGCTGCCAGACCTATTCGTGGGGCCCGGGGACCGAGCTGAGCGCGCGCACCCACCAGGGCGCGGCGCTCTTCCGCGCCGGCGTAGCCCCGCGCGTCCTCGCCAGCGGCGGCTACTCGGGCGGCCGCTGGTCGGAGCCCGAGGCCATCCGCGACGAGCTCGTGCGCCTGGGCGTCCCCGTCGCCGCGATCGAGCTCGACCACAGCGGCACCAACACCCGGGGGACGATCGCGACGCTGCGGCGCGAGGGGATCGAGGGCGCGGTCGCCGTTTCCTCGCCGTACCACCTGCCCCGCATCGCCGACGAGGCGCGCCGGCAGGGCGTGGCGCTGACCACCAGCGCGGCGCCGAAGACCGGCGGCCGCAGCCGCTATCTCCGGCACGCGCTGCGCGAGGTCGCCGCCAGCTGGTGGTATGCGCTCAGACCGCCGCCGGCTCGCGCACGGCGGCCTTGCTGAAGGTCAGCTCGCCGTCGGCCGCGTCGACCACCACGGTGTCGCCCTCGAGGAACTCGCCCTCGAGGATCGACATCGCCAGCTTGTCGATCAGGCGCTTCTGGATCACCCGCTTGAGTGGGCGGGCGCCGTAGGTGGGGTCGTAGCCCAGGTTGCCGAGCAGCGTCCGGGCGTCGTCGGTGAGGGTGATCTCGATCCCGCGCTCCTGCACCCGGCGGGCCAGGCGCTCGACCTGCAGTTCGACGATCTCGCCGATCTGGTCGCGCGACAGCGGCTCGAACTCGACGATGTCATCGAGGCGGTTGATGAACTCGGGCTTGAACTGGGCCTCCACGCCCGCCCGGCCGCCCGGAATGTTCGAGGTCATGATCACCACGGTGTTCTTGAAGTCGACGGTGCGGCCCTGGCCGTCGGTCAGGCGACCGTCGTCGAACACCTGCAGCAGGATGTTGAACACGTCCGGGTTGGCCTTCTCGATCTCATCGAGCAGGACCACCGAGTACGGGCGCCGGCGCACGGCCTCGGTGAGCTGACCGCCCTCGTCGTAGCCGACGTAGCCGGGCGGCGCGCCCACCAGGCGCGAGACCGAGTGCTTCTCCATGTACTCGGACATGTCGATGCGGACCATCGCGTCCTGGCTGTCGAACATGAACTCGGCCAGAGCGCGGGCCAGCTCGGTCTTGCCGACGCCGGTTGGGCCCAGGAACAGGAACACGCCGATCGGGCGATCGGGGTCCTGCAGCCCGGCGCGCGAGCGCCGCAGCGCGTTGGCCACGGCCTCGACGGCCTCGTCCTGACCGATGACGCGCTGGTGCAGGCGCTCCTCCATGTGGATGAGCTTCTCCACCTCGCCCTCCATCAGCCGGGAGACCGGGATGCCGGTCCACTTGGCCACGACCTCGGCCACGTCCTCGGCGTCGACCTCCTCCTTCAGGAAGGTGGCGGCCTCGCGGGGCGTCTCCTCGGCGGCGTCGATCTGCTTCTCGAGCTCGGGAATCTCGCCGTAGCGCAGCTCGGCGGCGCGCTGCAGGTCGGCCTCGCGCTCGGCCCGCTCGGCCTCGGCGCGCGCCTGCTCGAGGCGCTCCTTGAGGTCGCGGACGGCGGTGATGGCCTCCTTCTCGGCCTGCCACTGCGCCTTCATGCCCGACGAACGCTCGCGCAGCTCGGCCAGTTCGGCCTCGATGGCGTCGCGACGGGCGACGGACGCGTCGTCGGACTCCTTGGACAGGGCCTCGTGCTCGATCTCGAGCTGCATGATGCGCCGCTCGACCTCGTCGATCTCGGTCGGCAGCGAGTCGATCTCGATGCGCAGCCGCGACGCGGCCTCGTCGATCAGGTCGATGGCCTTGTCGGGCAGGAAGCGGCCGGTGATGTAGCGCTGGGACAGCGTGGCCGCGGCGATGATGGCCGCGTCCTGGATGCGCACCCCGTGGTGGACCTCGTAGCGCTCCTTGAGCCCGCGCAGGATCGCGATCGTGTCCTCCACCGAGGGCTCGCCCACCATGACGGGCTGGAAGCGGCGCTCGAGCGCGGCGTCCTTCTCGATGTGCTTGCGGTACTCGTCCAGCGTGGTCGCGCCGACCGCGCGCAGCTCGCCGCGGGCGAGCATGGGCTTGAGCAGGTTCGCGGCGTCGACTGCGCCCTCGGCGGCGCCGGCGCCGACGATCGTGTGCAGCTCGTCGATGAAGAGGATGATCGTGCCGCCGGCATCGGCGATCTCCTTGAGGACGGCCTTGAGCCGATCCTCGAACTCGCCCCGGTACTTCGAGCCGGCGATCAGGCCACCGATGTCGAGCGCGACGACGCGACGGTCGCGCAGCGACTCGGGGACGTCGCCGTTCACGATGCGCTGGGCCAGGCCCTCGACGATCGCGGTCTTGCCGACGCCGGGCTCGCCGATGAGCACCGGGTTGTTCTTGGTGCGGCGGGACAGCACCTGGATGACGCGCCGGATCTCGTCGTCGCGCCCGATGACGGGGTCGAGCTTGCCCGCCTCGGCTGCCTTGTTGAGATCGTTTCCATACTTCTCGAGTGCGTTGAACTTGTCCTCGGGGTTCTGGTCGGTCACGCGATGCGAGCCGCGCACCTCGGCGAGGGCCTGTAGCAGCGCGTCGTGCGTGGCGCCGGCGGCGCGCAGCGCGTCGCCGGCACGGGCCTTGGACTGCGAGAGCGCGAGCAGCACGTGCTCGGTCGAGACGTACTCGTCGTCAAGCTCGCGGGCCTCCTTGTCGGCCGCGCGCAGGACGGCGACGAGCTCGGACCCCGCGCCCGAGGGCTCGCCGCTCTCGCCGAGGGTCGGCTGGGCGTCGAGCGCCGCGTTGACGTCGGCGCGGATCGGCTGTACGCCGGCGCCGAGCTTGTTGAGGACCGGGACCACGACGCCGCCGTCCTGCTCGAGTAGGACGGAGAGCAGGTGCTCTGGGGTCACCTGCGGATTGCGGCGATCGTCGGCCAGCGTCTGCGCGGCCTGGATCGCCTCCTGCGACTTGATCGTGAATCGGTCTGGTTGCAAAGTCTCAGTTTCCTGTGTTCGAAAATCTCAGTGTGAGCGACTAAGATTTTAGCGAGAATCGCGTCGGCTGTCGAGGGTTTTCTTCAGGTTCCTGGCCGGGATGAGGGCCCCGGTGTGCTTGATCGGGACGAGCTCGGCGCGGAACGACTTGCGCACCCGCTCGAGCTCGGCCTCCATCTCGGCCTGGGCCTGGCTCGCGCGCTTCTCGAGCGCCGCGACGCGCTTGCGCGCGGCCTCGAGCTGCTCCTCGAGCTCAAGCACCCGCTCGACGCCGGCCAGGTTGAGGCCGAGCTCGGCCGTCATCTCCTGGATCCGGCGCAGCAGGTCGACGTCCTCCTGCGAGTACAGGCGCGTGCCCTTGGGCGAGCGCTGGGGCGTGATCAGCCCGCGAGCCTCGTACATACGCAGGGTCTGCGGGTGCATCTCGGCCAGCTCCGCGGCCACGGAGATCATGAAGACCCCGTGGTCGCTGGAGAGCTGGACGCGGCGGCGGGCCACGGTCACGACCTCCCCGCAAACAGCTTCGCGCGCGGGTTGCCGTTCATGACCTCGGCGAGGCCCTCGACCGCCTGCTCCTGCTCCTTGTTGAGCGAGGAGGGAACGTCGATGACGAAGCGGTAGTGGATGTCGGCGGTGCCCTTGCCGTCGAGCTTGCGCGGCCCCTCGCCCCGCAGGCGCTGGACCGTGCCGTGCTTCGTGCCGGCGGGCACGCGCAGCTTCTTGGAGCCGTGCAGCGTCGGAACCTCGACCGTCGCGCCCCGGATCGCCTCCGGGATCGTGAGCGGCACCTCGACCTCGAGGTTGTCGCCCTTGCGCTTGAAGATCCGGGACGGGTCCACGTGGGTGATCACGTAGAGGTCGCCCGGCGGGCCGCCGTTGCGTCCCGGCTCGCCCTTGCCGGCCAGCCGCACGCGGCTGCCCTCGCGCACGCCGGCGGGGATGTTGACCCGCAGGCGCTTGACGGTCCGGACCATGCCCGCGCCGTTGCACGTCGGGCACGGGTCCTCGATCACGGTCCCCGAGCCGCCGCAGTTCGAGCACGGCTGGGAGATCGAGAACAGGCCCTGGCCCTCGGACTCGATGCCGCGGCCATGGCAGACCGGGCACACCTTGGGGGCGGTGCCCGGCTTGGCGCCGGTGCCGCGGCAGGTCGGGCAGGGCTGCGAGGTCGCGACCTGCAGCGGGACCTGCGCGCCCTCGATGGCCTGGTCGAAGCTCAGCCGCACCTCGGTCTCGACGTCGCGGCCGGGCTGCTCCCGGGTCGGGCCGCGTCCGCCGCCGCCACCGCCACCGCCGCCGGTGGCGCGGCCGAACAGGTCGGAGAGGATGTCGCCGAACCCGCTGGTGTCGAACCCACCGCCGCCGCCCCCGAAGGGGTTCGCGGGACCCGCGCCGCCGAACGGCCCGGAGCCGCGGTCGTACTGCTTGCGCTTCTCGGGGTCGCCGAGGGTGTCGTAGGCGGCCGAGATCTCCTTGAACCGGGCCTCGGCCTTCTCGTCCCCCGGGTTTCGGTCGGGGTGGTACTCGCGCGCCAGCTTGCGGTAGGCCTTCTTGATCTCGTCCTGCGAGGCCTTCTTGTCGACGCCCAGCGCCTTGTAGTAGTCGGGCCGGGCCGCCATCTACGCCGCCACCACCACGCGCGCGGGTCGCAGGACCGTGCCGTCGATGCGGTAGCCCTGCTGGTACACGGATGCGACCGTGCCGGTCGCCACGCCGTCGAAGGGCTGCTGGCTCATGGCCTCGTGCACGGACGGGTCGAACGGCTCGCCCTCGGGCGAGTAGGGCTCGATGCCCACCCGCGCGAGCGCGGCCAGGAACTCGTTGCGGACGAGCTTGAAGCCGTCCGCCACCTCGCCTTCGCCAGCAGCCTGCAGGGCAAGCTCGAGGGTGTCGAGCGCGGGCAGGATCTCCTTGACCACCTTGGCGATGCCACGGCTCTCCGCCGCGCGGACGTCGCGCGCCATGCGCTTGCGGAAGTTCTCGAAGTCCGCCTGCGTGCGCTGCGCGAGCGCGAGGTACTCGTCGCGCT
>DATBDE010000064.1:0-9685 GCA_036270095.1 Solirubrobacteraceae bacterium | reverse complement strand
CGGCAGCTTCATGAGGTGGTCCATGATCGACGAGCGCAGGTCGGCGTACGTCGTGTGGCCGGGGGCCCGCACGCCGCCAACCGAGCCCTTGAACAGCGTGTCGCCGGTGAACACCGCGTTGCCCACGCGGAAGCTGAGCATGCCCTTGGTGTGGCCGGGGGTCGGCAGCGCCTCGACATCGAGCTCGCCGACCTGGACGTGCTCGCCCGGCTGCAGGGTCTCGTTGACGCCCAGGATGGGCTCGTCGGCGTGGGCCATCACCGCGGCGTCGGGGAAGCGCTCCATCAGCTCGCCCAGCTCGGCCACGTGGTCGTGGTGATGGTGGGTGAGGAGGATGTGGGTGATGGTCAGGCCCTTGCTGTTGACGAGCTCGAGCAGCGGCGCAACCGGGCCGCCGGCGTCCACGAAGGCGCCCTCGCCGCCTTCCAGGTCGCCGATCAGGTACGTGTTGGAGAGCCAATCCGGGCTCATGGAGCGGTCGAGAATCACGCCCGCGATGCTAGCCCGTCGGGTACGGTCGGCAGGTGCGCCCGTCCGCGGGCCTTCTTGGGCTCGCCCTTGCGTTGGTGGTGGCCGCGCCGGCCGCGGCCGCGCCCACGCCGCTCCGCTACGACGCGCCCGAGGGTGGCAGCGCCCTGACGCTCACGCGCGTCGGGACCGACCTCCAGGTCGCCGACGACGCGACCGGCGCCGTCGTCGCCTCGGGTGCGCTCGCCGGGACCAGCGCCGTCGACGTCCGCGGCACCGACGCCGGCGACGACATGCTCACGGTCGACCTCGGGGGGCGGCGCCTTCACCGTGCCCGTGTCCTTTGACGGCGGCGCCGGCGGCTTCGACACGCTGGCCGTGCGCGGGGGCCACGCCAGGACCGAGCGCAACGAGGCCACCAGCCCGCAGTCGGGCACGCTCGCGCTCGACGACCTGCGTATCGCCTACGCCAATGTCGAGCCGGTCACCGACACGTGCCCGTGACGAACTTCACCTTCAGCGTCGCCGCCGGCTCGCGGGTCGGGCTCGAGAACGCCGCCACGGTCGGGCAACTCACGATCTCGGACCTGGGCACGGCGCGTTCGAGTCGACGACGTTCGCCAACAAGACCAACGCGACCCTGAATGCGAGCGCGCTGCCAAACAGTGCCGCCATCAACCTCGACAACACCGCCACGGCGACCGGCCTGGCGTCGCTCACGGTCGCGGGCAGCGCCTTCGACGACGTCTTCCGGATCGTCTCGACCGTCGTCCCGACCACGATCACCGGGGGGCCGGGCAACGACTCGTTCGTGCTGTCGGCGACCCAGCCGGGGTCCTCCCCCACGCTCGACGGCGGCGAGGGCTCGGACGCCTATCTCGTCGCCTTTGGCGCGCTGGACGCTCCGGCCACCATCAGCGACACCGGGGCGGGCGGGACCGACCAGCTCGACTCCGACCCGTCGCCGTGCGCAAGCGTCACACGGTCACACCCACGACGCTCTCCCGCGGCGGCCAGGTCGTGACGTACTCCGGCATCGAGAGCCCGCCACGGTGCCCGCCGGGGCCGACCGGCGCGACAGGCGCCACCGGCGCCACCGGCGCGACAGGCGCGAGCGGGCCGCCGGGCGCGCCGGGCCCCGCCGGGCCGCCGGGCGCGCAGGGGCCACCCGCCTTCCGTCTCGTCGCCGCACTCGTCGCGCCCAAGGTCAAGGCCAAGCGCGGCAGGGCGGTGACGCTGCAGTACGTCAGCACCGTCGCCGCGACGGCCACGCTGGACGTGCTCAAGGGCCGCAAGCGGGTGGCCGAGGTGACCCAGCAGGCCGCCGTCGGCACCAACCGGATCCGCTGGAACGGCAAGGCAGGACGCAAGGCGGCAGCGCGTGGGACCTACACGCTCGCGCTCACGCTGTCGTCCGCCGACGGCCAGACGACGACCGCGCGGGGCAAGGCCGTGATCGGGAGGTAGCCTCCCGGCCATGGCACTCATCCACACCTGCTACCGCATCGGCGACATCGATCGCTCGGTCGCCTTCTACAAGGCGCTCGGGTTCGACGAGGTCGGTCGAATGCCCATCCGCGACGAGGCGATCAACGTCTTCATGGGCCTACCGGACGACGGTGCCCGCCTCGAGCTGACGTACAACCACGGCGTCGACTCGTACGAGCTCGGCACCGGCTACAACCACATCGCCGTCACGGCCGACGACCTCGACGCCACGCTCGAGCGGCTGGCCGGCGAGGGCATCGAGCCCGAGAAGCCGCCGTACACCGTGCGCGAGGGCGGCTCCCGCCTCTGCTTCGTGCGCGACCCGGACGGCTACCGGATCGAGTTGATCGAGGGCAACCCCTCGCCCGGGTAGCCCGCGGGTGCCCGAGGAGACCCGCACCGCGGTCATCGACCTCGGGTCGAACACCTTCCGGCTCGTGGTGTTCACCGCCGCCGGGCGGCGGTGGTGGAAGCGCGTCGACGAGATCTACGAGCCCGTGCGCATCTCGGCCGGGATGGGGCCGAGCGGCGAGCTCCAGCCCGCGCCCATGGAGCGGGCGCTGGGCGCCATCGACGTGTTCGCGCACTTCTGCCGCGCCGCCGGCGTGGACGAGGTCCGTGCGGTGGCCACCAGCGCCATCCGCGAGGCCACCAACCGCGAGGCGTTCCTCGCGCAGGCGAGCGAGCGCTCCGGCCTCGAGATCGAGGTGCTGTCCCGCGAGGCCGAGGCGTTCTACGGCTACGTCGCCGCCGTCAACTCGACCACGCTGACCGACGGCGCCGTGCTCGACGTAGGCGGCGGGAGCATGCAGCTCACGCGGGTGGCGGGCCGCGCCGAGCGCGACGTCGAGTCCTGGCGCATGGGCGCCGTGCGCATGACCGAGCGCTTCCTGCCCGGCGAGCGCGCGACGAAGAAGCAGCTGCGCGCGCTCACCGACCACGTCAAGCGCAAGCTCGGCGAGGCCGACTGGCTGCCCGGGCTCGGGGAGTCCGGGCGCCTGGTCGCGCTCGGCGGCACGGTGCGGACGCTCGCCGTCGCGGCGGAGAAGGCGGCCGACCAGCCGTCGTTCGGCGTGCAGGGCTTCTCGCTGGAGCGCGCCATGCTGGACGAGCTCATCGCCGAGCTCGCGGCGCTGCCGGCCTCGGAGCGCCGGCGCGTGCCCGGGATCAAGCCCGAGCGCGCCGACCTGATCCTCGCCGGCGCCGTGGTCATCCAGGGCGTGCTCGAGGCGGGCGGCTTCGACGCGCTCGAGGTCACCGAGGCGGGGCTGCGCGAGGGCATCTTCCTGGCCACGCAGCTCGCCCCCGCCGACCCGCCGCTGGTGCCCGACGTCCGCGGCTCCAGCGTGCGCAACCTCGCCGCGCAGTACGACACCGACGAGCCGCACGCGCAGCACGTCGCGGCGCTGGCGCTGTCGATGTTCGACGGGCTGGCCAACGCCGGGCTCCACCCCGGCGACGCCGAGGAGCGCGAGTTGCTGTGGGCGGCGGCGCTCCTGCACGACATCGGCACCACCGTCGACTACGACGACCACCACCGCCACTCGCGCTACCTCATCCTCAACGCCGGCCTGCCCGGCTTCACGCCGCGCGAGGTCGCGCTGATCGGGCAGATGGCCCGCTACCACCGGAAGGGCACGCCGGCCATGGGCGGCCTCAAGCCGCTGATGCGCAAGGGCGACCAGGAGCTGCTGGACCGCTGCTCGGCGCTGCTGCGGGTGGCCGAGCAGCTCGAGCGCTCGCGCGACCAGACCGTGCACGACGCGCTCGTCGAGCTCGACGACGGGCGCGTGCGCCTCGCGTTGGTGGCCGACGAGGAAGTTCCGGTCGCGCGCTGGGCGGCCGAGCGCCAGAACGACGTGTTCGAGCGCGCCTTCGGGCGCACGCTGGAGATCGCCGAGGCCGGCGGCTAGGCGGTGGGCAGCGGGAAGCGGCGCAGGAAGCGGGTCGCGCGGCGGCGGTCGCCCGCGATGGCGACGGCGTCGAGCGGGCGGCCGTGCCAGAGCGCGCCGGCCAGCGCCGGGGGGTCGGCGGCGATGACGGCGTCGGGAGCGTCGGCGCCGCCGCGCTCCACCGCGAAGCGGTCGCCGTCGACGCGGGCGCGGAAGCGGTGCTCGCCCAGGCGCAGCTCGTAGGTGCCGTCGGCCGATCCCGTGCGGCTCGGCGCGAACAGCGTCTTGAGGGCGACCACGATCGCATCAGGGCCGATGGTGGCGTCGTCGGCGAGCGGGAACGGGGCCACGCTGCCCCACCGCCCGAGCGCGAGCACGACGGGCTCGAGCTCGGCGCCGCGGTCGGTGAGCGCGTAGACGTGCGCACTGGCCGGCGGTGGGAGCTTGTCGCGCGTCACCAGCCCGGCGGCCTCGAGGTCGCGCAGGCGCTGGGAGAGGACGTCGGGGCTCAGGTGCGGCAGGCCGGCGCGCAGGTCGGTGAAGCGCTTGGGCCCGAGCAGCAGCTCGCGCACGACGAGCAGGGCCCAGCGCTCGCCCACGACGTCGAGGGCGCGCGCGATCCCGCAGCGGTCGCCGTAGGTGCGCTTGCTCGGCATGTAGTTGGATAATCCTACTAGATGATACGGTTGTCCAATGAGTGAGCGCGACGGATACCAACACGGCGTCCCCTGCTGGGTCGACACCTGGCAGCCCGACGCCGACGCGGCGGCCGCCTTCTACGCGGGGATCTTCGGCTGGGAGGTGCGGTCGGGCTCGCCGGCGGGCACGGAGACCCGCTACGACCTCTGCACGGTGCAGGGCAGCGACGTTGCCGCGATCGGCTCGCCGCCGCCCGAGGGCGCGGCGCCGGCGTGGACGACCTACGTGTGGGTGGATGACGCCGACGCGGCCGCGGCCAAGGCGGCCGACGCCGGCGGCAGCGTCGTGACCGCGCCGTTCGCCAGCCTCGACGGCGGGCGGATGGCGATCGTGACCGACCCGGCCGGCGCCCTGCTCGGGCTGTGGCAGCCCGGCGCGCACCGCGGCGCACAGCGGGTCAACGAGCCCAGCGCGTATGCGATGAGCCTCCTGCACACGCCCGACACGGCGGCCGCGGCGGCCTTCTACGCCGACCTGTTCGGGTGGACCACGGAGGCCTTCGGCCCGGCGACGATGTTCCGCCTTCCCGGCTTCGTGGGCGGCGAGCCCACGCAGCCGGTCCCGCGCGACGTCGTCGCCGTGATGGCGCCGGGCGAGCCCGCCCGCTGGGCGGTCGACTTCTGGATCGCCGACGCCGACGGGGCCGCGCAGCGCGCGCCCGGGCTTGGCGGCGCGGTGGTGGCCGGCCCTTACGACGCGCCGCCGTTCCGCGAGGCGGTGCTGGCCGACCCGGCCGGGGCGACGTTCTCGGTCAGCACGCTGCAGCTGGACCAGCTCGGACAGTAGCCGCCCGCCGGCAGCGCCAGCGCGAGATTGCTAGCCGGGGCGGGTCACCTGCTGGACGGCCCATCCGTTGCCGTCCGGATCGGCGAAGAAGACGAACCGGCCCCAGGGGAACTCCTGGACCTCGCCGACCTCGACCCCGCGCCCGGCGAGCTCCGCGTGGGCGGCGTCGGCATCCTCGACCACGACCTGCAGGCCGCGGACGGAGCCGGGCGCGGCGTCGGTGATGCCCTTCCCGATCGAGATCGAGCAGGCCGAGCCGGGCGGCGTGAGCTGGACGAAGCGCAGGTCGTCGCTGATCGTATGGTCGTGGTCGAGCGTGAACCCGGCCTGGTCGACGTAGAACGCCTTGGCCCGGTCGACGTCGCTGACCGGCACGGCGACGACCTCGAGCTTCATGTCCATGCCGCTAGCCCTCCTGCGGCGGGGCGACCGGCGTCGACACCGGCTGGGTGGCGACCGCTTCGACGACCTCGGCCTCGGCCTCCTCGAGCTCCTCGTCGTGATCGCCGTCGCAGAGCACGCGGAAGTTGCCGGTGACGCCGCGGTCGGCCTGGATCACGATGCCGGGGAGGATCTCCTCGCCCTCGTCGAGGCCCAGGCGCTCGATGTCGAACCCGTTCATCCCGATCCCCCACGCGGTGTGCGTCGGGTTCTCGCGGTCGTGGGCGGCAATGGCCTGGGCGAAGCGCTCGAGGTTCTTCGCGATCTTGTCGGTCGCCACGAAGCGGAGACTAGCCCACCCTCGACCACCCCCAAGGGGGCTGACCCTTTTAAGCGGCCAGCGACTCGGCCAGCTCCGCGTCGTCGCGCAGGCGGTCGAGGCCCATGCGGATGCGGCTCTTGGCCGTGCCCAGCGGCACTCCGGCGTGGCGGGCGATCTCGTCCGCGGTCAGGCCGCCCCAGAACGCGAGCACGAGCGCCTCGCGCTGCAGCTCGGGGAGCTTGCGCATGGCCTCCCGGATCGGGGCGCGCAGGCCGCGCTGCCCGGCGGCCTCCAGCGGCCGGTCGGCGGTCGGGACCTCCTCGGGCACGCTGAGCAGGGCGAGGCGGTCGCGGGCGCGCTGGGCCGCGTGCTCGCGGCGCCACAGGTCCAGCGCGCGCGAGCGCGCCATCAGGCGCAGGTAGCTGCCGAGCTCGCCGCGCCGGGCGTCGAACCGGCGCGGGTCGCGCCAGTGCCGGGTGAAGACCTCCTGGGCGACGTCGTCGGCTTCGGCCACGCGGCCGAGCACGCGGTAGGCGGCGCCGAACACGCCGCGCCAGTGGCGACGGTACACCTCCTCGAAGGTCGTCGATTCGAGCGGCATCGGCGAACGCCAACCTATGCCCGCGCGTGCGCGCGCGGTAGGCGGCGATACGACCTGACGGCCCTAACCGACGGTTATGGCCAGGTCGACGTTCTTGCCGTCGAGGAGGTGGTCGACGAGCGCGAGCGCGCCCGCGCTGACGACCTCGGGGGCGCCGAGCAGGATCACGAAGCGGCGGCGGAAGTCCACCCCGCTGACCCGGCGCACGACGAGGTCTGGGCCCTCGGCGGCGGCCGCCAGGGCGGCGAGCAGGACGGGGGCGTTCTCGCGCAGCGCGGTCGCCTTGGCGGCGCTCGTGCTCCCCACCTCGGCCAGCGGCGGCTGCAGCTGCAAACCGCGCTCCTGCAGGGCGGCCTGGACCACGCGGCGGGTGTTGGCCGACGGGTCGCGCATGATCATCGGCACGCGCGTCAGCTCGGCCAGGGGGACCGATTTCAGCCGCGCCCACGGATGGTGCTCGGGCACGCCCACGACCACCTCGTCGTCGCAGAACGGCAGCTCGCGCAGCAGCGTGTCGGGCGGCGCGTCGCGGGCGGTCGCGGCGATGCCGAACTCAGCGCGGCCCTCGCGCACGAGCTCGCGCACGACCAGCGAGTTGGCGATGATGAGCTCGACCGAAAGGTGGCGCTCGCGGCGCTGCTCGAACTCCACCAGCGGCCCCGGCAGCACGTACTCGGCAATCGTGTGGCTGGCCGCCAGCCGCACCGGCGCGTCCTCCGAGGACAGGCCGGCGAGCAGGGCGTCGACGGTCTCGGCCTGGGCCAGCAGCTTGCGCGCCTCGGCGTACAGGCGCGCGCCCGCCGGGGTGAGCGACACGCCGCGCGGCGAACGTTCGAGCAGCTGCGCGCCGGCCAGCGTCTCGAGCACGCGCAGGCGCTTGGACAGCGCCGGCTGGGAGACGCGCAGCAGCCGCGCCGCGCGGCCGAGCGAGCCAAGGTCGACCGCGGCGCAGAACGCGCGCAGCTCGGCGAGGTCGGCGGAGCGGATCGGGCCGCTCATGCCTCTAGGTTAGGGGCACGATCTCCGCGTTGCCGATGGGGCGCCAGTCGCCGCCGAGGGCGAAGCGCATGGTGTGGCGGTGGCTCACGACGAGCGTCGGGCGGCCGGGCTGGGCGCGGATGTCGGCGATCGCCGCCTGGACGCGCTCGGCCTGCTCCGTGAACGACTCGCCGCCGGGGAAGCGGAAGCTCGGATCGCCGTCGACCCAGCGCTGGTACAGCTCGGGCTCCGCGGCCTGGACCTCGGCCATGCTGCGCCCGGTCCAATCGCCGCAGTCGGTCTCGGCCAGCCGCGCGTCGAGCCGCGGCTCCAGCCCGATGCGGCCGCCCACCGCCCGCGCGGTCTCCAGCGCGCGCTCGAGCGGGCTGGCGTAGAGGACGACGAAGCCGTAGGGCACGGCGCGCCGCGCCAGGTCCTCGGCCTGGGCGCGGCCGGTCGCGTCCAAGGGCACCGGCAGCTGACCCTGGAACCGCGGCTCCGCGTTGTAGGCCGTCTGCCCGTGGCGGGCGAGGTAGATGCCGGTCGCGCTCATGCCGCGGCCACCGGCGGGGTCATCCCCGCGCGCCCGGCGATGATCGCGGTCAGGTCGGCCAGCGTCGGGCAGGCGATGCCGTGGCGGGCGCCGGCGCGCAGCACGGAGCCGGCGATGGCGTCGAGCTCGGGAGTCCGGTGCGCGGCGAGGTCGCGCTGCATCGAGGAGCGGAAGTCGTCGTGGACGGTGGCGATCTCGTCCAGCGTCGCGGCGGCGTCGGCGGGCGCGCCCTCGGCGCGGGCCACGGCGGCGGCCTCGCGCACGGCGCTGACCAGCGCAGGGCCCCAGCGCGGGTCGGCCCGGACCTCGCCCAGCGACTTCCCGGCCGCGGTCGTCACCGTGCTCAGCGCGACCAGGCGGGTGAGCTTGGTCCACATCGCCGCGGCCTCGTCGGCGCCGACCTCGGCCGGGATGCCAGCCGCGCGCAGGTCGGCGGCCACCGGCTCGAGCTGCGCGCGCCGGCCGGCGTCGGCGCTGGCCAGCTCGACGCGCAGATACGGGCTCGTGTGCACGATCTCGCCGGGCCCGACGCGGGTGGACTCGACCCGGATCGAGGCCGCCACGGCGCGGTCGCCGAAGTGCCGGCGCAGCATGGCGAGATGGTCGAGGCCGTTGAGCAGCGGGACGACGAGCTCGGGCTCGACTTCGATGCGCTCCAGCGCCGGACCGAGCGCGGTCGCCTTGGTGGCGACGAAGAGCGTGCCCACGGACGCGTCGAGCCGGCTCGCGACGGCGGGGCGGGCGGTGAAGTCGCCCAGGCGCACGCTGCGCACGCGCAGGCCCACGCGCGCGATCGCGTCCGCGGTCGCCTCGCGCGCGATCACGGTGACCGGCACGCCCGAGCGCGCCAGCGCGCCCCCCACGAGCCCGCCGACGCCGCCGGGACCGAGGATGGCGTAGGCGCGCACGCGCGGCAGGCTAGCGGCGGTGCCCGGGGCTCACACGAGCACGCCCGGGTTCAGGATCCCGCGCGGGTCCACCGCCGCCTTGGCCGCGCGCAGCGCCTGCGCAAACGGCTCCGGGCGCTGGCGGTCATACCAGGGCCGGTGGTCGCGCCCGACCGCGTGGTGGTGGGTGATCGTGCCGCCGGCCGCGATCACCGCGTCCGAGGCGGTGGCCTTGATCTCGGCGAACTGCTCGAGCTCGTCGCCCCGCCGCGCCGGCGCCACCATCGTGTAGTAGGGCGCGGGCCCGTCCGGATAGACGTGCGTGAAGCGGACGGTGACCTGGCCCTGACCGCCCGACGCGCGCCGGACCGCCTCGGTCGCCGTCCCCAGGACCGCCTCGTTGAAGGCGGGGAAGCGGTCCCAGGTGATCGCGGTCTCGAACGTCTCCTGGAAGATGCCGGCCGCGATCGCGGTGTCGCGCAGATAGGGCGCGCGCAGGAAGGCGTCGCGCCACGCCCCGGCCGCGTCCTCGCGACCCGAGCGGCGCGGCTCGTCCCATCGGCCGCCGAATGCGCCGCACAGCTGCAGCGCGCGCTCGAGCCAGGCCCCGAGCTCGTGGTCGGCGGACTC
>DATBDE010000063.1:0-22069 GCA_036270095.1 Solirubrobacteraceae bacterium | reverse complement strand
CCGGCCTTCTGGCCGTCGTTGCGCGGGTGCAGGTCGAGCAGGGCGGCGCCGGCCGCTCCCAGCGCCAGGCCGGTGGTGATGCCCTGCAGCCCGCGGGCGGCGAACAGCCACCCGACCGAGTCGGCCACCGAGAACAGCACCATGGCGACGATCAGCCCGCCGAGCGCCAGGGCGATCACCGGTCGGCGCCCGAGCTCGTCGGAGATGCGGCCGACGGTCAGGAGCGCAGCGAGCACGCCGATCGGGTAGACCGCGTAGACCAGCGTGAGCACGAAGGTCGAGAAATGCCAGTCCGCGCGGTAGATGTCGTACAGCGGCGTGGGGGTGGCCGACGCGAACAGCGCGAGGCCGATCACGGCGGCCACCAGCGCGTACGCGGCGGTCGGTGGGAGGGTCAGGCGGCGTGTGCGGCTCATCGCTCTCGCTTCCATATTTCCAAACCTGTGGAAATACTGTTGTAGCATGCTCCTACAACGCATGCCAGTCCACGTTCGTGAGATCCACCACCCCGCCACCGGCGACCTCGACCTGGCCACGATCCTGCGCATCGTCGGCGACCCGCTGCGGCTCCAGCTCGTGCGCGAGCTCGCGGCGCCCGGGGCCGAGCCGACATGCGGGCAGATCAGCGAGTCCATGGGCCTGCCGACCTCGACCTGCTCCTACCACCTGCGCCTGCTGCGCGAGGCCGGGCTCACCCGGACCCGCCCGGCGGGCACCGAGCGCCGCATCAGCCTGCGGCGCGACGACCTCGAGCAGCGCTTCCCGGGCCTGGTCGAGGTGCTGGTCGGGGCGGAGTAGTAGCAGCCCTCCGCCGCTCGGCGATGGCGCCGCCCGACCTCGACGCGTGGCTTGCCGATCCGGCCGCGCGCACCTTTCACCGCCGCGTGGCGCGGGCCGACCAGGACGCCCTGTGGCGCGCGTTGGGAACGGTGCGGCTGGCCGAGTGCCGGGTGCTGGGGCGGATCGTGCGCTGGCGCATCCCCGGCGAGCCGGCGCAGGTCACCTTCCGCGAGCTGTTCCGCACCGATCCGTTCACCGTGCTCGAGGAGGGCGAGCGTCACTCGCTCTCGGGCCTGGTCGGCCGCATCTGGACCCTGCGGCGCGACTACCCGAAGTTGCGCGACGGCGAGGCCTTCCGGGCCTGGAGCCGGGGCGGCACGGCCAAGGTCCTGATCGCGCACTGGGTGGAGCCCGACAGCGCCGGGCACTCGGCCGTGGTCAGCGAGGCGCGGGTCGGGGTGGCCGACCTGCAGGGGCGGCTGGGGCTGCGGCTGGTCCGGCCGCTGATCGCGCGCTTCGACCCGCTGATCGGCACCGAGGCGCTCGCGCTGGCGGCGCGGCGCGCGGCCGGATAACGCGGTCGACCGGATCCTCGCCGGGACTCAGGCCGCAGCGCCGTAGGCGACCGGGCCGTCCGCGTCGGCGCTCCACCCGTTGAACGAGCCGTCGTAGACGCCGTCGCAGTGGATGCCGATGCGCTCGAGCGCCAGCAGGGCCACCTCGGCGGTACCGAGCTGGCGCCGGGCGAGCGCTGCGCCCGCGAGCTCGTCGCCGCGGCGCTGTTCCGCGAGCACGGCCGCGTCCTCCTGATGCGGATCCTCGTCGCGCGCGGCAACGGGGCCGGCGCGCTCCGGGTCTACGAGGACCTGCGCACGCGGCTGCGCGACGAGCTCGGCGCCGCGCCGGCGCCCGAGCTGCGCGAGCTCCAGGCCGAGCTCCTGCGCCTGACCGATGAGTTCCGCGTCGGCGGCCGGTCACTACGCCCGGAAACGATCGCAGGAGGCGCGGGTGAGGAAGCTGATCTATTCGTTGAGCGTGTCGCTGGACGGGTTCATCGCCGACCGCAGCGGGGCGATCGACTGGAGCGCCCCGGACCCAGAGCTGCACCGGTTCTTCAACGACCAGGCGCGGGGGTTGGGGGCGGAGCTGTACGGGCGCGGGCTCTACGAAGACATGCAGGTGTGGGAGACCCTCGATCAGCGGCCCGGGGCCACCCCGGAGGTGGTCGCGTTCGCGAAGCTCTGGCGGGCCACGCCGAAGGTGGTGTTCTCGACCACGCTGGAGCGGGTGAAGGGCAACGCCCGGCTGGTGCGCGAAAACGCGGTCGACGAGGTCCGGCGCCTGAAGGCCGAGGACGGCGGAGACCTCGCCGTCGGCGGCGCCGGCCTGGCCGCCTCGCTGATCCCGCACGGGCTCGTCGACGAGTACCGCCCGCTCATCCACCCGGTCATCCTTGGCGGCGGCACGCCGTTCTTTCCGCCGCTGGAGGAGCGGATCAGCCTCGAGCTCGTCGAGACGCGGACCTTCGGCTCGCGCGTGGTCTACGTGCGCTACCGGGCTCGCTGAGCGCGGCGCGCACGAGCGCGTACGCGGCCCAGCCGAGGACGTCGGGGATGCCCTGCGGCGCCACGTCCCCGTTGTCGCGCAGCGAGACGATGGGGTCGATGCCGAACAGGAGGGTGAGCGACCCCGCGAGCCGCTCGTAGGCCTCCGGGTCGAGGTCGTGCTTGACCGAGGCCAGCAGCTGGGCGATGTAGCCGCGGCGGCGGGCCGGGCGGTCGGCGCCGGCCTCGGGCTCGAGCGACATGCGCAGGATCGCGCGCAGGCGTGCCTCGCGGCCGAGCGTCCACTCTGCGCCGCGGCGCACGGCCTCGGCGACGCGCTCGGCCGGGTCCTCGATCTCGTTGGCGAGCTCGGGCAGGGCGCGCATGGGCTCGCTGTCGCCCAGGAACGTGGTCTCCAGCAGCAGCGCCTCCTGCGTGGGGAAGTAGCGATAGGCGGTAGCGCGCCCGACGTCGGCGCGCTCCGCCACCTCCGCGACGGTGGGCACGCGGCCCTCAGCGAACAGCTCGTCGGCGGCGGCCAGCAGCGCGCGCTTGGTGCGGCGGGTCTGGCGGTCGCGGGTCCGTGCCGGGGGGTGGTCTTGCGTCGCCATGGCCGGTGATGATACAGTCGGCTCGTAGTGAGACTTTTAGTCTCAATATCAGATCCCCTGTCCCACGGACGCAAAGGACGCACAATGTCGGTCGACGGTATGACGCAAGCGGCTCGCGCAGTGCACGCCGGCGAGGGCGACCTCGTCTGGTTCACCAACAACCTCATGACCGTGAAGGCGACGGCGGAGACGACCGGCGGCGCCTACGGGCTCGTCGAGGCGCTCGCGCCCGTGGGCGCGTCGCCGCCGCTGCACATCCAGCACGGCGAGGATGAGACCTTCTACGTGCTTGAGGGCGAGCTGACCTTCCGCTGCGGCGACGACACGATCGCGGCCCGGCCGGGCTCGTGCGTGTTCATCCCGCGCGGCGCGCCGCACACGTTCGTGGTCGAGGAGGGGCCGGCGCGGTTCCTGTCCATGTGCACCCCGGGCGGGTTCGAGCGGTACTTCGTGGCCGCCGGCCAGCCGGCGGAGTACGCCGGGCTGCCGCCGGAGACCCCGCCAGACGTGCCGCTGCTCAAGCGGGTCAGCGAGGAGTTCAACGCGGACATCATCGGCCCGCCGATCGCGCCGCGGTCGCGCTGAGCACCTGCCGCACGGTCTGGTCCGGGCCGGCGCCGCTGAGGGTCGTCTCCGCGACGGCCCGGCCGCGGGCTTCGGCCCGGCTCTGAGCGCGGGGGGCGAGGACGGCCTGGCCGGCGGCGCGCAGGTTGGCCGTCGCTTGGGCGAGCGTGTGGCCGTGGACGGCGATGCGGGCGCGCGCCGTGCAGGCGGCGGTGCAGGCCAGGGCCGCGAGCGCCGCGGCGTTGGGGGTGGTGCGGGTGCGGACGCGGAGAGGGGCGGCGCCGGGGCGGTCGACCGTCACGCTGATGCGCCCGCCGGGGACGGTGACGACGCGGGCGCCGGTCAGGGCGAGCGTGCGGTGCCGCGGACTCGCTCCGCCCGAGGCGATCGTGGCCGTGCAGGTGGCGGTGCAGGCGATGGCAACGGGGACGGTCCTCCCCGTCGCCCGGCGGGGCAGGAGCACGCGGGCGTCGGGGGGCGGCGGCGCGACGCGTGGGGGCGGCGACGCGGCGGGAGCGCCTCCCTGCGCGCTGGGCGCCGAGGTGGTCGTGGTGGCGGGCGGCGCCTCGGTGGTGCTCGAGGGCGGCGGGGCTGTCACGACCGCCGCCGCCCCGGTCAGCGTCCACGTCACGCTCAGCGTCCCGTCGTCGCCCGAGGGCTGGCGCGTCGCGGTGGCGAGGCTCGCATCGCGCTGCACGCCCGGCTCCGGCGGGGAGGGCACCATGACGACGACCCGGCCGTCGGCCCCGTCGTCGAGCGCGAACGCCGCGGGCGGACCGCCGTCGGCGCGTACGCTCCCCACGCACGGCCGCCGGCCCGGCTCAGCCGGGCACCTGACCGTCGCGGTCGCGTTGCCGCTCGCGTCGATGTCGTCGACGTCCGAGACGTAGGCGGGTGCCCGCACGCCGGGGACCCAGGTCGCCGGTAGCGTCGGCGGGGTCGCGCTCGCCGCGATGCGCCGCACGCGGTTGTTGCCCGGGTCGCTGATGAGGATCTGGCCGTCGAGGGAGATCCCGCTCGGCCACGCGAGCTGCATCTGGTCGGCCGGGCCGGACTCTCCGTTGAAGTTCGGCTGCTCCCCGGTGCCGGCCAACGTCGAGATCGTGCCGTCGGGCGCGATGCTCCGGATGCGGCTGTTGAAGATGTCGACCACGTAGACCGTGCCGTCGGCCGCCGGCGCGAGGTAGGCGGTGCCGTTGAACGACGCATCGAGCGCAGGGCCGCCGTCCCCGACGTCGGCCGACGCGGTGAGGCTGATGCAGCTCCCCGGCGTGCTCGACGCCGCGTAGCCGGCCAGCGGGTGGATCGTTCCGCCGGGATCGATCCGGCGCACGCGGCAGTTGCTCCCGTCGCTGACCAGCATGCTCCCGTCCGGCAGCGCATTGACGTCGGCGACGGCGTTGAAGGTGGCGTCCAGGGCCGGTCCGCCGTCGCCGTGGAAGCCCCAGCCGCCGGCGCCGGCCAGCAGCAGCATGCGGCCGTCGTGGACGAGCCGGATGCGGCTCAGCTTCTGGTCCGGCGCGCCGGCGATCTGGCCCTGGTCGGCGACCAGGAAGTCCCCGTCGGGCAGCGGGTCGACGGCGAGCGGGAGCGACAGCTGCGCGTCGACGGCCGGCCCGCCGTGCCCGCACGGGTCGAGCGACGGTGTGCAGCTGTCACCGGTGCCGGCGACGGTGGTGATGCGCTGCCCGTCGGGCGAGACCTCGCGGATCGGGTTGTCGAACGTGTCGGCGATGAGGATCGCCCCGTCGGGCAGCACGGCGACGTCGTGCGGGGTGTTCAGCGAGGCGGCCAGCGGATCGCCGCCGTCGCCGCAGCGCTCTGTCGGCCCCGAGCACTGGTTGCCGTCGCCGGCGAGGGTCGAGAGCGTTCCGTCGGTCGCCGCGCGGCGGATCCGCTGGTTGCTCGAGTCGGCGATCAGGTAGCCGCCGCCGGGCAGCGCCTCCACCTGCGCCGGCCGGTTGAAGTCGGCGTCGGTAGCGGTGGCCAAGCCGCCGTCGCCTCTGAAGCCGCCCCCGGCGGGCCACGTCGGCCCACTGCCCGCAACCGTCTCCAGTGTCGGCACCGAGGCGCCTGCGACCGGCGCGCTCACGGCGAGCACCACGGCCACCGGCAGGGCGACGAGGTGCCGCGACTCCACCACGCGACGACTCTGACAGGATCCCGGACGTGGACGGTGAACTCGTCGTCGTCCCGCCCGGCCAGGGCCATCGCGTGGGGAACGTGGAGTTCCTCGCGCGCACGATCGACACGCCGCGGTTCACGTTCGCGATCATCGAAATCGCCGTCGGGCGCGTGCTCGAGCAGCACGTGCACGACGGCGAGGACGACGCCTTCTACATCGTCGAGGGGGAGATGACCTTCACCTTCGGCGACCGCTCGGTGGTGGCGCCGCCGGGAACCTTCGTGCTGGCGCCCTCCGGCATCGAGCACGGCTTCCGCAACGATGGCGCCGTCCCCGTGCGGATGCTGAACATCCACGCGCCGGCGGGTTCGACCGGCGGATTGGCCTGGAAAGCTGACGGCATTCATGCGATGGCCTCAGCGCGCGGGCCGCGGTCCTACTCCCGTAGCCCCACGGCTGCGAGGGCCTGCTCGCGCTCCTGGAAGATCTGCCGGTGGACGACTCTGCGGTCGCGCAGCCGAAAGACATGGACGGGGTGCAGCGTGACCTCAAGCCCGCCGTGCCGTGCGCGCCCACCGAACGTGATCGCCACCACCGCGCAGTCGTCCGTGTCGTGGATGTGGTCGTCCACGCGCAGCCACATGTCGTCGAGCACGTCCATCTGATTGGCCACGAACCCGACCACTCCGTCGTGGCCGCGCCATTCACCCTCCGTGAACGCCCCGCCAGTTGTATCGAGCACGACGCCGGGGTCATAGGTCTCCTCGACATAGCGGCGCCATGGACCGATGTCGCCGGTCCGGTAGGTCGCGTTGACTGCCGCCGCCGCCCGCTCCGTGCGCTCCACGCCCTCCCGCGACATCGCCCGCCCAGTATCCCGCAGCGACGCCGCTGCGGTGCTCGCAGGCTCAGCCCGCGACAGCCTCGGGCTCTGCGCCGGCGTCCACCGGTACGGGCTCGGGCGTGGGCGGTGGCTTGCGGACGAGCCAGGCCACGAGGACGGCGCCGATCGCCGCCAGCACCCCCACGGTGATGAACGTGACCATGTAGGCCTGCACGGAGGCGCCCGCGGCGATCGGGAGGTAGGCGCGCAGGGAGGGGCTGAACTGGCTGACCTGTAGCCCGGTGGCCTCCGCGGCCTGGATCGACGCGCGCAGCGCCCGGTAGGACGCGTTGCCCAGGTCCGGCAGCGGGCTCGCATTGACGCGCGCGTGCAGCTCGTCGACGTAGACGGCGTGGAAGACCGAGTACAGGGCGGCATGCCGAGCGCGCCGCCGAACTGCTCGGCGGTGGCCGATACGCCCGACGCCTGGCCCTGATCGGCCTCGGGGATCGTTTAGACGACCAGGCCGGGGAGGACGCCAACGAACGTATGCTCGTTCACGCCCCAGGCGAGGAGCGCTCCGGAGACCGCGAGCGTCGCGAAGCCGAGGACCATCGGCGGGCGCCCGCCGACGCGGTCATACCAGCGGCCCGCCAGCGGCGCGACGAAGATCATCGGGACCGTCTTGGGGATGAGCGCGAGGCCCGCGAGCGCGGGGCTCATGCGGAGGTTGAGGATCAGGAGCAGGGGGAAGATCACGCCGAGCCCGATCTCCGCCATGTCCGCGATGAGCTGGCTCAGCGATGCGCCGAGGTAGTTGCGGTGGCGCAGCAGCGCGAAGTCCATCAGCGGCAGCGTGGCCCGCCGTTCGCGGATCACGAACGCGATCGCGGCCACCACCGCGACCACGATCGGGCCGACCACGCCCGGGCTCGACCAGCCCCATTGCTGCGACTGCGACAGGTCGAACACGAGCCCGACCAGGACACGGTGAGCAGGATCGTGCCGGAGATGTCGGGGTGCTGGCGCTCGGTCGGGGCCGCGTCAGCCGCGACGTGGCGTCGCGCGAGGATCACGGCCGCGACCGCGAGCGGCACGTTGACGAGCAGGACCGCCCGCCACGAGAAGGCCGAGGTCAGCACGCCGCCGATCGTCGGTCCGAGCGCAGCCGCCACAGCCGCGGCCCCACCCATCGTTCCCAGCGCCCAGCCGCGCTTCGCGGCCGGGTAGGCGGCGCTGAGGATCGCGACAGTGGTGGGGAGCATCAGGGCGCCGCCGACCCCTTGGACGGCGCGCGGCGAGCAGGATCGCGAACGCCGGCGCCAGCCCGCCCAGCGCCGACCCGCCCGCGAACATCACGGTGCCGAGCAGGAACACCTTGCGGCGTCCGAGCAGATCGCCCAGCCGGCCGCCGAAGACGAGCAGGCCGGCGAGCGGCAGGAGGCTGGCGTTCAGGACCCACTGCGACTCGGACGAGCCGACGTGGAACGTCTGCATGATGTTGGGCAGTGCGAGCGGGACCGCGGTCTGGTCGACCAGGATCATCGCGTTGGCCAGCGTCATCGCCGTGAGGACGACGACGAGGCGCGGCTTGGCCTGAAAGGCACCCACCGGCTGCTGACTCTATGCGGATCGCCTGGGGGCTAACCCTCGATGAAGCGCAAGGTGCGGCGCCACGCGTCGGCGCTGGCTTCCGCGTGGTCCTCGTAGCGGCGGTCGAAGAACGAGTGCGGGGCGTCGGGGTAGACCACGACCTCGTGCTCGACGCCCGCGTCGTCCATGGCCTGGTCGAAGGCTGCGACCTGCTCGCGCGAGATGGCCTGGTCCGCGCCGCCGAACAGGCCGAGGACCGGGCAGCGCATCTCGCCGACCACGTCGGGCGGCGACGGAAAGCCGCGCTTGGAACCGTCGAGGGCGCCGTAGAAGCCGACCACGCCGTCGAAGTCGAGCTCGGCGCTGGTGGCGGCCAGGAAGGCCTGCATGCCGCCGAAGCAGAACCCGACCGCGTAGACCGGGCGTTCGCCGGTGTGGTCGACGAGCGCGCGTCGCGCCGCCAGGGCATCGGCCTGGATCTGGTCGACCGTGGTCCGCTCGACGTGCGGCATGTGCGCGAAGTCCTCGCCGCGCTCCTCGTCCAGCGCGGTACGGCCGAAGTAGTCCATGGCGATGGCCGGATGGCCGGCCTGGGCGAAGCGCTCGGCCAGCTCGACGTAGAACGGATACAGGCCGCGGACGTCGGGGAGGATCAGGACGCCGCTGCGGTCCGAGCCCGGCGACTCGGCCAGGGCGACGTCGAAGCTCGTCTCCTCGTCGGTCGAGATGAGCCGCAGCCGCTCGGCGCCGGCGCCGCCCGCCATGGGCGCGAGAGCGAGGCCGGCGGGGAGGTCAGGCGGGGAGGCGTCGAAGGCGAAGCACACGACCGCGGACCGTAGCGAAGCGACGATCGCCGTAGGGTCCGCGGATGCCCCTGGTCCGGCGCGCTGACAGCGTCCTCGTCGTGGTGGACACCCAGCCGGGCTTCGTCGCCCACCCCGCGATGAGCGACGACGACCGCAGGGCAGCGGCGCACACGGTCGAGCGGATCGCGTGGCTCGCGCGGGTCGCGACACTGCTCGACGTGCCCGCGCTCGCCACCGAGGAAGCACCGCAGCGGGAGGGGAAGACCCACCCGCGCGTCAAGGCGTGCCTGCCCGAGGGCGCGCCCGTCGTGCCCAAGTCGACGTTCGCGCTGACCGGCTGTCCGGCGGCGCTGATGGCGCTGGAGGCGACGGGACGCCGAACCGTCGTGCTGGCCGGCTTCGAGACCGACGTCTGCGTGGCCCAGTCGGCGGTGGTGCTGGCCGACGACGGCTACCGGGTCGTCGTGCCGGTCGACGCGGCCTACACGCAGCGCGCCGCCGACCACGGCCACGGCCTGGCGCGCATGGAGGCGGCCGGGGTGGAGCTGCACTCGGCCAAGAGCGTCACCTTCGACTGGCTCGAGGACGTCGACACCGCCGACGCGCTGCTTCACCGCGCGCTCGCCGGGTTCGACGCCGATCCCCTGCGGCTCTAGGCAGCGGAAGGGCCCCGCATCGTGCCGGGCCCTCCTGACCTCCCTCGGGTGCCGGGTGAAGCGATCAGCTGCAGGCGCCGAGATCCTCGACGAACGCGGCCGCTCCGGTGTCGGCGACGCCCGGGAAGGGCGAGCCGGCGACGACGCCGACACCGTGCTCGCGCAGGTTCGGGTCGAGCAGCACGGCGCGGTGCGGCGGATCGTTGAGCCAGAAGTTGACCGCCGAGCGCGCGGTGGCGCCGGTGCCCCAGCCCGCGTACGTGTTCTCGGCATCCCGGTAGCTGTGGCCGCCGGCGCAGTAGCCGGCGCCGCGGATGCGCTGGTCGATCTGCTGGTTGGCCAGCTGCTGGAGCGAAGCGTCGTCGCCCGGGACCGCCGTGCCGGGGTTGAGATGGCTGACGAGGCCGCGCGTCAGGCTCCACGACTTCGCCGCGATCGAGGCCTTGGCGTGGGCGGTGGCCGATTGCCGCAGCGGCGGGTAGATGTAGCGGCCGGCCTCGACGTGGCCGGGCCCCCGCGTGAGCGGCGGCACGCCGTTGGCGACCCGGGCCCGGTTGACCAGGCAGTTCACCGACAGCTCGGACGAGTCCGGGTTCATCCGCGGCGTGACCTGCTGGTCGGCGAACGCCGGGTTGCAGTAGTCGATCTTCACGAGCTTCTTGACGGCGGCCTGCGCGCCGGTCGCCGGAATCGCGGCGACGCTCAGCGCGGCCAGGGCCGCGACCACGGCCGGTTTGATGAGTCCTCTGTTGAACACCATGCTCCCCATTTCTCCCTCGCGTTGTGGGAAGCAGGCTTTCATCGGGGTGACACTCCGTCTGTCGCGCACGCGACACACGCGGTGTCGTATCGGCGACAGACCTAGCCCAGCCCGGCGGCCCGCAGCGCCTCGTCCGGGTCGTACAACGCCCGGATGTAGCGGAGCTTGCCGTCCTCCACCCGCACCACGTAGCCCCACAGGTGGTCGTGGGGAGCGCCGCTTCCCTGGGCGGTGCCGCGCACGCGGACGAGGGCGACCAGCGCATCGCCCGCGTCGCAGACGTCCTGCACCGACATCTCGGTCGCCGGGCCCAGGACGTCCACGTACTCCTCCCAGCGGCGCGTGACCGTCTCCCGGCCCCGGTACGTGCCGGAGCCGGGCCAGAGCGGGTCCTCGTGGTACTCGACGTCGTCGTGCCAGTACGACGCCCCCTCCGCAAGGGTCCGGGCGTCGAAGCTCGCCCGCACGATCGCCGCCGCGTCCGGCGCCATCACCCTCAGCCCGCGGACCGGCGGCCGGCCACCTGGTGGATGCGGGCCTGGACGAACGTCGTGGCCGGGTCGCGCGCGGCGGCGGCCACGTCGGCCTCCAGCGCATCGATCTCGGCGGCCGTGGCCGTCTCCGCCTCGAGGATCGACGCGCGCATGTTGCGCAGGAGCTGGGCCAGGAAGAGCTTGTCGTCGACCGTCTCCATCCGGTTGGCGACGGTGTCCTGGCGCACGTCGGTGAGCCCGGCGGCGGCCAGCAGCGCCGGCAGCCGCGGCCCGATGGTCGGGTCGCCGCCGTGGAAGCGGACGGTGGCGCTGTAGACGTCCTGCAGGCGGTCGAGCGCGGGCGCCAGCGGCTCGCTGCGCAGCGTCCCGGTGAACAGGTCCTCGACGGCAACGACACCGCCCGGTCGCACCTCGGCGGCCATCGCCCGCACGACCGCGAACGGGTCGACGAGGTGGCTGAGGACCAGGCGCGCGTAGGCGAGGGCGAAGGCGCCGGTCCCGAGCGGATGGGCCGCGTCGTCGTCGACGAACTCGGCCGTCACGCCGGCCTGCGCCGCCGAAGAGCGCGCGACGTCGAGCGCGTCCGCGTCGACGTCGACGCCGACGACCCGCGCGTCCGGGCCCGCGGCCTGCGCCATCGCGATCGTCACCTGCCCGTCGCCGCAGCCCACGTCGAGACAGGACCACCCGGTCGTGAGCCCGACGCCATCGAGGAACCGCTGGGTGGCGCCCGCCATGACGTGGGCCTGGCGGGCCAGCCGCTGCGCGTCGGTCAGCCCCCCGGCGATCGTGTACTCCCCCGGCACGGCGCCAAGCCTACGCGGGCGCCCGCGTGGCAGACTGCCGCCGGCCGATGTCCGCGCTGCGCCAACTGGGGCTCGTCGTGCACCCGACGCGAAACATCGAGGGCGTCGTGCAGGCGATCCTCGACTGGGCCTCCGCGCACGGCGTCGCCGTCGGACAGGTGCCGATCATCGGCCAGGCGCGCGCCATGGTCGACGCCGTCGACGCCGCGGACTGCGACTTCCTGCTCGCCGTCGGCGGCGACGGCACCGCGCTGCACGCCCTGCACGCCGGGGCGGACGCGTCGCGCCCGGTACTCGCCGTGGCCTGCGGCAGCATCGGCATGCTGACCTCGGTGCAGGCCGGCGCGGTCGTCGACGCGCTCGACCAGGTCGAGGCCGGCCGCTTCACCGCCCAGCCGGTCCCCGGCCTCGAGGTCATTGCCAACGATCGGCCGGTCGGTGTCGCCGTCAACGACGTCGCCGTGGTCCGCGCCGGCCCCGGCCAGATCCTCGTCGCCATCAGCGTCGACGACGACCTCTACGCACGCGTGGCCGGCGACGGCGCCGTGGTGGCGACGTCGCTGGGGTCGAGCGCGTACAGCATGGCCGCGGGCGGCCCGATCCTCGCCCCGGGCGCGCACGGGATGGTGGTCACGCCGCTCGAGTCCCACGGCGGGTGCACGCCGCCGCTGCTCGCCGGCAACGACAGCGTGCTGCGCCTCGACGTCGGCCTGAGCTTCGGCGGGATGCGCTGCGAGATCGACGGCCGGCCCGCCGACATGGCCGGCCACACGCTGACCATCGGCCACCGCGACGCGTACGCCACCCTGATCGAGCTCGCCGACCAGGAGTCGCGGCTTGAGGGGCTGCGGCGGCGCCGCATCATCCTCGATGCGCCACGCACGGCCATCCACGACCAGGAGGACTAGGTGTTCGACCACGTCAGCATCCGTGTCGCCGACCGCGAGGCGTCGGAGCGCTTCTACGAGACCGTGCTCCTGCCCCTCGGCGTCGACACCACCTACCGAACGAACGCCGTGACGAGCTGGGGCAACTTCCTCGTCACCGAGAGGAGCGACGAGCACCCGGTCACCACCGGCCTGCACGTCGGGTTCGTGGCGCCGACACCCGAGCAGGTGGACGCGTTCTGGCAGGCCGGCATCGACGCCGGGTACACCGACGACGGGCCGCCGGGCCCACGCCCGCGGTTCCGCCCCGATTACTACGGCGCCTTCCTGCGCGATCCCGACGGCAACAGCGCCGAGGCCGTCAACCACGGGGTGCTGGCCCAGGAGGGGATCATCGACCACCTGTGGCTGCGCGTCGCCGACCTCGCGGCCGCGACCGCCTTCTACCGCATCATCGCCCCCACCGCCGGCTTGGAGCTGCGCCACCAGGACCCCGAGCGCTCGTCCTTCGGCGTCCGCACCGCCGGGTCGTTCACCCTCGTGCCCGGGACCCCGACGGCCAACCTCCACGTCGCCTTCAGCGGCCACGACACCGACGTGCAGCGCTTCCACGCCGACGCCCTCGCCGCCGGCTACGAGAGCAACGGCGAGCCCGGCGAGCGCGCCCGCTACCACCCCGGCTACTACGCGGCCTTCGTGTTCGACCCCGACGGCACCAACGTCGAGGTCGTCGACCACCACCGGTCCTAGCCGACGCGCAGGTCGGGCCAGTCCTCGATCCGGTCGGTCGAGCGCACCACGTGCATGCCGGACTCGGCGAACCGCGCGAAGGCCGCGTCGGCCTCGTCGGTGTAGTCGACGACCCCCGGCACCACCACGGCCGAGGTGCAGTCCTCGAGCAGGTAGGTGCGCCGCGCCAGCCGCTCGCGCACGAGATCGTCGGCCAGCAGGTCGTCGATGGTCCAGGCCAGGCAGTGGCTCTTGGCCTGCCCGGCCACGACCACGGCGTCGAAGGTCAGCAGCCGCGCGATGAGCGCGGTGTTCTTGCTCGCCAGCTGCTCGCCGTCAGGCCCCTCGGTCACCTCGGGGCCGAGCATCGAGTAGTGCTCGGTCAGCGAGTGGTCGCCCTTGACCTGGAAGTCGGGCCGGCTGCTGCGCGCGATGCCGTGGAAGAACACCGCCTCCTCGACCGCGGAGACGAGGGCGTGCCCGATGCCGCCGAGCATCGCGTGGTAGGGCCAGACCGTGAGGTCGTACTTGCCGCTGCGCGCGAGCGCGCGTGTGTAGTGGACGAGGTGGCGTTGGGCGTAGTCGAGGTCGATGCCGACCTCGTCGGCCACCGCGGGATTGACCTCCCAGCGCCCCTCGGCGACCTCCTCGGGCGAGACCAGCGTGTAGGGGTCGGGGTGCGCGCCGCCGGCGTCCACGAGCCAGATCGCGTGGAAGACCTGCATCGCGTGGTGGGTGTCGAGGCTGGGGAAAACCTGGCTGATCGCCCCGAGATTGCGGTACAGGAACTCCGCCAGCCGGCGGCTGTCGTCGACCGCGCCCGTCCCCGAGCGACCACTGACGTAGAGCTCGAACCCGGGGATGCAGAACGTGTTTTGCACGTCGACGGCGAGCAGCGCGATGCGCACCGCGTCCTCCGACGCCGGGCCGACGCCGTGCTCGGCCGCCCACGCGGGCGCCTCGCGCGCGCGGTCCTCGTAGGCGACGCGCCACACCTCGCCGACGCGACCGGGGTGATAGTGAGGTGGAAGGGGGAGCAAAGTCGGGCTTCCCAGCCAACCACTCTAAGGCTGCGCTGCTGGGTCAGCTCAGCTCGGCCAGCCGGCGCTCGAGCAGGCGGCGCTCGGCGTCGTCGTGGGCGAGGTCGAGCGCCCGCGCGTAGGCGGCGCGCGCCTCGCCCGCGCGTCCGAGACGGCGCAGCAGCTCGCCGCGGGTCGCGTGCAGGTAGCGGTAGTCGTCGAGCTGCAGGCCGTCGACGATGGCCAGGCCGGCGTCGGGGCCCTGCGCCTCGGCCACCGCGACCGCGCGGCTGAGCTCGACCACGGGCGAGTCGGTCAGGCGCGCGAGCTCGCCGTAGAGCGCGGCGATCTCGTCCCAGTCGCGCGGCTCGTCGGCGTGCAGGGAGGCGATCGCCGCCTGCACCACGTAGGGCCCGCGGCCGCGCAGGGCCAGCGCGCGGTGAAGCGCCACGCGTCCGGCGGCGATCTCCTCGGCGTCCCAGTGCGCGCGGTCCTGGTCGGCGAGCAGGACGAGCTCGTCGTCGCGCACGCGCGCGGCGCGGCGGGCGTCGAGCAGCAGCATCATCGCCAGCAGGCCGTGGACCTCGGGCTCGTCGGGCATGAGCTCGGCCAGCGACCGGCCGAGCCGCAGCGCCTCGGCCACGAGCTCGCTGCGCCCGCGGCCGCCGTAGCCCTCGTTGAAGATCAGGTAGACGACCGCGAGCACGGCGGCGATGCGGTCGGGCAGCAGGTGGTCGGGCGGCACCCGGAACGGGATGCCGGCCGCGCGGATCTTGTTCTTGGCCCGGACCAGGCGCTGGGCCATGGTCTTCTCAGGCACGAGGAACGCGCGCGCGATCTCCGGCGTGGTCAGGCCGCCCAGCGTGCGCAGGGTCAGCGCCACCTGGGCGTCGGTGGCCAGCGCCGGGTGGCAGCAGGTGAAGACGAGCTCCAGGCGCTCGTCGGGGAAGGTGGACTCGTCCATGGTGTCCTCGGCGGCCTCGGGCACCTTCAGCAGCCGCGTCTTGGCCGCCAGGGTGCGGTCGCGGCGGATGCGGTCGGTGGCCCGGTTGCGCGCCGTGGTCATCAGCCACGCGCGCGGGTTGGTGGGCATGCCATCGCTGGGCCAGCGGTGGGCGGCGATGGCAAACGCCTCCTGCGCGGCTTCCTCGGCGACGTCGAAGTCGCCGAGGAAGCTGATCAGCGCAGCGAGGACGTAGCCCCAGTGCTCGCGGAAGGCCTGCTCGAGGATGGCTAGTACTCCAGGATGGGCCGCACCTCGACCGCGCCGCCCAGACGTGCGGCCGGGACGCGCGCGGCCACCTCGATGGCGCCGTCGAGGTCGTCGGCCTCGAGGATCATGTAGCCCCCGACGGCCTCCTTGAGCTCGACGAACGGGCCGTCGGTCGTGAGCGTCCGGCCGTCCTGCACCCGCACCGTGGTCGCGGTCTCCGGCTCGTCGAGCTGGTTCCCGGGGGTCACGTTGGGATTGGCGGTGATCGCCTGGTAGTCGGCGAAGACGGCCTGCTGCTCCGCCTCGGAGAGCCGGGCCCAGGCTTCGGGGTCGCGCGGGGTGGGGGTGTCGACCTGGTGGATCAGCAGCATGTACTTCATGGCGCTCCTCCTGCTCGGTGGATGGTCGCCGATGAGACGAATGGGCAACCGAGAAATCGACAGGTCAGGTTCGCGCTGGGTCGGCACGCGGGGCGGGGGGCGGCGGTCCGGCCAAGGGGCACGAGTACTGGTCCTGCCGCTCCGGCTCAGGACGGAGGGCGTCGGAGCGGATGGTGAACCAGGCCAGCACGCCGCCGAGCAGGGAGAGCGCCGCGGCCACGACCATCGCCAGGTGGAAGCCGTGCGTCATCGTCGCCGGCACGTAGAAGCCGTCGCCGGTGATGCCGACCAGCACCGGCACCACCGCCACCGCCAGGAGCTGGGCCACGCGCGCGACCGCGTTGTTGACGCCCGAGGCGATGCCGGCGTGGCTCTCGTCCGCGCCGGCCAGCGCCGTGGCGGTGATGGGCGAGGCCACGAGCACGAGCCCCGCACCGAACACCAGGACTCCGGGGAACACGGCGCTCAGGTAGCTGTCGCCGGGCTCAATGCCGGTGAGCAGGAGCAGCCCGACGGCGATGATGACCGGCCCCACGGTGAGCGGGATGCGCGGGCCGATGCGCTGGGCCAGGCCGCCCGAGCGGGCCGAGAGCACGAGCATGATCACGGTCACCGGCAGCGTCGAGGCGCCTGCGGCGATGGGCGAGTAGCCGAGCGAGATCTGCAGGAACGACACCATGAGGAAGAAGAACGTGCCAATGGCCGCGTAGACGACGAAGGTCACGGCGTTGGCGGCGCTGAACGTCCGCGAGCGGAACAGGTCCAGCGGCATCATCGGGTTGGCGCTGCTGCGCTCGACGAGCACGAAGCCCACGAGGGCGGCGAGGCCGAGCACCCCCGCCGCGATCACGCCGGCCGACATGCCGTTCGGCCCCTCGATGAGCGCGAACGTGGTCCCGGCCAACCCGAGTGCACCGAGCGTGGCGCCGCGGAAGTCCAGGTGGCCGTGGGCGTTGGGGTCGCGGCTCTCGGGCACGTGGTGGGCGAAGGCGATGACGATTGCGCCCAGCGGCAGGTTGAGCAGGAACACGGCGCGCCAGCTCACCGCGTCGACCAGGTAGCCGCCCACCAGCGGCCCGATCGCGGTGGAGACGCCGGTCAGCCCCGACCACGCCCCGATGGCGCGCGGCCGGTCCCGGGCCCGGAACGAGGCCTCGATCATGGCCAGGCTGCCCGGCGTCAGCAGGGCGCCTCCGACGCCCTGGAGCAGGCGCGCGCCGATGAGCGTCTCCACCGTCGGGGCGACGGCGCACAGCAGCGACGCGGCCACGAAGGCGAACGTCCCGATCACGAAGATGCGCCGGCGCCCATAGCGGTCGCCCAGCGACCCGCCGAGCAGGATGAACGACGCCAGCGTGAGCTGGTAGCCGGTCAGCACCCACTGCAGCGCGCTCGTCTCCGCGTGCAGGTCGCGCCCCATGTCGGGCAGCGCGACGTTGACCACCGTCCCGTCGAGGAAGGCCATGCCCGATCCGAGCACCGCGATCGCGAGCACCCAGCGCCCGGCCGCGCTGCGGAAGGCGAGCTGCGGGATCGACGCTGACGCCTCGGCCAAGGCGGCAACGATAATCCCGGAGCCGTGCTCCTCTACAACTCCCAGCTCTCGGGCAACTGCTACAAGGTCCGCCTCCTGCTCGCCCACCTCGGGCTCGCGTACGAGCGCCGCGAGGTCTCGGTCACCGACCGCTCCGACCGGCCCGAGCTGCTGGGCGACCTCAACCCGGCGCTGCGCGTGCCCACGCTCGTGCTCGACGACGGCCGCCCGCTGGCCGAGTCCGACGCGATCCTCTGCTACTTCGCCGACGGCACGCCGCACCTGCCCGATGACCGCTACGAGCGCGCGCAGGTCCTGCAGTGGCTGTTCTTCGAGCAGTACAGCCACGAGCCCAACATCGCCGTCGCCCGCTTCTGGGTCGCGATCGCCGACGCGCCGGCGCCCGAGGCCGAGCTCGAGGCCCGGCGCCGCGGCGGCCACGCCGCCCTGCGCGCCATGGACGGCCACCTCGCCGACGGCCGCACGTTCCTGGTCGGCGAGCGCTACACCATCGCGGACATCGCCCTCTACGCCTACACCCACGTCGCGCCCGAGGGCGGCTTCGACGTCGAGCCCTACCCGGCGGTGCGCGCGTGGCTGGAGCGGGTGGCGACCCAGCCCGGCCACGTGGCCATGGCCGACTAGGTCGTCTCCCGCGCTTCGGCAAATCGTGCCAGCGCCTCGCGCCGGGCCGCCGCGTGGTCGACGATCGGCTCCGGGTAGTCGCGGCCGATCACGCAGCCGGCCGCTTCCTGCTCCTCCTCGCTCATCCGCCACGGCTCGGAGAGCACGGCGGCGGGCACGCGAGCGAGCTCCGGGACCCAGCGGCGCACATACCTGCCGTCGGGGTCGTAGCGCTCCTGGTGGCGGGCCCGGTTGTAGAGGCGGCGGAACGGCGGCGCGGGGTCGGTGCCCACCGAGGCGATCCACTGCCAGTTGCCGTTGTTGTTGGCCTCATCGCCGTCGACCAGGTGGCGCATGAACCAGCGCTCGCCCTCCCGCCAGTCGAGCCACAGGTCCTTCGTCAGGAACGAGCCGACGACCGGGCGCACGCGGTTGGGCATCCAGCCCTCGCGCTGGAGCTGGCGCATCCCTGCGTCCACGTAGGGGAAGCCGGTCTGCCCGGCGCACCAGGCGTCGAAGCGCCGGCGGCTGCGGCTCCAGCGCAGGCCGCGGTGGCGGGGCTGGGTGGGCGCGTCGCGCGTTGTCCGGATGGTGGAGCAGGACGTGGTGGTAGAAGTCGCGCCAGGCCAGTTGGCGGCGGAACGCGTCGGGGAGCTTGCGCTCCTCGAGCTCGCGCGGCGAGATGGAGCCGAGGTGCAGGTAGGGCGACAGGCGCGAGGTCTGCTCCGGGTAGCGGGCGGCCGGCCCGGCGGTGAACGCGGCGGCGCGGCGTCGCGCCTCGGCCTCGCCGCCGTGCGGCGCGTCGGCGGCGTCGGACGCCAGGCCGAGCGCGTCCAGCGACGGGATGCGGCCCTTGCGCACGCGGGCGGGCAGCGGCGGCAGCGCGCGCGGCGCGCCCAGCACGGGGCGACGCGGCGCGGCCAGCCAGGCGCGGTGGCGAACAGGCCGGAGCGGGCCTCCAGCGTCGCGCCCGCGTCCGCGAGCGCCGCGCACACCCGCTGCGCGCGGGCGCGGGCGAACGGGCCGGCGTCGGCGCTGCAGTACACGGCGGCGGCGCCCGCGGCGCGCGCCAGCCGGGCGAGCTCCTCCTCGGGGGGCCCGTGCCGGACGACGAGGCCGCCGCCACGCCCGCGCAGAGCGCCGTCGAGGTCGTGCTGGGCATCGAGCAGGAACTGCGTCCGCGGCCCGCTCGCGTGCCGTCCGTGCAGCAGGCGGTCGTCGAGGCAGAAGATCGGCACGACGCGGTCGTGCGCGTCCAGGGCCGCGCGCAGCGGCGGGTGGTCGCGCACGCGCAGGTCGCGCGTGAGCCAGACGAGGGCGGTCACCGCTACAGCAGGTTGCCGAGCGGGCCCAGGTTGAGGTTGAGGTCCTCCTCGTTGAGCCCGAAGCTGTCGCGCAGCTCGACCATGCGCTTGTCGAGCTCCATGAACGTGTGCCCGAGGCGCTCGACCTGCTCCTTCGACAACGTGCCGCCGTCGATGCGGCGCAGCGCCTGGCGCTCCATGAGCTGGCGGAGGAGCTCGACGATGGTGAGCACGAGCTGAGCCAGGCCGCGCTCGAGGTTCTCGGGATCGGCGTTGATGCGGCGGGGGAACGCGTCGTCGAGCCGCGGCTGGTCGCGCGTGAACAGGTCGAGGTCGGGCGGGGCGTGGAGGATGCGGTCGGTCATCGCTCCGCGAACGAGTAGGGCGGCCACGGGCCGGTGCAGAGCAGGCGCAGGTCGGGGTGGGCGCGCTGGTGCGTCGCCACCGCCTCGGCGAAGCCGGCGCTGCCGCCGCGGTCGACGAGGTAGGCGGCGCGCAGGAGGTCACGCGATTCTGCGGCGTCCAGCACGGTGGCGGCGCGCGCCTGACCGGCGAGCTGCTCGTGCACGCGCGCAGCCGCCTCGGCCGGCGCCGGCCCGTCGGCGGGGGCCACGACGCGCAGCGAGACCTCGGCGGCGCCGCGCACGCCGTCGAGCGCGGCCAGCAGCGCGTCGTGGCGCTCGGCGACGGCGCGCAAGACCTGGGCCTCGTCGGCCAGCCGGGTCCCGTAGCGCACGGGTAGCAGGTCGCGATCCTCCATCAGCGCCTCCACCACGGCCTCGTGCGCCCACAGCGCAGCGGGGGAGAGCGCGGTCTCCTCGACCGCGGCGCACAGCGCCGCAATCCGGCCCGCGGGCACGGCGCGCACACCGTTGACGTCGGGCAGCGGCGGCCCCGGGTGGTCGGCGATGGCGTAGACCTCGATCACAGCGCGCTGCCCATGCGGGGCATGAGGTGCTTGTCCTCGGCCGTCGCCACCGAGCTGATCAGGGCGCGCAGCTGAACGTAGACGAGGTCGACGTCGGCGACCGCCAGCGTGATGTCGCCGGCGATGACCACGCCGCCGCCGAGGAGCCGGTCGACAAGGTCGATGAGGGCGACCTCCTGGTCGGCGACCGCGGTGCTCATGGGGCGGTTCCGGTGCCGCCGGGGACGAAGTTGTACGGCGGCCACGGGCCAGTGAGCTCGAGCCGCGCCCCCAGCGCGCCATAGTCGCGCTCGAGCTCGGCCACGAGCGCGTGCAGGGCGTCGACGCGGTCGGCCTCGACGAGGTAGGCGCCGTTGAGCAGCATGTCGCCGTCGTGCCCCGAGAGCTCGGGGTTCTGGGCCGGGCGCGTCACCGCGTCGACGGCGTGGGCGTCGAGCCGGCCGTGCACCGACTCGGCGACCTCGGTCGCGAGCTGCGCGGCGCGCTCGCGCACGCGGCGCTCAACGCGCCGGCGCAGCATGTAGGCGCCGCCCTCGCTCGGCTCCTCCGTGCCCTGCTCGAGGCCGGGGATGTCCTCGGTCTGGGCGCGCGCCTCGTGCGTCAGGGCGTCGGCGTCGACGAGCAGCTTGACCGACCACTCCTCGCGGCCGGCGAGGTGGCCCAGGGCGTCGGCGAATGACTCGGCCTCGCGCTCGAGCATGGCCCGCAGACTCTCGTCGCTCTCGTAGATCGTGCACAGGCGCAGGGGCACGCAGGTCCCGGCCTGCACCGCCTGGTCGAGCACGGACTCGTGGGCGCGGGCGACGCGCTCGAGCCAGGCGAGGTCATTGAGGTTCTCCCGCAGCGGCTCGGCGCCGAACTCGTCCAGGGGCACGCGGCTGACCAGGGCGACGAGGCCGCCGGCGCTCACGGCCTCGACCGGGTGGCCGGGGTCGACGCCCGTCAGGCTCCGCGGCAGGTCGGCGTCGGCGGCGAGCACGCCGTAGGCCCACAGCGCGGTGGCCCCGGAGCTCGGCCGCGTCGCTGGCTTCGGCGGTACGGGCGCAGACTCGGAGCTCTGAGCACGCTCGGCGATCGCCGCCCGCACGAGCGCGTCGCGCAGGACCTTCACCGCCTCGGCCTCGGCGCGCGCGAGCACGTCCGGAGCGTGCTGGGCTGCCCAGCGGCCGAGCGGATCAGCCACTCGTGTGCTCCTCGAGGCGCTGCTCGAGCCGGTCGAGGCGGTCGCGCAGCTCCTGGTTCTCGCGCTCGAGCTGCTGCACGTGGCCGCCGTCGCCGTTGCCCTGCTCGCCGGAGTCGAGGCTCTGCAGGGAGGCGTCGCTCTCCCACCAGTTGATGCCCATCTCGCGGGCGCGGTCGACCGACGCGATCAGCAGGCGCAGCTTGATCGTGAGCAGCTCGATGTCGAGCAGGTTGATCTGGATGTCGCCGGCGATGACGATGCCCTTGTCCAGCACGCGCTCGAGGATGTCGGCCAGGTTGGTGTTCTGCGTGGGCCGGCCCGGGAGCCGGTTCGCCGTCGAGTGGCGCGGGAGGCGCTCGTCCACGCTCAGGCCCCCTCGGCCGCGCCGCGTAGGAAGCGCCGCGTGCGCCTGTAGCCGCGCAGCGTGCCCTGCTCGTCGAGCTGCACGTCGTAGGCAGCCATCACGTCGGTGGTGTTCGGGACGCGCGAGAGCTCGAGCACGTCCACGGTGATCGTCCATTGCTCGCTGTCCGCGTCCCACTGCAGGGCGGTCACCGCCTCCGGGTCGTAGCCGGTGAGCTCCTCGATCGTGGTCAGCGCCGCCTCCCCGAGCTCGGCCGCCGACAGCTTGCCGTTGTCACTCGATTCCGCCATTGCCCTCCTCGTTGCCGTAGCCGCGCAGGTCCATCAGGCGCTGGACCAGCTC
>DATBDE010000062.1:0-33208 GCA_036270095.1 Solirubrobacteraceae bacterium | reverse complement strand
CGCAGGCCGAGGCCGTCGAACATCTCACCGGTGCGCTCGGGGCCGTGGCCGCCGAACCAGCCCTTGAGCTTCTGCAGGCCGTGGCCGACGAACAGGCCGCACACGACGAGACGAAGTGCTGCGATTCCGAGTCCCATGCCGTCCGTGTAACCGGACGGCGCGATTTCCCAACCCGCGCCGCTCGTCCACCAACAGGCCCGCGAAGCCGCCAGTACGCTCGCGGCCGTGGCCGCCTTCGTGGCCGCCGGCGCCGGCTTCCTGCTCGCCGTCCTCTGGTTCGACCTCATGCTCGACGTCCAGGTCATCGGCCACCGCGGCGCGGTGCTGCCCGAGGCGGTGCTGGCCTCGATCGCCGCCTACTACGCCCGCGTGACCACCCGCGCGCGGCCGATGAACCGGCTCGTGGCGGCGGCGATGCTGGCCGCGCTGGCCGCGATCGTCGTGCAGATCGCGCGCGGCGACAGCCCGAGCTGGCCCGCGTGGGCGTCGCTACCGCTCGCGCTGGTGGCGATCGCCCTGGCCGGGGCCAACACGGTGCCGGCCGTGGTGCGCCTGGGCCGGCGGGGCGACCCGGTCGAGGCCCAGAGCCGGCTGGCGCGCGCGATCCTGCGCGACCATCTCATCTGCCTGGCCGCGATCGCGACCGTGCTCGCGCTGCAGCTCAGCTTCGCGACGTAGGCCACAGCGTCGCGCGCAGGCGCAGCAGCAGCGCCTCGAGCTGCGCCATCTCGCGCTCGCCCAGCGCGGCCGCCCAGGCGTCGCGGATGCGGGCGATGGCCTCGCGGCCCACGCGCTCGGCCTCCACGGCGCGCTCGGTCATGGTCACGAGCTTGGCCCGGCCGTCGGCGGGGTCGGGCTCGCGCCGCGCGTAGCCGAGCCGCACGAGCTCGTCGACGGCGTGGACCACGGTGGGCTGGCGTCCGCACGCCCGCCCTGCACGGCGACCGCTGCGCGGCGCGGATCCCCGCTCCGGACGCGGACGAGCGCGACGCGCTGCTGCGGACCTACGCCCGCGGCGCGACCGTCAGCCCGCCGTCGACGATCAGCGTCTGACCGGTTCCGTACGCGGACTCGGGGCCGAGCAGGTAGAGCGCCGCGGAGGCGACCTCCCAGCCCGTCCCCTGGCGGCCGGCGAGGATCTTCACGCGCTCGCGCGCCGGACTCAACCGTGATGCCATGCGACCGAGCGAGGTGTCGATCAGGCCGGGCAGTAGCAGGTTGACGCGCAGGCGCGGCGCCGCCTCGACCGCGGCCTGCCGGCAGAGCGCCTCGAGCGCGGCCTTGGAGGCGGCGTAGGAGGGCAACGGCATGACCTCGCGCGAGGCCACCGAGCCCATGAGCAGGACGGCCCCGCCGTCGTCGAGGGCGTCGAGCGCCTCCCGGCAGCTGAGGAAGTGCGAGCGCAGGCTGACCGCGAGCACGCGGTCCCAGTCCTCCACGCTGGTGCCACGCAGGCCCAGGCGGCGCCGATGCCGACGTTGAGCACGAGGCCGTCGAGGCCGCCGAGCGTCTCGCGGGCCTGCGCGAACATGTCCGCCACCGCCGCTTCGTCGCTGGCGTCGGCGACCACCACGGCGGCGGCGGCACCCTCGGCGCGCACGCGCTGCGCCGTGGCCTCGGCGCTGTCGCGCTTGATGTCGGCGACCGCGACCGCGGCGCCCTCGCGGGCGAACAGGATCGACATGGCGCGGCCGTTGCCGATGGGCGGGTCGTCGAGCCCGTAGTCCTCCTGGCCGCCGCCGACGACGAGGATGCGGCGCCCTTCGAGGCGGTCGCGGCCCGGGGCCTCGCCCCGCGACTCCTGCACCAGATCGTCAGCCGCCATTGGCGAACAGAACTGTACACAAAGCGTATGATCCCGGGCCATGGAGGTTCGCCAGCTCCCGCGCGGGCGCCATCGTTTGAGCCGCGAGGAGGTCAGCGCCTCCCAGCGGCAGCGCATGCTCGAGGCGATGGCGCTGGCCGTGCACGAGAAGGGCTACACCGGCACCGCGGTGGCGGACGTCGTGGCAGGCGCCGGCGTGTCGCGCGAGACCTTCTACCAGCACTTCGTCGACAAGGAGGCGTGCTTCCTGGCCGCCTATGAGGTGGCCGTGGACACCATGCGCCGGACGATGGGCGACGCGCTGGCCGGCCGCCCGGCCGACCCGCTCGCGCGCCTGGACCGGGCGCTGCGCGCCTACCTCGACCTGCTCGCCTCCGAGCGCGCGATGGCCCGCGTCTTCCTCGTCGCCGTCTACGCGGCCGGCCCGCAGGCCCTGCAGCGCCGGCGCGAGGTGCAGGAGGACTTCACCGCGGTGATCGCCGGCATCTTCTCGGCCCGCTCGGCCGCCGACCGCTTCGCCTGCGAGGCGCTGCTGGCGGCGATCAGCTCCATGGTCACCCTGCGGGTTGCCGCCGGGGAGTTCGACGGGCTACCCGGTCTGCGCACGCCGCTGATCGCGCTGGCCCGGCGCCTGCGCCTCACCCCGGCCGCGCGCAGCCGGCGCGCGACCGCATGAGGGCGCGCCTCGCCGCGCTGCTCGCGCTGGTGGCCGTCGCGGCCTGCCTGGTCGCGCCGGCCGCGCGCGCCGACCAGGGGATCTCCGTCGTCGCCTCGCAGCGGCTCGACGGGCGGCTCACCGACCTCACGCTCTCCACGCCGGCGCTGTCGTCGCCGCGGCACGTGCGCGTGCTCGTGCCGATGGGCTACGCGGGGCACCCCGACGCGCGCTACCCGGTGCTCTACCTGCTGCACGGCGCGCTGGCCGACTGGCGCTCGTGGACGGACGCCGGCGACGCCGAGCGCATCACCGCCGGGCTGAACGCGATCGTGGTGATGCCCGAGGGCGGCAACGGCGGCTGGTACACGGACTGGTTCAACGGCGGCGCCGGCGGCCCGCCGGAGTGGGAGACCTTCCACATCGACCAGCTCATCCCCTGGATCGACGGCCACTACCGCACGGTGGCCGACCGCGACGAGCGCGCCATCGCCGGGCTGTCGATGGGCGGCTTCGGAGCGATGAGCTACGCCGCCCGCCATCCCGACCTGTTCGTGTGGGCGGCGAGCTTCTCCGGCGCGGTCGACATCGTCAACAACGCGCCCGTGGCGCTGGTCATCGCGGCCGAGGCCCCGGCCGACGGCGGCAAGCCCGACGACCAGTTCGGCGACCGGGTCGCCAACGAGATCGTGTGGCGCGCTCACAACCCGTGGGACCTTGCGGGCAACCTCCGCGGGCTCGTGCTGCGCATCGACGCCGGCAACGGCCAGCCCGGGCCCTACGACGATCCGACGAGGCTCTTCGACCCAATCGAGGACCAGGTGCACGCGATGAGCCTCTCCCTGCACCAGCGCCTCGGAGCGCTCGGCATCGACCACACCTGGGACGACTACGGGCCGGGGACGCACACCTGGCCCTACTGGCAGCGCGACCTGCGGCAGGCGCTCCCGTCGCTGACGACAACCTTCGCGCACCCGCCCGCGGCGCCCTCCCGGTTCACCTTCACCGCCGCCGAGAGCGACTACGGCGCCTACGGCTGGGACGTGCGGCTGGACCGCGCCGGCCTCGCCTCCACCACCCTGGCCGATGCGGGCCCGAGCGGCTTCCGCCTGCGCGGCGCGGCCGGGCATGCGAGCGTGACCACCGGGCCGCTGTACGAGCCCCGCTCGCCCCACACGGTGACGGTGGGCAGCGCGGCCCCGCGCCGGCAGCGCGCGGACGCGAAGGGGCGCCTGCGGGTCGACCTCCCCGGCGCCGCGACGGTCACGATCGGGGCGACGGCGAAGGGGCGGCGCACCGGCAAACCCTCAACCACCCTCAAGGGGGTCTGACCCTTCATGCGCGCCCCGGCGCAGTAGCCGCGTGGCCATCCGCCTGCCCGACCCATGCCTCGTTGTGCTGGTCGGCGCGACCGGCGCGGGCAAGTCGCACTGGGCGGCGCAGTGGTTCGCGCCCGACCAGGTCGTGTCCTCGGACCGGCTGCGCGCCGTGGTCGGTGCCGGCGAGGACGACATGCGCGCCAGCAAGGACGCGTTCGAGGTGCTCGACCTCATCGTGGCCAAGCGCGTGCGTCGCGGCCTGACCACCGTCGTCGACACGACCGGCCTGGACGCCAAGCGGCGGGCCGCCTGGCTGGCGCTGGCCGTGCGCCACGGCGTCCCCGCCCATGCGGTGCTGTTCGAGGTCGACGCGCGCACGGTGCGCGAGCGCGTGCGCGGCAGCGGCGTGCCGAGCAAGGTGGTCACGACCCAGCTGCGCGACGTCGAGGCGGTGGGGGAGGCGCTGCGGTCCGAGCCCTTCGCGGCCGTGCACGCGCCCGGCCCCGTGGAGCTCGTGCCGCCCGCGTTCCTGGGCGCGCCGGACGCGGCCGCCCGCCAGCGCGACAATCCGCGCGTGCTCGCCTTCGGCCTGCAGGTCTCGCGCTTCGACTTCCCCGGCCATCCGGGGACCACCGGGGAGACGCTCGGGGCGCTGGCCCGCGTCGCCGAGGAGGTCGGCTTTCGCAGCCTGTGGGTCATGGACCACTTCCTCCAGATCCCGCAGGTCGGGCGCGAGTGGGAGGACATGCTCGAGAGCTGGACGACGCTCGCCTACCTGGCGGGCGTGACCGAGCGCATCCGCCTGGGCACGCTGTGCACCGGCATCACCTACAGGAACGTCGCCCACCTGGCCAAGATCGTGGCGACGCTTGACGTCCTCTCCGGCGGGCGGGCCGAGTGCGGGATCGGCGCGGCCTGGTTCGAGCGCGAGCATCGGCTCTACGGCTGGGACTTCCCGCCGCTGCGCGAGCGCTACGCGCGGCTCGAGGACGCGCTCGAGTTGCTGCCGCTGATGTGGGGCAAGGGGGCACCGGCCTTCGAGGGGCGCACGCTCAGCGTGGCCGAGGCCACCTGCTACCCGCGGCCGCTGCAGGAGCGGATCCCCATCCTCGTCGGCGGCTCGGGCGAGCGGCGCACGCTACGGCTCGTGGCCCGCCACGCGGACGCCTGCAACCTGTTCGGGAACCCCGACGTGGTGCGGCACAAGGTCGCCGTCCTGCACGAGCACTGCGCCGCCGAGGGCCGCGACCCGGGCGCGATCACCGTCACCCAACTGGCCCCAGCCCGAGTGATCGAGGCGGGCGAGGAGCGCGCCGGGCCCGGGGCGGCCAGCGCCGAGGAGCACATCGGCCGCTACCGCGAGCTGGCCGAGGCCGGCGTCCAGACGGCGATCGTCGGCCTCGGCGACGCCGACGGCCCGGAGTCGGTCGCCCGGTTCGCGCCCGTGCTCGAGGCCTTCCGCTAGGCGGCCTTGGGCCAGTAGACGAGCGTCAGCACGCCGTCGCCGATGACGGCGCTCTCCGCCAGGTGGAACGCGGCGCTGTTGGGCTGCTCGGCATAGAGGCGCTTGCCGGACCCGAGCACGAGCGGGAAGACCATGAGCCGCAGCTCATCCACGAGGTCGGCGCCCAGCAGCGCGTGCACGAGCTGGTTGCTGCCGGCGACGAGGATGTCGCCGTCCACCCGCTCCTTGAGTTTCCCGACGGCGGCAGTGGCGTCGCCGCCGAGCACGGTCGTGTTGGCCCACGTCGGGTCGGTCAGCGTGGACGAGACGACGTACTTGGGCAGCCCGTTCATCCTGTCGGCGAAGTCGCCCTCGCGTTCCGGCCAGGCCGCGGCGAAGCCCTCGTAGGTCGTGCGGCCAAGCAGCAGCGCCTGGCTGTTGTCGAGCTCGTCGAGCTTGAACTTGTCGCCCTCGGGCCCACGGTCGAACTTGAAGGCCCAGCCGCCGTGGGCGAAGTCCTCGGCCCCGCCGGGGTCCTCCATGACCCCGTCCAGGCTCACGAACTCGCTGACCACCACGCGTCCCATGCGTCGCTCCTCGCTCGTCGCTTGCATTCCGTACCGTCCTATCAAGACGCGCCGATTTGCGGACCCAGGATCTCCACCGGCGGGAGCGGCTGCAGGGCCCAGTCGGGCGGGTCGACGCCCTGCCGCTCGGCCGCCAGGCGCGCGAAGTAGCGCTCGAAGCCGGCCGGGGTGCAGGCGATCAGGAAACGCGCCGGCGCGTCGCCGTGGTTGGCGAACGTATGGGGCACGCCGCGGGGCGCGAACAGCACCTCGCCGGGTCCCGCGGTCACCAGCTCCTCGACCACCCGGAAGGTGAGCTCGCCTTCGAGCACGTAGAAGGTCTCGTCGAACTCGTGGCGATGCAACGGCGGGCCGGGGAAGCCGGCCGGGGCGCGGTTCTCGACCAGCGCGACTACCCCGGCGGTCTCCTCGCTGCGCAGCAGGACGGTCGTGGGGGACTTGGACTTGGCCATGGAAACGGCTCCTTTCGGGTCAGGCGGTTGCCGCCTTCGCGGACGGACCGCGCAGCGGCTTCTCCTTCAGGAACAGGACGACGACGAGCGCCAGCGCCGCCACCGGGGCGGCGGCCAGGAACACCGTGTCGAGCGCGTCGGCGATCTCCCCCGGGCCGGCGCCGGCCGACACCCGGCTGGCGAAGATGGCCCCGAACAGCGCCGCGCCGACCGAGCCGCCGAGCGAGCGGAACAGGTTGGCCGACGCCGTCGCGATGCCGATGTCGCGCCGGTCGACGGCGTTCTGGATCGCGAGCACGAGCAGCTGGGAGACCATCCCGAAGCCGAGCCCGAACACGACCATGTCCAGCGCGATGGTCGCGTGCGACGAGGTCTCGTCCAGGCGCGAGAGCAGGAACAGCCCGATCGCCATGAGGGCGAGACCGACGGCGGGGAACACCTTGTAACGGCCGGTGCGCGTGACCACGCGGCCGATCACCGCGGTGCTCAGCGTGCCCGCCAGCAGCAGCGGCAACAGCTGCAGACCGGACTCGACCGCGCTCGCGCCGGTCACCCGCTGCAGGAACAGGGGCAAGAACACGATCGCGGCAAAGAACGCGCACGTGGTCAGGAACAGGACGGCGGAGACCACGTCGAAGACCGGCTCGCGGAACATGCGCAGCGGCAGCACGGGCTCGGGTGCCCGTCGCTCCTGGGCGAAGAAGCCGGCCAGGAGCACGACGGCGGCCATGGCCAGTCCGACGATCTCCGGCGAGCCCCACGCGTACTCGCGCCCGCCCCACGTCGTGACCAGCAGGATCGCGGTCAGCCCCGCGCCCAGCAGCGCGGCCCCGAGGACGTCGATGCGCGCACGCCCGCTCCCCGCCGGCAGCCGCAGCCGGGTGCTGATGGCCAGCGCCACCGCGCCGATGGGCAGGTTGACGTAGAAGACCCAGCGCCACGAGGCCTCGTCGGTGAACAGGCCGCCCAGCAGCGGGCCGGCCACGCTGGCGAGCACGAAGACCATCTGGATGTAGCCCTGGTACCGCCCGCGCTCGCGCGGGGCGATGATGTCGGCCACGATCGCCATCGCCAGCGTCATCAGGCCGCCCGCGCCCAGCCCTTGCAGCGCGCGGAAGCCGATGAGCTCGCCCAGCGTCTCGCTCGCACCGCTGAGGGCCGAGCCGAGCAGGAACAAGACGATCGCCGCCTGGAAGAGCCGCTTGCGGCCGTAGAGGTCGCTGACGCGCCCCCACAGCGGCATGGAGACGGTGGCCGCGAGCAGGTAGGCGGTGACCACCCAAGACAGCTGGTCGATCCCGCCGAGGTCGCGGACGATGGTCGGCAGGGCGGTGGAGACGATGGTCTGGTCGAGCGAGGCAAGGAGCATCGCCAGCAGCAGCCCGCCGAAGGTGAGACGGATAGATGGGGTTGATTCAGTCACCATAAAAATACTGTAGCAGTAAAACCCTGGCGGCGGTAATCTTCCTGCATGGCGACGCCGACAGGTCTCCGCGAGCGCAAGAAGCAGCAGACGCGCGAGCTGATCGCGCAGACGGCCCGGCGGCTGTTCCTCGCACGCGGGTTCGACCGCGTCCCCGTGGCCGAGATCGCGCGCGCCGCCGACGTCTCCGAGAAGACGGTGTTCAACTACTTCCCGCGCAAGGAGGACCTCGTCTACTTCCAGCTCGAGTCCTTCGAGGAGCAGTTGCTCGGCGCGGTGCGCGACCGCGCGCCCGGCGAGTCGGTCCTGGACGCGTTCCGCCAGTTCGTGCTGCGGCAGCGTGGCCTGCTGGCCGAACCCGACCCCGAGGCGGCCGAGCGGCTGGCCGCGCTGACCCGGATGATCACGGAGAGCCCGGCTCTGCTCGCGCGCGAGCGCGAGATCTTCGAGCGCTACGCCGATGCGCTGGCCGCGCTGCTGGCCGAGGAGACCGGCTCCAAGCCCGACGACGTCGAGCCGCGCGTGGTCGCGAACGCGCTCATGGGCGTCCACCAGTCGCTCGTGGACTTCAGCCGCGCGCGCATCGTGGCCGGCGAGCGCGGCCCGCGCCTGCAGCGCCAGGTCCGGGCCCAAGGCAAGCGCGCGCTCGAGACGCTCGGTCGCGGCCTGCAGGGCTATGGTGCTCGGGGATGAGCGCCGTCTACGCCCCACCCGCGCGACACCTGCTCCGGGCCAAGGACCTGGCCGACGCGCGCTACTTCGACCCCCTCGACGTCGACGACCTCGCCCGCGCCGCCGGCCTGTCGCGCGCGCACTTCAGCCGCGAGTTCCGCCGTGCCTTCGGCGAGTCCCCGCACGGGTACCTGCTCACCCGCCGGCTCGAGCGCGCCGCGGCGCTGCTGCGCAGCACCGACCGCTCGGTCGCCGATGTCTGCTTCTCGGTCGGCCTCAGCAGCCTGGGCTCGTTCACGACCAGCTTCACGCGCACCTACGGGATGTCGCCGACCGCCTACCGCGCGTCGTTCCCGCCCGCCGCCAACCGGGCCATGGTGCCCGCGTGCGTGGTGCACTTCTACGGCCGCCCGAAACGCCGCACGTTTCGAGAAGACAAGGGCGCGGCGCCGGAATAGCTTGGCCGCATGATCAAAATTGCCAACGCCCAACTGTGGGTGCACGACCAGGAAGCGGCGCTCGCCTTCTACACGCAGAAGCTCGGCATGGAGGTTCGCGCCGACGTGACCCTGCCCGAGCTCGGCGACTTCCGGTGGCTCACCGTCGGGCCGGCGGGGCAGGACGACTTCTCGATCGTCCTCATGGCCATCCCCGGCGAGCCGGTGATGGACGGCGACACGGCCGTGCGCGTGCGCGAGTTGATGGCCAAGGGCTTCGCCGGCACCGTGTTCCTCACCACCGACGACTGCCGTGCGTCCTACGAGGAGCTCAAGGGGCGCGGCGTGGAGTTCACCGACACACCCGAGGAGCGCCCGTACGGCATCGACTGCGGCTTCCGGGACCCGTCCGGGAACTCGCTGCGCCTGACCGAGGTCCGCGACCTCGGTGAAAACCGCTGACGGCGCTGGTTTCGGGGCGCGCGCCGGTCGGGTAAATCACGACCGGCGCGCACTTCCGCGCGCTTGCTCTCGGGGATTGGAGTGGGTGATGGTGGTAGATGGGTCGATCCGGCGCGGCCTCGCCGTGGCCGGCGCTGCCGTGGCGCTCGCGGCAGGAGTGGCGGAGTCCGCACAGGCCGCGGTCTACGAGAACCCGCACGCGCCGACGTTCGTGCGCGTGAAGGACCTGATGAAGCGCATGACGCTGCAGGAGAAGATCGGGCAGATGACGCAGGCCGAGCGCGACTCGGTCACCGACGACACGAGCCCGATCACGCAGTTGAACCTCGGCGCCCTCCTCTCGGGCGGCGGGTCGGTGCCGAAGCCGAACTCGCCGCAGTCGTTCGCCGACATGGTCGACCGCTTCCAGCGCGCTGCGCTGGCCACGCGGCTGCACATCCCGATCCTGTACGGGATCGACGCCGTGCACGGCGACGGCAACATGCTCGGCGCCACCGTGTTCCCGCACAACATCGGCCTCGGCGCCACCCGCGATCCGAACCTCGTGGGCGACGTCGAACACGTCACGGCCGAGGAGACGCGGGCCTCGGGTCCGCAGTGGAGCTTCGCACCCTGCATCTGCGCCGCGCGCGACGACCGCTGGGGCCGCACCTACGAGAGCTTCGGGGAGGACCCCGGCCTGGTGACGCAGATGGAGACCGCGATCGACGGCTTCCAGGGCCCGCCCGGGCACCTGTCCGACAACGATCGCGTGCTCGCCACCGCCAAACACTACGCGGGCGACGGCGACACCGCGTACGGCTCGAGCACCGGCGACTACAAGATCGACCAGGGCGTCGCGATCACCAACCGGCAGGACTTCTTCAACAACGCCCTGACCCAGTACGTCCCGGCCGTGCGCGACCACGACGTCGCGACGGTGATGCCGTCGTACTCGAGCGTGGACTGGACCGAGGACGGGGTCGGGAACCCGATCAAGATGCACGCCAACCAGGAGTTGATCGCGGGCACGCTCAAGCACGATATGGGCTTCGACGGCTTCGTCATCAGCGACTGGGAGGGGATCCACCAGCTCCCGGGCGACTACCCGATGCAGGTGCGCACCGGCGTGAACGCCGGCATCGACATGTTCATGGAGCCGCACTCGGCGCCGCTCTTCGAGCAGACGCTGACCGACGAGGTCAACGCCGGCCGGGTCGCGAAGAGCCGCATCGACGACGCCGTGCGCCGGATCCTGACCAAGAAGTTCGAGCTCGGGCTTTTCGAGCATCCGTTCACCGACCGGACGCACCTCGGCGACGTCGGCTCGCCGGCGCACCGTGACCTGGCCCGCCGTGCCGTGGCCGAGTCGCAGGTGCTGCTGCGCAACCGCGACAACGCGCTGCCGGTGCATCCGGGCAGCGACGTCTACGTGGCGGGTTCGAACGCCGACAACATCGGCAACCAGGCCGGCGGCTGGACGCTGACCTGGCAAGGCGGTTCGACCAACGTGATCCCCGGCCACACGATCCTGGAGGGGATCCGCGACGCCAACGGCGGCGGCACGACCACGTTCAGCGAGGACGCCTCGGCGCCCGTCCCGTCGGACGCGACCGGCGTCGTCGTGGTGGGCGAGACGCCGTACTCGGAGGGCTTTGGCGACGTCGGCGGCCCGCGGTGGGCGTTCGACCCCGGTGACAACAACATGCCCCGGCCGGTCAAGGACATGCAGCTCTCGGCCGACGACAAGGCGGCCGTGGACCGCGTGTGCGCGGCGGCGGCCAAGTGCGTAGTGGTCGTGGTCTCCGGCCGGCCGCTGATCCTCGATCCGCCGCAGCTGGACGCCATCGACGGCCTGGTAGCCGCGTGGCTGCCGGGCAGCGAGGGCGAGGGGGTGGCCGACACCCTGTTCGGCAGCCGCCCGTTCACCGGCAAGCTGCCGGTGACGTGGCCGAAGACGCTCGACCAGGAGCCGATCAACGTCGGCGACGCCAACTACGACCCGCTGTTCCCGTTCGGGTTCGGCCTGTCGACCTAGGCGGCGAGCCGCTCGGCCACCCGGTCCAAGAAGCCGCCCCAGCCGGCCCGCGTCCGCTCGTACATCTCGGGCGGGAGCGAGCCGCGTTGCTCGAAGTGCATCTCGGTGCGGCCGTCGCCGAGGTCGCTGAGCACGACGGTGACCAGCTCGGTGCGGGCGTCCTCGCCGGGCTGGTCGGTGATCGTGAGCACGAGGCGCTCGGGCGGTGAGACCTCGAGGTACTCGCCCTTCCAGTGGATCTCGTGGCGGCCCGGGCCGGCGAACATCGTGAGCCGCCACGTGCCGCCCGGGCGCACGTCCATGGCCACCGAGGTCAGCGGAACCTCGCCGGTGGGCGCGCCGAACCAGTCGGCGAAGGCCTCGGGCTCGGTCCACTCGCGCCACACGCGCTCGCGGGGCGCGTCGAACACCCGGGTGATCGTGATGCCGTTGTCAGCCATCGCGCAGGCGGGCGTCGAGCTTGTCGAACCCGTCCTCCCAGAAGGCACGATAGTTCTGCAGCCACGCCGCTGCCTCGCCCAGGCCGACCCCGCGCAGTCGCGACGGCCGCTGCTGGGCGGCGCGGCCGCGCTCGATCAGGCCGGCGCGCTCGAGCACGCGCAGGTGCTTGGAGACCGCCTGGCTGCTGATCGTGAACGGCGCGGCCAGCTCTGCCACGGAGGCCTCGCCGTCCATCAGGCGGGCGAGGATGGCGCGTCGGGTGGGGTCGGCGAGGGCGGCGAAGGTGACGCTGAGCTGGTCGGGCACCGGTTCACAACCGCAAGGTTGCACAACTGCTAGGTTGTCTATGCTACCCGCTCACCGGACAAGGAGACGTCATGGGCAAGATCGTGGTCACCGAATTCATGTCGCTGGACGGCGTCGTGGAGGACCCCGGCGGCGGCGAGGACTACGAGCACGGCGGCTGGAGCTTCGCGATCTCGCGCGGCGACGAGGGCGACAGGTTCAAGCTCGACGAGGCCATGGGGTCCGACGCGCTCCTGCTCGGGCGCACGACCTACGAGGGCTTCGCGGAGGCCTGGCCGCAGCGCGACGGCGACTTCGCGGACAAGTTCAACACCATGCCGAAGTACGTCGTCTCCTCGACCCTGCGCGACCCCGAGTGGACGAACTCGACCGTGATCGACGGTGACCTGGCCACCGCGATCGCCGACATCAAGGCCCGGCACGACGGCGACATCGTCGTCCACGGCAGCCCGCAGCTGGCCCAGGGGCTACTCGCCCAGGACCTGGTGGACGAGCTGCGGCTGATGGTCTTCCCGGTCGTGCTCGGCCGCGGCAAGCGGCTGTTCGACGACGGCGCGGACAAGACGTCGCTGCGCCTCACGGATTCGAGCATGGTCGGCGACGGCGTCGCCATCCTCGTCTACGAACCCGTGCACTGACCTGCACGGAGTGAGAGACTCGCGCGGCCATGGGATGGCTGCGCCCGGGCCACCTGATCGTCCTCGCGGTGCTCGCCGTGCTCGTTGCCGGCGGCGCCATCACCGGCTTCTTCGGCCTGTTCGGCGCCAAGGTCAGCGAGCCGCAGCGGCTGGCCTCCTGCTTCGGCCACCATCACGTCAACGTGGGCAGCGTGACCTCGATCGTCGGCGACCCCGCGACGCTGCTGAGCTCGCTCGGCGGCCGCCCCGACGAGCGCGCGCTGCGCCACGAGCTGCGCCACGCGCGCGTCGAGCGCAACGAGGCCAGCGCCGTGCTGACCTGCGTCCGCAAGGTCACGCGGTGACGGTCAGCGTGTGCTGCCCGCCCGGGCGCGTCGCCGCGCTGACCTCGAGCCCGCGGTTGGTCAGCGTCGCCGTGTAGTGCTTGAGCGGCTGGCCGTCGAGCGTGACCGCGCTCGGCCGTGACCCGCGCGGGAGCGTGTGCCCGACGACGAGCACGCTGCCCGGCGTGTGCGTCGCGTCCACCGTCGTCGTGTACATGCTGCCCGCGCGCGAGGCGGACACGTCGATCGAGCCGCCGCCGAGGCGGATGTTCGTGCCCGCGACGCTGGGCTGGCCCGGTGGCACCTGCGGCACCACCTGCACCTCGCCGTCGTTCAAATACGGGCGCACGCCAAGCTGCTGGTGGATCACCGGCCAGGCGGTGCCGTAGTTCCCCCACGCCTGCATGACCATCGAGCGGCAGGTCCAGCAGCGGGTGAGGTTGGGCGGGATGCCCTGGGACGGGTCGCCGTTGGGCGTCGACGGGAAGATCTCGGGCATCGCCCCCGGCTGCTCGTCCGGGGTGCCGCCGGTGGCGGGCTCGGAGAACATCGTCTCGGCGTTGGCGTCGGTGTAGCGCTGCTGCTGGTCGGCGCCCAGGCGCCCGTAGTTGCCCTCGCCAACGGCCTGGATGGACGTGGTGAGCGAGAAGATCTCGAAGTCGCCCTTGCCGTCGCCGCCGCCGCCGCAGCCGGTGTGGAAGAGGCCGCGGCTGCCGGGGCGGTCACCGCTGAAGCACGAGTTCTCGCGCGCCTCCAGCGCGGCGGTGCCGTGCTCGTAGCTGGCCAGGCCGGGCTGGGCCTGGTCGCCGTCGGCGGTCAGCTCGTCCTCCATCGGCACCTGCCCGATCCAATGCTTCTGGAACAGCTGGTGGTTGCCGGGGTCGAGCAGCGAGTCGGCGTACTGCGACGCCGACGCGTCCCACCACGTGCCCTCGAACTGGCCCTCGAGCTTCCGAGCGAGGTTCTTGGCCCACGCGAACGTGCGCCCGTCGTGCTTGGAGCGGGCCATGTCGGCCAGGTCGGCGAGGGCGCGGATGTAGTAGGCCGCGTTGTCGAGCTTCTCCGGCCCCATGCCCGGGCGCTCGACGTTGCCCGACCCCTCGGGCCACCCGTCGTGGTCGACGTCCAGGCGCTGGTCGACCGCCTGCAGGTTGCGCTTGGCGAAGTCGTACATCTCGTCGCGGAAGCCGTCGTCGCCGGTCCAGCGCCAGATGAGCGCCACGATGCTCGGGAACTTGATCGTCTCGTCGGTGTTGAAGTCGTTCGCCTTGGTCCCGTCGGACTTCGTCGTCTGCGAGTCGTGGCCGAAGTACACGGACCCGTCCGAGACGGCCTCGTGCACGACGATGCCCGACCGGTCGTTGAGCACGTCGGAGATGTCGCGCAGCGTCCGCAGGTGGTCCTCGGCGGTCTCGAACTGCCCCAGGGCCAGCGCGGCGAACGCCGTGTACTCGCCGTCGGTGGCGAAGATCCACGGGTAGTCGGGGAAGCCCGCGCCGAACCAGCGCGCGTGCGCGATCGTGCCCAGCGGCGCCGGGAACTGCGTCCCCTGGCTCGTCCAGCGGATCTGTAGGTCGGACGCGGTCTGGGTGAGGTCGGCGAGGTTCTGCTTGCCCCAGTCGATCGCCTGCTGCAGCAGCGGGTCGCCGGGCAGCGAGACCTGCGACCACTGGGCGAGGTGCTCGCGCGCGGCGAGCTTCGCGCTGAGCTCGCCCTCGGGGTCCTGCAGCGCGGCGTCGAGCTCGGAGCGCGCGTCGCCGACGCCCTGGTCCGACCCGGCGGCCGCGACCCACAGCGTCCGGCTCGCGCCCGCCGGCACGGTGACGGCGTACTGCAGCTCGCCGCCGGTGCCGTGCCCGAACGGCCCGTCGTCGCAGGCGCTCGGCGCCGACGTGCCGTCGCTGGCCTGGCACACCGTGTCGCCCTGCGCCCCGTCGCTCTGCGGCCCGCGGAAGGTGCCGTCGGTGTCGGCGGCGGTGCCGGCGGCCGGGTCCTCGTTGGCCGCGACGAGCGCGGCGTAGTGGTGCTCGGGCGCGCCCGGCGGCGCACCGTCGTCGGTGAACTGCAGCGCCTTGTCCGCGTAGGCGCCGTGGTCGGCGATGTTGTCGCTCGCGCTGGGCGTCGTCCCGCCCCACGGGAACGCGGCCATGAGCTCGGAGTGCGCGTCGACCTTGACCGTGACCGTCCGGTCGGCCGCTCCCGGATTGGTCAGCTTGAGCCCGAACAGCGCCGCCCGCCGACCGTCGGGCACGAAGTCCGTGCGCGCCACCTGCAGCCCGTCGGTGTCGGGCAGGTCGTAGCGCGTGTAGCCCCAGCCGCTGGTGAACTTGGTCGCCGGCCCGACCCATTGGTCGTCGAGCCCGAACCACACGCCATCGACGAGCTTGAGCGGCGGCGCCCACACGCCGCCCATCTCGCCGGCGGTGTGCCAGCCGTTGGCGTAGAAGCGGCCGTCCTGGAAGCCCTCGACGTAGGCGCGGTCGCCGGACGCGACCTCGCGGCGGTCCTGGAGGCGGTCGGTAGTCGAGGCCTCGGGCGTGGCGGCGCGTGCGGCGGGGGCGAGCAGCAGCGCCGCCGCGAGGACGAGCCCGGCGAGACGCGCTACGCCGTGCACGGCCCCTTGCCCGTGTGCGCGTAGCGGCAGGCGACGATGCTCGGGCGCTCGACCGGGTGCCCGGCGTCAAGCGACCAGGCCAGGCGCACGAACTGGGCGTGCGACCAGGCCAGCGGCGTGGCCGACAGCGTGCCCTTGCCGACCGGGAACCCCGGGCTGCCGCCCGGCGGGAAGTCGGCGCCCCATACCTGCTCCGGGAGCAGGAACCCGTCGTTGGCGGCCGAGGCCATCTGGCCCAGGCGCGTGCGCGCGCTGGTGGCGTTGCCCAGCGAGAGCTCGTACTCGCCGCGCTCGCCGCCGAAGATGGGCCAGTCGCGGCCGATCGTGGTGTTGTTGCCCCAGTCCTCGGTCGGGTTCGTCGGCAGGCCGACGTCCCACGGGCTGCCGTCCTTGCGCTCGCCGTAGCCGTCGAAGGTGAAGCGGTGCCAGAACGTGCTGCCATCGGGGCGGCCGGCGGAGAGCACCCGGTCGACGACGGCGACCGAGTTGCGCACGGTCGGGTCGTTGGCCGGCTCGACGCCGAGGCGGACGAGCTCGAGGAAGCTCGGGTCGACGACCTTGCGCTGGTCGACGCCCGTGGGCCCGCTGTCGCCGATGTCGTAGGTCGTGCCCTTGTTCGGCTTGCCGTCCTTCGTGAGCCGCAGGTAGTACGGCTTGGGCCCGTACGGCCCGTTGTTCGTGGCGGTCCAGTTGTCGATGCGCTTCTGCCAGTCGTCGGCGGTGCGCTCGTAGCGGGCGGCCGAGGCGGCGTCGCCGTTGCGGCGCGCGATGTCGGCCGCGCAGATCAGGCCGGCCACCTCGGCCGCGATCGTGGCAGGCGAGTAGCCGCTCTGGTTCTCCCAGCGCTCCTGGGGCGTGAAGGGCGCGTTCGGGTAGCCGACGAGGAAGTCGGCCGCCTTCTGGATGTGGTCGGTGTAGGTGGCGGAGTCGGTGCGCCCGAGCGACCAGGCCAGGATGATCGGGTCGGCCACCTCGTCGAGCTGGAGGTTCGTCCAGCGCGGCGTGCCGTCGACGGTCGAGTTCTGCGGGAACGATCCGTCGGCCTTCTGCTGGCGGTCGAACAGGTAGGTCAGCGCGCGCTCGGCGCCGGCACGGTCGCCGTCGGCGATCAGCGCGGTGGCGATCTCGTAGAGGTCGCGCGCCCACACGAGGTGGTAGGCCCCGGACGGGTTCTCGAGGCCGGTGCCGCCGCCCCAGGCCCAGGGCATGGTCGGCGAGGCCACGTAGGCGCCGCGGAACGTCTTGTCCTCGTGCGCGGCCAGCGCCATGGCCGAGACGTCGTAGGTCGGGCCGTAGGCCGCGGCGCTCGCCGGCTCCGGGTTCAGGCCGGCCAGGTAGCCGTGCCAGCCGTCGGCGTAGGCGGAGGCGACGGCGTCGAAGCCGCCGGCCAGGGCGCCGGTGGCCGCGTCGCCGGCGTCGCCGGTTGTGCCGCCGAAGCCCAGCGCCAAAACGAGATTCTGGCTGCCGGGCAGGCCGGTCAGCGCGGTCTTGCCGGTCTGCACCACGTTGCCGCTCGGCGCGTCGGCGTAGGTCCCGTCCAGCGTGAAGTCGTTGCGCAAGTCCGTCCACCCGTCGCTGCTGCCCAGGTAGCCGTTCGACGTGGCGGTGAAGTCGGGCGAGGCGGTCAGCGCGCTCGCGGCCTTGGCGTCCGACGCCAGCAGGGTGGCGCCCGACGTGCTGCCGGAGTCGTCGCTGCCGTCGTTTGCCAGGGAGGGGTCGTAGAGCAGGTACAGGCTCAGCGCCTTGCCCTTCAGCGACTCGAACTTCACATCGATGAGGAGGGCGTTGCGGGCCGGGTCCTCCGCGTAGGTCTTGGTGATCCGGTACTCGCCCGACTTGGCCGTGTTGACCTGGCGGTAGGTCAGGCTCTTGCCGTCGGCCAGCTCGGTGACGTGGTCGGTGGCGTCGGTCTCGCGCTCGGCGAACGTGCTGCCGTCGCTGACGATGAACTGCAGGTCGCGCACGCTCGGGGTGCCCAGGTCGGGGTAGTAGACCTCGGTCATCTCCCCGTTGGAGAGCGTGTGCCAGACCTTGCTCTCCTGCGTCGTGGCGGTCCCGAACCCGTCCTTGTCCGCAGGCGTCCAGTTCGGTGCGTCTCCCGGCGCCCCGGGTGCGGTCCCCGACGCGCCCAGCGCCGGTGCGGCAGTGGCTAGCAGCAGGCCCAGCGCAAGCGCGGCGGGCCGCACGACCCTCAGCATCCCCCGAAGTCCTCCCTGAGCGACGATCTCGGCGGAGCGTGAGATACCCCGGTCGCAGGCGGGATAAACCGCAGCTAAAGCTTGGCGGTCAGCCGCTCCGCGCGCGCTCGAGCAGCTCGTCGCGCGTGGTGAGCTTGACCCGCGGCCGGTGCTCGGCCTGCGTGCGCTCGTGGGCGTCGATGGCGCGCCAGCCCTCGACGGTGACGTGCTCGGGCTGGCGCTCGGCCAGTAGCGTGTCGACGGCCTCGCGGCCGGGTTGCTCGGGCTCGGGCAGGGCGCCGCCGCGCAGGTCCTCGACCAGCGCGGCAACGGTCTCCTCGGCGTCGCGCTTGTTCGTGCCCAGGATCCCGGTGGGGCCGCGCTTGATCCAGCCCACGGCGTACACGCCTGGGAGCGCCGTGCCGTCGGGGCCGAGGACGCGGCCGGCCTCGTTGGGGAGCACGAAGTGGCGCTCGTCGAAGGGCACGTCGGGCAGCGGCACGGCGCGGTAGCCGACCGAGCGCAGGACGAGGCTGCACGCGATGGTCTCGGCAGGCGCGTCGGCGGGCTGGGCGCGCAGCGTGCCCTCGTCGTCGCGCTCGATCTGGTTGCGGCGGATCTCGATCGCCTCGACGCGGTCGGTGCCCTCGATGGCCACGGGCGAGCGCAGGAAGCGCAGCGTGATCCGCTGGCGGGCGTCCGGCGACGGCTCGCGGTCGGCGAACTCGCGCAGCAGCGCGACGTTCTTGCGCGCAGTGAACGTGCCCTCCTCCTCGAGCCACTGTCGGGAAATCGGGTCGAGCTGCACCTCGTCGCGGTGGACGACGACGTCGACGCCGTCGAGGCGGCCGAGGTCGCGCAGCTCGGCGCTGGTGAAGGCCGCCTGCGCCGGGCCGCGGCGGCCGAGCACGACGACTTCCTCGATCTTGCTCTCGCGCAGCGTCTCGAGCGCGTGGTCGGCGACGTCAGTGCGCTCAAGCTCGGCGATCGGCAGCGTGAGGATGCGGGTTACGTCGGCGGCGACGTTGCCGTTGCCGATGACCACCGCGCGCTGACCCGACAGGTCGAACTCGAGGTCGCGGTAGTCGGGATGGCCGTTGTACCAGGCCACGAACTCGGTGGCGGCCCAGCTCCCGGGCAGCTCCTCGCCGGGGATGCCGAGCGACTTGTCGGTCTGCGCGCCGGTCGCGTAGACGACGGCGGTGTAGTGGCGCATGAGCTCGGCGTGCGAGAGGTCGACGCCGACGTCGACGTGGCCGAGGAAGCGCACGCCGCGCGCGAGCGTCTGCCGGTGGAAGGTGTCCTCCAGGCGCTTGATCTCCTGATGGTCGGGCGCGACGCCGCCGCGTAGCAAGCCCCACGGGGTGGGCAGCCGCTCGAAGAAGTCGATCTCCACCGCGCCGGCCGCGCGCCGCAGGCTCGCCGCGGCGAAGGCCCCGGCCGGCCCCGCCCCGACGATGGCCACGCGCGCCTGAGGCATCAGGCGGCGGTGCGCTCGGCGGTGCTGCGCTCGGCGAAGAACTCGGCGTTGAGGTCGAGCGCGTAGTCGAACTTCTCCGGCGTATCGAAGTCCGGGAAGATCGCGTCGACCGGGCACGCCTCGACGCACGCGTCGCAGTCGATGCACACGGCAGGGTCGATGTAGAGCTGCTCGGCCACGTCGAAGTCGGGCGCGCCCGGCTTGGGGTGGATGCAGTCGACCGGGCACACCTCGATGCACGAGTCGTCCTTCACGCAGCTGCCGGCGATCACATAGGTCATACGCCATGGAGGGTACAAATCCCCTGAAACCCGACGGGGATAAGGCCGTTTAGCGGCAATGCAGGCGGTAGTACAAGATGCCCTCGGCGTCGGGCTCGTCCGCGGCGAGCGCGAACCGTGCCGCCTCCAAGCAGCGCCGCGACGGCACGTTCTCCGGCTCGATGCCAGCTTCGAACACCGCCACGGAGGCCAGCTCCGGCGCGCGGACCAGCGCGGCGAGCATCGCCCGCCCTAGCCCGCGACCGCGCGCCTGCGGGTCGACGGCGAACGCGATCGACCCGGTGGGACCGTCGCTGCCAGGCGCAACGAAGGTGCCGCAGTCGACGTAGCCGAACGGCGCACCGTCCTCGCGCGCGAGGTAGCGATAGGCCCCGCTCCGCACCGCGCCACGGAACTCTCGACCGACGGCGTCGGCGCCCAGCGCGAGCATGCGCGCGGGCCAGTCCGGACCGCCGAGGAACCGGCGCGTGGCCGGGTCGCGAAACCACGGCGCGACGACGGGCAGGTCGTCGGCGGTGAGGGGGACAGGAGTACGCGGCCCACAGGTCCCGCAGAATGGAGCGGCCGCGTTCTGCGCGCGTCAATGGTGCGACCCGCGCGATGACGGCGGCAGACCGCGCGAACTGAGCCACGAAACGAACTCGTCGACCGTCTGCGGCAGCGACGCGTGCACCTGCCAGAGGTGCCCCGAGTTGGCGATGGTGTAGCGGGACACGTCGCAGTCGCAATGGTCCTGGTAGTACTGGAAGTCGGCGTCCACCTTCTCCGGCGGTGCGGTGGTGTCGTGGTCGCCGGCGGCCAGCAGGACCGGGGTCCCCGGGCCGATCTGCGAGATCGCGGCGTCGTTCTCGGCGAGCATGGCGCCCAGGTCGGTGATCTCGCCGAACGGAGACGGGATGAACGGCGGCGTGCAGGCGATGTCGACCACGGACTCGACCGCGCCGGGCGGATAGGTGTTGAACGAGACGCAGTCCGAGCGCTGGTGGAAGAAGTCGAAGTAGTCGGGGTGCTGGGGGTTGGGGTCGAAGTGCCCGCCCTGCGAGGTCTGGCCCGACTGCGCGGCGGCCCCGTCCGTGGTCGCGAAGATGCTGGTTTGGATCATCGCGGCAACGTCGTGGTAGGTGCCGGGGTATCCCGCGACGACCCAGCCGCCCGCGCTGTGGCCCAGGATCACGACCGTTGGGTTGCGCATCCCGCCCGGCGTCGCCGCCGCGCAGTCGTCGGTCGCGCTTGTGGAGTAGCCGCCGCTCTTCACGTCCTGCACGACCTGGTGCAGCATCCGGCGGTGCTCGCTCGTGGTGAGCGTCTCGCCACCGCCGGGCACGTCGAAGTAGCTGCTGCGGGCGTAGCCCAGGCGGTCATAGGAATACACGACGTACCCCGCGGTCGCGAGCGCACGCGCGGTCGACCACGTGGGCGAGAAGTCCCAGTTGGCGGTGGATGACGCGATGCCGTGGACGAGCACGATGGCCGGCGTCGACGCCGTCGCCGTCGGTGTGATGTACCGCTGGCCATAGAGGGTCCGCGGTTGGCCGAGCGGGTCGGTAACCGGGAAGCACACCGTCGCGACCTGCAGCTGAGGATCGATCTTCATCCTCAGCGGCTTGGCGGCGCTGACCGGACCGACGAGGCAGAGGCTGGCCACGACGACGCCTACCGTGGTCAACAAGAATCGAAGCCGGTTGCGCATGGCTGCGGCCGCGTTATACCCAGCAGCCTGGGATCATCACCGGATCTGCGTGGGCATTATCGTGACCAGGACGCGTGCGCGACCGGTGAGATCCTGTTCGTCAAGGCGGTAGGTCCGCCGGGCATGGCGGCGTGAACGGAATCCGCCAAAGGAGAGGATCATGAGCGTCGAGGACATCCTCAAGACCCACCCGCGGCCGCCGATCGCCGACCTTGCCGTGCTGGTGCGGTGCATCGACGAGTGCGGCGAGTGCGAGGCGACATGCACGATCTGCGCAGATGCGTCGTCGGCCGAGGACGACGTCCGCACCATGGTCCGCTGCATCTCCCTCTGCCTCGACTGCGCGGACGCCTGCGACGCCACCCGGCGCATCCTCAGCCGCCAGACCGATCCCGATCTCACCGTCAAGCGCACGGCGGTGGAGGCCTGCTTGGTGCTGTGCCGAGCGTGCGCCGAGGAGTGCGAGCGCCACGCCCAGCACCACGAGCACTGCCGCCTCTCCGCGGAGGAGTGCCGCCGCTGCGAGAGCACTTGCCAGGATCTGCTCACGGCGCTCCGCGCCTGACGCGAGGAGACCGGGGTGGCGCAGCCGGTGGCTCTTCCGGTGCTGTTGGTGGTCGATCACGACCCGAATTCGCTCGCGGTCGTGCTCTCCGACCTGTCCCGGCGGTTCGGCAGCAACTTCGCCGTGAGGGGCGAGACCTCGCCGGAGGCGGCGCTGGCCGCGCTGCAAGCGATGGCGGATGCAAACGAGACGGTCGCGCTGCTCCTCGTCGACGACGCTGCCTCGGGGTTTCTCGCGCGTGCGCAGGAGTTGCATCCCGGGGCCAAGCGTGTGCTGCTGGTCGATCGCGACTACTCGTCGACCAGCCCGGCAGTGCAGGCGATGGCGCTCGGCCGCGCCGATTATCACATCGTGCGGCCGTGGGCAGATCACGACTCGATGTACCGCGCGATGAGCGAGTTCCTCTCTACGTGGACCACGGAGCTGGAGCCGCCGTTCGAGGAGTTTCGGATCGTCGCCGCCGAGGGGGACGGCAAAGCGCTGCAGCTGCGCGACGTGATGACGCGGTTCAGCATGCCGTTCGGCTTCTATCCGATCGAGACTGAGGCCGGACGGCGTTTGCTCGACCAGGCCGGGCTCGACGCGACGCGCCTCCCGGTAGCGATTCGGTACGACGGCCAGGTGATCATCGATCCGAGCCTGCCCGACCTTGCCCGCGCCATCGGCGTGAGCATCAGGAACGACACCGACCTGTGCGAGGTGGCCATCGTCGGCGCGGGGCCGGCGGGACTGACGGCGGCCGTCTATGCCGCGTCCGAGGGCCTCGAGACGGTGCTGCTCGAACGGGCCATCTCGGGCGGGCAGGCCGGGACGAGCCCGCTGATCAGGAACTATCCCGGATTTCCCCATGGCATCAACGGTGGGCTGCTGATGGCGCAGACGTGCGAGCAAGCGTGGCTCATGGGAGCGCACATCGTCTTTGCCCAGCAAGCCGTCGCACTCGACCGGCGCGGCGACTATCGCGTCGTTCGGCTGCTCGACGGGACCGTGTTGTGCGCGCGCACAGTCGTGATTGCGACCGGAATCGAGTGGCGGCGGCTTGGCGTGCCGCGACTCGAGGCGCTCGTGGGCTCAGGCGTCTTCTACGGCGCCGCCGTAAGCGAGAGCCGCGCCATGCACGACCAGGAAGTCTTCATCGTCGGCGCGGGCAACTCAGCCGGACAGGCCGCGTTGGCTCTCGCCAAACACGCTCGCGCGGTCACGCTCGTCGTGCGCGGCGACAACATCGCGAAGTCGATGTCGAGCTACCTCGTGCGCGCCGTCGAGTCGACTGCGAACGTCGCAGTTCGCCACCGCACCGACGTGGTCGACGGCGCCGGCGACGGGACGCTCGAATCCATCACCCTTGCCAACCGTCGAAACGACACCGTCGAGGAGGTTTCCGCGGCCGCGCTGTTCATCATGATCGGCGGCGAACCGCATACGCAATGGCTCCCCGATGAGATCGCGCGCGACGCTCAGGGCTACCTCATCACGGGCCGCGACCTTCTCGAGCACCCCGAGGCGCACTGGGAGCATGACCGTGAACCCTTGACGCTCGAGACGAGCATCCCCGGCGTGTTCGCGGCGGGCGACGTCCGCCAGAGTTCGATCAGGCGCGTCGCCTCAGCAGTGGGCGAAGGTGCCACGGTCGTGCGCCTGATACACGAGCTCCTGCGCGAAGCCGAGCCCGTGCGCTCGACCAACTAGGACGGAGCCGGAGCGGCTTCCCGTTGCGCGGCAGGGAACGGCGGCGGACCAAGCAGCTCGATGCTCTCGGACTGCTCTGCCACCGCCCGCAGCCGTGCCCAGTCGGGGGGCCGCGAAGCGTCCGCCGTTGAGGCCGAGTCGCCTGCGTCGCGGTAGAAGGACTCCCCCGTCCCGGGTGTCTGTAGGGAGAGCACGTGTGCGGTCTCGGAGGTGACCATGAAGGCGTGTGGGATGCCGCGCGGCGCGACGAACAGCCCGCCCTGGCCGACGCGGTGCTGCTCGCCCTCGATGTCCACAAGCAGCTCACCCTGGAGCACGTAGATTGCCTCGTCCTGGTTCGGGTGGCTGTGCAGCGGCGTCGTCTTTCCGTGCGCCATGCGGTCCTCGAGCATGATGAACGCGCCGCCGGTCTCCGCGGCGGTCGCCTTCCACGTGAATATCCCGCCGCCGGCAAACCACATCTGCTCGCCCTCGTCGGCCTGTCGGATGATGGGTATCCCGTTGCTCATCGATGGTCCTCGCTTCGCTGCCGGCATGTGCTGTCGGCCTGGCGCTAGATGGGACATTGGTGTCCATGAATACTACTATTGTTCCGCCATGGGCATGACAGTCCCGTACGAGCGGACAGGCAGAACCCGCCAGAAGGCCCGCACCCGCGCGGCGATGGTTGACGCGACCCGCGCGCTCCTCGCGGAGGGGGTGGCGCCCACGGTCGAGCAGGCCGCCGAGCGCGCCGGGGTCTCCCGCACCACCGCCTATCGCTACTTCCCCAACCAGCGCGCGCTCCTCATCGCCAGCTACCCCGAGCTCGACATGCCCTCGTTGCTCACGGCCGACGCCCCGTCGGACGCCGCCGCACGACTCGAGCTCGTGACCGAGAACATCGCTCGCCAGGTGCTCGAGCACGAACACGAGCTCCGCGCGATGCTGCGCCTGTCACTCGAGCTGCCGCCGCCGGACAAAGCCGCGCTCCCCTTGCGCCAAGGGCGCGTCATCGGCTGGATCGAGGATGCACTGACGCCGCTACGAGGCCGCCTCGCGGCAGCCGAGCTGCACCGGCTCGCGCTCGCCATCCGTGCGACGCTCGGTGTCGAAGCGCTTGTCTGGCTGACCGACGTAGGTGGTCTCTCGCGTGAGGAGGCCGCCGATCTCATGCGCGCGTCCGCGCGCAGGCTTCTGCGATCCGCGCTCGCAGAAGCGGCGACCACCGACAGCTCGGCGTAGGACGGACGACGACGAAGGATCGACCGCGAGCCGTGGCGTCACGACGCGCAGGCCGGGGCGAGATACTGCTCGGGCGATGTCAGCGGAGAACGTCAAGGTCGTCCGGGAGGCCGTCGAGTCATTCCTGACCGGGGATGGGGAACGAACGGCGCAGCTGATCGATCCCGAAGTGCAGTTCCACGGCACCGTCGGCGGCCTCGAAGAGGGCCGCATCGCGCGCGGTCTGCCGGAGATCATGGCGTCGTTTGAGGCCGACGACCTGGAGGCGTGGGAGGAGCGCCGCCTGGTGCCGGAAGGGTTCATCGACGCCGGCGAGAACGTCGTCGTCCTACTCCACGAATACCGTCGCGGCAGAGGCAGCGGCATCACGTTGGAATCAGAAACCGCCGTGGTAAGTTCGGTGAGCGACGGACGGATCGTCCGCATCCAGGGCTACATGGACCGAGTGGCCGCGTTCCAAGCCGCCGGGTTGTCGAACGAGCAACTTGCCCGCGTTCAGGCCGCGCCCCGGAGCGAGGGCAGCGGCAGACCAACGTGAAATCAAGGACGGCCCAACGGATGGCCGGCCGGTCCGCGGCCGGCCATCGCGACGGGAGGTGCTAGCGGCGGTTGGGCGTGTCGGTGCTGACGGTCGGGTCGGGCTCGATCACGACGCGGTCGCGCTCCGTGGGGATCACGCCGACGACCCTTTCGGAGACGAGGTGCTTCCTCAGCCGCCCCGTGCCTGCGCCGACGCCCTGCTCGCCGTTGCCCAGGCTGGTCTCGGGCAGTCCGCTGCCCGAGCGCGAATCGCCGTACTCGACGCCGTAGTGGCGGTAGAGCTCGGCCTCCTCGGGCTGGGAGAGCGCGCCATCGGGATCAATCCTGGGCGCGTCCTTGACCTGATCCTTGGGTGTAGGGCGCCGTGACCTGCTCGCCGTCGCTGGTGGCGCCGTCCAGGGGCATGAACGAGAGTGCGGCGAAGGAGGCGTGAGATCTGCATCTTCGAGACTCCCAGGCGCCCCGGGTCTCTCTGCCTGCGTCAGATCGCCGCACAGATCGGTCTCTCCGAGGACGCGGTGATCGAAGCCATCGTTGTGCGCGACGGCTATGACGCGCTCTCGCGCAACGGGCCCGGGCAGGCGTCCGACGACGGTGAGCCCCTCGAGCTCCTGGACGCGATCGGACCGCTGCTCGCTCAGCCGCTCGGGCCAGCTCAGACCGGGGCAGAACGGCGCTCGCCGCCGTTGGTCCAGGCCACGGTGGACCCCTTCAGCGCAAGCGACTTCGGATCTACCCCGGGGCCTTGGTCCACACGGCGGCTACCTCCGCGATCGGCGACCCATACCTCGTAGGACGCTGTGCAGTCGGATTCGGGGGGACAGACCTGGGCCACCCAGGCGCTCGAGCCGTCGGGCGAGAGCAGCGGCATCGCGGCGAAGTGGTTGACGTTTGCGTTCTCCGTCGATGGAACCACGCCGCGGACCGTCCGGCTCAGCCCACGGAGGTCGATCACGCCGAGGGTCTCCGACCGGCCCCCCTCGTTGTTCACGCCGTAGACGAACGATGCGTACGGTCCGGCAAGCCGGAACTGCGCCACCGAGCCATCGAAGGTGTACGTGGTCCCTCCCAGCGGTACGGCCCGGCCGCCGTGCAGGCAGGCGTAGGCGTAGGTCTGACGCCCGTTCTCATCGACACCCCAGGTCTTGTACAGGCGGCTCCTCGCTGTCGACAGCACCGTCCTCCCAGGCGCCTTTGCGCATGTGCCGAACGGTGGCATCGGACGCAGCTGGAAACGGAAGGTCTGGTGGGGAATCGGGCACGACGTCATCCCCTGCGGGGAAAGGAAGGTGCCGCTGACGATCTCGACAACCGCCTCCGAGCGCGAGACGAACCGCCCCCGCAGGTGTGCCACCTCGGAGTTGTACGGCGCGTTTTGGTCACCCGTGGCGACGATCGTGAAGCGGCCACGGCTGTCGATCGGGACAGGCGGGTATCCCGGCGCACCGAGGTGGAACACCGCATCGTCCTGGGCTGCTGAGCCGCAACTCACGGATTTCTCGAGGTACGAGCCGAAGTAGTGCCTCCAGACGGGGGAGAACGGGATAGCGTCAGAGGTCAGTGCACGACCGCTCCCGGACAATTGGAGGACGCCGCTGCGTTCAGTTCCGTAAATCGTGCCCTTCGCGAACAGCAGATAGCGGCCCCCCGGAACCGGACGCGCCGCCAGCGCCGACGCCGGCCACGCCAACAAGAACAGGCCCAACACGAGTACGACGATGCTCGGCGCTGATCGCATCATCACCCCCAGGGCAGATCACCGGGTCGCGCAACCCCGACGCTCTCAGCCTCAGCACCGCGCGTCAACCCTCCGGGGCCAGCGCTCTCTCGTCCAGCCGCAGTTCGCGCCCGCCCACACGACGGCGAGCACGCTCGCGGCCGCGGTGGCCTGTGGTCAGGTGCCGTGCGGCGGCGCGTAGGGGCGGGCGTCGACGGTGCTGTGGGCGCGCAACCGCTCGGCCAGCTCCTCAACGGGAATCGGCCGGTCGTTGCGCCGGTATGACTGCCGGGCCAACGCACGCATTGTCTCGTGCAGGTCGCCGCCGTCGTCGATCAGCCACTCATAGCGGCCGGGAAGCGTTGGGTCGTCGAAAACGAGCACCTTCATGACGGAAACGTTCGCGATTGACGCTGCGGTTCCTGCGCGGTGAAATCAAGCGCCCGAAGGGGAGTACCATGAAGGGTTAGCTGGCCCTGTGGGCTGGACTTCAGCCTGGAGCCCGAAGGTCACCGAAGCGCAGCCGCGCTGAGGCGTGGAGCTTTGAGGCAAATGATCGAACCTTGCGGGGCCAGCCACTGACTCGCCCGTAAGGGTCTTCCCCCTCTTCCTCTCGCGCGATACCTACCAGAGGGTTGCGAGGACTCAGCGATGGCAGCACGACGGACAGGCCAGCAGGTGCCTACCTCACGGTTGAAAGATCCGAGGGTGGCGACAGTTGCAGAGCGGGTGAGCCGAGTGTGGCGGAGACGCAGCGGCGGAGCGGCGGTCGAGACCGCGACCGCGGAGGTCGGTGGGGACCGCCGGCTCGAGGCCTTGGAGGCGCGGATCGCGCATCTGGAGACGGCGCTCGAAGGACTTCAGGATGCCCTGTATCGCCATGAGGTCTCCGACAAGGAGAGCATCGGCGAGCTGCGCAGGCGGACGGACCCCGAGCAGATGGCCCGCGCCCTCAGCGACGACGCCCGAAGGCGTGGCCTGTGATGGCCGGTCCCGCACAGCTCGAAAACCTGCGGGCCGAGGCTCGCTACCGTCGCGATCGCTACGACCTCTACAAGGCAAGGGCGTATGGCGGGCGTCCGACAAGCCCGGCCCGCCTCAGCGAACTCGAGCGCGCCTACGACCGCGCCAAGGCCCGCCTCGATTGGGCCGAACAGGAGCGCGCGTCGCACGACCGCAACTGACGACAGGCCCGACTCGGGAGGGTCAATGTCTCGCATAGAACAAGTCATCGACACGCTCGAAGCCGAGCGCGACGATCTGCTGGAGCGTCTCGCCTGGATTGATGGCCAGATTGCGGAGTTCCGCGAACGTCACGGTGATGAGCACGCGCCGCCCTCGCAGCGCTCGGCGCGCCGGGCCACGGCCCGCCGCGCCAGCACCCGTCGCGCCACGGCGCGTCAGCGCAAGCCCGATATGGCGGCGCGAATCATCGACTACCTCAAGGACCATCCGCAGAGCACCGCCGGCGATGTGGCCAAGGCCTTGAACGCCAACCGCAACACGGTCGCCGCCCGGCTGTCGCAGATGGTCAAGAAGGGCGAGATCACCAAGGCGTCCAAGGGCTACGCCGCCAGGTAGCCGCCCGGACGTCATCGCCCACAGGACGCCCTTGGCGGTCAGGCGACGGGCGGCGCGATCGCGCCACTGCTAGTAGCCGCGTTCCACCCACTTGACCCAGGCTTCGCGCGCAGCGACCTGTTCGGTCCTCACTTTCGGCTTCTGCTTCGGCTTTTATTGCACACAGGGCAGCGACCCAAAGCCACGGTCGACGTCCGAGCGGCCCGCGCCGCTTATTGCCCGATCGACCCGGCGGCTTCGATCCCCATGAGGGCCACCACGAATACGGCGATGATCAACGTGGCCACACCGAGCGTCGCCGCCAGCACGACGCCCAACCGTTGAAGACCCCAGCTGAACGCATCTACTCCACTTTGCACCACGTACTCCCACCTCCTGTGTCGAATATCCCAGGGGAAACCAACGCCCTGAGGATGACACCTAGATACAAGCGGGCCGGTTTCTGCTCTCGAAACAGGTACCGCTTAGGCGGAGGCCAATCGTCGGCTGGTCAACTAGCGATAAGTCGGCTAGTTGGCGACCGTCCGCTTTGATTGTACTCCTGGTCCTGGTAAGGGCGGAGCATTCCGGGCATCCAACAGGAGCACGGCCAGAGTTCCCAACAAGCTCCTCGTGCCCAACGTCCAGATGGTCGAGCCCGCGGCGCCCGTCAGGGTCGTTGATTGGATGAGGCAGTTCGGTATCGGTCCCTTTGACCTCTGTGCGAACCATCCCGGAGGGACAAGGACGCGGACCACATGCCGCCGCTGGAGTATGCACCGCGGATTGGGTCCAGACCGGTCGTCGCGCGGCCTACACGTTCCTGTACCGCGTCTGACCCGCCCGGGCGCCGCCGCAATACCAACGGGGTATTGCCCATAGCCAGCCCTCGTGAGGATGAAATCCCTTTCCTGCCCGACCTCAGGCGGTCAGCAGTTCGGTCGGCGGGGGCCAGCAGGCGAGCTCGACCCAGACGCGGGTGTGGCCGTTGCGCGAGACGCCCCACGCGTCAGCGAGTGTGTCGACGATCCGCAGCCCGAAGCCGTACCGCTCCGCGTCGGGGTCGCGCGGAGCAACGGCGCCGGCAGCGCCGGGATTGTCGACCTCCAGGCGCAGCACGCCGTTGGTGACCGCGGCGCCGATGCGCACGAAGTCGTCGGCGCTCAGTCCGGCGTGTTGGACGCTGTTGGTCACGAGCTCGGACACCAATAGCTCGGCATCGGCGAGGACGCGGCCGTCGACGCGGCCAGTCAGGGCGTGTGCGACCGCGGATCTGGCCACGATCGGGGCCGCGGGCACGCATGCCAAGACGCAGGCCAAACAGACATCTGCCGCCGGAGCGGCAGGCTGCCCAGCACGCGCACCCTGACCTGGACCCGCGGCGGTGTCATGCGCCGCCATATAGGGACCTCCTCGAAACCCCTCACAGCCCAACCCCTCGGGGTGGCCCGGAGAAGCCTCCACGTAGTTGGAGGATCAGGCCCTCGGCGCTTCCGAGTCGGATTGTTGGGCCGGCACAGCCGCGTCCAGGCTGACGCTCCCTGAAACCGTCAAGCTAGCACCAGCCGGGGCGACCAACCAGGCCAAAGCGCACGCGGACCCCCGGGTCCCGACGCCAAACGCCAGCTATGCTCGGAAACTGCGCCGTTCGCGCAGAACCCGCGCGGGACGAAACGGCGCGACCGGCCATGCCCGATCACACGCTGCACCCTGACGATGCCGCCGCGATGCGCGAACCGCTCGCCCAAGCGCACGGCGAGCTACGCCAGCAACTCTCAAACGCGGTCGTCGCGCTGTTCAAGCAGTACTTCGGGCGCGGACCGACCAGCTGTCGCACCTACCTCGAACCCAACCTCGTCATCTTCGTTCTCGCCGGCGGCTACACCCCCGCCGAACAGACGCTCTTCGAGGCCGGCAGATGGTACGAGGTACGCCAGGCCAGAATCGCCTGGCAAGACAGTATGGAGGTTCGCTTCATCGACACCATCGAGGGCCTCACCCACCGCACCGTCAAGGCCTTCCTCAGCGCCAACCGCCAGGACGCCGAACTCACCATCGAGCTCTTCGTGCTCGAACCAGAGACAACCCCCGCCTTGACACCCCGGGCACAGGGCAACTGACGGTTCAGCGCACGTCGGGTAGACCGACTGGCGAGGTGACTATCCCTCCCGAGGCCGGCGCCGCCACCGGGTAGCGGCTAGCCAGCACCAAGGCGACTGCCACTCTCACGGTATTCCCTTCACATGGTCGGCGCGACCCCCGCGGCGCGGGACCGCAACCACACACGCTCCGTCTGGACGATCAGCGGCGTCTCGGGATGCTCAGCGGGAGCTGGCGAGCCGGAGCTCGCGGCGGTGGTTGGCGTCGCGGTGGCGCCGCTCGTCTTCTGGAGTCTGCGGCTCGACGGCCGGCAGCACGACGGGCTTCTCGTCCTCTCCCAAGGAGACCAGGGTCACGTACGCGGTGCAGGTGTGCGCCACCTCGCCGGTCGGCACGTGCTCGGCCTCGACGCGCACCCCGACCTCCATCGACGTGCGCCAGGCGGCGTTGACGGTCCCTCGCAGCGTGATCACGTCGCCGACCTTCACGGGCGCGCGAAACTTCATCGCGTCCACGGCGGCGGTCACCACGCGTCCGCCGGCCAGGCGCGTCGCCGCGATCACCGCGACGTCATCGCAGAGCTTCATGATCCAGCCGCCGTGGACGTTGCCGGCCAGGTTGGCATCCTGAATGCCGGTGCGGTACGTGAGCACCGAGACCGTTTCGGCGGGATGCCGCGCCATCGTGGCGCATCTTGCCACTCGCAAGTGCCCCGCGCAGTTGGTCGCCGACATCGGCGCAGCGGCGCGCGTTTGCGTTTCGGCACGATCTTCCCCACGCGATGCTCTCAAACCTGTAGCGTCGACGTGCCGGGGGAACGCCGAACCGCGGTCGAATCGGGAAGCGGCCGCGAAGGGAGAGATCATGCTCAACTGGATCAAGCGATCCAGAGTTGCGGTCGCCGGCTTGGCCGTGCTCATCTGCGGCGCGCTCGCTGCCACCGCGATCGCGCTGCCGGCCGCGGCCGAGCAGCACAAGGCCGTCGCCGCAGCCACGCCGCTGAAGACCGCCAAGAGCGCACTGCGCACGGCGCGATCGGCCAAGCGGCTCGCCAGGCGGGCGCTCGGCGCCGCCACGGTCCCAGGACCCCAGGGAGCCGACGGGCCACGCGGCCTGACGGGCACGAACGGGACGAACGGGACCAACGGCACGAACGGGACCAATGGGACCAACGGGACCAACGGGACGAACGCCTCGGTGCCGTCGCAGAGCGCGAGCGTGATCCAGGACGTGGCGCTCGTCGATCAGGACCAGTTCCCGGGGAAGAAGGTCGTCGACCTCGAGACCAATAGCGTGGGCCCGGGCGCCGTGTTCCTGATCACCAACCAGCCCGGCCGGATCCTTTCCACCGCGATGATCCAACTGCAGGAGACCAATTCCTCGAATCTCAACTTGGACCAGCTCGTCGAATGCACGCAGTTCTTCGCGCCGACGGATGCCAACGGCAACCTGACCGGCACCTTCCAGCCGTTCGGCCGCGCAACGAATGCCAGCCTGTCCGGGCGCGCGCTGGAGATCCAGGAGCTGGTTCTCACGGGTGGGGTGGCCGTGACGCCCGGGAACTACGACGTTGCCGTGTTCTGCCGGCCGATCAGCGGAGGCGCCCCGATAAAGGCGACCCAGGCCGACCTGACCGCGCAGGTCGCCGGGTTGTCGGTGCCGTAGGAGTCTTCCCGGCGCGCCGCCGCCTACGCGGGCTCCGGCGGAGCCGGGGCCTGGCCGCCGACGCCCACGAAGTCCCGCGACCGCACCAGCGCGTACCCCGCCACTGAGCCCACCGCCGCCACGGCGACGCTTACCAGCGCGATCGTGTTGAAGCCCGTCACGAACGCGTGGTGCGCGGCGTGCGCCACCTTGTCGCGGTCGGCGGGCGGCACCGCCTGCAAGGCGCGCCCGGTCCCGCCCGACGCCACAGCCCGCGCAAGCTCGTGGACATGCGGCGACGCGGGCATGCCCGCGACCAGCGGGGTGAGCGTCGACTCGATCTTCGACTGGAAGATCGAGCCGAGGCCGGCGATCCCGGTGGCGATCCCGAGCTGGCGAGCCGTGTTGCTCGCGCCCGAGGCCATGCCGCTCAGCTGCGGGCCGACCACGCCGACGGCGGTCGAGGCCAGCGCAGGGGTGGCCAGGCCTATCCCGATGCCGGCCAGGATCTGGCCAGGCAGCAGCGCGGTCCACCCGGACGAGTCGGACAGGTTCCCCATCAGCAGCAGCCCGACCGTCACGAACACGAGCCCCGTCCCGAGCAGCAGCCGCACCGGCACGCGCGCCGTCAGCCGGCCGCTCAGCGGCGAGACGAACAGGATCGGCCCGGTGACCGGCAGCGACCGGAGCCCCGCCTCGAACGGCGAGAATCCCAGCACGTTCTGGAAGAAGAGCGTGATGTAGAGGAACATCGAGAAGATCGACGCCGACAGCGCAAAGCCGACGATCGTGGCGCCCGTGAAGGCCGGCTTGCGGAACAGCGAGAGGTCGAGCAGCGGGTCGGCCATGCGGCGTTCCACCACCACGAACAGCCCGAGCTGCAGAACGGAGACGACGAAGCAGCTGACGATCAGCGTGCTCCCCCA
>DATBDE010000061.1:0-64371 GCA_036270095.1 Solirubrobacteraceae bacterium | reverse complement strand
AGGTCGAGAACTTGTAGCCGCGGCGGTAGTCGAACTTCTCCACCGCGCGGATGAGGCCCAGCGAGCCCTCCTGGATGAGGTCGAGGAAGGTCAGGCCGCGGCCCAGGTAGGCCTTGGCGATGGACACGACCAGGCGCAGGTTGGCCTCGACCATGTGCTGCTTGGCCATGAGGTCACCGCGCTCGATGCGCTTGGCCAGCGTGACCTCCTCGTCGGCCGTGAGCAGCTCGACCTTGCCGATCGAGCGCAGGTACAGGCGCAGCGAGTCCAGCGACGGCTCGACGGTGAGGTCGATCTCCGGCTTGCGCGGCGCCTCTCCCGCGCCCCCGTCACCGTTGGCCTGGACGCGCTTGGGCGCGGGGTCGCCGCCCGGCGCCACCGGCTTGCCGTCGGCCCCGACGACATCGATGCCGTGCTCGGTCAGGTGCGCGTGAAGCTCACCGACCTGCGCCTTCGTGATCTCGACCTCGTCGAGCCTCGACGTGATCTGTTCGAGGTAGACGAACCCGCGTTCGTTCCCCTCCTCGATGAGCGCCCGAAACTCGTCGATCTCGGTGATCGGCGCCTCGTCCGCGAGAAACTCGTCCGACTTCGTGGTGCTCAACCCGCTCCCTCCATCTCTCCAAGTAACGGATCGCCCGAGCCGGGCGAGTGATAGCACAGCCATCGGCACGCAGACGCACGGTCGGTACCCTCGATCGAGGCCTCGCGCGGCGTCTTACGACTTTCCGACCCTTTCCCTACTGGCATGGCGCAAATACCTACCTCACAGCCCGACGTCCAGCAGCAGAAGCCCACGCTTCCCCTGTCGCTCTCCCGCGTCGGCGTCACCGGCGTCGAGAAGGTCATCCGTATCCGCCACAACGGCAAGGAGCGGCTCTACCACGCGGAGCTCGACTGCTTCGTCGATCTCGGCGCCAACCAGAAGGGCGCGCACATGTCGCGCTTCGAGGAGGTCGCCAACGACGTCATCGGCGAGGTCATCCTCGGCGAGGCGCCCTTCAAGGCCGAGACCCTCGCCCAGCACATCGCCGAGGGCGTGCGCGAGCGCCAAGACGCCCGACGGGCCGAGGTGACGATCGCCGCCCGCTACCCCGAGTACAAGCCAGCCCCCGAGTCGGGCATCCGGACGCAGGAGATGTACACGCTGCTCGGCTCCGCGGTCGCGTCCGCCCACGGCACCCGCCGGCTCATCGGCGTCCGGGCCCAGGGCATCACCGCCTGCCCGTGCGCGCAGGGGCTGATCGAGGGCCGCTCGCGCAAGCGGCTCGAGGCCGACGGCTTCACCGCCGACGAGGTCGACCGCATCTTCGGCGCCGTGCCCGTCGCCACCCACAACCAGCGCGGGCTGGGGACGCTGTACATCGGCTGCACCGAGCTGTGCGAGGACGAGATCGACGCCGGCGTGCTGCTCGAGATCGTCGAGAACTCGATGTCATCGGAGATCTACGAGCTCATGAAGCGCTCCGACGAGGCCACCGTGGTGGAGAAGGCCCACCGCCGCCCGCGGTTCGTCGAGGACTGCGTGCGCGAGATGATCGGCGGCGTGCTCGAGCGCTTCCCCGCCCTGGCCGACGCGGCCTACGTGATGGCCCGCCAGGAGAACCTCGAGACCATCCACCAGCACAACGTGACGGCCGAGACCTTCGGGACGCTGGGCGAGCTGCGGACCGAGGTGGCCAGCGGACAGCCGCTGCATCGCCACACGCCCCTGCGCGACTGGCTCGACGTGATCGCCTGAGCCGCAGAGGGGTCAAGTCTTTCTTGGCCACACCGGACTCTGGTGCGGCAAAGAAAGACCTGACCCCCCCCCCCCCCGGCGTCAGCGGTGCCGCCGCTTGTGGCGGCGGTGCCCGCGGTGGCGGTGCTTGACCCTGTGCCGCTTCTTCTTGGCCTGCGGCGGCGGGGCGGTCGCCGGCGGCGGCGCGTTGTAGACGTCGGCGCCGAACGGGCGCAGCCCGGCCGCGCCCGCGTAGCCCAGGTGCGACAGCCCGAACAGGTCCTCGAGGCTGCGCAGCAGCGCGTAGTGGTTGTAGGGCGTGTCGTTGGTCGAGCCCGGCGTGACGTACCGCGAGAGCACGAGCGTGCCCGTGCGGCCGCCGCCCGGGCCCTCGATCCCGGGCATCGGCGTGTTCGGCCCGGTGGGCTCGTTGCAGCATGCGGCCGCGCTGTCGTTCTCGGCCTCGTCGAAGGTGACGATGAGCATGCCGCCGTCGGCGTAGGCGGGTGAGCGCAGGATGCGCGGCACCCACTCGCCCAGGAACTGGTCGTCGCCGGCCAAGCCGCCGGGGCCGCCGTCGGCGCACTTGGCGTCGTGGCCGTCGTGGCAGAGGTCGGGGGTGATGAAGGAGAAGTTGGGCGTGGTCGCCGCGCTGGCCAGGTCGCCGGAGAGCGCGTCCAGCGGCACGTCGTGCGCGTTACAGCGCGCCTGGTCGTCGATGATCGAATGGAAGTAGACGAACGGGTTGTGGCGAGCCGTGTACTGGTCGTCCGGGCGCGCGCTCTGGGTGTCGTCCGGGGTGCCGAGGGCCGGGCGCCGGCAGGGGGTGCCCATGTCCTCCATGTAGCCCTTCCACGTCATGCCCGCCGCCTTGAGCTGGTCGCCGATCGTCTTGACCCACCCCGGGTACACGCAGCCGACGCCGATGGCCTGGCCGTCGGGGCCCTGAACGCCAGGGAACACCTCGTTGAAGGTGGGCAGGCAATCGGCCTGGGTCTGCGGGTTGGGCGCCTGGCCCGAGACCATGGCCAGGTAGTTGTCGAGGCTCTCGTGGCCGATCCCGTAGTACTGCCGCAGCAGCTCGCCCTGGCGCGGGAGCGTGCGCGCGAGCCACTCCGACGCACCCGTCCGGCTGAAGCTCTCATCGTGGCCCTTGTTCTCGAGCACGACCAGGAACACGTGCTTGATCGGCGGCAGGTCGGCGCGCGCGGCCGGCGCGATCAGCCCGGCGCCGGCGAGCAGGCAGAGCAGGGGGAGCGCGGCGCGCCGCATCGCCGCGGACGGTAATCCGTGCCTCCCGGGGCGTGCATCAGTCGACGACGGTGAGCCGGTGCGCCGTCCACGCGGCGCCGGCGCTGGCCACGACGACCGCGCCGATGCCGACGAGCTCCCGGCCCACGAGGTCCTGGCCCAGGACCAGGAAGCCGGCCAGCGCGGCGATCGCCGGCTCAAGGCTCATGAGCACGCCGAAGACCCCGGCCGGGATGCGGCGCAGCGCCTCGAGCTCGAGCGAGTAGGGGATCGCGCTGGAGAGGACCGCGACCGCGACGGCCTGGGCGAGCAGGGCGGGGTCGAAGAGGTTGCTCCCGCCGTCGACGATGCCCAGCGGCGCCACGACGACAGCGCCTACGGCCATGGCCACGGCCAGGCCGGTCCCGCTCCCCCACGTCTGGCCCACGCGTCGGCTAAGGAGGATGTACACCGCCCACGCGCAGCCGGCGATGACCGCGAACAGCACCCCGACCCCGTCCAGGCCGCCACTGGCGCCGCGGGCCAGGAGCACGATCCCGCCCGCGGCCAGCGCGACCCAGACCAGGTCGAGCGCGCGGCGCGAGAGCGCGACCGCCACCCCGAGCGGCCCGAAGAACTCGATGGTCACGCAGACCCCGAGCGGGATGCGGTCCAGCGCCTCGTAGAAGCCGGTGTTCATCACCGCCAGCGCGAGGCCGAAGGCGCCGACCAGGGCGAGCTCGCGTGCCGGGCGGGCCTTCAGGCTCGGGCGCCAGAGCACGAGCAGGATCACGGCGGCGAACAGCAGCCGCAACCACACCGTGCCGCCGGGCCCGAGCTGGTCGAACAGCGTCGCCGCGAGCGCGGCGCCGAACTGGACGGACGTGGCCGCCCCGAGGACGAGCCAGATCGCCCTCGGGTTCAACGGTACGCTGTCGCGCTTCGGGGGAGCCTCGACGACCCCGCTGCCACCACCTCGCATGCGCCCTGATCTTGCCAACGTGGCGCTGGTGGCCGCCACCGGCCCCGACGCCGCCAACTTCCGCGTCCGCGGCACCCTCCTCGCGCCCGCCCTGCTCGAGCATGGCGTCGCGCTCGACCCCCTCCCGCTGTTCGACGCGCAGCGCGATGTCCTGTTCCACAGCGCTGATCCGCGCCGTCGGGCGCGCATCCTGCTCGCGGCGCGGCGCGCCCAGCGCGCGCGCCTGGACGCCGCTTGGCCCGCGCTGCGCACCGTTCTGCTCCTGCGCCAGGCCGATCTTCTGCCCCCGCTCGGCCTTGAAAAGGCCGCGACCGACGACCGAAAGGTCGTCTACGACGTCGACGACGCGATCTGGAACGACGCCCGCCGCGCCGGCGGTCACCCCCTCGCGTTCCTGAAGGCGAGCGGCCGCAAGGCGGCGTGGCTGGCCCGCCGCGCCGACCATGTCGTCGCGGCCACGCCCCTCCTGGCCGAGTGGCTGAGCCGGCACGCGCGCGATGTCATCGTGATCCCCTCGCTGGTCGACACCGACCGCCTGCGCCCGCGCCGGCACGCGCAGGCGGAGACCCTCACCGTCGGCTGGGTGGGCTCGCCGAGCACGTCGCGCTACCTCGGCGCAGTGCGCGCCCCGCTCGCGCGGCTGGCCGGCGCGCTCCCCGACCGCACCGTCGTGCTCGACGTCGTCGGCGGCGAGGTCGAGCCCATCGCGGGCGTCGAGGTCGTCTGCCGACCCTGGACGCCGGCGGCCGAGGACGATGCCCTGCAGCGCATGGACGTCGGCATCATGCCGCTGCCCGACGACCCGTGGACGCGCGGGAAGGCCGCCTACAAGGCCATCCAGTACATGGGCGCGGGGGTGCCGGTGGTGGCCGATGCGGTCGGCGCGGTGGGCGAGGTGGTCGACGACGCCGGGCTGGTCACCACCGGCGAGGACGCCTGGTTCGAGGCGCTGGCGAGCCTCGCCGGCGACGCCGCCCTGCGCGCCCGCCTGGGCGCCGCGGGCCGCGAGCGGGCAACCGCGCACTACTCGATCCGGCGCTGGGCCCCGACCCTGGCCGGGCTCCTGCGCGACTAGGCCTTCAGCTTCCGCCCGGTCCGGAACAGGTACGAGCTCCAGAACACGGTCGCCGCGGCCAGCACGGCGGTGACGCCCAGCGACAGGCCGATCGGCGCGTCGGCCGTGCCCAGGAACCCGTAGCGCACCGCGCTGACCAGGTAGAAGATCGGGTTGGCGTGGGAGATCTCCTGCCACGGCGCCGGCAGCCGGCTGACCGAATAGAAGACCCCGCCCAGGAACGCCAGCGGCAGGATGATGATGCTGTTGACGAACATGTGGTGGTCGAAGGTCTCGGCGTAGATGCCGACGATCACGCCGAGGGACGAGAAGAGCACCAGCGCGAGCGCCACCGCCAGGATCAGCACCCCGGGCTCGTTGATGGGCACGTCGACGACGATCAGCGAGAGCACGAGTAGGGATACGCCGATGGCCAGCGAGCGCACCGCGCCGCCCAGCGACAGGCCCAGGTTGACCTCCCAGGTGCGCATGGGCGCCGCGAGGACGTCGTGCAGGTAGCGGTCGAACCGGGCCTGGAACACCGACGATGCGTTGTTCGTGTAGGCGGCCTGGACCATCGCCATCGTGATCAGCCCGGGCACGATGAACACGTCGTAGGAGAAACCGTCGATCTGCTTGATGCGCCCGCCCAGCGACAGCCCGAACACGAGGATGAACAGGAACGACGCGATCACGGGAGCGACGATGGTCTGCGACCACAGCTTGAGCACCCGTAGGACCTCGCGGCCGGCGAGCCAGAGGAGTGGGCGGTGGCGCTCTATCACCTGGCCATCGCCTTCAGGTAGACGTCGGTGAGCGACGTCGCCTCGTAGGCCTCGCGCAGGGCCTCCGCCGTGTCGCGCGCCACCAGCTCGCCACCCCGGATAAGCGCGATCTCCTCGCACAGCTCCTCGGCCTCCTCGAGGTAGTGCGTCGTCAACAGGATCGTCGTGCCCCCGCGGTGCAGCCGGCGGATGTAGCGCCACAGCTCCATGCGCAGCTCGAAGTCCACGCCGGCGGTCGGCTCGTCGAGGATGACCAGGGGCGGCTCGTGCATGAGCGCGCGGGCCAGCAGGAGCCGCCGGCGCATGCCGCCCGAGAGCTTGGGCGCTCGCACCTTCGCCTTCCCGTGGAGGTCGAACACGTCCATCATCTCGCGCGCCCGGCGGCGCGCCGCGCCCCGCTTCAGGCCGTAGTAGCCGCCGTGGTAGACGAGCGTCTCCTCGACGTCGAGGAAGCGGTCGAGGTTGACGTCCTGCTCGGCCAGCCCGATGAGCCGCCGGGCCTCGAGCGAGTCGTGCGGCAGCCCGAAGATGCGGATGTCCCCGGCGGTGATCCGGATGAGGTTGCAGACGGCCGAGATCAGCGTCGTCTTGCCCGCCCCGTTAGGCCCCAGGAGCCCGAAGAAGGTGCCCTCGGGGATGTCGAGGTCGAAGTCGCAGAGGGCCAACAGGCCGTCGTCGTAGCGCTTGGTAAGGCCCTTGAGGGAGAGTGCGGACACGACCTTCTACGCTAGCCGCCATGCCGCTGGTTCCCATGGTCGTCGAGCGCAACTCCCGGGGTGACCGGGAGTACGACATCTACTCGCGCCTCCTCAACGAACGGATCATCTTCCTGGGCACGCCGGTCGACGATCAGATCGCCAACCTCATCGTCGCCCAGATGCTCCATCTGGAGTCGGTCGACCCCGACAAGGACATCTCGCTCTACATCAACTCCCCGGGCGGCTCGATCTACGCCGGCCTGGCGATCTACGACACGATGCAGTTCATCAAGCCCGACGTACAGACCATCTGCTTCGGTATGGCGATGTCGATGGGCTCGCTGCTGCTGACCGGCGGCGCCGAAAGCAAGCGCCTCGCGCTGCCCAACGCGCGGATGCTCATCCACCAGCCCTCGGCGGGGTTCGAGGGCCAGTCCTCGGACATCGAGATCCACGCCCGCGAGATCCTCAACACCCGTGCGCGGATCGACGAGATCTACGCGCGCCACACGGGCCAGCCGCTCGACCGGGTCCACGAGGACATGGAGCGCGACCGCTTCTTCAAGGCGGCCGAGGCGGTCGAGTACGGCCTGATCGACCGCGTCATCGACAAGCACTGAGCGCTAGCGCGTTGCGATCGTGTGCTCGATCGCGCCCAGGCCCTCGATCTCGACCCGCACGACGTCGCCGTCCTGCAGGAACTGGCCCGAGGCCTGGCCCACGCCGCTGGGCGTGCCGGTGAGGATGAGGTCGCCGGGGTGCAGCGTGCAGGTCTGCGCGATGAAGTCGACGCACGCCTGTGGGCCGAAGATGAGGTCGGCGGTGGTCGAGTTCTGGCGCTCCTCGCCGTTGACCCAGGTGCGCAGGCGCAGGTCCTGGGGGTCGGGCACGGCGTCGGCGGTGCTGATCCACGGGCCGTAGGGGCAGAAGGTGTCGGCCCCCTTGGCCCGGATCCACTGGCGCTCGCGCCGCTGCAGGTCGCGGGCGGAGACGTCGTCGGCGACCGTGTAGCCGCCGATCCGGCCGGCGGCGCCGATGACGACGCACAGCTCGCCCTCGTAGTCGAGCCGCCTCACCACCGGCGGGCAGACCACCGGGCCGCCGGGCGGCGCGACCGCGCCGATCATCTTGGCGAACACGATCGGCTCCTCGGGCGGCTCGGCGCCCGTCTCGGCCGCGTGGGCCGCGTAGTTGAGGCCGATGCCGTAGATCGCGAGCGGGTCGGGCACGGGCGCGAGCAGCTCCACCTCGGCCAGCGCCCACGACCGCCCGGCGGCGGGCGCGATGGTCTCCTGCGCGAGCAACCCGCGCACGGTCACGCCGTCGCCGAAGTCCACGATGTGCTCGCCGCGCACCTCCCCGGCCAGCGCGCGCTCGGCCCGCGGGGGCAGGAAGGTGGCAAGCCGCATGGCGAGCGAGCGTATAGGCCGCGCGATAATGGCGCGATGGGTCTGCGTTCGCGAGTGCTCGCCGCCAGCATCGTCCTCGCGCTGATCGTGGGCGCGATCTTCGCGATCCTGCTCGTCGCGATCGGCGAGCTGCGCGACTCCTCGACCGCCGCCCGGCATTCCGAACAGGTGCTGGCCGCCGCCAACCGGCTCGAGCGCCGGGTGATCGACCTCGAGACCGGCCTGCGCGGGCTCCTGCTCACGCGCGACGAGCGCTTCCTGACCCCGTTCCGCTCCGCCCAGGCCGCTGTCCCGCCCGAGGCCCAGCGTCTGCAGGGCCTCGTGGCCAACAACACCGAGCAGATGGCGCGCGCCAAGCTGCTGGCCAAGTCCATCGACGACTACCTCAAGGGCTACGTCGTGCCCGAGGTGCTGCACGGCCAGGTGCGCTCCGCCAGCCCCAAGGCGATCCGGGTCATCGGCGAGGGCAAACGCCGCATCGACGACCTGCGCGCGCAGTTCAGCCAGTTCATCACCGCGGAGAACGCGCTCGCCGAGACGCGTCGCGAGTCGGCCGACAGCCAGGCCCGCACGGCGGTGCTCATCGGCGTGAGCGGCCTGGTGATCTCGGTGCTCCTGATCCTCGCCTTCAGCGGGTACCTCACGCGGGCGCTGCTGCGCCCGATTGCCCGCGTCGCCACGGGCGCCCGCCGCCTCGCCGGCGGCGACCTCTCGGCCCGCGTGGACGAGCGCGGCCCGGCCGAGATGGGCGAGCTGGCGCGCACGTTCAACGTCATGGCCACGTCGCTGGAGGAGAACCGCGACCAGCTCGAGAGCCAGAACGCCGAGCTCGAGGCCTCGCAGGGCGAGCTCGAGCATGCCGTCGAGCAGGTGGCCGAGGAGAAGCGCCAGGTCGAGGTCCTGCAGCGCTTCGGCGAACGCCTGCAGGAGCACGCCGAGCTCGAGCCGCTCGCCGCCGCCGCGCTCGACCACTTATGCGAGCTGGCGCGCTGCGAGGTCGGCGCGCTCTACGCGCGCGGCCGCGACGAACGCACCCGCGACGGCGCCACCCTGCTGGCCGCCCACGGGGTGCGCGGCGATCGCCTCCCGCCGCGCCTGGACCCGGGCGAGGGCGCCGGCGGCCGGGCGATGCAGGAGCGCTCCACCCTTGCGCTCGGCTACGGCGAGGCCGGCCTGCGCGTGCCCGCCTACGGCCACGACGTCCTGGTGCGCGCCGAGCTGCACGTGCCGCTGATCCAGTCCGACCGCCACGTCGGGGTGGTCAGCCTCGGGCGCGTCCGCGACGAGCCCTTCGCCGAGGAGGAGCGCGCGACCATCGTCGCCCTGGCCGGTCAGGCCGCGATCGCGCTCTCCAACGTGCGCGCGCTCCAGGTCGCCCGTCACCAGGCCCGCATCAACCGCGCCGTTCTCGACACCGCCAACGAGGCCTTCCTGGCCATGGACGACAAGGGTGAGGTCACGCAATGGAACTCGTCCGCCGAGCGGCTGTTCGGCTGGCGCGCGCGCGAAGCGATCGGCCGGCCGGTCGCCGACCTGATCGTGCCGGCCGAGGACCGCGCCAACGTGGGCACCGAGTTCGAGGGCTTCCTGCGCACAGGCGAGAGCCGGCTGGTCGGCCGCCGCATCGAGGCCACGGCCGTGCGCCGCGACGGCAGCGAGGTCCCGGTCGAGGCCACGGTCTCCCCGCTCAACCTCGACGGGCGCTGGGTCTTCAACGCGTTCGTGCGCGACATCACCGCGCGCCGGCGCAGCCAGCTCCACCTCCAGGTGCAGAACGCGGTCGCGCGCGCGATGGCCGAGGCGGCCACGGCCGAGGAGGCCCTCCCGCGGATCCTGGCCGCGCTCGGCGAAGGCCTCGGCTTCGACCTGGGCGCGTACTGGAGCGCCGACGGCGACGCGCACCGCCTGTGGCTGGAGGCGGACTGGTCGGCGCCCCGCGTGCAGGGCCGCGAGCGTGACGAGTCCACGGCCAGCGGCGAGGACAGCCTCCCTACCCGCGCATGGACGACCGGCCACGTGGTCTGGGTCGAGGAGCCCGCCGTCGTCGCGGTGCCGGTGCTCAGCGGCACGACGACGCTGGGCGTGCTCGAGCTGAGCTCGGCCGAGCCGCGCCCGCGCGACGAACAGCTCATCCAGGTCATGGTCTACCTGAGCCAGCAGATCGGCCAGTACCTGGAGCGCAAGGCGTCCGAGCGCGAGGCCGAGATCCTCAAGGACCAGTTCTTCGCGCTGGTCTCGCACGAGCTGCGCACGCCGCTGACCTCGATCATCGGTTACCTCGAGCTCGTGCTCGAGGACGACGACGGGCTGACCGACCACCACCGCCGTTTCCTCGGCGTCGTGGACCGCAACGCGCGGCGCCTGCTGCGGCTCGTGGGCGATCTGCTCTTCGTCGCCCACGTCGAGGCCGGGCGGCTGGCACTCGAGGTCGGCGAGGTCGATCTGCGTACCCTCAGCAGGGAAGCGGTGGAGGCGGCCCGGCCGCGGGCCGAGTCCAAGGAGCTCACGCTCGAGGCCGCCGCGCAGGACGTACCCGCCATGGCCGGCGACCGCGATCGACTCGCCCAGGTGCTCGACAACCTCGTCTCCAATGCCGTCAAGTTCACGCCCCAGGGCGGGACCGTGACCGTGCGCCTGGCCGCCAAGGACGGCGCCGCGCTGATCGACGTGCGCGACACCGGGGTCGGCATCCCCGCCGCCGAGCAGGAGCGCCTGTTCGAGCGCTTCTACCGCGCCAGCACCGCGACCGAGCGCGCCATCCCAGGCGTCGGGCTCGGGCTCACCATCGCCAAGGCGATCGTCGAGGCGCACGAGGGCACGCTCGAGTTCGACAGCATCGAGGGCGCCGGGACCACGTTCCGCGTGCGGCTCCCCCTGCGCCCGCCGCCGAGCGGGTCGCCCTCCGCCGAGCGCCTGCGCGGAGGCGTGTCGCGGTGAGCGCGCCGGTCGTGCTCGTGGCCGAGGACGACGAGGACATCCTCGACCTCGTCGCGCTGTGCCTGCAGCAGGACGGCTATGACGTCGTCACCGCGCGTGACGGCGAGGAGGCCCTGCGGCTGGCCGGCGAGCGCCGCCCGGCGCTGGCGCTGCTCGACGTGCAGATGCCGAAGACCAACGGCTACGAGGTCACGCGACGGCTACGCGCCGACGAGGCGACGCGCGGAATGGCGATCATCATCCTCACCGCCTCGGTGCGCGATACCGAGCTCGCGCGAGCCTTCGACGCGGGCGCCGACGACTTCCTCCGGAAGCCGTTCTCGCCCAGCGATCTGTCCGCTCGCGTGCGTGCCGCGCTGGAGTCGGAAGCGCGTCTGTGACGCGCGGCACAGCCCGCCGTAGGGAGTACATGGGCATCGCTCCGCCTCTTGGTGGTCTTGAATGCCGTCCGTGCAGACGGCGGAGTTCGAGGACGTCTACCGTGAGAGCGCCGGCGCCATCTTCGCCTTCGTCGCGGGAATGCTGCGCGACCGATCGGCGGCCGAGGAGGTGACGGCGATCGCGTTCGAGCGGGGCTTCCGGGCCCGGGCCACGTTCGATCGTAGGCGTGGTGCGCCGCGCGCGTGGATGTTCGGCATCGCCCGTAACGCCGCCCTCGACGAGCTCCGCCGCCGGGGGCGCGTCGCCGAGCTGCCGCCGGAGCCCGAGGACCGCACGAGCGCCGGACCGCCCGAGCTGGCCGAGGCAAGCGCACGCCGCGAGGTCGTGCTGCGCGCGCTCGACAAGCTCGAGCCGCGCGAGCGCGAGCTCGTCGCGCTGCGCTTCGACGGCGGGCTCAGCCACGCCGAGATCGCCGAGGTCCTCGACATCACTGCGACGAACGCCTCCACGATGGTGCACCGCGTCGTGACCAAGCTGCGGAAGGCCTGCGATGAGATGGCGTAACGGCGAGCACGCCGACCCCGGCATCGAGGCCGACCTGGCCGGGTTGGGCGAGTGGGGCCCGGAGCTGCGCGCCCTGCGCGAGGAGCCGAGCCCCGAGTTCCTGGCCCGGCTCGACCGCCGGTTACAGGCCGACTTCGCGCGCGGGCGCGCCGACGAGCGCGCGACCGAGGACAAGCAGCCCTGGTGGCGCACGCGGCTGTGGCCCGCATTCGCGATCGGCGCCCCGGCCGCCGCCGGGATCGTGATCGCGGTCGTGCTCATCGCCGGCTCGGGCGCCGACACCTCGCCCGGCTCGCTGCCCGTCACCGTGCAGTCCGCGCCCTCGCCGCAGGCGACCGGCGGCGCCGCCGCGCCGGAGGGCGACAACGCGCTCTCGCGCCCCGGCGGTCCGGCGGCGCCCGAGGTCCAGCTCGTCGCCGACGAGGTCTCGGCGGGCGAGCCGTTCGTCCTGAGCTACACGGCGCCGCGCGCCGGCTCGGTGTTCGTGAGCCTGAGCCCGATCAGCGGCGGCTCGGCCACGACCACACGCCGGGTGGCGCTGCCGGCCGGCACTGGCCGCCTGCGCATCGCCACCGACGAGCTCGATGGCGGGCGCTACGCGCTCGTGGTCTCGCTGCCCAACGGGCAGTCCGCGGTGCGCGCGAACGTGCGGATCCTTGACTGACGGGCGCGCGGCGACCGCCCGCGGCCCCGGCCGGGTCAACCTCATCGGCGAGCACACCGACTACAACGGCGGCCTGGCGCTGCCGTTTCCGATCGCCGCCGGCTGTACGGTGCGCGCCGAGGCGATCGACGGCCTCGACGTCGTCGCCGTGGCCGAGGACCTGGGCGAGGAGGACCGCTTCCCGCTGGCCGACGTGCAGCCGGCCCGGGGCTGGCGCGCGTTCGTGCGCGGCATGGTGGCCGAGCTGGCGCGGGCCGGGTTCACCGTGCGCCCGGCACGGGTGACCATCTCCGCGGACGTCCCGCGCGGCGGCGGGCTGTCTTCGAGCGCGGCCCTCGAGGTGGCGCTGGCGCTGGCGTGGCTCGCGCTCAGCGGCGAGGAGGACGCCGACCGCGTCGAGCTCGCGCGGCTGTGCTCGCGGGTGGAGAACGACTGGGTCGGGGCGCGCACCGGGCTGCTCGACCAGCTCGCCGCGCTCGCGGGCGCGCCCGGCCACGCGCTGCGCATCGACTTCGCGACCCTCGCGCTCGACCTCGTGCCGTTGCAGGCCGACGGGTGGCAGCTGGTGGTGCTCGACTCGGGCGCGCCGCACACGCTGTCGGCGCAGGACGGCTACAACGTGCGCCGCGCGGAGTGCGAGCGCGCGGCCGCGGAGCTCGGCGTGCGCTGGCTCAGCGAGGCCGACCCCACCGCTGCTGCCCGCTTGGCCGAGCCGCTGGACCGCCGGGCCGAGCACGTGCTGACCGAGAACGCGCGTGTCGACGCCACCGTGGCGGCGCTGCGCGCGGGCGACCTGGCCGCGGTCGGCCCGCTGCTGGACGCCTCGCACGCCAGCCTGCGCGACCTCTACGACGCCTCCGTGCCGACGGTCGAGCAGGCGCGCGAGCGGATGCTGGAGGCCGGCGCGGGGGGCGCGCGGATGATGGGCGGCGGGTTCGGCGGCTCGCTGCTGGCGCTGTTCCCGCCCGGGGCGGAGCCGCCGCCCGAGGCGGTGGCCGTCGAGCCGGGGTTGCCAGCGCGGGTCCTGGCGTAGCGTCGTCGGCGCGGAGCCCCTGGCACGCCGGCCGGCGACGCAGAAGCGCCATCGGTCGCGCGCAAGGCGGGGACGCCGAACCACATCGCGGCGGTCGCGGCGAGCCCGAGCGCGCCGGCACCGACGAGCGTCGCACGCGCGCCGATGAGGCCGGCTACCGGCCCGGTGAGCGCGAAGGACAGCGGGATCAGGGCGTAGGACGTCACCCAGTCCAGGCTGGAGACCCGGCCGAGCAGCTCGCGCGGCACCGACTCCTGGACCTTGGTCGAGAAGATGACGACGGCGATCGCGTTGAGCCCGTAGGCCACGGCGTAGACGGCGGCGGCCTGCCAGGTCGCGGTGACGAGCCCGTAGCCGACCAGCGACGACAGCATCAGCCCCCAGGCCAAGTAGCAGACGGCCATGCGCCGGCGGGGCTGGCCGCGCTGGCCCAGCCACAGCGTCGCCACCACCGCGCCGGCGCCGCCGGCGGCCAGCACGGCCCCGAAGTCACCCGCGCCGCCGCCGAGGTCGTTGCGGATGACGTAGGGCAGCAGGACCTCGAACGGGCCCCAGAACAGCAGCAGCGAGAGCGCCGCCAGCGCGAGCGTGCACGCCAGCCAGGCCTGGCCGCGGACGTAGCGCACGCCTTCGGCCAGCTCGGTGCGCACCGACCGCCGCGCGTGACCCGCCGCGGGCGCGGGCCGCCGGCGGATGCGGCTGAGCGCGACCAGCGAGAGCGCGAACGAGAGGCCGTCGAGCACGAAGGCCGGCCCTGCACCGACGCCCGCGACCAGCGCCCCGCCCAGGACCGGGCCGACCAGGCGCAGCGCCACCGTGCGGGTGAGCTGATCGAGGGCGTTGGCGCGGGCCAGGCGCTCGCCCGAGGCCAGCTCCGGCAGCAGGGCCGAGAACGCCGGGTAGAACAGCGCGTCGCCGGCGCCCACGAACGCGACCAGCACGACGACGTGCCAGAGCTCGAGCGCGCCGCTCAGCGCCAGCGCGCCCAGCGTCGTCAGCGCCACCGCCCGCACGCCGTCGGCCACCAGCAGGACGCGCCGGCGCTCGAACCGGTCGGCGAGCACGCCGCCGAGGAGGAACAACGCGACCTGGGGCACGCTCAGGGCCAGGCCGACCGTGGCCAGCGCGGCGGGGACGTTGGAGAGCGCGTAGACCTGCCAGGCCAGCGCGACGACGTAGGTGCCGTCGCCGGCGACCGACACGGCCTTGGCCGAGAAGAGCAGGGCCAGGTCGCGCTCGCGGAGGGGATCGAGGATGGCGGGCATGGCCGCCACCCTCCTCGGGACCCGCAACGCGAGCGCAAACCGCGCGCAATTGACAAGCTGCCGCCATGCCGAGCATCAGCGAGAACAAAGAGATCTTCCAGGCCTACGCCTGGCCCGAGGCCGGGGACGAGTGGTCCCACGAGTGGGGCTCGAGCCGCACCTTCTTCTTCGGCACCGTCATGCCCCGCATCGCCGCGTTCGTGCCCGCCGCGGACATCCTCGAGCTCGCGCCCGGCTACGGCCGCTGCACGCAGTACGTGATCGGCACGGCCCGGACGTCGTACACGGCCGTAGACGTCGCCGAGAACTGCGTGCAGGCGTGCCGCGAGCGCTTCGCGGACGTCCCCCACGCCCGCTTCGAGGTCGGCGACGGCAAGTCGCTGCCGTTCGTCGACGACGCGTCGATCGACTTCGCGTTCTCGGTCGACTCGCTCGTGCACGCCGACGCCGAGGCCATGCGGGGCTACCTGGGCGAGCTTGCGCGCACGCTGCGGCCGGGCGCCCACGCGTTCATCCACCACTCGAACCTCGGCGCCTATGTCGACGCCCCCACGGGCCAGCCCACGGTGCCCAACCCGGAATTCCGCGATCCGACGGTGTCGGGCGAGGCGGTGCGGGCGTGGGCGGCCGAGGCCGAGCTGGCCTGCCTGGCCCAGGAGCTCCTGAACTGGCACTCGCCGCACTACACCGACTGCATCTCGCTGCTACGACGCAGCGAGGTCAGCGGCGCGCCGATCGTCAGCCGCCACACCGACCTGGCCGCCGAGTACCGCAACCTGCGCCGGATCGACGGGCTGTTCGGTCAGGCGTGACGGACGGCCCAGTCGTAGGGGATGTGGTTGTCGAAGGGGTCGAGGCGCTCGGAGCGGGTCGGGTCGTGCGGGTGCGTGCAGCAGTTGGCCACGACGGCGTGGGGGTCGCTCATGCCCTTGAAGCCGTTCCACACGCCGGGCGGGACCTGGACCAGCGCGTAGGCGTCGGGGCCGAGGAACACCTCAACGAGCTCGCCGAACGTGGGCGAGCCGTCGCGCTCGTCGTAGAGCACGAGCTTGACCCGCCCGAACGGGCAGGCGTAGGAGAGCGTCATCTCGCGGTGACGGTGCCAGCCCTTTACCACGCCGCGGTAGACGGTCGAGAAGTAGATCTCGCCGAAGCCGAGGAAGTGCGGGTCGGTCGCGCTGAGCATGTGCATGACCGTGCCGCGCTCGTCGGCGACGCGCTGCAGCGGGACCACGCGGGCGCCGTCGATCACAGGACCCGGGGCTCGGGGATGGGGACGATGAAGCGCCCACCGTGGCGGCGATGCTCGGCCTCCTGGTCGACGACCTCCTGCAGCAGGTTCCAGGCAAGGACGAGGAGGTACTCGGGGCGGGTATCGGCGAGCGCCTCGACGGGCAGTACCGGCTGGCGCGTGCCGGGCACGAAGCGGCCGTGCTTGGCCGCGTTGCGATCGACCACGAAGCCGACGCTGTCGGTGCCCAGGTCGCAGTAGTTGAGGAGCATCGTGCCCTTGGCCGCGGCGCCGTAGCCCGCCACCGCGGCGCCGTCGCTGCGGACGTCGTCGACGAGCGCGCGCAGGTGGTCGCGCACGGTCGCGGCGCCCTCGACCAGCGGCCGGTACGCCGCGGCGTCGCCGACGCCCCAGCGCTCCTCCGCGGCCAGCGCCTCCGCGACGCTGCCGTCCGGGCGGGTCCCGTTCCCGGCCACCGCGGCCGAGATCCGCAGCGACCCGCCGTGCACAGGCACGTGCTCGACGCGCACGACCTCGAGCCCGTGGCGGCGCAGCAGGTTGCGCAGCGAGGTGGCCGAGAAGTACGCGAGGTGCTCGTGGTAGATGGTGTCGAAGGCGCGGCGGGCGACGAGCTCGCGCACGTCGGGCGCCTCGATGACCACGACGCCGTCGTGCGCGACGAGGGTGCGGATACCGTCGACGAAGTCCGCGGGGTCGGCGACGTGGGCGAGCACGTTGAGGCCGAGGACCACGTCCGCGGGGCCGCACTCGGCCAGCAGGCGGGTCGCGAGCCGGGCGTCGAAGAACTCGGCCAGCGTGGGCACGCCACGTTCGCGCGCGGCCTCGGCCACGTTCACGGCGGGGTCGATGCCGAGGACATCGATCCCGGCGCGCTGGAAGTACTGGAGCAGGTAGCCGTCGTTGCTGGCGAGCTCGACGACGCGGCTGGCGCCGTTCAGGGCGCGCTCGACCACCAGTGTGTCGACCAGCGCCGCGGCGTGGTGGAGCATCGTCGTCGAGCAGGACGAGAAGTACAGGTAGTGCACGAACAGCCGCTCGGGCGGCACGGTCTCGGTGATCTGGACCAGCGCGCAGGACGGGCACAGGACGAGGTCGAGCGGAAAGCGCTGGTCGGGCCCGGGGGCGGCGTCGGGCTCGACCAGGGCGTTGGCGAGAGGCAGGACCCCCAGGCTCATGATCGGCGCGAGCTCGGTGGCGCCGCACGCGCGGCACGCTTCGATCCTCATCCTCGGCCGGACTCTAGCCACGTTGTGCGCAGGCCCCGCGCCGAGACGCGGTCGAGCGCGTAGGCGGCGAGGCACGGCGCGAGCAGCGCTTTCGTTCGCCCCGGGAGGGCAGCCCGGCGCAGCACGCGGGCGTGCGCGCGCAGCAGCTCCCACTCCGGGGTGACCACGAGCTGGCGCGCGTGGCGCTGCTGCCACGCGGCCAGCGTGCGGCGGGTGAAGGCGTCCGCGGACTCCTCGCGCACCTGGCGGTACTCGAACAGCGTGCGCGGCACGTGGGCGAACGCGCCCTGGAGAGCGAGCTCGGCGAGCAGCGGGTACTCGGGGCCGACGTTCGCGCCCATCAGCGCGGTGCGGCGCAGCGCCGCGGTGCGCATGACGCCGTGGATGGGCAGAGCGGCGGCCAGGCCGAACAGCGTGGCCAAGAAGCGGCGCTCGGGCCGCAGCCCGCGGGTGTCCAGGCGGCTGTTGTGCACCGGCAGCGGCCGGCCCTCGTCGTCCAAGCCGGCGGCGAGCGGATGGGCGAGCACGACGGGCGCGTCGCCCGAGGCGGCGGTGCGCCCCAGCGACGCGGGCGGCGACGCGTCCTGGAGCGCCTCGGCGCAGGCGGCGATGAACTCCGGACGCCAGCGCTCGTGCCCCGGGGCCCAGAAGAAGTAGGCGCCGCGGGCGGCTCGGGCCACCCGGTTCCAGTTGGCGCGCGGGCCGACGTCGACGGGCAGGCGCTCGTAGCGGATGCGCTCGTCCTGCGCGGCGAACGCGCGCCCGATCTCCTCGGTCGCGTCGGTGGAGGCGTTGTCGGACAGGGTCAGCTCCCAGTCCGTCCAGGTCTGGGCGCATAGGGAGTCCAGCGCCTCGGCCAGGTGGCACGCCTCGTTGCGCGCCGGCATGCCGATGGAGACGAGGTCAGGCGAGGGCACGGCGCAGCTCGGCGACGACGGCGTCCAGGCGCGGCAGCAGCGGGCGCGGCGCGATCCCGACCTCGTCGCGCAGGCGGTCGACGCCCACCGGCGGCACGGCGATGGCGGAGCGGGTGCCCTCCAGATCGACGCGGCAGTCCAGGAGGGGCTCAAGCCCGGCCACGAGGTGGTCGTTGCGCACGGCCTGGCCGCTGGCAAGGTTGACGATGCGGCTCGCGGCGGTGTGCGGGAGGCGCGCCAGCGTCGCCACCACGTCGTCGACGTGGACGTAGTCGCGCGCCGTGGTGGGATCGGCGGGCAGGGCGAGGGTGGGGTTGGCGGCCATGTCGCGCAGCAGGGCGCAGAGGAAGTTGGATGAGGCGAACGTGCCGCCGTAGACGGTCGCCAGGCGGACGATGCGCACGTCGGGGCGGTCGAGGCTCAGGCAGGCCGCCTCGCCCGCGAGCTTTGAGACCGCGAACAGGTCCTGCGGGCGGGCGCGCAGGACGGCGTCCTCGCGGCCGGAGTCCGCGCCGGCGTAGACGCGGGTGGAGGACAGGTAGGTCAGCGAGCGGAAGCCCGCGCGGCGCAGCAGCGTCACGAGGTCGCCGACGTGTGCGTCGAGCGCGTCGAGCGGCCGCTCGGCCGCGTCGGTCGTGAGCCCCGCGCACCAGACGACGTGGCCGAGGTCGCCGTCGGGCACCGGGTCGCCGCGGCCCAGCGGGCGCACGGCCGTGCCATCGGCACGCAGCGCGGCGACGAGCGCCGCGCCGACGTAGCCGGCTGCGCCAACGACGGTGAACGGCGGGGGGGTCAAGTCTTTCTTTGCCGCACTGAATTTCGGTGTCGCAAAGAAAGACTTGACCCCTGGTTTCAGGCCGACCAGGGCGACGGTGGGAGCGTCGGGTCGCGGCGGGCCATGAGGTCGGCGACCACGGCGCTCTCCGCGCGGCGGTCGCGCAGGGCGGCGACCTCGGCCGCGGCCAGCGCGGCGCGCGCGCCGTCGAGGTCGCCGGCCTCAAGCGCGCGCTGCGCCGCGCGCCACGGGCCGCCGGGGAAGCGCGCGCCCACGGGCGCGGCACCGGCGCGCCAGCGCTCGAGGAAGCGCCGCCCGGCCTCGGTGTAGGTCGCCTTCCAGTCGGCGAGCTTGGCCGCGCTCGTGCCCTCGCACGCGTGCTCGACCAACACGCGCTCGTCGATGAGCACGCGGTAGCCGAGCGCCCAGAGCGCGAAGCAGAGCTCGAAGTCCTCGCTGGCGACCGGGGCGCCGGTCTCGTGCCAGCCGCCGGCGGCCTCGAGCGCCGCCCGGCGAAGGACCAGGCACACGCCGGCGGGGACGTAGTCCGAGAACGGCGCCAGCTCGCGCACCCCGGTCCCGGGCGCTCGGCGGCGGTGGATAGCCGTGCCGGCCGTGACCACGGGCGAGACCACCCCGACGTCGTCGCCGGCGCGCAGCGCCTGGTGCAGCGGCGCCAGCCAGCCCGCGGAGACGCGGGTGTCGTTGTTGAGGAACACGAGTACGTTGCCGGAGGCGGCCCGCGCGCCCTGGTTGAGGGCGGCGGCCACGCCCCGGTTGTCCGGGTTGAGTACGGCGACGTCGGCGTGCTCGCGCACCCAGGCCGCGGCGTCGGGGGCCGAGCCGTTGTCGACCACCACGACCTCGTGGGGCTCGGGCGTGTGCTCGCGCAGCGACGCCAGGCAGCCCTGCGTGTAGCGCAGCTGGTCGAAGCTCAGCACGACGATCGACGTGGGCTCGGTCACCGGTGCCGGCACCGGGAGGTCGACCGGGGCCGTGAAGCGGTCGCGCAGGTCGGCCTCCATGCGCCCGTCAGCCGTGGGCATGACCAGCGCGCGGTCGCGCAGCGCCTCCTCCAGGCGGGCCGCCACGGGCTCCGCGCGGGCGTCGGGGCCCAGGGTGACGAGCGGCACCGACAGCGGCAACGGCGCCGCGTCGCCGTTGGCGCCCACCACCGCCGCCACGCGCGCCGCGCCGGCCCGGCGCGCCACCTCGGCGGCCGGGGCGGCGCCGTCGAAGAGCACGACGTCACCCTCCTCGCCCACCGCGTGGCCGAGCGCGGCCAGCCCGTCCGCGAGCTCCACGAGCGCGGGCGCGCCGTCGGGAGCCGTGACGATCGCGATCCGCATCTGCGCCGCTGAGCGTAACGGGCCGCTGACGGATAGCGTCACGGCGTGGAGACCCGGTCGCTGGACCCGTCCTTCGCGGTTGCCGCCGAGTCGCGCCGGCGCCACCTGCTGGTCTGGCGGCTGGCGGCCGTGGCCGGCTTCACGGGCGTCCTCTTCGGCTACGACATCTCGGCCATCAACGACGCCGTGGTGTTCATGCAGCAGCACTTCGCGCTGTCGTCGCTGGACCGCGGGCTGGTCGTGAGCGCGCTGCTCCTCGGCGCGCTGGTGGGCGCGCTGGGCGCGGGCCGGCTCGCCGACACCTGGGGGCGCCGGCGGAGCATCGTGGTGGCCGGTCTCGCGGCCGCGGCCGGCGCTCTCTTGGCCGGCCTGGCCCAGAACGTGGTGATGCTCCTGGGCGGGCGGGTGATCATCGGCCTGGCCGTCGGCGTGACCTCGGCCATCGCGCCGCTCTACATCGCCGAGCTGGCGCCCGCGCGCAGCCGCGGCTCGATGGTGGCGCTCTACCAGCTCTCGCTGACCCTGGGCATCCTCGCCGCGCTGGCCGTCGGCGTGGCGTTCACGCCCACCGCGAACTGGCGCATCATGATCGCGGCCGGGGCCGTGCCCGCGCTCGCGCAGGTGCTGGCCATGGCCATCGTCCCCGAGAGCCCGCGCTACCTCATGGCGCGAGGCCGGCTCGAGGACGCCCGCCGCGTCCTCAGCCGCCTGCGCCCAGCCGCCGATGTCGACCGCGAGATGCACGAGATGGCCCACGTCGACCGCGCCACGGCGAACACGAGCTTCCGCGACGTGTTCGCGCGCTCGTGCCGGCCGGCGCTGATCATCGGCGTGGGCGCCGCGCTGATGAACGCGCTCGTCGGCGTCGGCGCGGTGATCTACTACTCGACCGACATCTTCCAGACCGCCGGCGTGGGCAACGCCGAGGTCGCGTCGCTGTCGGTGGGCGCGCTCAACACCGTGATGACGATCATGGCCGTGTTCCTGATCGCGCGCTTCCGGCGCCGGCCGCTGCTGTTCGTGGGCCTGACCGGCATCGTCGTCAGCCTGATCGTGGCCGGCGTCTCCCTGCTCGTCCCCTCCCCCGGCTGGATCACCATCGTCGGCCTGCTCGGCTTCGTCGCCTCGTTCGCCATCTCGGCCGGGCCGATCGCGTGGCTGATCGTCGCTGAGGTGTTCCCGCTGGCCATCCGGGGGCGGGCGGCGAGCTTCGCGACCTCGACGAACTGGGGCGCGAACTTCGTCCTCGCCCTGCTCTTCCCGCTGTTCGTGGGCACGCCGGGCGACCCCGTCCGCGTCGGCATCGCCTTCTGCGTCTACGCCGCCATCAGCGCCGGCTTCATCGTGTTCACGGCCCGGCTCGTGCCCGAAACCAAGGACCGCACGTTGGAGGAGATCGAGGCCGACCTCACGGCGCGCGTCTGAGCGAGCGCTCGGCCGCGTCCAGCAGCCGCTGCACGGCCAGCGCGTGCCCGGCGCCGGTCAGCGGCGGCCGGCCCTCGCGCACGGCGGCCACGAGCTCCTCCCACTGGGCGCGCAGGGGCTCGATCGCCTCCGGCGCCTCGACCGCGACGGGCGCGGGCGCCTCATCGTCGCGGCGCCTGAACACGGCCAACGGCGCCACCGCCGTCTCGTCGAAGACCGCGATGCCCTCGGAGCCGGTGAAGGTCATGCGTCGGGCCTTGGCGTGCGCGACCCAGCTCAACGCGACCTCGACGAGCGCGCCGGGGCCCATCTCGAGGGTGAGGAAGACGAGCTCTTCGAGGCCGGCCTGGCGCGCGTCGACGCGGCGCACGTCATCACCGAGCAAGTGGATGACGATCGAGAGGTCGTGCGGGGCGAGGTTCCACAGCACGCCGCCGTCCCTGGGCGTGCCGGTCGTGTTGCCGCGCTCGGAGGTCACGCACACGAGATCGCCCAGGTCGCCGGCGTCCAGGAGCTCGCCCAGACGGCGAACGACCGGGTGGAAGATGTAGAGGTGGCCGACCATGAGCGTGCGGCGGCGTTCGGCCGCCAGCGCCGCGAGCTCCTCGGCCTGCTGCAGGGTCGTGGCCAGCGGCTTCTCGACCAGCACGTGCTTGTCGGCCCGCAGGGCGCGGGCCGCGAGCTCGGGATGGGTCGGGGCCGGGGTGGCGACGACGACGACGTCGACGTCGCGGCGTGCGAGCACGGCGTCCAGGTCGGTCGTGGCGAGGACCCCGGGCCGCTCTGCCGCCACGGCCGCCGCGGCCGCCGGGGTCCGCACGCTGACCGCCCGCAGCTCCGCACCGTCCACGCCATCGAGCGAGCGTGCCAGGTTCGGTCCCCAATGTCCGTAGCCGACGAGGGCCACGCCCAACGTGCTCGTCACCGGGGTTAGAGTAAGGGCCGGCTGGAGTGAAGAGAGCACGGGAGTGAACGGGTGAAGGTCCTCACGGTGATCGACGGGTTCGCGCTGGGTGGCGCGGAGCGACTGCTGGCAACGCTGGCCGCGTTCGGGCCGAAGGCAGGCTTTGAGCTGGAGATGGTCGGGGTGCGCGCGCCCGAGTCCCACGGGACGATGGAGGGCGTGCCGGCCGAGGCCCAGCTCAAGGCGTCATCCCTGCACGCCGGCCGCTTCGGTGACCCGGTCGCGGTCAAGCGCCTGGCCGAGGTCATCCGCACGTCCGACTGCGACGTCGTCCACGCCCACCTCGAGCGCGCCTCGACGATCGCCTGGCTGGCGGGCACGATCGTCGACCGCCCCACGGTGTGCACCTTCCACCACCCGGCGCGCGAGATCCCGGGGCGCGTCCCGGCGGCCAAGGAGGACCTCGCCGTGTTCGGCGCCGCGCGCACGAAGGGCCTGATCTTCCCCTCGCGCGACACCTGGGACTCGTTCGAGCAGCGCTACCACAAGCGCCCGACCTGGGCCCTGCTCTACAACGGCATCGACCTCTCCGAGTTCAGCACCGAGCCGGCGGAGATGCCCGCGGACCTCGGCATCCCGGCCGGCGTGCCGGTGGCGGCGTTCGTGGCCGCGTTCCACCGGCGCAAGGGCCACGAGGAGGCGCTGCGCGCCTGGCCCGGCGTGCTCGAGCAGGTGCCCGAGGCGCGGCTGCTGCTCGTCGGCGCGGGCGTCGAGGAAGCCAACGTCCGCGCCACCATCGACGAGCTCGGGATTGGCGACAGCGCGCTCATGGCCGGCCTGCGCTCCGATGTGCCGCAGATCATGCGCGCCTCCACGCTCGTGCTGCTGCCGTCGCGCAGCGAGGCGGTCCCGACTGTGCTGATCGAGGCCGCGGCGTGCGGTCGGGCGATCGTCGCCACGCGGGCCGGCGGCAACTGGGAGGCGCTCGAGGACGAGGGCTCGGGCCTGCTGGTCGAGCTCGACGACGTCCCGGGCCTGACCTCCGCCCTGGCGGCGCTGCTCGGCGACCCGCAGCGCGCGGCAGAGATGGGCCGCGCCGGGCGCGCGCTGGCGGAGGAGCGCTTCGACGCCGGCGTCTGGGTGGACCGCCTGAACGCGATCTACGAGGGCGCGCTGGCCGGCGTGCCCGCGGGCGAGACCCTGGCCGCCGCATGAGCGACGTCGAGACCTACGACCGGCTGGTCATCGGGGCCGGCTTCTTCGGTCTCCACGGCGCTCACCTGTTCGCCGGCAAGGGCATGCGCGTGGCCATCGTCGACGCCGAAGAGGGGCCGATGCTGCGCGCCAGCCAGATCAACCAGGCCCGCGTCCACAACGGCTACCACTACCCGCGCAGCGTGACCACGGCCAAGTCCTCGGCGGAGTACTACGACCGCTTCACGACCGAGTTCTCCAGCTGCATCAACCACGAGTTCACCCAGGTCTACGCGGTTGCCGGCCAGCAGTCGCTGATCAGCGCCCGCGGCTTCCTGCGCTTCTGCGGCTGGACCGGCATCCCGGCGGAGGAGATCGACCCGGACGAGTATTTCGAGCCCGGCTCGATTCTCGCCGCCTACCGGACGGCCGAGTACAGCTTCGACGCGCCCCGGCTGCGCCACGAGATGTGCCGGCGCCTGTCCGGTGACCCCGACATCGACTGGTACGCCCCCATCCGCCTCGCGTCGGTGCAGTGGGAGAGCGACGCGTTCCTGGTCGAGCTCACCGACGGACGCCGTCTGCGCGCCCGCGGCGTGCTCAACGCGACCTACGCCGGCATCAACCAGATCCTCCGCCTGTTCGGGGTCGAGCCGCTGCCGCTCAAGTACGAGCTGTGCGAGGTGATCCTCGTGAGCGTGGCCGACACGCTGAAAGAGACCGGGCTCACGCTCATGGACGGCCCCTACTTCTCCTGCATGCCTTGGGGATACAGCGGCTACCACTCCCTCACGGCGGTCTCCTACACGCCGCACCTGAGCAGCCACGACGACATGCCGCACTTCGCCTGCCAGGCCCGCAACCCGAACTGCAACGACTCGGCGCTGGACAACTGCGCGGTCTGCCCGGAGCGCCCGGGCACGGCGTGGCCGTTCATGCGCGGCCTGGCCCGCCGCTACGTCGGCGACCGTCACGACATCGCCTACGCGCAGTCGCTGTACTCGATGAAGACCGTGCTGGCGCGGGCGGAGATCGACGACGCGCGCCCGACCATGGTCGAGCAGCACTCCGACGAGCCGTGGCTGACCAGCATCCTCTCGGGCAAGATCGGGACCATCTACGACCTGGACGAGGCACTGTGAGCAAGGATCCGCGCGTCGTCTCGGTCGTCGTCCGCGTCCACAACAACGCGGACCGCGTCGCCGGCTTCCTCCACCGCATCGACGCGTTCATGGTCGAGCGGTTCGACAACTACGAGTACGTCGTGGTGGACGACCAGAGCCGCGACCGCTCCTCCGAGATCGTCGCCGACGTCGCGCGCGACCTGCACGGGACGCTGACCCTGCTGCACCTGTCGGTCCGCCACGGCACCGAGCTGGCGATGGTGGCCGGCCTCGAGCGGGCCATGGGCGACTTCCTCTTCGAGCTCTCCGATGTCGACATGGACTACCCGGTCGAGGTGCTCGGCCGCATGTACGACACGGCGCTGGGCGGCTACGACATCGTCGGCGCGACGCCGACCAACCTGCCGTTGTGGGCCAAGGCGTTCTACTGGTGGGCCAACCGCCTCAGCCAGTACGAGCCACCGCTGAGCTGGGAGCACGTGCGCGTGGTCTCGCGCCGCGCCGTCGACGCGATGGTGCAGCTGCGCGAGCACGTGCGCTACCGCCAGGTGCTCTATCGGTACACCGGCTACCGCCAGACCCAGTTGCGCTACAAAGCCACGCGCAGGCCGCACCTGTGGCGGCGGGACACGATCGAGTTCGGGATGGACGTCATCCTGTCCTTCACCTCGCTCGGCGTCCGCACGGCCCACTTCCTGTGGATCTTCTTCCTCCTCGCTGCGCTGGCCGGGGTCGTCTGGACCGTCATCCGGTCCGTGCTGAGCGATTCGCTCCCGCCGGGGTGGATGGACATCGGGATCCTGCTCGCGCTCGCGTTCGGCGGCGTGTTCATGCTTCTGGGCTTCATGCTCGAGTACCTGGCGCGGATCCTGGCTGAGGTCCGCAGTCGCCCGCTCTACACGCTGGACAAGTCCCAGGCCCTGGTCGTGACCCCGACCGAGACGGCCCGAGCACCGGTCCCTGTGCCGACGGAGGACCGCGCCCGCGAGCCCGTGGTCGAGCCGCTGATGGTCACCCAGAAGCGCGACGCGATCCGGGATCGACAGGTCGCGGAGGGCGAGGAGCCACCGGCCTAGCTCAGCGCACCGCGAGGGTGACCGTGCCCGGCGCCTCGCCCAGCGCGGTGGCGCGCACGGTCAGGGACCCGGCCCGCGGCGCCCGGACGGTCAGGACGGCAACGCCATTGGAGCGCGTGGTGGCCTCCGCGGCCCCCGCGGTGACCCGCACTCCGGGCAGCGGCTCCAGCGGCGCGCGCCAGGCGCCGAGGACGGTGACGCGCAGGCGCGTGCGCCTGCCCGCGGTCACCGTGACCGGCGCGGCGCGCACGGTCAGGCGCGGCGCCGGCGTGGGCAGGAAGTGCAGGAGCGAGGGCTCGGCGTAGGTCGGCGGTGGCGTGGACGTGATGGGCTGGATCTGCCAGTGCAGGGTCCCGCCGAGGCCGCGCAGGCTGTCCAGGCCCTCGCTCTCCCCCGAGAACGTGCGCTCAATCTCCAGGCGCCGCTTCCCGCTGTTGGTGTCCACCGACCAGACCTGGAAGGCGCTGTCGACGCTGCCGGCGAGGAACAGCCGCCCCGCGTAGAAGGTGGCGCCGGTTACGCCGCTGGGCGGCACGGCGTTGCGCAGGCGCTTGACCGGGCGGATCGGGGCCGCGCCCGGCGCCGCGTGCGCGATCGAGAGGTCGGAGATGGCGTAGGCGAGGAGGTCGTTCCCGCTCGACGTCCACACGAGCCGGCCGTCGGGGCTGACCTCGCACCACATCGCCTTGGGGATGTCCGCCGGGTCGAGCTTGACGTAGTAGCGCCAGGCCAGCGTCACCGGGCCGGCCACGCCGATGGAGCCGGTGCCGCACGTGTTCGTCGGGTTCGCCTGCGGGTCGTAGCACTCCATCGGCAGCAGCACCCCCGGCTTCGCGTAGCTCAAGTCGCCGATGTGGTTGTAGCCCTCGCTGCCGGTGACCTCGGCGGGGATGATGTCCGGCACGCGGCCAGTCTCGGTCAGGTCCGGGGCGGTCCGGTAGAAGCCGAACTCGATCCCGTCGAACCACAGGTGGCCAAGGGGGTCGGAGGTGACGCCCTGGTAGTAGTCGATGGGGATGACGCTGCGCCCGGCGTCGCGCCAGCGGGCAGCGCTCGCGGCCGGGGCGACGAGCAACAGGACGAGCACCGCAGCGGCGACGAGGGGCAGGCGCAGCCTCACGGCGCGCCATCCTAAACCGCCCTCAGCCGACGGCCGCGAGTGCTTCCTTGGCCACGCGGCGCTGCACGCGCCGCTCCTGGTGGCTCCAGGCCAGGAGCCACAGCGCGGCCTTCTGGCCGTCGGACGCCGGTGCGGCCTCGATGGCGCCCTCGATCTGGCGGAACGGGCGCCCGCTCCGGCACATCCGTTCGATGCTCGATTCGATATCGGCCAAGCGCGCCATACGAACCATGCTTACCCCGCGCGCGCGTGGACAGGGCGGGTCCGCCCTGCACGACCCCGCAGTTTCCGGCAACTCGTGCGGCTAGGATCGCCCGGGGACCATGGGTACGGTTGTGATCGCCACCTCGGAGCCCGCCGCTCGAACGGTTGCGCTCTGGCTGCTCGCAGGCTTCCTCGGCTCGTTCATCTTCATCCGCACCAGCGCGCGGCTCATGCGCAGCCCGAAGGTGCCGTGGTGGCCGGGAAGCGTGACGTCCGGCGACCTGCACATCCACCACCTCGTGTGGGGGATCATCCTGCTGCTCCTGTGCGGTTTCCTCGGCTTCGCCACCACGCCGATCACGCCGTGGACGCAGATCCTCGCCGTGCTCTTCGGGATCGGCGCCGGCTTCACGCTGGACGAGTTCGCGCTGTGGCTGCGGCTGGAGGACGTCTACTGGGCTGAGCAGGGCCGCCAATCGGTCCAGGCGGTGATGATCGCGACGGTCTTCGCGGCGTTCATCGTCGTCGGGGCGGTCCCGTTCCCCAAGGGATCGATCGACGCGGTCATCCCGCTCGTGGTCATCGAGCTGCTCGTGACCGCGGTCCTCCTCTACAAGGCGAAGTACTTCATGGCCCTCATCGGCCTGTTCTTCTGGCCCGTCGCGTGGGTGGGGGCCATACGGGTTGCGCGCCCGAACTCGCGCTGGGCACGGCGGCGCTACGCGGACAACCCGAAGAAGCTGACCAAGGCCAGGGAGCGCGGCGCCCGCTGGGACCGGCGGCGCGAGCGCTTCGGGGACCTCATCGCCGGCGCGCCCGACGACGAGATCGCGCGCAAGCAGGAGCTCGCCCGCGAGGCCGAGAAGGCCCGCGAGCAGGAGGAGGCGGGCGAGAAGGAGCTCGCGGCGGCCGAGGCCCAGCCCGGCGGTAGGGCGAAGGAGGAGCCGGGTAGCGGCGGTGGATGACCGCGACCCGGTTCTTCCACTTCTGCTCCCACGAACAGTTCCCGCCCCAAGCGCTGCTCGACCAGGCCGTGGCCGCCGAGCGCGCGGGCTTCGACGGCATCACCTGCTCGGACCACCTGCAGCCGTGGTGGGACGGCGGCGAGTCCGCCCATGCCTGGATCTGGCTTGGCGCCGCCGGCCACGCCACCGAGCGCGTGCCGCTGGGGACGGGGGTGACCCCGCCCGGCCCGCGCTACCACCCGGTGCTGATCGCGCAGGCCTGGGCCTCGCTCGAGCGCCTGTTCCCCGGCCGCGCCTACCTCGGCGTCGGCTCGGGAGAGGCGCTCAACGAGTCGCCGCTCGGGGCCGACTGGCCGCCGGTGGCGGAGCAGGTCGAGCGGCTCGAGGAGGGGCTCGGGCTCATCCGCCGCCTGCTCGCAGGCGAGACCGTCGACCACGACGGCAAGCACTTCCGGACCAAGCAGGCCCGCCTGCACACGCTGCCCGAGCGCATCCCGCCGATCTACGTCTCTGCCTTCGGCACCAAAGCCGCAGGCGTCGCGGGCCGGCTGGGCGACGGCGTGTGGACGCTCGGTGACCCCGAGTCGGTCCCAGAGATCCTCGAGGCCTACCGTGCCGCGGCCTCGGACGCCGGCCGCGAGCCCGGCGAGATCGTCCTCCAGGGCGGCTTCTCCTGGGCGCAGGACGAGGAGGCCGCGCTGGACTCGGCCCGCGTGTGGAAGGGCGCGCAGCCGGACGAGTTCTACAAGGGCGACTGGCACGAGCCCGGGAAGATGTTCGAGGAGGGCTCGCGCCAGCTCTCCGACGACGAGTTCCGGCAGTCCTTCATCGTCGCCAGCGACCCGGAGGAGCACGTGGCGCGCGTCCGCGAGCTGGTCGCGATGGGGGCGACGATCGTGCCGTTGCAGAACGCCTCGCCGGACCCGATCGCGGCCATCAGCGTGTACGGCGAGCGGGTGCTTCCGGCCCTGCGCGGGGCCCGCGCCGGCGTGGGCTGACCCGCGGCTCATACACTCAACCGCCGTGGGGAGCACGACGCTCACCGGTGCAGAGCTGGCCGGCTACCGCATTGAGGCGGTCGCAGGACGCGGCGGCATGGGCGTGGTCTATCGCGCCTGGCACCTCGGTCTGGAGCGCCCGGTGGCCCTCAAGGTCATCGCGCCCGACCTGGCCGCGCGGGACGAGTTCCGCGCCCGGTTCCGGCGCGAATCGCGCCTGGCGGCGGCGCTCGACCACCCCCACGTGCTGCCCATCTACGAGGCCGGCGAGCACGACGGCGTGCTCTTCATCGCCATGCGCTGGGTCGACGGCACCGACCTCGGGCGCGAGCTCCACCAGTCGGCGGCCGGCCTGGCCGTCGACCGTGCGGTGACGCTGACCGCTCAGGTCGCCGGCGCGCTCGACGCCGCCCACGCCCGCGGGCTCGTGCACCGCGACATCAAGCCCGCCAACGTCCTCATCGTCGAGGAGGGCAGCATCGAGCACGCGTACCTGGCCGACTTCGGGCTGGCCAAGCGCGACGACACCGGCGGCCTGACCGACACCGGGCGCTGGCTCGGCACGGTCGACTACGCCGCGCCCGAGCAGATCGGCGGCGGCGAGGTCGGCCCGCCCGCCGACGTCTACGCCCTGGGCTGCCTGCTCTTCGCGACCCTGACCGGGCGCCCGCCGTTCGAGCGCGAGAGCGCCGTGGCGGTCGCCTACGCCCAGATCCACGATCCGCCGCCGCGGACCGGCGTCTCGAGCGCGCTCGACGCGGTCGTGGCGCGCGCGCTGGCCAAGGATCCGCGCGCGCGCTTCGCCTCCGCGGGCGAGCTCGCCGTGGCGGCGCGGACGGCGGCCGCGGGCCGCACCCGGCGCCAGCCCCACGGCTGGACGCTGGCGCCGACGCGGTCGAGCGAGCACATCGCCGGCGACAAGCCGCTGCCGCTGCCCGACGATCAGACGCTGGCCACGCGGCCGTTGCGGGATCGAACGGCGGCGGCCTCCCCCGCCCGCGTCAAGCCCTCGCGGCGCGCCAAGCGCTCGGTTCCCGAGACGCCGGCCAAGCCGCAGCGGCGCGGGACCCACGCCGCCGGCCTGACCAGCCCGGAGCGGCCGCGGGTAGAGCGACCCGACGCGACCCGCGTGGCGCCCAAGCGCCCGCGCCCTGTGCCCGGAGGCGCTGTGCCGCCGCGACGGCGGCGCCGCAGCGGCCGGATCGCGGCCGGCCTGTTCTTCGCGTTCCTGCTGCTGGCCGTGGCCGGCGCCGCGGTGGCCGCCTACACCGGCCACCTGCAGGTGCCCTCGCTCGGGCTCGGCCTCCCCGGCACCGCCAAGGCGATCGTCCCGCCCGCCGACGCCTCCGGCTCGACCGTGCGCTGCGGCACCGACCGCTGCCACCAGGGCGCCGCCGTCGTGACCGCGCCCACCGAGGGACGCGGCTGCACCCGCGGCGGGCGGCCGGGCACGTGGACGCGCCTCGAGGCGGCGGGCTACAAGCCGATGTTCGCCTGCGTCCTCGACGCGAGCGACCCGCCGCTGGCCGCGGTTCACCCGAGCGTGCCCGACCTCTCCGGCGCCCGGCTCGACCTCGCCGAGCGCCTGCTCGACCGCTCGGGCATCCCCTACCAGACCGACGGCGCCGGCCTGCTCGGCGTCGTCCTGCCCCAGAACTGGACGGTGTGCTCGTCGACTCCGGACCCGGGCACGACGCTGCCCACCGACGCGCCCGTCACCCTCGCCGTCGACCACACCTGCTGACTAGACGGCCGGAACCTCTTCCGCAACCCAGATTCCTAACCCACCCTCGAAGCGGTGCGTGGAGACGGTGCGGAACCCCGGCTGCGTCGTGGTCGGGCGACCCCAGGACACGAGCCACAGCCGCCTGGTGCGGCGGCCGGCCGCGACCGCCGGCGCCACCCCCGACCGCTTCGGCCCGCAGTGCACCTGCGCGGTCAGGACCTGGCCCGGGCCGGTCGAGGCGTTGCTGCAGTCCCTGCGGAAGACCGGCCGCGCCGGGTGAAGGTGCGCCTCCAGCGCCCCGGGGTCGAACGCCCCGCCCTCGAGCACGGGCTGGCCCGGCGCCGCGTTGTCGTTCAGGTAGTTCGCGGCGGCGCGGAACGGCGGGCGCATGAAGTCGCCGAACGTGCGGGCGGTGCCGATCCCCAACCCGATGACCAGGCACGCCGCCGCCGCGATCCCCGCCACCCGCGGCACCGCCAGCACCGCGGCGCCGATGAGCAGCGTCAACGCCGGCAGCGAGGCCACGAAGGTGCGGGGAACGAACACGCTGGGCTCGAACAGCGACCAGATCCCCGCCAGGACCGGCCCGGACAGCGCGAGGCCGATGAGCAGGACGAGCGTCGGCGAGAGCCGCGGCAGCCGGTTGCGCACGAGCCACAGCCCGCCGGCGAGCACCAGGACCCCGACCACCAGGAGCACGAGCGCCCCCGGCCCGGGCACCTTCGCCGCCCGCCACGTGGGCACGCCGGTCAGCCACTGGCCGATCGCCGTGCCCACGTAGTTCAGCGTGAACGGCCACACGCGGCTGATCGCGTGCTGGTAGGGCGACGTGCGGTCGTCGAGCAGGCCGGGGATCCACGGGATGTAGAGGACCGCCGCGCCGATGCAGGCGAACACGATCGGTCGCCAGCGGTCGCGGTGGTACCAGAGCGCCCAGGCCACCTCGACCACGAGCGGGAAGGCGGCGATGTAGTGCGCATACATCGACGCCGCCACCGCCGCGCCGAACGCCACCCACCACGGCCAGCGCCTGCGCTCGAGCGCGATGAGCAGGACCAGCGTGGAGAGCGCCACGCACAACCCGGTCAGCGCGTACGCGCGGGCCTCGGAGCCGTAGAAGACGGCGTATGGGCTGATCGCGAACAGCACCCCGCCGATCACCCCGGCCCAGCGGCCCACCGTCCGGGCGCCGAGCGCGTAGATGACGGGCACGGTCAGCGTGCCCGCGAGCACCGACGGGGCCTTGAGCCAGTAGGTCGGGTCGCCGAGCTTCGAGAAGACCCACGCGAACACGAAGTAGCCAGGCGGGGTGATCTCGAGCGGCCCGCGCACACCGTCGAGGACGTCGCCCAGCGTCGGCCGGAACGCCACCTCGAGCGAGAACAGCTCGTCGCCGCCGAGGCTCTGTCGGGCCGCCAGAAACCGGAGCAACAGGGCCAGCAGCGTGACCGCGCCGGCGGCTAGGACGGGTCGCAGGTCGGACCGCTGGCGCGCCATCGGGGCGGCAGGATAGGCTCGGCCGCGGGTGGGGTGGATCAACGACAAGAACCGCAAGTGGTGGATCTGCGGGACGATGACCCTGTCGCTGTCGATGATCCTCATCGACCAGACGGTCGTGTCGGTTGCGCTCCCGACGATCCAGCGCGAGCTGCACGTCACCGAGACCGGGCTGCAGTGGATCGTCAACGCCTACCTCCTCGCGATCGCAGCGTTCGTCGCCGTCGGCGGCCGCATCGGCGACATGTACGGCAACGACCGCGTGTTCAAGCTCGGCGCGTTGGTGTTCGTGCTCAGCTCGGTGGCCTGCGGGCTGGCCGGGAGCGAGTCGATCCTGCTCGTGGCCCGCGCCGTCGAGGGGCTCGGCGCCGCGCTGATGATCCCGGCCACCGGCGCGATCGTCCTCAACGCCTTCGCGCCCCAGGAGCGCGGCCAGGCGATGGGGATCTACGCCGGCGTGTCGATGATCTTCCTCGCCCTGGGGCCGCTCGTGGGCGGGGTGCTCACGCAGGACGTCAGCTGGCGGGCCGTGTTCTGGATCAACGTGCCCATCGGCGCGGTGATGCTTGTCCTGGCCCACATCACCGTGCCCCACTCGAAGCCGCTGGAGGGGGCGCGCATCGACTGGCCCGGGCTGTTGACGGTCGTGCCCGGGCTCACGCTGGCCGTGCTCGGCCTGATGCAGAGCCAGACCTGGGGCTGGGGCTCGGCGAAGACCATCGGCTGCCTGGCCGTCGGGCTCCTCCTCCTTGTCGTCTTCGCGCTGATCGAGCTGCGCCAGGAGCAGCCCCTGATCCAGCTGCGGCTGTTCCGCAACCACAACTTCAGCGGCGACGCGTTCGTGCTGTTCTGCGTCGAGTTCGCGCTCATCGGGCTCACGGTGTTCGGCGCCGTGTGGGTCCAGAGCGTGCTCGGCTTCAGTCCCATCCAAGCCGGCCTCACGCTGCTGCCGCTCACCCTCCCGCTGCTGTTCGTCGCGCCGCTCATCGGGCGCGTCTACGACCGGGTCGGGCCGCGCACCATCGTGACCATCGGCTGCGCGCTCGTGGGCGCGGCCCTGTTCTGGTCGGCGGCCGTGCTGGACAAGGTCTCCTACGGCTGGCTCGTCCCCGGCTACCTCGTGATGGGCGTCGGCATCGGGATGGTCATGAGCCCGACCAACACCGACGCGCTCAACACGGCGCCCCCCAAAGACCGCGGCGAGGCCTCGGGCGTGATCCAGACGCTGCGCCAGGTCGGCGGCTCGGTCGGGCTCGCGATCATGGGGACGATCGTCGCCAGCGTGCAGCAGGACCACGTGAACTCGTTCATCGCCGCCAACCCGGCCGACGCCACGCAGGTCGAGCAGGTGCTCAAGGCGCCGACCGCGGCCACCAGCGCCAACACCTCCCCGGGGGTGCTCAACGCGGTGCACGACGCGGTCACGGCGGCCACGAGCACGAGCTACTGGGTCGCCGGAGCAGTGTTGATGGGCGCCGCGCTCGCGGCCTTCGCCCTCCTTCGCCACATTCAGGCCAGCGACGCTCCCGCGCCCGTGCACTCTGCGAGCGTGCCCGCTCCGCGCGGCGCGCACGCGAGCGTGTCACAGGCGTAACGAACGCTCCCTTTGGGCCGCCGACGGGTTGTGCCGGGTGTGCGCCGCGCCTTGCTCCTCGCCCTGACGGGCGTGCTTCTCGCTGCCCCCGCCGCCCAGGCGGGGACCGTGAGCCTGGCCAACTCCACGGTCACGATTCGGGGAGGGAACGGCCCGAATGCGTTGTCGGTCGACCGCGGCGGCGGCCTCGTGCGCGTGCACGACGGCGCCGGCGGCTTGGCCGCGACCGGTGGCGGCTGCCTGGGCCTGGGCGGCTTCGACGTCACCTGCCCGGACAACAACGTCAACGCCATCCAGGTCAACGGCGAGGCCGGCAACGACCGGCTGACGCTGAACACGCCGGCACGCGCCTCGGGCGGCGAAGGCAACGACACCCTGACCGGCAGCGGGGGCGCCGACGAGCTGACGGGCGGCAACGGCAACGATGCCCTGGCCGGGGGCGCCGGGCCCGACAAGATCAACGGCGACAACGGCAACGACACCCTCGACGGCGGCAGCGAGGACGACGTCCTGCGTGGCGGCAACGGCAACGACAGCGTGCTCGGCGGCGGCGAGACCGATCGGCTCGAGGGCGACGCCGGCGCCGACACGCTCGACGGCGGGCTCGGTCCCGACGTCTACGACGGCGGCTCGGGCAGCGACACCGCCGACTACTCGTCGCGCGGCAACCCCGTGGTCGTCGACCTCGACGGGAACCCCGACGACGGCGAGGCCGACGAGGGCGACAACGTCCAGAACGACATCGAGACGGTGATCGGCGGCATGGGCGACGATCGCCTGACCGCGATCATCGGCAAGGCGCGCACGCTCATCGGCGGGCCGGGCAACGACAGCCTGAATGGGGGCCGCGGCGCCGACAGCCTGAGCGGCGGCGACGGCGACGACACCCTGGCGGGCGGGATCTCCAACGACTCGCTCGACGGCGGCGATGGGAACGACACCGCCGACTACTCGTACAGCTTCGACGCCGTCGACGTGAACCTGACGTCGGGCGCCTCGCGGATCGTGCGCGGCCACGAGGGACCGCGGCGGAAGATCGAGTCCGACGGGCTGCGCTCGATCGAGAACGTCACCGGCTCGGCCAAGGCGGACACGCTCACGGGCGACTCGGGGCCGAACGTGCTGCAGGGCGGGTCGGGAAGCGACACGCTCTCGGGCGGTGGGGGCGCGGACGTGATGAGCGGCGGCGCGGGGCGCGACCTCGTGACCTACGCCTCGCGGGGGACGCGGATCTTCGTGTCGCTGGACGGCCAGCCCAACGACGGCGGCTTCGGCGAGGGCGACAACGTGATGCCGTCGACGGAGGCGGTCGTCGGCGGTCGCGGCCGCGACACGCTCGTGGGCAACGACCGGCCCAACGTGCTCGTGGGCGGCGCCGGCGCCGACCGGATCCTGGGGCTCGGCGGCGGCGACCTCATCGTCGGCGGGCAGGGCAAGGACAGCATCGACGCGGGAGCGGGCTCGGACCGGGTCGCGGTGCGCGACGGGACAACCGACCAGGTGCGCTGCGGCGACGGCGGGGACGCTGCCGACGCGGACAAGAGCGACCGGTTGCAGGCCTGCGAGTCCAAGCGGGCGGTGAAGGTGAACGTGCCGTGAGGGGGGCGCTCCTCGCCCTCGCGCTGCTCGCGCTCCTTGCCGCACCCGTCGGCGCGGCCACGATCGACACGACCGGCCTGCTGTCGCGCGCGGCCGGCGGCGGTATGCCGAACGGGCCCTCGCGCGACCCGGCGTTCTCGCAGGACCGCCAGATCGGGTCGCTCGTGGCCTTCGATTCCGACGCCTCCGACCTCGTCGGCGGCGACGGCAACGGCAGCGTCACCGACATCTTCGTGGTCCGCCGCGCCAACGCGGGCTCGGACGGGCTGCGCGGCCTGCCCTGGGCGACGAGCGCCCCCCAGCTCGTCACGCGCGGGGTTGGCGGGGCGCCGGCGAACGGGCCCTCGACCCTGCCCAGCGTCGACGGCGACCAGGATCACGACGGGCTCAGCGGGCGGCCGCGGCCGCACTGCGTGGCCTACGTCTCGGCCGCGTCCAACCTCGTCGCCGGCGACACCAACAACCAGCCCGACGCATTCGTGACCGACCTGAGCTCGGGGGCGACGACGCGCGTGTCGGTCGACGCGTTGGGCCGGCAGGCCAACGGCGCGACCTACGACGTCCGGGTCGACGGCGGCTGCAAGCGGGTGGCCTTCACGTCCGACGCGTCGAACCTCGCGCTGACCAAGCGCACGTGGCAACGCGCGGGCGCGCCGCCGGAGTGGAAGCCGGTCGTGACCACCGCGCCCGACCCGGGCGTCAAGCAGGTCTACATGCGGGTGCTGCGGGCGGCGAAGAACGGCGCGCCCTCGACCAAGGACGAGGCGCTGGCCGGGGCCACCTTCCTCGCCTCGGCCAACGACCAGCATGTGCCGGCCAACGGGCCGTCCTACGACGCCTCGCTCACCCAGTCCGACGGCTGCCCGGTCGAGTGCAAGGGCCCCGGCGGCGCGGCGATCGCGTCGGGCGTGGGGGTCGCGTTCACGTCGGAGGCGGCGAACCTGTCGGCGGCCGACACCAACGGCGTCGCCGACGTGTACCGGCGGCTGTTCATCGCCGGGCGGGCCAAGGCGGGAGCGAAACGGCCGAAGAAGGCGCCGCCGACGCCGTGGGGACCGCCGGCGATCACCGGCCACCTGGTCTCAGCCACGCCGGGCGGCGGGGCGGGCGATGGGCCGTCGGGCGAGCCGTCGATCGACGCCCGCGGCCGCTACGTGGCCTTCACCACGGCCGCCGACAACGTCCTCCCCTGCCAGGCGCTGCCGGCCGGGCAGGTGTGCGACACCAACGGGACCTCGGACGTGGTCTGGCGCGACTACGGCGGGCGCAAGCCGCGGACGCTGTGGGCGTCGGCGTCGGGCACGATCGGCCAGCCCGGCAACGGGGCGTCGTCGAATCCGTCGATTACGCGCTACGGCTCGATCTTCTTTCAGTCCGACGCGACCAACCTGCAGCCGCGGCCGGTCGGGACGCGGGGCTTGGAGGACCGGAACGGGACCGGCGACGTCTTCTACTGGTCCGAGCAGTTCAAGTACGTGACGCTGTACTCGCAGGACTCGGGCAACGCGGTGCACGGCAACCCGGTGTCCGCGTCGGCGACGCGGCCGGGGGTGGTGACCGCGCCGGCGCTTAACCCGGCGACGTCGGCCTACAACAACTACGTGGCGTTCGAGAGCGGCGACCCGCTGCTCGACCTGTCGGTGGGCGGGGCGATGTTCGGGTCGGACCGGGACGGGGCGGCGAGGGCGGCGGGGTCGAACCCGGCGTTGCACCAGGTGTATTTGCGGTACGTGGGGCCGCGGTGAGGCGCGTGGTGTACGAACTACGCGAATAAGGGGGGTGCGCCGGCGGGGTGTTCGACCTTAGGGGTAATTATTTCCCCTAAGGTCGAACACCCCCTCGATGCGCGCATCGCTTCGCTCGCTTCGCGGCAGCACGGCGTCGTGACGCACACACAACTCCGCAGGCTCGGGGTCACGCGCGAGGGAATCCGGTGGCGGAGCCGCACCGGCCGCCTCCACCCACTGCACCGCGGCGTCTACGCCGTCGGGCACCGCGACCTCACCGATGCCGGCCTCTTCATCGCCGCCGTTCTCGCGGTCGGGAACGACGCGGCGCTGAGCCACCTCAGCGCCGCCCAGCACTATGGCCTCCGGCCCTTCAACCGCAACAACGGAACCTGGGTCGACGTCAGCACGACCCGCCACGTCAGGCCAAGGACGCGGATCCGGCTCCACACGGTCCGGCACCTCGACGCCACCACCCGCGACCGGATCCCGGTCACCACGCCGGCGCGGACGCTCCTCGACCTCGGCGACGTCCTCACCCCGCGCCAGCACGCGCGCGCCGTGCACGAGGCCGAGGTCCAGCGCCTCGTCACGCTCGACGTCCTGCACGCCGAGATCGCGCGCAGCCCCAGCCGCGGCGCCGCCGCCCGCCTGCACGCCATCATCGCCGACGGGCCCGCCCCCACCCGCAGCGAGCTCGAGGACGCGATGCTCGCGCTGCTCACGCGCCACGGCCTGCCGCGGCCGGAGGTCAACGCCCGGATCGGCGCCGACGAAGTCGACCTGTATTTCCCGGGGAGCGCGCTCGTCGTCGAGCTCGACGGCTGGCGCTACCACGGCACGCGGGTCCGACACCGGCTCGACGCCGACAAGCAGGCGCGGCTGGAGGCCGCCGGCCTGCGCGTCCTGAGGGCCGACTGGGAGCAGGTCACCGCGAACGAGACCCAGACCGCCGACCGGCTGCGACAAGCACTTGGCTGACAGCAGGTCGCGAGCTCAGAAGAATGGCCACCAGGCCCAGCGCGACGCCTACTGCGCCGTTCATACCTCACGGATCGCGATACTGGGCCGGGGATGACTCGGCGCAAGAGCTTCATCGGGGTCGCCGTGGCGGTCGTGCTCGTGGCCGCGGGCGTCGCGGCCGCGATCGTGCTGACCGACCAGAAGAGCGCGACCAAGCGCACGAAGACGACCGCCGCGAAGCCATCGTCGAACGCCGCCGAGCTCCCCGCCGATGCCCAGCCGCTGCCGCGCTCGCACGCCAAGGCGGTCGAGCCCGAGACCGGCGTCGTCCCGTCCGACGACGAGCCCACGAACAAGCAGAGCCCCGAGTACCTCGCGGCGCACCCGCCCAAGTCGCGCGCCCCCACCGACGCCGAGATCCGCCAGGAGCTCGCGCGCTACCAGGCCTTCAAGCGCAGCATCGACCCGCGCCGGTTCGAGAACCGGCTCCTGCCCGACAACGTCCTCACCCAGGTCACCGGCTGGCAGACCAGCGTGGCTTCGGTGTTCACCGACTTCGGGTTGCCGATCGCCTGCCAGGTCAACGGCGGGATCCTGCACCGCGACGACCTCGGCGTGGCCAACAAGACGCTTCCGTGCGGGACCATGGTCACCTTCCGGTACAACGGCAAGGGCATCCGCGTCCCCGTGATCGACCGCGGCCCCTACATCGAGGGGCGCGAGTGGGACCTCACCGGCGCGACCGCCGTCGCCCTCGACTTCCCCGGGCTCGGCGACATCGACTGGAAGATCGGCTGAACCGCGCTCAGCAGCAGCGCGTCGGGTGCGCGCCGTTGATCGCCGCGCGGTAGAAGTCGCTGCTGTCCTTGAGGTACAGGTTCCACGTGGCCTTGTGGGTGATCGGGTCGACCGTGCTCACGAGGTAGTTGACCTCGTCGGGCATGATCCCCGACTTGCGCCGCAGGGTGCGGACCATCCTCGCGGGCCCGGTGGTGGAGATCTTCGACACCGGCAGCGCCTCCTTGAGCACGAGCGCGTTGGGCGGGATCGGACTGGTGTCGCGCGAGTACAGCTTGCCGCCGGGGATGATGTAGAGGTCGAGGGGCGGGCCGCTGCTGTCGTCGATGACGACGCCGGCGCTGTCCTTCGTGCCGCTCCCGCCGCCGACGTTCGGCCCCACGCTGTGCATCAGCGTGTAGCCGCCGAAGACGCCGACCGCCGCCGCGAGCAGCGGGACGATCAGCCGCGGAGCGGTCACAGCTCGCTCAGGATCTTGGCCTTGGCGACGGCGAACTCGGCGTCGCTGAGCGCGCCCTCGTCGTGCAGCTTCTTGAGCTTCTCGAGCTGGCCGAGCCCGTCCCCGTGCTGCGGCTTGGGCTGCACGCCGCCGCCGGGCTCGTGCGCGCCGATCCCCGTCGGCATGGACGGCTTGGGCGGCGCGGGGGCCGAGACCCAGCCGAGCGGCGAGCTCGGCTCGCCCGGCGGCGTGTACCCGAACCCGGGGCCGCCCGCCGGCGCGGGTGATGGCGTGAGACGCACCGACGGCGCCTTGGTGCGCGGACCGCGCCGCAACGAGGCCAGCAGCGGGATCGCGCCCATGGGGATGAAGACCGCGGCGACGATGATCCCGCCGGCCTTGGCGGCCGGCCCCGGGTTGCCGTGGACCACGGCGATGATCCCGACGATCGCGGTGCCGAGGAACAGCGCCGACCAGGCGTGGCGTAGATGCCGACCGCGATCAGCCCGAGGATGATCCCGCCGAACAACCCGGCGAAGTAGATCCCGGTCCCCGACGGGCACTGGCGCGCGGACACGTATGGGCCGCCCGACGCGCACGTCCCGATCTGCAGGAACTGGTAGATCGAGTACTCGAAGGCCGCCCACGCAAAGAAGAACAGGCCGACTCCGAGGAACGAACGCACGTAGAACTTCATCGCACGAGCGACCCTAATTCACCCGGCGGCCCCCTTCAGTGTCCGTCTGGTGTCGTTTCCGTCTCAACCCGGAGGGCTACTGCCGACCTTGAGGTACAGCTTGTCGCTCTGCGGCCGGTTGTCGCTCTGGAACCGCGCGCGGATCGAGTACGCGCCGTTCTCGGGCACCGGGATCTCGCCCGAGAACTTGCCGCCGGGCTGACCGACGATCTTCTGCTCGCCCGAGACGTCCTGGAAGTTGCCGTTGGTCTCGCAGCGCTTGAGCTTGACTTTCACCTTCCAGCGGCCGTCCGGTGCCGGGCTCACCGTGCCCGCGTAGGTCACGCGTGCGGGCGCCTTGGCGTAGAGCTGGAACGGCTCCTGCTTGCCGCACGCGGTCATGTTCACGTTACGGCCGCTACCGGAGATCGACAGCGTCACCTTGCGGTCCGTTCCGCCGCCCCCGCAGCCGGCGATCAGGACCGCCGCGCCCGCCAGTCCGACCCCGAGCTTGCGCATGTGGGCGAGCCTATAGGCTCGCCCACCGCTTGCCGCTCGCGCGTTCACACGAGGCGCTGTACGCGTCGTTCGACCGCTTCCCGTCGCGGAAGGGCAGCGCGGTGCACATCGATCGCTTCGCCCGGGCGCTGTTCGCGCGCGCCGGCGGCGGCCTGCTCTACGTGCTCGGTGGCGACGGGCTGCCGCCGTACCAGCGCGAAGGCGAGGTCGAGATCGTCCGCTACTCGCGCGCCACGCCCAACTACCTGGAGCGGGCGCTCGCGTTCAGCGCGCGGCTCGAGGCGCTGCTCGACCAGGACGGCGCCGCGCTGCGGCTCGCGCACTTCCGCGACCCCTGGAGCGGCATGGCCGTTATCCAGCGCGACGTTGCCACGGTCTACGAGGTCAACGGGCTGCCGTCGGTCGAGCTCCCCTACCTGCACCCGGGGATCCCGAGGGGGACGCTCGAGCGCATCGCCGAGGTCGAGCAGCGCTGCCTGGACGCGGCCGACGCCATCGTCGTGCCGTCGCCGGTGATCGCGGCGGCGCTGGAGCGCCGCGGAGTGTCGCCGGCCCGCATCCACGTGACCCCCAACGGGGCCGACCTGCCGGCCCCGACGCCTCGCCCCGAGGGCGCCCCGGCGCGCTACCTCCTGTACTTCGGCGCGCTCCAGCCCTGGCAGGGCCTCGATACCGCGCTGCGCGCGTTGGCGCTGCTGAACGACGACCTCGAGGACCTGGCGCTCGTCGTGTGCGCCTCGGTGCACCGGCGCAAGGCCAAGCCGTACCGCAGGCTCGCCGCGCGGCTGGGGGTCGAGGAGCGCGTGCACTGGCAGTTCGCGCTGCCCGAAGCGGAGCTCGCGCCCTGGCGTGAGCACGCCGTCGCGTCACTGGCGCCGCTGCGCGACTGCTCGCGCAACGTCGCGCAGGGGTGTGCGCCGCTGAAGGTGCTCGAGTCGATGGCGTCGGGCGTGCCGGTCGTGGCCTCCGACCTGCCGGTCGTGCGGCAGCTGATGGAGGATGGCGAGCAGGGCCTGCTCGTGGCCGCCGATCGACCCGGCGAGATCGCCCGCGCGGTGCGCATGCTGCTCGACTTCCCCGACCGCGCGGCGACCATGGGCGCGGCCGGTCGGACGCGCGTGGCGCAGCGGTTCTCGTGGGACGCGTCGGTCGCGGCGCTGGGGGACGTGTACGCATCCCTGGAACCTGGTTGGATTGGCGCCAGCGTGCCGGAAGGGAGCCTCACATAGCGGGAATCCGCCGCAGCTTCCGCGACCTCGAGGCCGAGCAGCAGCAGTTGCTGCAGACCAAGCAGATCGACGCCGAGCGCACCGCGGGCGACTGGGTGCGCCTGCTCGCTCCGCTGGCCGCCTACGACGCCGAGGCCGACAAGCTCCGCAGCCGGCTCGGCGGGTGGATGCTCGGCATCGGGATCGGCGGGTTCATCCTCGCGATCATCGCCGTCGCGATCAACCCGATCGCGGGCGCGGCGATCGCGGTGGCGGTGATCGTCGCAGAGCTCGTCCTCTTGCCGAACTACCGGTTCACGAAGAAGCTGGACGTCAACCGCACGCCGTTGGAGTTCGTCACCGGGGTGGCGCCGATCCTGCGCGAGGACTGCAGCGACGACGGCTCGCTCCACCTCCGGCTCGATATGCGCGGAGCGATCATGAACGAGAAGGAGACGGGCAAGAGCCAGCCCTACTCGCGCGGCCGCTACTACCGCATCATCGACACCTACTACATGGATCCGTGGTGCGCCGGCGGCGCGGCGTTCGTCGACGGCACACAGGTGCAGTGGATCGCCACCGACTACGTGCGCTCGCAGCGCAAGACGAAGCGCAACCCGCGGGGCAAGGTCAAGACGAAGACGAAGAACAAGAAGAAGACGAACCTCGACGTCATCGTCACCTTCACCGACAAGCTCTACGACACGGCCGAGGGCACGAGCGGGCCCGACCGCCAGCTCAAGAAGGCGAAGGTCAAGGACGGCGGCCCGGACTCCAAGACCGTGGTCCGCACAAGGCGGACGATCAAGTCGCCGTCGGCGCAGACAGCGCTCGACCCCCGGCACCTCGTCGACATGATCGCCGCCTCCTACGAGCGCGTGAAGCCGACGCGGCGGAAGAAGCTCGCCGGATGACCACGCTCGACATGTGCGCCTGCAAGCGCGGGTTCTTCACCCTTCGCGATTGCGGGAATCCGGCCACGACCTCGTGCCAGCTCTGCACGCGGCGGGTGTGCGACCAGCACCTGGCGCCGCGGGTGGACACGCGCGTGTGCGTCGAGTGTTCGGCCAAGCAGGAGGAGGGGCAGACGCCGGGCGCGCAGCCGGGTCAGCAGGCCGCGGCGGGCGCGGCGGGTGCGGCTGCCGCGCAGCAACACACGCCGGCGCAGCAACAGGCCGCAGCGCGTGCGGCGCTCGGGCAGCCCGACGTCGAGGACGAGGACGCGGTCCTCTCCCGCGAGTACCCCTACCGCTACCGCCGCCGCTACTACAGCGACTGGGGCTACTACCCCTGGTGGTGGGGCACGTACGACCCGTACTACAACGACTACGGGTACCGCTACTTCGACGACGACGATGACGACGACGGGGGCGGTTTCGGGGACTCCTAGCCCGCGGCCGTTGTGGCTGACGGAGACGTATCCGCCCTCGCGCGGAGGCATGGCCGAGTCGTGCGACCGGATCGTGCGGTCGCTGCGCGCTGCCGGGGTCACCGTGGACGTCGGGCATCTGGTGCGGCGGCTCGGTGCGAGCGCGCGCTTCGAGGAGCAGGAGGGCGGGCGGTACTGGGCGTGGCCGATCGAGGACGACCCTGCGCACGCGTTGAACCTGGCATGGAACGCGTTGTCACGGGTGGAGCGCGAGCGGCGCTCGTCGCCGCGCGGCGGTGAGGTGGCGCCGCTCACCCACGTTGTCGCCTTCGGCGGGTATCTGCCGCTGCTCGCTGGGCCGATCTTCGCGGCCTGGCTCGGGGTCCCGCTCGTCACGCTGATCCGGGGCAACGACTTCGACGCGAACCTGTTCACGCCGCGGCGACGCGACGTGCTCGGGGAGGCGCTCGCGCGTGCCGCTCTGGTGTGCGCGGTCTCGCAGGACAAGGTGGAGCGGATCGCGGCGCTGCATCCGGGCCGGCGGGTGGTGCGGGTGCCGAACGGAATCGATCTGGAGCGCTTCGCGCCGCTGCCCTCCGACCGTGTGCGGGCCGAGGCGTGGCGGGCGGCGAACGTGGCGGCCGGGCGACGCGTGCTCGGGCTGTTCGGCCAGCTCAAGCGCAAGAAGGGCGGGGCCTTCTTCCTCGACGCGCTGCGGCGGTCCGGGCGTGCGGGCGACGTCCATGTCCTCCTGTCCGGCTGGATCGACCCGGACATGGAGGCGTGGCTGGCCGACCACGGCGAGGGGATCTCGGTCTCGGTGCAGCCGTTCGCGGACCGGTACGAGCTCATCCACCGCTACCTGGCCTGCGACGTGATCGTGCTGCCGAGCTTCTACGACGGCATGCCCAACGTGATGGTCGAGGCGGCCGCGCTCGGCGTTCCCCTGATGGCGTCGCGGGTGGGCGGGATGGCCGACTGGCTCGAGGACGACCGCACGGCGCTGCTGTTCGAGCCCGGCGACGACAGCGGCTGCAGCTGGGCGATCGAGCGGGCGGTGGCGTGGCCGGCGTCGCGTCTGGCGTCGCTCGGGGCGGCCGCGCGAGAGCTGGCCGTGCGCGAGCTCGACCAGCGCGTCGAGGCCGCGCGCTACGCGGAGCTCTTGGCCGAGACGCTGCCGACGACCGCGCCGACGCCGCTGCGCCGGGCGGCGCCGTGATCCTCTACTACGCCATCGGCGGCGGGCTCGGGCATCTCGTGCGGGCTCGCGCGGTGCTGCACACGCTGAGCGTCAGCGACCGGGCGGCGGTCGTCACCGCGTCGCGCTTCGCGGCCGACCGGCGGGTCGTGGGCGACGTGCCCGTGATCCGCGTGCCGGAGGCGCTGGAAGGCGACCGCGCCGCGCTGCGGCGCTGGCTGGCCGACCTGGTCGCGGGGCTGCGGCCCGAGCGGCTCGTGGTCGACGCGTTCCCCGCCGGGGTCCTGGGCGAGCTCCGCGATCCCGGCGTGCCCATCGACCACGTGGCGCGGCTCGTGCGGTGGAGCCGGTACGCGCGGCGGCTGGACGGGCCGCTATCGCGGATCGAGACAACGTTCGTGGTCGAGCCGCTCCGCGGCGACCATCGCTCTGCGCTCGCGGCCGCGAGCGCGCGAATGGTCCCGCTCACGCTCGTCGATCCACCGGCGCCGGCGCGCGATGACGCGGCGGGATCGGCGCTGGTCGTGCACGCCGGGCCGGAGCACGAAGTGCGCGCGCTGTGCGCGCTGGCTGCGAGCACCGGGTACCCCGTGCGCGTGGCGCGGCCGGGCGGCGAGGACCTCGACGTCCATCCGGCGTCGGCGCTGTTCGGGAGCGCGGCCGCGGTCGTCACCGGGGCGGGGTTCAACGCGATGCGACAGGCCGAGCCGTACCGCGAGCGTCACCGCTATTACCCCTTCCCGCGGCCGCTCGACGATCAGGTCGCGCGGGCGGAGCTGGCGCGGCGGGTGCGCTTGCTCGACGATCAGGTCGCGCGGGCGGAGCTGGCGCGGCGGGTGCGCTTGCTCGACGATCAGCGCGCCGACGGCCCCACGTGGGCCACCGGCTCGGCGTCGCCGGAGCGGTGGCTCCAGGCCATCCAGCCGTACAGCCAGCCGCCCGCGACCTCGGTCGCCACGTACCGGCCGGTCACCGAGCCGTTGACGCGGCCGTCGCCGTCGTAGGCGGGCAGCTCGAGCGGGTCGACCGCGCACGGCCACACCGCCTGGCCCTCGGCCAGCAGCGCCCGCACCATTCCGCCGCCGCGAGCGTTGAGGAAGCTCCACAGCAGGTAGGAGTAGTGGACGTCGTGGCGGTCGCCCTGGTCGGAGCCGGGGTCGCCGTAGTGCAGCCACTTGGCACCGGCGTTCGAGCCCATGCGCGTGTCCTGCGGCCGCTTGTAGTGCAGGGCGGGCGGGATCGACTCCACCACGACCGCGTAGGAGCCCGCGCTCCCGTCCACCTTGGCCGCATCACCGCGCCCTCCGCCGCTCGACGACGGCCGCCCGGGGTCGGCCGCGAGATCGGCGACCGCGACATGCCCGTACTTGACGTTCTGGGCGTCGACGAACCCGTTGCCACCGCGCGCGAAGGCCAGGTCGCCCGCGTCGGAGCCCACGCGCTCGTGGAAATCGAGCCGCACGCAGCCGTCCTGCCCGCGGCCGTCGCGGTAGGCGAGCCGGTCGGCGGACAACGTGAACCCGGTCGCGGTGCCGTCGGCAAAGCGCAGGTCGATCTCGTCCCGGGCCGGCGGCACGTACACGTCGGCGTGGCGCTGGCCGTCCGCGTTGACCCTGGGCCCGAACAGGCGCATGAACCGAGGCTACGCCTCGATGCCACCCGCCGAAACGCAGTCGATGACGATCACCACCTTCCGTTCGTTCCAGCGCAACGCGACGCTCTCTTCCCACCACTCGACCGCGTCGGGTGGCTCGAGCCCCTCCCGCTCGATGAGGTCCCGCACCGCGCGCTCCGCGGCCAGCAGCTGCTCGATGGTTGCCACGCAAGGCAATGTCCCGCGGGGCGTGTGACGGAACAACCGCGGTCTGCGCCGAGTCTGTGGACGGGGGTAGGAAGATCCCCACATGTCCGCCGACAAGCTCAAGCGCTACCGGGCCAAGCGCGACTTCCGCAAGACGCGCGAGCCGGAGGGCGCCAAGCGCGGCCGCAAGCACGAGCCGATCTTCGTCATCCAGAAGCACCGCGCCTCGACGCTCCACTACGACTTCCGCCTCGAGGTCGACGGCGTCCTGAAGTCCTGGGCCGTGCCCAAGGGCCCGTCCACCGACCCGCGCGAGAAGCGCCTGGCGGTCGAGGTCGAGGACCACCCGCTCGACTACGCCGACTTCGAGGGCGGGATCGGCGAGGGCAACTACGGCGCCGGCGCCGTCATCGTCTGGGACACCGGGCCGTACACGAGCGAGGAGCCGATGGAGGAGGCGCTCGAGCACGGGCACGTCAACGTCGACCTGCACGGCCACAAGCTCCACGGCGGCTACCTCCTGCAGCGCACGCGCAAGGTCGGCGACCAGCAGCAGTGGCTCCTCATCAAACGCCGGGGCGAGGGCGCCGACGCCCGTCGCAACCCCGTATCGACCGAGCCCGCGTCCGTGCTCTCCGGCCGGACCGTCGAGGAGGTCGCGGCCGAGGCAAGCGCCGACGACGCCGGCTGAGCCTGCCGCCCATCGGCCGCACGCTCCACAATGCACGCGTGGCCGATCCGTTCGCAACGCTCAAGCCGGACGAGCGCGCGCTGCTGCGCGCCGGCCCGGTCCCCGGCTTCGCCGACCCCATGAAGGCCACCCTGACCGACGAGCGCTTCTCCGACCCCGACTGGATCTACGAGCGCAAGCTCGACGGCATCCGCTGCCTCGCCATCCGCGGCGGCGACGGCGTCCAGCTCTACTCGCGCAACGACCTCTCCCAGAACAGCCGCTACCCGGAGCTCGTCGACGCGCTCAACGCCGAGGAGCAGCACGAGTTCGTCGTCGACGGCGAGGTCGTCGCCTTCACCGGCAACCGCACGGACTTCGGCAGGCTCACCCAGCGGCACCGCCTCGGCCCGGACCGCGTGCGCGTCTTCTACTACGTGTTCGACGTCCTCTACGTCGCCGGCAACGACACGACGCAGCTCCCGCAGCGCGCGCGCAAGGCGGTGCTCAAGCGCGCGCTCGCCTTCCACGGCAACGTCCGCTACACGCCCCACCGCAACCGCGAAGGCGAGGCCTACTACGAGCACGCGTGCCGCAACAAGTGGGAGGGGCTGATCGCCAAGCGCGCCAACACCCCCTACGTCCACTCCCGCAGCCATGACTGGCTGAAGTTCAAATGCGCGGCCGAGCAGGAGCTCGTGATCGGCGGCTACACCGAGCCCAAGGGCAGCCGGACCGTGCTCGGAGCGCTGCTCGTCGGCTACTACGAGGGCAAGCGCCTCAGGTACGCCGGCAAGGTCGGCACCGGCTTTACCCGCGCCACGCTGGACGACCTCGGCCGCCAACTGAAACCACGCGAGCGCACCGACAGCCCCTTCGCCGACGAGGTCAAGGAGCGCGCGGTGACCTGGGTCGAGCCCGAGCTCGTGGCCCAGGTCGGGTTCTCGGAATGGACCGCCGACGGCCGCCTGCGCCACCCGCGCTACCTCGGCCTGCGCGACGACAAGGCGGCCAAGGAGGTGGTGCGGGAGTGACCGAGATCCGCTCCGGCCGGCGCAACGTCACGATCTCCAACCCGGACAAGATGCTGTTCCCCGACCCGGGCTACACGAAGCGCGACCTGGCCGAGTACTACGCCCGCGTCGCCCCGGTGATGCTGCCGCACGTGCGCGACCGGCCCATGAACCTCCACGTCTTCCCGCAGGGCGTGGACAAGCGCGGCTTCTTCCTGCAGGACATCCCCGACCACTTCCCCGACTGGATCGGCCGCGTCACCGTGCCCAAGCGCGGCGGCACCGTGACCCACGCCGTCGCCCACGAGCCCGCGACGCTGCCCTACATGGCGGGGCAGAACGTGATCACCCCGCACCTGTGGTCCAGCCGCATCGACAAGCTCGACTACCCCGACCACCTCGTCATGGATCTCGATCCCTCCACCCAGGATTTCGACGAGATCCGCGCCGCCGCGCGCGAGTCCGGCGCCGCGCTGCGCGACAAGGGCCTGCACCCGTTCGCGATGGTCACCGGGTCGCGCGGCATCCACGTGCTCGCGCCGCTGCGTCGCACCGCCGACTACGACCGCGTGCGCGAGTTCGCCCGCACCCTGGCCGAGGAGCTCGTCGAGGCCCACCCGGACAAGCTCACGCTCGAGCACCGGGTCGAGAAGCGCGGCGACCGGCTCTACGTCGACGTGCTGCGCAACGCGAAGGTCCACACCGTGGCCGCGCCCTACTCGGCCCGCCCGAAGCCCGGTGCGCCCGTGGCCACGCCGCTGCACTGGGAGGAGCTCGACGATCCGAAGCTCGCGCCGCAGCGCTGGAACATCAAGACGCTGTTCGATCGGCTCGACGACATCGGCGGCGACCCCTGGGCCGACGTTCGCCGCCACGCCCGCGCGCTGCCGCGTTAGGCTGCGCCGCCATGGCGGTTGCGCCCCTCCCCGAGCCGCTCACGCCCGACCTCCCCGACGTGCCGGGCGTGCGCCATCTCCTCGTCGACGTGGGCGAGGTCCGCCTCCACGTGGCCGAGGCCGGCGAGGGCGACCCGATCGTCCTCCAGCACGGTTGGCCCCAGCACTGGTACGCCTGGCGGCACGTCATCCCGACGCTCGCACGCACGCGCCGGGTCATCGCGCCCGACCTGCGTGGCTTCGGCTGGAGCGAGGCCCCGCCCGGCCGCTACGAGAAGGCCACCTTCGCGAGCGACCTGATCGGGCTGCTCGACGCGCTCGACCTCGACCAGGTCGACCTCGTCGCCCACGACTGGGGCGGCTTCGCCGGCTTCCTGGCCTGCCTGCGCGCGCCCGACCGCTTCCGCCGCTTCCTCGCCCTGGGCATCAACCACCCCTGGCCGCAGCCCGACCCGGGCGCACTGCTCGAGCGGCTGCCCGCGCTCAGCTACCAGTTCGTGCTGGCCATGCCGCTGCTGGGCGAGGTCGTGCTCATGGCCTCGCCGACCACGATCGAGGGCGCCTTCGTCTCGGCCGCCGCGCGCCCGATCGAGCCCGAGGCCGCACGCTCCTACGCGACGCGCCTGCAGCAGCGCGCTCGCGCCTCCGCGACCAGCGCTCTCTACCGCACGTTCTTGACCCGCGAGCTCCCGGCGATGGTGCAGGGCTCCTACGCCACCGGCACCCTTACCGTGCCGACCCGGCTCGTGGTCGGCTCCGAGGACCCGGTGATCAAGCTCGAGAACCTCGGCGGGTTCGAGGCCCACGCCGCGAGCATGGAGCTGGCCGAGCTCCAGGGCGTCGGACACTTCATCCCCGACGAGGCGCCCGACGAGGTGCTCGAGCACATCCGCACGTTCATGGGCGAGTCGGTCCCGCCCGTCGAGGCCTACCTCCACCCCGAGCGCCAGCACGTCGAGGAGGGGCTCGAGGAGGTCGCCGCGTCGGCCGATCCCGGAGCCGAGGACGGCGCCGGGGCCGTGGTGGAGGTCGAGGAGCCCTGGGAGGGCTACGACGGCATGCGGGTGCCGGAGATCAAGGAGCGGCTGAAGGACGCCACGCCCGAGCTGCAGGCGATCGTCCGCCTGTACGAGTCGACGCACAAGAAGCGCGTCACGATTCTCCGCGAGGTGGAAGATGGCTGACCACGGCGACCCGATCTCCTTCCTGATCCTCGAGGTGGGCACGCCCTGCTACACGAGCGACGACCAGCTCGTCGGCACTGTCAAGCGCGTGCTCGCAGTGCCCGAGGACGACATCTACGACGGGCTCATCCTCAACACCGACGACGGCGAGCGGTTCATCGACGCCGACCACGCGACGAAGCTCTACGAGCACGGCGTCGTGCTCGACGTCAGCGCGGACCAGCTCCATCACCTGCCGTCGCCGAGCGCGAACCCGCCCGCCCTCGAGGTCCAGCCCGACGACGTGGTCAAGCACAGCTTCGGCGAGGAGCTCGGCGACCACCTGCGCAAGGCCTGGGACCGGATCTCCGGGAACTACTAGGCCGATGGCGGAACGCGTCGTCATCGCGGGCGGCGGGTTCGGAGGGCTGTTTGCCGCGCGCCGCCTGCTGAAGGTGCTGCCGCCGGAGCGCGTGCGCGTCACGCTGGTCAGCAACCGGAACTTCCTCCTCTACGCGCCGCTGCTACCCGCCGCCGCCGGCGGCACGGTCGAGCCGCGCCACGTTGTCGTCCCGCTGCGCGAGCGGCTGTCGCCCGCGGAGCTCCGCCTGGGCGAGATCACCGGCGCCGATCCCGGTCGGCGCGAGCTGCAGGTGCGAAGCGAGCACCAGGGCGAGCACACGATCGGCTACGACCGCCTCATCGTCGCGCTCGGGTCGGTTTCGCGCATGCTGCCGATCGACGGGCTGGAGGAGCGCGCCATCGGCTTCAAGACGCTGGGCGACGCGCTGGCGCTGCGCGACCACGTCATCGACTGCCTCGAGGCGGCCGAGGTCACCGACGACGACGATGCGCGCCGCGCCTGGCTGACCTTCGTGTTCACCGGCGGTGGCTACACCGGCATCGAGGGCATCGCGGAGCTGGCGGACCTCGCCTCCAACATCATCGTCCTCTATCCGCGGTGCGCCGCCGCGGGGATGCGCTGGCTGGTGGTCGAGAGCGAAGCGCGGATCATGCGCGAGGTGCCCGCGCCGCTGGCCGAGTTCACCCGGCGCGAGCTCGAACAGCGCGGCATCGAGGTCCGCACGGGCGTTCGGGTCGACGGCGTGGGCAAGACCGACATCCACCTCTCCGACGGGACGACGATCGCCACCCACACGCTGGCTTGGACGGCGGGGATCACCGCGGCACCCGCGGTCGCGAAGCTCGGCCTGCCCACCGATGACCATGGCCGCATCCCCACCGACGCCCACATGCGCGTGCCCGGCTTCGAGAACGTGTGGGCGGTGGGCGACGCGGCCGCCGTGCCCGATCCCGCCAACCCGGGCTCGCCCTGCCCGCAGACCGCCCAGCACGCGATGCGGCAGGGCCGTCGCGTGGCCGACAACGTGGCCGCGGCACTGGGCCACGGCCGCTCGCGTCCCTTCACGTACAAGACCATGGGGATGGTCGTGGACCTGGGGCACCGCAAGGCGGTGGCCGCGCTGCTAGGGGTCAACGTGCGCGGGCTGCCGGCGTTCCTGATCACGCGCGCCTACCACCTGGCGGCGCTGCCCGGCTGGCAGGGACAGCGGCTGCGGCTGGCCTTCGACTGGGCGCTGGACAGCGTGTTCCGGCTCGACTCGGCCGAGCTCGGCGTGACCGACCGGCGCCCGACCCCGCTGGGCAACAGCGCGCCCGGCGAGCCGTAGGGGCGGACGCCTAGGCCGTCGCCGGCGCCGGGGCGAGCGCCCGGCGCGCCAGCCCCACCATGTTGATCAACGCCGCGGCCAGCAGCGCGGCCGCACAGACGATGAAGCCGACGCGCGCCGCGCCGGCGAAGCTCGTGTCAGCCGCGGCCAGCAGCTGCGCCCGTGCCCCCGGCGCCAGCGTCGCCCCCACGCGCACGGCGCCCTCGATCGAGTCGCGTACCGCCTCCAGCGCCGAGCCGGTGACGCTGTGGACGCGGTCGTCGACGCGGGCGGCGTAGAGCACCGCGAACACGCTCCCCACCACCGCGATCCCCATGGCCGCGCCAACCTGCCGCGCGAGCTGGTTGGTGGCCGCGGCGTCGCCGGCCCGGTCGGTGCCGAGGTCGTTCATGATCACCGCCGTTGCCGGGCCGATGCACAGGCCCAGGCAGCCCCCGAGCAGCAGCATCCCCAGGCACACCAGCGCCAGCGGGCTGTCCTCGTTGAGCACCGCCAGCGTGCCGCAGCCCAGCGCCATCCCCGCCAGGCCGCCGGGGATCAGCAGCCGGTCGCCCAGGCGGCCGACCAGGTGCCCGGCGATCGGGCTCGTCACCGCCAGCCCGATCCCCGCCGGCAGCAGGAGCAGCCCCGTGACGAACGGCGGGCGGTCCTGCACGTACTCGAGGTACTGGGGCACCAGGAACAGCACGGCGAAGAAGGCGCCGTACATGCAGAAGATCCCGATTCCGCCGGCAGCCACGCGGCGGCGCGCGAGCACGCGCACGTCGAACAGCGGGTGCTCGGCCCGCAGCTCGGCGCGCACGAACAGCGCCGTGGCCAGCAGGCCGACGACGGCGGCCACGATCACCGGCGGGGACTGGACGCCGTTGTCGGCGCCCTCGATGAGCGCGAACGCGATGCCGGTCAGCGCCACCAACGAGAGCGCCACGCCGCGCAGGTCCAGCGGCGGCACGCCGGGGCGGAACGACTCGGGCAGCAGGGCGATCCCCGCCGGCACCGCCAGGACCGCGACCGGCACGTTGACGAGGAAGACCGCCGACCACCCGATCCCGGCTACGAGCGCGCCGCCGATCACCGGCCCGAGCGCCATGCCCAGCCCTGCGACGGCCGACCAGATGCCCAGCGCCCGCGGCCGCTCGGCGGGCTCGAACATCACCGCCAGCAGCGACAGGGCGGGCGGGAGCACGCAGGCGGCGGCCAGGCCCATGAGCACGCGGGCGAGGATCAGCTCCTGCGCGGTGGCCGAGACCGCCGCCAGCACCGAGGCGACGGCGAAGCCGCTGAAGCCGAGCAGGAACACCCGCTTGCGCCCGAACCGGTCGGCCGCGCCGCTGCCCACGAGCAGGAAGCCGCCGAGCGCGATGAGGAAGCCGTCCATGACCCACTGCAGCTCGGACTCGGCGGCGTGCAGGTCACGCGAGATGTCGGGGATGGCGACGTTGACGATCGTCGTGTCGACCGCGCTGATGAACATCGCGAGCGACACCACGAGCAGCCCGAGCCAGCGTTTGGACGGGTCCCACTCCGAGCGCGCCCCACCGAGGGCGTGGAGGTACGCGTGCGGGCGCTCGATGGGCTACGGAACCCCGGCGGGCGTCGCGGCGGCGACCGGCTCGGCCGCGGGCCGCCGCTGCATGAGGACGATCCGCCCGCCGTCGCGCGGGACGATCGTGATGCCGCGCCGCTCCATGCGCGCGGGCCGGCGCGAGGCGGGGCGGATCTCGCAGCGCTCGAGCACGGTCCGGATGACGGTGGCCATCTCGAAGGTCGCGAAGGAGGCGCCCAGGCAGCGGCGGGTGCCGCCACCGAACGGGATCCACGTGTAGGTGTCGGGCGCGTCGTCGCCCAGGAAGCGCTCGGGGCGGAACTCGAGCGGCTGCGGGTAGCGGTCGCCGCGCCGGTGGATGAGCGCGATCGAGGGGTTGATCTCCACGCCCTCGGGGATGTCCCAGCCGCCGATCGCGAAGGAGCCGCCACGCACCACCCGGCCGATGCCGGGGATGACCGGGCGCACGCGCAGGGTCTCCTTGACCACGGCGTCGAGGTAGTCGGTCTCGCCCGCGGCCAGCGAGGAGCGCAGCCGGTCCAGCACGCGCGGGTGGTGGGTGAGGAGGTCGAAGGCCCAGGCCAGGCCGGTGGCGGTCGTCTCATGACCGGCGACGAGCAGGGTGACGAGCTCGTCGCGCAGCTCGGCGTCGGTGAGCGGCCGGCCGTCCTCGTCGCGGGCCTGGAGCAGGAGCGAGAACACATCCTCGCGCTGGTCGAGGTCGGTGGCCTCGCGGCGGCGGGCGATCTCGTCGAAGATGAGCTCGTCGGCGGCGGCCTTGCGCTGGTGGAACTCGGCGAAGCGCCCGCGCTGGCGGCGGCCGCTGAAGGCGAGGATCAGCACCCCGAGTCGGCGCGAGATCGGCATGATCATCGCCCGCAGGCGGCGCTTGAGCTCCTTGAGGCGCTCGCCCTCCTCGACGCCGAAGACCGCGCGCGTGATCACGTCCAGGGTCAGTGCCTGCATTGAGGGCATGACCGCGAACGGCTCGCCCACCGGCCACGCATCGATCTCGCGGTCGGCGGCCTCGCGCATGACCTGCTCGTAAGCGCGCATGCGCTGGCCGTGGAACGGCGGCAGCATGAGCTTGCGGTGGCGCAGGTGCTCGGCCCCGTCGAGCAGCAGCACCGAGCGCCGGCCGAGAATCTGGCCCAGCAGCGCGTTGGCCTCGCCCGCGCGCAGGCGGTCGGGCGGGGCGCGGAAGACCTGCTTGACCACGTCGGGGTCGAAGACCATGACGAAGCCGGAGTCGAACGAGGTCGAGAACGTCACGATGTCGCCGTAGCGGCGGCGCATCGCATCGATGAAGCGCACGGGCGAGACGATGAACCCGAGCGTCTGCAGCACGGCGGGGAGCTTCGGCCCGGGCGGCAGCGGGGCGGTGGCGGTCACCGCTCTATGGTGGCAGGCGGCTCGATCTCGCCCGTGAGCTCGGCTCGCTGCAGCTCGGCCTCGTCGCGTTCGCGCCGCGCCAGCGGCTTGACCCGCAGCTCGTCGACGAGGATCGCGGTCAACGACAGCAGCGGCACGCTGACGAAGAGGCCGATGACGCCGAACAGCGCCGCGACCACCACGACGCCGACCGCGACCACGGCCGGGTGCAGACTCACCGCCCGCGACATGATCAGCGGGTAGAGGACGTTGCCCTCGAACTGGTTGACGATCACGTAGACCAGCAGCACGAGCAGCGCCTTGGTGGGCGAGTCCTGCAGCGAGAACAGGATCGGCGGGATCGCGCTGATGATCGAGCCGTAGTTCGGGATCACGGTCAGCAGCCCGCTGAGCACGGCGAAGGTCAGCGCGAACTGCACGCCGACGATCTCCAGGCCGACCCAGAGCAGGAACCCGAGCACGAGCCCGTCGACGATCACGCCGCCGAGCCAGGCCAGCCACGACGACCGGATGCGCTCGAGCGCGTGCTCGACCGTGTCGCGATCCTTGGTCGGGAACAGCGACATCAGGCCGCGGACGAGCGGCCCGGGGTTGGTGGCGATGAACACCGCGTTGACGGTGACCACCAGGAGCAGGACCACGGTGCCGACGATCGAGACGCCGACGTCGGTCACCGGCCCGAGCAGCTTGCCCGGGTCGTCCTCGAAGTTGCGCACGAACTGCTGGACCGCGCCGCCCGCGCTCTTCGTGTGGATCCCGATGTCGCCGAGCCACTTCTGGACCTGGTTGATGGAGGCGGGGATCTGGTCGACGACGTTGGCGACCTGGTCGACCAGCGGCGGCAGGATCAGCGCCAGCAGCAGGCCGACGCCGGCGACGATGAGCGCCAGCGCGATCAGCACCCCGACCACGCGCGGCACGCCGACCTTGCCCTGAAGGTAGGAGGCAAAGGCCGACAGCGGCAGCGCGAGCAGGATCGCGATGACCACCGCGAGCAGGATCGTGAGCAGCTCGGGCAGCAGCAGCGCCCCGCCGACGAGGCCCACCGCGAAGATGACGACGCGGTACAGGTCCTGCACGCGGATGGGACGTGCGCCCGGGGCCACTTTCCCGCAAGGTACCCGGCGCTAGGGCTTTGACCGATAGGTGATCTGCTCGTACCAGTCCGGGGCGCGGCCTGATCGCGTCAGGTCGAACATGTTCCACACCGGCTCGAGGGTGCCGACGTGCCGCGGGTCCTGGCCCGGGTCGGCGGGCGCGTAGAACAGCTCCGAGCCCCAGAAGTGGCGGACGGTGCCGCCGTCGCGCTCGAACACGTTGAGCATCGGCTTCTGCTGGCCGTCGTCGGCCTCCCCGCCGTAGTCGCGGTTGTACGCGTTCCCGGCGCACGAGAGCAGGCGCAGGCGCCGCCAGCCGCGCTCGCGGCCCCAGGTCAGCAGCCGGTCGGCCGAGGTCTTGGCGACGACCACGAAGCTCAGGTGCTGACCCACGTGCTCGGCGGCGCCGTCGAGCTGGTCGAGCAGCGCCGTGCACGACGGGCACGGACCCTCGGCCAGCGGCAGCTTCGCGGTGCGGCCCGACGTCGGTCCCGGGCTGTCGTCGTGGGCGTCGCGCGGGAACATCATCGAGTAGACCACGAGCGCGTCGCTGCCGGGCGTGACGAGCTCGGACATCCGCACCGGCCCCTCGGCGCCCTCGAACACGTAGTCCTCGGGGATCGCCCCCCCGGGCGGCAGCGCGCGCCGCGCCGCGGCCACGTCCTCCATGGCCCGCCGCAATTCGATCTCCCGCGCCAGCAGACGGTCGCGCGCGGCTCGGTACTCCCGCGACTCGTTCGGGAACGCGATGCTCATCGTCGCCGCCGCTGACTGCGCTCGCGGTCGCGGTCCTCGGCCTCGCCGATGGCCAGGAACGCGTAGGCGACGAGGAAGACCAGCATCACGCCGAAGATCCCCCAGCCGATGCCGAAGAGCGTGTCGCCGGGCTTGGACGGGATCAGCAGGGCGAGCGTCACCACCAGCAGGACTGCCGGGATGGCCAGACGGATGCGCCAGCGGCGGCTCATGCGGACTTCGCCTCCTCCCTGCGGTGCACGAAGAAGGCGCCCATGGCACCGGCGAGGCTCGCCACGATGACGACGGCGTAGAGCTTGAGGAGCATGTCCAGAACATAGGCCGGGGTGCTGCGGGGGTTGGTGAAGCCCGAGCCGATCGCGGTCATCTGCGATGCCGTCCAGTAGGCCGCCTGCCAGCCGTTGTGGATGTCGGTGCCCTGCGCATGGCGCTCGAAGAAGAACATCGCGATGGTGCAGACGACCCAGACGACCACGGTGAGGAAGGCCAGCACCACCAGGCGGTCGCGCAGGAGCTGGTGGGCGCGGCTGTCGGCCGGGCGGGCGACGCGCTCGAGCTCGGCCGGGAGGCGGCGGATGGGCCGGAGCGGGTCGGCCATGGACGGAGTCTCGCGCCCAACGCGGACGGGTGGCTGGACACTATCCCGACCGGTGCGCTAGGTTTTCGGGCGGCCTAATTAGGGTCACCTAACCCGGACCATGCTGCCGACTTTCGTCATCGGACTCCGCGAGGGCGTCGAAGCCGCCCTGATCGTCGGGATCATCGCAGCCTTCCTCCGCCAGGAGGAGCGTGGCGACGCCCTGCGCTACGTGTGGGCGGGCGTCGGAATCGCGATCGTGCTCTGCGCCGCAGTCGGCGTCGCCCTGCAGATCGTGGACGAGGACCTCCCCCAGCGCCAGCAGGAGGGTCTGGAGACCGTCGTCGGGCTCGCCGCGGTCGGAATGGTCACGTTCATGATCGTGTGGATGCGGCGCAACGCCCGCGGGCTGCGCAAGGAGCTCGAGGCAAGCGCCGCCGGGGCGCTGGCGCGCGGCTCGATCTACGCGCTCGTCGGCATGGCCTTCTTCGCCGTGCTGCGCGAGGGCCTGGAGACCGCCGTCTTCCTCCTCGCGGCGTTCCAGTCCGCCGCCAACCCGACCACGGCGGGCATCGGCGCCCTGCTCGGCATCGCGCTCGCGGTCGTGATCGGCTACGGCATCTATCGCGGCGGCGTGCGCATCAACCTGCAGAAGTTCTTCCGCTTCACCGCCGCCATCCTCGTGCTCGTCGCCGCCGGCCTGCTGGCCAGCGCCGCACATACCGCCCACGAGGCGGGCTGGCTGAACTCGCTCCAGGGCCAGGCCATCGACCTGAGCTGGCTGATCGACCCGGGCACGGTGACCTCGTCGCTGCTCACCGGCATGCTCGGCCTCCAGCCCCAGCCCACCGTGGCCGAGGTCCTGGTCTACCTGCTCTACGCGGTTCCCATGCTCGCTTACGTGCTCTGGCCGCAGCGGACCCGTGCGCGGCCCCCGGCCCGGCAGACGGCAGCAGCGTCGTGAGGCTCCTCGCGCTGGTGACGGCGGCCGTCGCCGCCGCGCTCCTGCTTGCTTCGTGCGGCGGCAGCGACGACGCCAAGGGCGGCAAGAAGGTGTCGATCGCGCTGACGAACAACGGTTGCGCGCCGGCCAAGCTGTCGACCCCGGCCGGCCCGACCACGTTCGAGATCACGAACAAGGGCAGCGACAAGGCGACGGAGTTCGAGGTCCAGAAGGGCTCGGAGATCCTGGGCGAGAAGGAGAACATCACCGAGGGGCTGTCGGGCTCGTTCTCGCTCAACCTCCAGCCCGGGCGCTACACGACGTTCTGCGGCCTGGCCACGCCCAAGGGCGTCCTCGTCGTCACCGGGAAGGCCCAGAGGGCCCAGGCCAACCCGAAGCTCGACGCCGCCGTGCGGGGCTACGACCGCTACGTGCGCGACCAGGTCGTCGCCCTGCGGACGGCCACGAAGGCGTTCACCGACGCCGTCCGCGCCGGCGACGTCGAGCAGGCCAAGCAGCTCTACGCGGCCGCGCGCGTGCGCTACGAGCGCATCGAGCCGGTGGCCGAGAGCTTCGGCGGCCTCGATCCCGCCATCGACGCGCGCATCAACGACGTCGAGAAGGGCCAGGAGTGGACGGGCTTCCACCGCGTCGAGCAGGCCCTGTGGACGAAGGGCAGCACGAAGGGGATGACGCCCATCGCCGACAAGCTCGACGAGGACGTCGGCCTGCTCGAGACGAAGGTCGACGCGGCCGGCTACCAGCCCGCCCAGCTCGCCAACGGCGCGGTCGAGCTCCTCAACGAGGTCTCGAAGTCGAAGATCACGGGCGAGGAGGAGCGGTACTCGCACCTCGACCTGGTCGACTTCCAGGCCAACGTGGACGGCGCCAAGCAGGCCTTCGTGCTCCTGCGGCCCGCACTGAACCGCCGCAACCCGACGCTGGCGCGCACGGTGGCGTCGCGCTTCGACGGCGTCGACGCGGCGCTCGCGCCCTACCGGCGCGGCGTGACCTTCGTCGACTACTCGACCGTCGATCCGGCGCAACGGCGCAAGCTCAGTCAGGCGGTGGACGCGCTCGCCGAGCCCCTCTCCCAGGTCGGCGGGACGATCGTCGCGAGCTGATGGCGCTGACGCGGCGAGCCCTGCTCGGCGCCGGCGCAGCTTCGGGCATCGCCGCGGCAGGGATTGCCGGGTACGAGATCGGGTCATCGTCCTCGGACGAGGAGGCCGTCGCCGGCACGGCGGTCCCATTCACCGGCCGCCACCAGGCCGGGATCGCCACGCCGGCGCAGGACCGCCTCCACTTCGCCGCCTTCGACGTCGTCGTCGACGACCGCCGGTCCGTGCGGGAGCTCCTGCGCGAGTGGACGGCGGCCGCCGCCCGCATGACCGCCGGGCGCCCGGCCGAGCCCTCCGCTCCCAACGCCCTGCTGCCGCCCACCGACACCGGCGAGGCGATGGGCCTCGGGCCCTCGCAGCTGACCGTGACCATCGGCCTCGGCCCGTCGCTGTTCGACCACCGCTTCGGCCTGGCCTCTGCGCGGCCCGCGCCCCTCCAGCCGCTCCCGCCGCTGCCCGGTGATGAGCTCGACCCCGAGCGCTCCGGCGGCGACCTGTGCGTGCAGGCGTGCGCGAATGACCCCCAGGTCGCGTTCCACGCCGTCCGCAACCTGACGCGAATCGGGCGCGGGACCGTGGTCATGCGCTGGTCACAGCTCGGCTTCGGGCGCACCTCGACGACGAGCCGCTCGCAGTCCACCCCGCGCAACCTCATGGGCTTCAAGGACGGCACCAACAACCTCAAGGCCGAGGACGTGGCCGCGCTGAGCCGCCACGTTTGGGTGGGGAGCGACGGGCCGGCGTGGCTGCGCGACGGCTCCTACGTGGTCACGCGCCGCATCCGCATGCTCATCGAGGCCTGGGACCGTGCCTCGCTCCAGGACCAGCAGGAGACCATCGGGCGCACGAAGACGGCGGGGGCGCCGATGGGCGAGCGGCACGAGCACGACCCGGTCAACCTGCGCTCGGGCGCCATCCCCGCCGACGCGCACATCCGCCTCGCGGCGCCGGACACCAACGGCGGCGTGCGCATTCTGCGGCGCGGCTACTCGTTCACCGACGGCTTCGACGACGAGCTCGGCCAGCTCGACGCGGGCCTGATCTTCATCGCCTACCAGCGCGACCCGCAGCGGCAGTTCGTGGAGCTGCAGCGCCGGCTGGGCGCGAACGACGCGCTCAACGAGTACATCAAGCACACGTCGAGCGCGGTGTTCGCGGTGCCGCCCGGCGTCCGCTCGGGCACGGACTGGCTCGGGCGGGGGTTGTTCGAGGCGCCGACCTAGATCGGCAACGACAAGGGCGCGCCCGCCGGCGCGCCCCGTCATCCGTGTGGGAGCGGATCGGCGACTCCCGCGCTCACGCCGCGCCCGGCGCGCTCTTGCCGCCAGCTGAGCTACCCCACAGTGGTTGAGCATCGGCCTTCGACCGCGGGAGCTTGAGTCCTTCCGCACTAGCGCCGGTGGGCGGCGCTTGTGCTTGGTGTACACCGACGTACCCCGCACGGCAAGGTACCCCCGGTGGGCGGGCGCGCGCTACCCCGGGGTCTCTTCTGATCATCCGGTGCGCCCGCACTGATAGCGTCGCGCCATGCGGGTCGTCGTCGCTGCTCTGGTCCTCGCCGTGCTGGCCTGCGCCGCTCCGGCCGCGAGCGCGTCCCCGACCTGGCTCTCCCCCACCACCTTCGCCGAGGACGGCGCCGAGCTGCCCAACATCGCGGCCAACCCGTCCGGCGACTCCGCGGTGGTCTGGCTCGACGGCTCGCTGAGCGGCACCGTGCGCGCGATCTTCCGCCCGGCCGGCGGCCCGATCGTCGGCCCGACGACCCTCGGCACCTTCGACCAGAACCCGAGCACGGCGCCGTCGGAGGCCGTCGTCGCCGTCAATCCCGCCGGCGACGCCGTGGCGCTCTGGCGCACGATCGAGGCCGGGCACAGCATCATCCAGGAGTCCTTCCGTCCCGCCGGCGGCGACTGGGGGCCGCAGCAGGCGCTGACGCCGGCGGACGAGTTCAACGGCTTTCCGCAGGTCCAGGCCGACGGTTCCGGCGGCTTCGTCGCAATGTGGGCCGACGGCGCAGCCTCGGCCCAGGCCGTGGTCTCGCGTGCCGGGTCCGACGGCCAGTTCGGGCCGCCGGATCCGGTGAGCGGCGGCAACGTGACGGGGGCCAACCTGGCGATCAACGCCGACGGCGATGCCGCGGTCGCATGGATATTCGCGGACCCCAATCTGCCCACGAGCTTCGCCGAGGTCGTCACCGCTCCCGCCGGCGGGAGCTTCGGCCCCGAGCAGCAGCTGTCGCCCACGAATCTCAACGCCGCTAGCGCGGTCCCGGCGGTCGCTCCGGATGGCCGCACCACGGTCGTGTGGACGCAGCTCCCGAACACCGGGAACACAGGCACGACCGAGGCCGCCAGCGACAGCGGTCCCGGCACGTCGTTCGGGGACACCCAGATTCTCTCCGAGCAGCCGCTGGACGCCGCGCAGCCCACGGTCGCTGTCGACGGCTCGGGCAGGTTCACAGCCGCCTGGGACCAGGCTCCGACGGCGAGCGACCTGTCGTCGCAGATCTTCGTCAACGTCCTGCCCGCAAACGGCCCACCGTGGATCGGCCGGCAGCTGGTCGCGACCGGCGCCGAGGTGCTCCACCCGCACGTCGCCGCGGCGCCGGACGGCAGCTCCATCCTCACGTTCGACGGCAGCGACGGGACCAACGGGGTCCACGCTGCGGTCCGCGGCCCGGCGCAGAGCGCGTACGGGCCGGACCAATTGCTGGCCGAGGGCGAGACGCTGGGCGGGTCGAAGATCGCGATGGACGCCCAGGGCAACGGCTTCGCGACCTGGTTCGGCAACCAGCCCCACGAGGTCCAGGTGACGGGCTTCGACGCGGCCGGGCCGGTGCTCAGCGACGTGTCGGTGCCGGGCGGCGACGCGGGGCAGTCGCTGGCCTTCTCGGTGACGGCGCGCGACGTCTGGTCCGAGGTCCGGTCAGTGGACTGGGACTTCGGCGACGGGTCGTCCGGCGCGGGCACGGCTGTGACCCACACCTACACGGCGCCGGGGGCCTATCCGGTGGTCATACGGGCGGTCGACGGCGTCGGCAACGTGACCGAGGTGCACCGCACGGTGCAGGTCACCGGGTCGGGTGGCGGCACGGGGCCGGCGGGCGCGAACGGGTCCAACGGGTCGAATGGGTCGAACGGCACCAACGGGGCGCAGGGGCCGCCGGGGCCCCCGGGGCCCCCGGGCATCGTGCTCGTGCCGGTGGTCGGGCCGAGCGGCACGCCCACCTCGCGCGTGCTCATCAGCACGGTGGGCTCGGTAGTCGGCCGCTCGGTGCGGATCGCGTTGGCCTGCCCGGCGTCGTCTCCGAGCGCGTGCGCTGGGCGTGTGTCGCTGGCCTCCGGCAATCACGTGCTCGCCGCGGGGCGCTTCGTCGTGCCTGCGGGCACGCACCGGTTCGTACGGCTGCGGCTCGGCTCGGGCGCGAGCGCGCTGCTGAGCGAACGGTCCACGACCTCGGTCAAGGCCGAGATCGCCCTTGCGCGGACCGGACTGCCGGCCCTGGCGCTCAACCAGACGGTCCGCGTTCAGGGCTAGCGACGCGCCGGGCCCAGACGTCCGCGTAATCGGGGAGGTCGGCCTTAAGCGAGGCTGCGCTGAGCGGCGCGCCGAACTCCCACGACTGCTGGTGCATGACGACGTACTCGTAGAGCCCGAAGGCGTGGAGGCGGCCGAGCGCCCGCTCGGCCGCGTCCGGCAGCGAGGCGTGGAGCTCGACCAGCATCTGGTCGACCGGGCGCCTGAGCCCGAGCAAGACGCGAGGGGTTGCGGAGCTCGAGATCGAGTCGGCGCATCAGCCTGAGGACCGAACCGGCCGTTTTCCGCCGACCGATGCGGCGACCACGTCGACGATGGCACGGTCGTGGACCGGGATCGCCGACCATGCGGCGGATTCTCCAGGAGTCCGACGAAGCGCGCGGCGCCTAGCCCGAGCGGAAGATCTTGGCCAGGCGTCCCGGACTGCGCTGCTCTTCGGGCGCGGGCGCCGGGTGCCCGTTGCCGCTCACATCGGTGGCGACAGAGGGCTCAGCCGAGGGCGGCGTCGACCCGTAGCCGTACCCGTAGCCATAGCCGTAGCCCGCGACCGGGAGCGAGCCGGTCGCCACGGCGCCGAGGAGCCGCGTGTGCACCGTCGCCACGACGTCCGCCATCCGCCGGGCCGCATCCTTCGGCGTCTGGTCCAAACGCGCCACGCCGATCGCGCCCGATGCGCGCTCGACCAGCCCGAACGAGTCGCTGACCACCAGCAGCGGCGGTGTGTCGACGATCACCAGATCGGAGTCGGCGACGAGCTCATCGAAGAGCTGCGCCATCCTCGCCGAGCCGAGGAGCTCCGACGGGTTGGGCGGCGGAGGTCCGCCGGGCAGCACGCGCAGGCTGTCGCCGAAAGGCTCGACGACTCGGACCGCCTCCTCGAGCGTGGCGTCGCCCGCCAGGACGGTGGAGAGGCCGGGCGTGCTCTCGAGGCCCAAGCGCAACGCGAGCTCCGGGCTGCGCAGGTCGGCGTCCATCGCGATGATGCGCTTGCCCGTGCGGGCGTACGCGATCGCGAGGTTGGCAGCCACGGTGGTCTTCCCCTCGCCCTTCAGCGAGCTCACGACGATGAGGCTGTCGAGCGGCTGATCGACGTTGAAGTAGACAAGGCTGTCGCGCAGCATCTGGAAGGCCAGCGGGACACCGGGGTCCGGGGGGCTGCCCGGGAACGCGCTGGGCGGAATGTGCACGAGGAGCGGCGATCCGGTGAGCTTCTCGAGGTCGTCGGGGTCGTGGAGCTTGCGATCGAGTCGGTCGACGAGCGCTACGAGCACCGCTGCGAACAGCAAGGCGAACACGAGCGCGAAGAGCGCGTTCTTGACCGGATCAGGGGACGCGGCGGAGCTGGGCGGCGTGGCCGGCTGAACGACCTGCGCGTTCTGTCCCAGCGCGTCGCGGGTTGCGATCAGGCCCTGGAGCTGCTGGACGAGGGTCGAATTCGTGGCGTTCTTGCCCTGTTTCTTGAGCTGCGCCTGCGTCGTGGCGATGGCGTCGTTCACGCGTGCCAATCCCTGCTGGGCCCGGGTAACGCGCACGGCCTCCGCGAAGGCGTTGGCGATCTTCGCGGCTCGCTTCGGCGTCGATGCGCTGGCAGTGATGGTGATGAA
>DATBDE010000060.1:0-3619 GCA_036270095.1 Solirubrobacteraceae bacterium | reverse complement strand
GAGGATCGAGCGGCCGCCGCCGGGAGTCGGTGTGACTGTTCCCGCTTCCATCGTGGTGCGGTGCTGCGTCAGTCCCTCAGTCGGCTAGCTCAGCGGCTTGCCGTTGCACTGCAGCTTGCTGACCTGCGCCTTGGCCGCGCTCAGGATCGCCGCGGGCAGCTTCGCGTACTGCAACTGGCCCAGCGAGGCCTGGCCGTCGCCGTAGGCGTAGTCCAGGAACGTCTTCAGGCCGTTGGCCACCTGCTCGGACGCGCCGGCCTTGCACGGGTCCGTGTAGGTGACGACGAACGTCTGGGACGTGATCGGGTACGCCTGCGGGTTGTCGGGATTCTGGATCACGAACCGCAGGTCGCTCGGCACCTTGATGCCCTCGGCCGCCGCCGTCGTCGAAGCGAGGTCAGGCGCCACGTACTGCCCAGCCTTGTTCTGCACCGCGGCGGTCGTGAACTTGTTCTGCAGCGCGTAGGCCTGCTCGACGTAGCCCACCGAGCCGGGGGTCTGCTTGACCGCGGCGGCGACGCCGTCGTTGCCCTTGGCGCCGGTGCCGGTCGGCCACTTGACCGTCTTGTCGCTCCCGACCGACTTATCCCACTCCGGGCTCACGGCACCGAGGTAGCCGGTGAACCCCTTGGTGGTGCCGGACGAGTCCGAGCGGTGGACGACCGTGATGTTCGTGCTGGGCAGGGTGGTGCCCGGGTTGAGCTTGGCGATCTCCGGGTCGTTCCAGGTCTTGACCTTGCCGAGGAAGATGTCGGCGATGACCGGGCCCGTGAGCTTCATCCCGGCCTTGACGCCCGAGAGGTTGTAGCTGATGGTGATGGCGCCGAGGGCGGTCGGCCAGTGCAGCGGGACGCCCTTCTTCGCCGCCGCCTTGATCTCGTCGTCGGTCATCGGCGGGTCCGAGCCGGCGAAGTCGACGGTGCCGGAGGTCAGCTCCGTGATGCCCTGGCCGGAGCCGACGGCCTGGTAGTTGACCGTCAGGCCCTGCTGGGACTTCAGGGTGGCCCCCCACTGCTGGTAGATCGGAGCCGCGAAGGTCGAGCCGGCGCCGTTGATGGTGCCGCCGGACTTGCTCCCCCCGCTGCTGTTGCTGCTGCTGCTGCTGGAACCGCATGCTGCGACGCCGAGGGCGAGTACACACGCCGCCGCCAGCGAGGCGATCAGTCGCGAGGACCTCACAGCTTCTCCTTGGTCGATTGCATTCCGCCGCGACACTTCCAGGCAATCGCCGCGAGTCTGTTACCGACCTGTGGCGTCCTTGTGAAAAGGGTGTGAAGCCTCTGCTGACAGGCGATAACCGAAGCCAACATGCGTGTGAATGAAGTCCCAGTCGGGCAGCGCGTGCTCGAGCTTCACCCGCAGCTTGTGGACGTACACGTCCACCGACCGGTCGCCGGCGCGCAGCGGCGTCTGCCAGACCAGCGCGAACAGCTCCTCGCGCGACACGATCCGGTCCTTGCGCCGGGCGAGCTCGACCAGCAGGTCGAACTCGCGCACCGAGAGGGTCAGTGGATGCCCCGCGGCGAGGGCGATGGATTCGTCGGGCCGCACCTCGAGCTGCCCCACGACGAGGACCTCGATTGGGCGCGCGGCCTCCATGTCGGGGCAGGCTTTCGTGCCGCGTGTGCGGGGTCGTTACTGCCCCGTGAAGTGCGTGTGAAAGCCTTGTGAACGGGCCTCGTTCACGTTTGTGCCCGGCTCTAGGGTGACGTCGGAAATGGCTTGGCTCGCGCGCCGGAACGACGACGAGATCCTTGCCCTCTTCGAGCAGTCGGGGCGCAACGCGCAGCGTGCGAGCACCCTGTTGCGCGAGATGATCGCAGAGTATCCCGAGCGGGCCGAGCTGGCCCGCGACGTGCTGCTGTGCGAGCAGGAGGGCGACCGGATCGCCCACGACATCATCTACCGGCTCCACGAGAGCACCGGGAAGCGGGCACCGTTCGAGTCGACGAACGTCTACCACCTGGCCACGGCGCTGGACGACATCGTCGACTACGCCGAGGAGACCGCCGACCACCTGGGTCTGTACGCGATCGAGGCCCCGATGGAGCAGGCGGTCACGCTCGCCGACGTGCTCGTGGCGGCCACCGACCAGGTCAGCGAGGCGCTGCGCGGGCTGCGCAACGGCCACGAGCTCTCGGTCAACCTGGTCGAGATCCACCGCCTCGAGAACGAGGGCGACCGCCTGTCCCGCGACGCGGTGGCCTCGCTCTTCGCCAACGGCATCGACCCGATGGTCGTCATCCGCTGGAAGGACATCTACGAGTCACTGGAGCGCGCTGTCGACGCCTGCGAGACCGTCGCGCACCTGCTCGAGGGCATCTCCCTCAAGCGCCGCCGGGGCCGCTAGGCCATTCTCGGCGCTTCCGAATAGGTCCTCGGGGCTCGCCGTGCCTGGCACGACTTCACCCCTGCGTCCCGAGCCAGCAACGCCGAGCTATGGCCTGGTGCAAGCGTCCGCCCACCATGCAACACTTTCGTGAAGTGATGCAAGGGGCGGAGCTCAGAGCGGCGGGAGCGCTGGCGGGGGACGCCATCGGCGGCGTCGGCGGGCTCGTCGCCGACCTGCACGAGGCCGTCGCCAGCCGCGTGTTCGGCGCGCTCGGGCCGATGGGCGCGCCCGTGCGCGTGATCCATGACGGCGTCTCGAGCGCGATCTACGGCGGCGTACGCATGGGCCTGCGGGCGCTGCCGCGCGGCGGCGCCACGCTGGCGGCACTCAACGCGCCGGCCGACGCCCTCCCCCTCGCCAACACGCCCCGCGGCGGCCTGGCACTGGCCGCGCTGAACGGCGCCATCGGCGACGCGCTGGCCGAGGCCGACAACCCGCTCGCGCTGGGCATGAGCCTGCGCCGCGACGGCGGCGACGTCGCGCTGGAGGCCACCGAGCTGGCGCTCACGTACCCGGAGGCGAGCGGGCGCGTGGCGGTCTTCGTTCACGGCCTGATCGAGACCGAGGACGCGTGGGTGCGGCCGCCGTTGTCGGGCCGGCGCCCGCCACGGCCGAGCTACGGCGCGCTGCTGCGCGATGACCTCGGCTACACGGCGGTCTACGTCCGCTACAACACCGGCCGCCACATCTCCGACAACGGCCGCGCGCTCTCCGAGCTGCTCGAGGCGCTGGTCGCGCGCTGGCCGGTCGCGATCGAGGAGCTCGCTCTGGTCGGCCACTCCATGGGCGGCCTCGTGGCCCGCAGCGCCAGCCACGTGGGCGAGCGCGACGGCCGCGGCTGGGTCGTGCCGCTGCGCCACGTCGTCTGCCTGGGAGCGCCGCACATGGGCGCGCCGCTGGAGAAGGCGGCCAACGTCGCGGGCTGGACGCTGGGCCGCGTGCCCGAGACCCGGCCCTTCGCCAAGGTCGTCAACGGGCGCAGCGTCGGCATCAAGGACCTGCGCTACGGGTCCTGCGCCGAGGCCGACTGGTGTGACTGCGACGCCGACGAGCTGCTCACCGACCGCTGCCAGGACGTGCCCTTCGTCGACCACGCCGCCTACGCGTTCATCGGCGCGACGCTGTTCCGCTCCGAGCGCCACCCGGTCGGCCACGTGCTCGGCGACCTGCTCGTGCGCCTGCCCAGCGCCTCGGGTCGCGGCCGCCGCCGCACGATCCCGTTCGAGG
>DATBDE010000059.1:0-21655 GCA_036270095.1 Solirubrobacteraceae bacterium | reverse complement strand
GGCGTGACCGTGCACTGGCTCGACTGGGGCGACGCGCCCATGGGCGCCTACGGCCCGTTGCAGGCGACCTGGGCGGCGCAGGAGCTGCTGATCATCAACGGCGGCGCCGTCGTGCCCAAGCTCGGCTGGCACCCGTTCTCGTTCGGGCGCACCGAGTACATGGCCCACTGGGCGTTCTGGAACCTGAACATCCCCACGCTGCTGACCATCTCCGGCAAAGGCGCTGTCGCCGAGGCCGGGGCGACGGTGTGGCTGGCCCAGGACGTCTACGTCGTCGGCCTGTCGGCCGCCTACAACCAGGCGGGCCTGGACCAGCTGCTCGACATGGTGCGGCTGACCGCGGGGGTCGACCACCTCGAGGTGCTGACCATCCGCTGCCAGGGCAAGCGCTACTTCGACCGCACCACCGGCGCCAGCGCCCACGTCACGAACCTCATTGCGCCGCTCGACGTCGACAAGGTCCTGGCCTACAAGCCCGGTATCGACACCGCCACGCTGCTGTGGCTGGAGCGCAACGGCTACGAGATGGTCGAGCCGGTGTTCGCGGAGCACGTGCGCAACGACGTCTGCAACCTGAAGATCCTCGAACCCGGCCGCGTGGTCATGGCCGCCGAGGCCAAGGGCACGATTGACCGCGTGCGCAAGGCCGGCGTCGAGGTGATCGAGGTGCCGTACTCGGGCTTCCAGCACGCCGGCGGCGGCTTCCACTGCACCACGATGGAGATCTACCGCGAGCCCGGCCCGCTGCTGGCCGACCGCTGAGAGGAGCGCGATGGCGATCGAGCAGACCCCCGCGACCGCGAGCCAGTACGAGGACCACCTGCGGGCGCTGCGCGAACGCGAGTGGACCCTGGACGACGTGCCCTACTACGTGCCCGGCGAGGCCACCGACTTCGCCGACGTCGCGGCGATGGACTACCAGGACATCTACCCCGAGGTGTGGGGGCGGCGTTGCGGCGAGAACGGGATCGGCCGCCTTCGCGAGGTGGCGATCAGCCGTATCACCGACGCCGAGCTGGCCGCCTACGACGAGCGCTACCCGTTCCACACCGACATCGACTGGCTCGAGTCCCACGGCCTGCAGCAGGCCGACATCTCCAAGATGCAGGAGGAGCAGGCGCAGTACGCCGAGGCGCTCGCGGGCGCCGGCGTCACCGTCCACTGGATCGACTGGGGTGAGGCGCCGATGTCGGCCTTCGGGCCCATGCAGGCCATGTGGGCGCCCTCGGACCTGTGGGTCATCCGCGGCGGCTCGATCATCCAGAAAACCGGCTGGCACCCGTTCAGCTTCGGTCGCTCGGAGTTCCTGGCCCGCTGGGCCCAGCACCATCTCGGCGTGCCGGTCCTCTACACGGTGGTCGGCAAGGGTGTGCAGGAGCCGGCGACGACGATGTGGTTCGCCGACGACGTGTGGGTCACCGGCATCTCGGCCGCCTACAACGCGGAGGGCAACCGCCAGCTGGAGCCGGTGGTGCGCCGCTCGGCCGGCGACGTCGACCTCGAGGTGCACACGATCTACCTGTCGACTGACCGCTTTGTCGACCGCGACAGCGGCTGCTCGGCCCATCTGACCAACGCGATCTGCCCGCTCGACATCGACAAGGTCCTGGTCTACCCGTCCGCGGTCGACACCGGCACGCACGAGTGGCTGAAGCGCAAGGGCTACCAGGTGGTCGAGGTCGACCGCGACGAGCAGATCCTCTACACGCCCACGAACACGATCCCGCTCGAGCCCGGCGCCGTGTTCATGGTCAAGGAGGCCGAGCGCGCTGTGGCCGCCGTGCGCAAGGCCGGCGTCGAGGTCATCGAGGTTCCCAACGCGGAGTTCAGCCGCATCGGGGGCGCCCTGCATTGCCGCACCCTGCGGGTCCTGCGCGACCCCGGCCCGCACAAGAACGGCTAGGAAGGAGCGCGTCCCATGAGCACGATCCACGAACACGTCATGCCGCCCAAGACCGGGCACGCCGTCACGGTGAAGAAGGGCCAGCACCTGCGCATCACCGACCTCGAGGGCAAGCAGGTCGTCGACGTCGCGTTGTTCAACGCCGACAACTACAAGGAGAAGTTGTCGACCTCCAACTCGCGCACGCGCTACGTGCCGCCGCCGGGCCAGGACTACGTCCCGCGCGACCACCTGACCGAGGGCGACACGCTGATGTCGACCCTGTGCCGGCCGATGATGACCATCGTCGCCGACACGCCCGAGCTCAAGGGCATCCACGACGTGCACAACCGCATGTGCAACCGGTTCCTGTTCGAGTCCCACGGCGTCGAGGTCCAGGACGGCTGCCACGAGATCATCAGCAAGGCGGTGGCCGAGTACGGGATCGCGCCGGAGGAGATCCCGGACACGATGGACGTGTTCATGAACTACCAGCACAACTGCGAGGCGCACCGCTGGGAGATCCTCACGCCGGTCTCCAAGCCCGGCGACTACATCGAGTTCCGCAGCGAGATGGACGTCCTCGTCGGCCTGTCCAACTGCCCCGAGGACCTGCTCACCGAGTGCAACGACCGCAACTGCACCCCGATGAAGATCGAGGTGCTCGAGCCCTGAGCACGGTCGTCGACACGCACACCCACTTCATCCCCCTCGAGTTCGTCGAGTTCCTGCGCACGGGCGGGGAGGGGATGGGGCTCGAGGTGGTCGACCGCGACGGTCGCGACCCGCTCGTCGCCCACGACAACGGCCTGCAGTACCCGGTGTTCGGCCTGTTCCACGACCCGGCCGAGAAGCTCGCCGCCATGGACCGCGACGGCATCGACATGTCGCTGTCCTCGATCTCGCCCTCGCTGTTCCTCTACGAGCTCGAGCCCGCGCAGACCCTGCGCGCGCACCAGGTCATCAACGACGCCGGGGTGAGCTACGCGGAGCGCTCGGGCGGGCGCATCGCGATGCTGGCCACGGTGCCGATGAACGAGCCCGAGCTGGCCGCACAGGAGCTGCGCCGGGCCGTGGGCGAGCTCGGTTACGTGGGCGTGGAGATCGGCCCCAGGGTGGGAGACACGATGCTCGACGACGAGCGCCTCGACGTGTTCTGGACCGCGGTCACCGAGCTCGACGTCCCCGTGATGCTGCACCCGTACATGAACATGGTCTCCAAGCCGGGCCCCGACCTGCGCGGCTACCACCTCGCCAACGTCGTCGGCAACCCGTTCGAGACCTACGTCGCGGCCTGCCGGCTCATTGTGGGCGGCGTGTTTGACCGCCACCCGACGCTGCGCGTGCAGCTCGTGCACGCCGGCGGCGCCTTCGCCTACCAGGTCGGGCGCCTGTCGCACGCCTACGAGGCGCGCGAGGACACGCGCGAGGTGGCCGAGCGCGACCCGATGGACTACCTCGACCGCTTCCTGTTCGACACGATCATCTTCGACCCGGTCGGGCTCAAGTTCCTGCTCGAGCGCGCCGGGCCCGACGCGGTGCTGTTCGGCACCGACCTGCCCTTCGACATGGCCGATCTGTCGCCGCTGGAGACGCTGCCGAAGATCGCCGATCCCGCCGCGGCCGAGAAGGCGCTGGGCGGCAACGCCCTGCGCGCCTACAAGCTCTCGCCGCCGGTTTAGGCCGCGCGCGTGCGCCGCATGGCGGCGGCCGCGTCGTCGAGGCGGTCATCGCCCCAGAACAGCGCGCCGTCGACGGCGAGCGTGGGCACGCCGAACACGCCGCGCGCGTGCGCGGCGTCGGTTGCCTCGCGCAGGGCCAGCTTGGTCGTGGGGTCGGTCGCGTCGGCCTCGAGGCGGTCGGCGTCCAGGCCGGCGCGGCGGCCGGCCTCACGCACGTTGGCGGGCAGGGCGAGGTCGCGCCCCTCGGTGAACGCGAGCCGGAAGGCCTCGAGCGCGAACCGCTTGCCGACGCCCGCGCGGAAGGCGACGGTGGTCGCGCGCATGGCCAGGAGGTAGTGGCTGGGCCACGGGTCGGGCCAGCGCAGCGGCGGCAGGCCGTAGTCGCGGGCGCGGCGCTCGATCTCGGCCATGCCGGCCTGGCGGCGCCGGTAGTCGCCCAGCGCCCACGACGAGCGCGCGGTGAGCTTGAACAGCGCGCCGAGCGAGACCGGCTGCCACGTCAGGTCGTCCTGCAGGACGCGCTCGAGCCGCTCGGCGGCCAGGTATGCGTAGGGCGAGCCGACATCGAAGTAGAACGTCGGTGGTTCGGTAAAGTGAACGGACTGTTCGATATGACAGACCTTACCAGCACGACGCTCGCCGCCAACGTGCGCCGTCTCCGGGTGGCGCGCAGGCTCTCGCTGTCCGAGCTGGCGCGGGCCACCAGCATCGGGCAGGCGACGCTGTCGGCGATCGAGAACGGCAACGCCAACCCGACCATCGGCACGCTGACGCTGCTGGCCGGCGCTCTGCGCGTCCGCTTGGCCGAGCTGGTCGAGGAGCCGCTGCTGGGCGAGGTGCGGATCGTGCGCGCCACCGACGCCGAGCCCGTCGACGGCGACGGGCTGCGCCGGCGCGCCATCGACCGCTTCGCCGCCGACGGCCCGGTCGAGCTCGTCGAGCTGGCGCTGCCGCCGGGGCACGCGCACGAGCTCGACCCCCGCGGGGCGGGTACGCGCGAGGAGCTGCTCGTGCTGCGCGGCACCGTGCTCGCCGGCCCAGTCGAGCGGGTCAGCGAGCTGTCGGCCGGCGACTACGCCTCGTTCCCGGGCGACGTGGCCCGTCTGGTCGAGACCCGCCGCCACGGCGCGTCGGTCCTGCTGATCGGCCACGCGGCATAAGGGCGTCTAGGTCTCGAGGTCCAAGGGCTCGACCAGGTGCCGGGCCACCGCGATCGCGCCGGCGTGGGCGCGGTTGCGGGCGCCGAGCTTGCGGATGACCGTCGCCACCTGGCGCTCGACCGTCTTGGTGGCCAGGAACAGCGTGGTCCCGATCTCGGCGTTCGTGCGTCCCGCCGACAGCAGGGTGAGCACGGCGCGCTCGCGGGCGGTCAGGCCGGCGCCGCTCTGCTCGCCGGCCGCGCCGGCGAAGCTCGCCACCTTGGCGCCGCGCGCGACCGCCCGCACCGATTCGGTCAACTCCTCGCCCGAGACCGAGCGGTGCACGACGCCGCTTGCCCCGCGCTCGACCAGCTCGGACTCGCGCCCGGTCTCGTAGTCGGCGAGCACGAGCACGGCGCAGGAGGGCAGGGCGGACTTGATCGCGGTCAGCGTGCGCTCGACCTCGCCCTCGGACTGGTGGCCGTCGATCAGCACCACGTCGGGGTGCAGGCGGTGGACCTGGCCGCGCGTCTCCTCGCCGGTGGCGGCGTCGCCGACCACGCGGATGCCGTCGGCGCGCTCGAGCAGCGCGACCAGCCCGGCGCGGGTGAGCCCGTGGCGATCGGTCACGAACACGCGCAGGTGGCCGGACTCGGAGGCGATGGGCTCGATGGCCTCGCTCGGCGCGGCGGGCTCGGCGCCGGCCTCCCCGGCCCCCAGAAGGTCGAAGGTGACCGTCGTGCCGCGGCCGGGCGCGCTCTCGACCGTGAGCATGCCGCCCAGGGCCTGCGCGCGCTCGCGCATGAAGGACAGGCCGGTGCCGGCGCCGCAGGCGACCTCGTCGGGGTCGAACCCGCGGCCGTCGTCGGCGACGGTCAGGGCGAGGTCCTGGTCGACGCGCAGCGTGATCTCGATCGCGCTGGCCTCGGCGTGCAGCCGGGCGTTGGCCACCGCCTCCTGGAAGATGCGGAAGCTCGCGCGCCGCACGGCCCCGGAGAGCCGCGACGTGTCGCCCTCGAGAATCACGCGCGGGCGCGGGTCGCGGTGGCCCAGGGAGGCGACGGTGACCTCGACCGCCTCGGCCAGCGACTGCGAGTCCAGGCCACGCGGCACGAGGTCGGCCACGACGCGGCGCACGTCGGCGAGCTCGAGGCGCACGAGCTCGCGCACCTGGCGCGCCTCCTCGCAGGCGGCGTCGTCGCTGCCCGCCAGCCGCTCCTCGAGCGCGCCGGCGATGGCGTCGATCGCGGGCACGGTCTGCGCGACTGCGTGGTAGACGTCGCGGGCCACGCGCGCGCGCTCGGACTCCATGGCCTCGTGGCGGATCAGCGTGCGCATGCGCTGCTGGTTGCGCAGGTTGCCGATGAAGGCCGCGACCTGGTCGGCGACCTGCTCGGCGATGGGCAGGTCGTGGTCGCCGTAGAAGCCGGGCGTGCGGCTGACGAAGTTGAGGACCCCGAACGGGCGGCCGCCCAGGCGCAGCGGGACGCTGATCAGCCCGCGGAAGCCCGCGCGGGCGATCACGCGGTCCTCGCGCCCGACGATGCGCGGGTCGTTGGCGAGGTCGGCGGAGACCAGCGGGCGGTTGGTCATGACGACGTGGCGGAGGCCGACGTCCTCGAACGGGATGATCACGCCCTCGCCGGGGATGATCGGCGACGTCGCGACCGCGAAGCGCTCGAACGCCCGCCCGTCCGCCGTCAGCAGGTACGCGCTCAGGCGATCGTGGTCGAGCAGGCGCTTGGCCTCGGACGCGAACGTGGCCATCAGGGCGGCGGCGTCGCTCGCCCCCTCGACCGCCACCGGCGCCGGCAGCACGTCGCCCACGCCCTGGGCGGCGAGCAGACCGACGCCGCAGGCGACGATCGGCGCCGCGTGGCCGAGCAGCTCGTGGTCGGGGGCCGCCGCGCCGAGCTCCAGCACGCCCAGGCTCACGCCGCCGGCGTGAAGGCCGACGAGCAGCCAGCCGTCGGACTCGGTGGGCTCGGAGAGCACGGCGGCGCGCTGCAGCTCGCGCTGGGGCAGGTGGGGGAAGTCGCGCGGGGCCGACACGCGGGCGAGCTCCTCGACCCCGTCCGAGGTGATCGCCCACAGGCGCACGGCGGGCGGATCGGCCTCGTGCAGCGGCTCGTCGAAGGCCGCGGCCACGGCGGCCGCGAGCGCCTTGAAGTCGGTGGCGGTGGAGACGCTGCGCGCGAGTTGGGCAAGACGCACGAAACGTCGCTCGATCTGCGCCTCTACCCCGAGTTCGAGCGGAGCGCCCATCGTCGTCAATGCTATGACACCCTCCTGCTCCGCGCCTGGAATGGTGCAATGTAATACGATCGACCGAGGGACTGGAGAACCGTGAAGCCGCCGCCTTTCGACTACATGGATCCGCGTTCGCTGGACGAGGCGGTGGGCCTGCTGGCCGAGCACGCCGAGGACGGCAAGATCCTCGCCGGCGGGCAGAGCCTCGTGCCGCTGCTGAACTTCCGGCTCGCCCAGCCGTCGGTGATCGTGGACGTCAACCGCGTCCCCGAGCTCGCCTACCTGCGCCGCAGCGACGGCCACCTGCACATCGGCGCCCTGTGCCGCCAGTCCCGGCTCGAGCAGTCGCCCGTGACCCACGAGGGCTGGGGGCTGCTCGGCGACGCGCTCGCGCTCGTCGCCCACCCGCAGATCCGCCACCGCGGCACCGTCGGCGGGTCGGCGGCGCACGCCGACCCGGCGGCCGAGCTGCCGGTGGCGTTCAGCGCGCTCGACGCCCGCTTCAAGGCGCGCTCGTCGCGCGGCGAGCGCACGATCGACGCCGACGACTTCTTCGTCACCCACCTGACGACCTCCCTGGAGCCCGACGAGCTGCTGGTCGAGGTCGAGGTCCCGCCCCTGCCCGAAGGCACGGGCCACGCGTTCACCGAGTACGCGCGCCGGCACGGCGACTTCGCGCTCGGCGGCGCCGCCGTCCTCGTCACCGCGAACGGGGACGGGGCCGTCAAGGAGGCGCGCATCTCCCTGCTCAGCGCGGCCGACACGCCGCTGCGGGCCCGCGAGGCCGAGGACGCGCTGAAGGGCCAGAAGCTCGACGACGACGTCGCGGCCGAGGCGGCCAAGCTCGCCGCCCGCGACATCGAGCCGACCGGGGACATCCACGGCTCGTCCTCGTACCGCAAGCGCCTGATCGAGGCGATGGTGCGGCGGGCGCTCCTGCAGGCGGCGTGAGCGCAAGCCCCGACGTCCTCGACGACGTCTACCGCCACATCGACGAGTCCGAGCTCGTCGCGCTGGCGCTCGCGCTCGGCAACCTCGACAGCCCCACCGGCGAGGAGGGGCCGGTCTCCGACCACGTCTTCGCGTGGTGCGACGCGCACGGCTTCGCGCCCCGCCGCCTGGGCCTGTTCCCCGACCGGGCCAACGTCGTCGCGCGCATCCCCGGCGCCGGCGGCGGGCAGAGCCTGCTCTTCAACAGCCACCTCGACACGACGATCGCCAAGGAGGAGCTCCTCACCACGCCCGAGGCCGGCGCGCCGCAGTACCACACCGCCTGGCGCGAGGGCCGCCGCCTGATCGGCAACGGCATCGTCAACAACAAGGGCGTGATGTCCACGTGGATGATCGCGTGCCTGGCCCTCAAGCGCGCGGGCGTGCGCCTGCGCGGCGACCTCCACATGACCATGGTCGTGGGCGAGATCGGGCTCGAGCCGGTGGACGAGTTCCAGCCGCCCGAGTACATCGCCAAGGAGGCCGGCGCCCGCTACGTCGTCAACCGCGGCGTGACCGCGGACTGGGCCGTGGTGTGCGAGGGCACGAGCTTCGCCCTGTGCTGGGTCGAGGCGGGCAAGGCGTTCTTCAAGGTCAACGTGCACGGCGTCGAGCCGCCGCTGTACACCCCCTACGTGCCCGACCGCTCGGCCATCGCCGACTCGCCCAACGCGATCGTGCGGGCGACGGCGGTCATTTCGGCCATCGAGGCGTGGGCGGCGCAGTACGAGCGCGAGCACACCTACCGCTGCGACGGCGGCACCGTCGTGCCCAAGGTCAGCGTCAACGCCGTGCGCAGCGGCGTGCCCTACAAGATCACGAAGACCCCGTCGATCTGCGAGCTCTTCGTGGACGCGCGCATCACGCCGCAGCAGGACCCGCGCAGCGTGCAGCGCGAGCTCGAGGCGGCCATTGCCGCCACGGGCGTGCCGGTCACGGTGGAGCCGTTCGTGTACCGGCGCGGCTACGAGGCACAGGGCGTGAAGCCGCTCGTCGGCCACGTCGAAGCCGCGCACCGGCGCGTGTTCGGCGCCGACCCGGTGCGCCCGATCGACGCCATCACGAGCATGTGGCGCGACAGCAACGTGTTCAACGAGGTCGGCATCCCGACCGTCGTCTACGGCCCTGGGGCCAGCGTGGGCGGGGGCAACTTCGCGATGGAGATCGACGACCTCGTCGACGCGGCGCGGGTCTACGCGGCGCTGGCCGTCGAGGTCTGCGGCGTGGCGTAGGGGCGCGCCGCGCTCTGCGCGGCTGGCACGGGGCCCGGACCGCGGCGAGAACGGCGCCGACGTGAGCCACCTCGCGTCGGATATGGCGACGTTAGGTGGTTCACCCCTCCGTCGCGCGCCGCGGCGCCCCCTCCTCCTCGTCCATCCCCGTCACGCTCGTGCTCAGCGAGCGCGGGTCGCGGGGCGTGACGGCACCGGCGTCCACGGCGGCGAGGAAGCGCTCCACCGGCGCGTTGAAGTCGTCGGGCTCCTCGAGGTTGCACGTGTGCCCGGTGCGCGGCAGGATCGCCAGCCCGGAGGTGGGAATGGTGCGCTTGAGCATGAGGTCGGCCTCCAAGCAGCCCTCGTCCTCGTCGCCGACGACGATCAGGACGGGGACCGCCATCGCGGCGAGCTCGTCGCGCAGGTCGTAGAGCGAAGGGCGCAGGCGCTGCACGCCGCGCATGGTTCGGGCCGATCCGCCGGAGTCGTGCTCGGCCAGCTGGCGCGCGAACACCTCCCAGGCCGCGCGGTTCTTGTTCTGGAACTGCACGCGCGCGGGGCCGACCGCGTAGCGCTTGGCCACCTCGGCCGCGCCCTCGGCGTCGAAGGCCGCCGCGACCGCCTCGGACTCCGCGCGAAAAGTCGCCGCTGCGTCGGGGTGGGCCCCGTAGCCCACGCCCGCGATCACGAGGCCGTCGACGCGGTCGGGGTGGCGCAGCCCGAGGTGCAGGGCGCAGAAGCCGCCCATGGACACGCCGACCACGTGCGCCCGCTCCACGCCGGCGGCGTCGAGCACCGCGACGGCGTCGGCCACGGCGCGCAGCTGCGAGTAGGCGCGCTCGTCCTCCGGGACGTCGGACGGCGGGTAGCCGCGCGCGTCGTAGACAAGACAGCGGTACCGGTCGCGGAAGTGCTCGACCTGCGGCGCGAAGCTGCGATGGTCGCCGGCGAACTCGTGGATGAACAGGAGCGGCTTCCCGCTGCCGGACTCCTCCCAGTGCAAGCGCACCCCGTCATCGGCGGTAACGAAGGGCATTCGTATTACCGTATCGGCGTGGCCGTCGGGTCCGGTTCGTCCCTGCGGGTGGAGCGTCGCGACGACGGCGTCGTGGGCCTGTGGCTGGACCGCCCGGAGAAGCGCAATGCGCTGGATCGCGAGCTCGTCACGGCCCTCACCGACGCCTTCGGCGACCCCGACGCGCGCGCCTTCGTGCTCGGCAGCTCCGCGCCGCGGGCGTTCTCGGCCGGCGCCGACCTCGACCTCCCCGACGGCGAGCGCGCGCAGGTCAGCGACCTGCTCTACCGCCTCTACGGCGTGATGCTCGCGGGGCGCGCCCCGATCGTCGCCGCAGTCAGTGGGCCAGCGGTCGGCGGCGGCGCCCAGCTCGCGCTGGCCTGCGACCTGCGCGTGGGCGCGCCCGATGCGCGGCTGCGCTTCGTCGGCCCCGGCCACGGCCTGGCCATCGGGGCGTGGGGCCTGCCCTCGCTGGTCGGCCGCGGGCGGGCGGCCGAGCTTTGCCTGACCATGCGGCCGGTCGACGCCGAGGAGGCGCTGGCGCTCGGCCTGCTGGACCGCATCGCGCCCGATCCGCGCGCCGCTGCGGTCGAGCTCGCGGCGGGCTTCACGCAGCTCGACGCCGACGCCGTGGCGCGGGTCAAGGCGGTGGTGCGCACGGCCAGCAACGTGCTCGACGCGCTCGAGCAGGAGCGCGTCGGCAACCTCGAGGCGTGGTCGGGCGCGGTGGCGCGGCGGTGACCGCGGAGGAGGCCTGGAGCCGCCACGTCGGTGGCCCCGTCGACCCCGACGCGCTGCGCGCCGAGCTCAGCGGGGGCACCATCGCCGAGGTCTTCCACGCCGCGGGGGTCGCGGGCGGCGACCGTCCCGCCCTGTCTGTGGACGGCGACGCGCGCACCCATGCCGAGCTCGACGCCGGCGCCGGGCGCTTCGCGACCCTGCTGCACGAGCGCGGGGTGGCGGCGGGCGGCGCGCTCCTGCTCTCCGTCCCTAGCTCGGTGGCCACGGTCGAGGCCTACCTCGGCGCGATGCGCGCGGGCGCGGTCGTGGTGCTGGCCAACCCGAGCTACAGCGAGGGCGAGCTGCGCTTCCTCGTCGAGCACAGCGGCGCGGTGGCCGCGGTCGTCGGCCCCGACGTGGCCGAGCGCCTGCGCGGCATCCTCGACACGGTGGTCGACGCGCTGGCGCAGGACACCAGCGCGCTCGCGGTCATGCCGGTCGAGTCCGCCGTGGCGCAGCGCGCGGGCCTGCTCGCCTACACGTCGGGCACCACCGGCCGGCCCAAGGGCGTGCCGCTGGACCACGCCAACGTGCTCTCGAGCATGCGCGCGGTGCTGCGCGCGTGGCGCTGGACCGGCGACGACGTGCTCGTGCACGGCCTGCCGCTGTTCCACCAGCACGGGCTCGGCGGGGTGGGCGCGAGCCTGCTCGCCGGCGGCCGCGCGGTGCTGCACAGCCGCTTCGATCCCCAGGCGGTGTGCGCCACCATCGCCGCCGAGCGCGCGACCGTGTTGCTGGCCGTGCCGGCCATGTACGAGCGGCTCGTGAGCTGGGACGGCTTCGCGGCCGCCGACCTCAGCTCGCTGCGGCTGCTGGTCTCGGGCTCGGCGCCGCTGTCGCCGGCGCTGGCCCACCGGGTGGAGGCCGTCGTCGGGGCGCCGCCGCTCGAGCGCTACGGCACGACCGAGAGCGGCCTGAACGTCTCCAACCCGTACGACGGCCCGCGCAAGCCCGGTGCCGTCGGGTTCCCGCTTCCGGGAGTGGAGATGGCCGTGGTCGACGACGCGGGCACGCCGGTGACGGACGACACCGACGGCGAGATCGTCGTGCGCGGGCCGCAGATCTTCGCCGGCTACCGGGGCGACGCCGAGGCCACCGCGCAGGCGTTCTTTGACGGCGGCTGGTTCCGCACCGGCGACATCGGGCGCATCGACCCCGCCGACGGGTTCCTCAGCATCACCGGGCGGGCAAAGGACCTGATCATCAGCGGCGGCATGAACGTCTACCCGCGCGAGGTCGAGCTCGCGCTGGAGGAGTCCGACGCCGTGGCCCGGGCGTCCGTGATCGGCGTGCCCTCCGAGCGCTGGGGCGAGGCCGTCGTCGCCGCCGTCGTGCCCGCTCCCGGCGCCAGCCTGGACGAGGAGGCGTTGCTGGCCTTCGTGGGCGACCGGCTCGCGCCCTACAAGCGACCCAAGCAGCTGCTCGCGGTCGAGGACTTGCCGCGCAACCCCATGGGCAAGGTCGTCAGCGCCGACGTGGCCAGGTTGTTCGAGGAGGCGGCGACGCTCTCCGCCTACCAGCGCCTGCTGCAGCGCGCGGCCGATGAGGTCGCCGCGGCCGCCGCGCAGGCGCCCGAGGCCGAGCCGGTCATCGACCCGCCCCCGTGCCCCTGACCGCCGGGCCGGTGGCGCGCGCGCAGGCCGCGCTCGAGCGCGCGCAGGCGCTACAGCCCGAGTTGGGCGCGTTCGTCGAGCTCACGCCGCAGCTCGCGCTGGCGCAGGCCCGGCAGGCCGAGGCGGAGCTCGCGGCCGGTCGCTCGCGCGGGCCGCTGCACGGCCTGCCGGTCGCGGTCAAGGACGTCATCGACGTGGCCGGCCTGCCGACGCGCCTCGGTGCGGCCCGGCCCGACGAGCGCGTGGCCGAGCGCAACGCGCTCGTGGTCGATGCCGTGGTCGCGGCCGGCGCCGTGATCATCGGCAAGACGGCGACGCACGAGCTCGCGCTGGGCATGATCACGCCCGGCGTGCACAACCCGCACGACCCGACGCGGATCGCCGGCGGGTCGAGCGGCGGGTCGGCCGTCGCAGTGGCCGCGGGCATCGTCGCGCTCGCCCTGGGCACCGACACCAACGGCTCGGTGCGCGTGCCCGCTTCCCACTGTGGCGTCGTCGGCCTGCGGCCCACGCGCGGCGCGCTGCCGCGCGAGGGCGTCGCCCCGCTGGCCTTCACCCAGGACGCGGTCGGCCTGCTCGCGCCCGACGCCGAGAGCGCCGCCGCCGCGTGGGCCGCGCTCGTCCCCGGCGAGCCCGCGGGTGAGGGGCAGCGCGTGGGCGTCGACCGTGCCGCCATCGCCGCCGCGGCGCCGGAGGTGGCGACCGCTGTCGGCGCCGCGCTCGCACGCTCCGGGCTCGAGCTCGTCGATGTCGAAGGCCCGGACCTCGGGCTCTGCGCCGCGGCCTCCGTGCTCGCGATCGAGGTCGAGGCGGCGGCGGCGTGGGAGGACGACCTGGACCGCTTCGGCCCGCAGGTGCGCGGCGCGCTGCGCGCCGGGCTCGAGGTCCCGCGTGGCGCCTACCTGGACGCCAAGCGCGCCCGCGCGATCGTCTGCGAGCGCATGCGCGCGCTGTTCGCGCGCGAGCGCCTGGACGGGCTCGCGCTGCCCACCGTCCCCGTCACGGCCACGCCCGCCGAGGTCGACCGCATCTCCTTCGGCGGCCGCAACCGCTCGGTCGAGTCGCTGCAGGGCCTGTACGCCGCGCCGGCCAGCCTGACCGGGCAGCCGGCGGTGTCCGTGCCGTGCGGGACCGACGCCGACGGCATGCCCGTCGGGCTGCAGCTGCTGGGCCGGGCGGGGGCAGACGCGGCCCTGCTCGGCCTCGCCAGTCGCATTGGTATAACGTCCAACAATTGACCCATCCCGGCCGACGGGGCGGAAGGAGGACAGGTGGATCTCGGGTTGTCAGGCTCGACCGTGCTCGTGACCGGAGCCAGCAAGGGAATCGGCCAGTCGTGCGCGCGGCTGTTCGCGCAGGAGGGCTGCGACGTGGCCATCAACGCGCGCTCGCCCGAGCCGCTGGAGGCGGCCGCGAAGGAGCTCGCCGACGCCACCGGGCAGAAGGTCGTGGGCATCGCCGGCGACATGTCGCAGCCCGAGGACGTCGAGCGCGTGGTCGCCGAGGCCATCGACAAGCTCGGCCGCATCGACATCCTCGTGACCTGCGCCGGCTCCTCGCCCGGCGGCCTGATCGAGGAGCTCACCGAGGAGCACTGGGCCGTGAGCCTGGGCCTGAAGTTCATGGGCTACGTGCGCTCGTGCAAGGCCGTCCTCCCGCACATGCGCGAGCGCGGCAGCGGCAGCGTCGTGCTCGTCGTCGGCAACGACGGCCTCAAGCCCAGCTACTGGGAGGTCACCGCCGGCGCCGCCAACGCCGCCGACCACAACTTCGCCTCCTCGGCCGCCGAGCAGTACGGCCGCTACGGCGTGCGCGTGAACACCGTCAATCCGGGGCCGGTCAACACCGATCGCTGGGACGGGCTCGAGAAGGCGTTCGCCCGCGACAAGGGCGTCGACCAGGATCGCGCGCACGAGCTCGCCGTCTCCAGCATCCCGCTGGGCCGGATCTGCGAGCCCGACGAGGTCGCCAACGTGGTGGCGTTCGTGGCCTCGCCGCGGGCGAGCTTCGTCAACGGCGCGCACATCCCGGTGGACGGCGCGCAGCGCAAGGCGCTCATGGACGTATAGCGGGAGGGCCAGGGATGGCCAGCGTCGAGCTCTACGAGACCCAGATCGGCTTCCTCGACCGCGTCGTGTCGGCGGGCGAGCGCGGCGCCACCCGCGAGGAGGCGCTGCGGAGCACGCTGCTCGAGCACGTCAACGACCGGCTGGCCGGAGCCGACGGCCACGTCGGGGGCACCGCCTACCGCGACGTCCTCGAGACGCCGTTCCCGGCCTACGGCAAGAAGCGCTGGGAGACGACGCTGGAGCCGGTCACCGGCAAGGCGGTGCCGGTGCTGCGCGGTGAGGTGTTCCGCATCGAGCAGCTCGAGGGCGGCACGTGCGTGGACCTCAACGCCTTCAACCTGCACGACCACAAGGAGTTCCTCGACTGCGGCTTCACCCGCAGCTTCCAGTCCTTCGACCCGCGCAAGGGCGAGTTCATCTGGACCAACGCGCCGCGCGGGCGGCCGATGTACTCGATCCTCGAGATCGCCGACACGTGCGAGCTCGACATCGTCGGCCACCGCTGCAACCGCGTGTTCGAGGAGCTCGGCTGGGGCCTGACCACGCACGCCAACTGCCAGGACTCGCTGGCCGAGGCCATCCGCGAGTACCGCCTCACCCCCGACGACGTCCACGACTCGTTCAACCTGTGGATGGCGACGACGATCGACCCGCACGGCCGGCGCACGTTCAAGTGGAACCCGGCGCAGAAGGGCGACCGCATCGACCTCCTGGCCATGTTCGACACGCTCGCCGCCGCGGTGATCTGCGGTCTGGGCGATCTCGTCGGCATCAACAACTTCACCTTCACCCCGATCAAGCTCGAGGTCTATGAGGCCTCACCCGACACCGAGGCCCTGGTCGACGCCGTGCAGGAGCGCTGGGGCAGGATGGAGAGCCAGGTGCGCACCGACGACCTTGCCGACGTCCTGGTGCTGGCCGGGCGCGCGCTCGAGCGGGACCCCGACTACGCGCCCGCGTACCGCCCCGCGCCGGCCACCGAGACGCTCGAGATCGAGCTCAACGCCGACGAGGAGCGCATCCTCGCCGGGCTCATCGCCACCGGCATCTACGGCGAGACGCAAGGCGAGGCCCTGCGCGCCGCCTTCATGCGCTGGTGCAACGCCCACGTGACCCGGGTCCGGCGGCCCTTCGTGTCGTTCGCATGACCATCGACGTCCACACCCACTTCATCCCCTCCACGCTCGTCGCCGCCCTGCGGGCGCGCACCGCGATGCCGCGCATCGTCGACAACGCCGACGCCCCGCAGATCGAGTACGGCGAGGGCAACGGGCACGTGCTCCAGCCCAACATGGAGGACCTCGAGCTGCGCCTGCGCGAGATGGGCGGGCAGGGCATCGACTTCGCGGTGCTCAGCACCAACGTGCCCGGCGTCGACTGGTTCCCGAAGTCCGACGCCCCGGCGATCGCGCGCGACGTCAACGACGAGCTCAACGGGCTGGCGTCCGACCACGCCGACCGCCTCGCCGTGCTCGCCGTTCTGCCCATGCAGGCGCCCGAGGCCGCGGCGGCCGAGCTCGAGCGCGCGGTGGGCGGCGGCGCCGTCGGGGCGATGATCTACTCGAACGTGGCGGGGACGCCGCTGGACGACCCGGGCCTGACCGTCGTCTTCGACGCCGCCGCGGCGCTGGGCGTTCCCCTCTACATCCACCCCACGTACCCCCTGGTGGCCAAGGAGGTCGACGCCTACGCCCTGATCTCCACGCTCGGCTTCCTCGTCGACACCTCCACCGCCGCGCTGCGCCTGGTCCTGGGCGGGCTCTATGAGCGCCATCCCGACTTCACCCTCGTCCTCGGCCACGCCGGCAGCCTGATCCCGCAGCTGGTCGGGCGCATCGACTACGAGGCGGGGCGCATGCCCAACGGCATGGGCAAGCTCTCGGCGCCCCCGAGCGAGACGCTGAAGCTGCTGCACACCGACTCGGTGTGCGCGTGGCCGCCGGCCCTGCGCTCGACGCTGGAGTTCTTCGGGCCGGACCACCTCATGTACGGGACCGACTACCCGTTCTGGGACCCGGCGCGGTCTGACGCGCTGGACGGCGCGGGCTTGTCCAGCGACGTGCTCGAGCGCGTGAACAGCGCCAACGCGACACGGCTGTTCGGGCTGCGGGGAAACCCTCGACCCTAAAGCGGGACTTCCTCGATGACATGATCCGGGGGCTTGGGGATACTCGCGCCGGCCAGGCGTGACCATCAGTCGGCCGTTCACCCACGCTTAACGTCCGGCCATAGGCATTCGTAGGACCTTTGTGGGAAGCTGAGCGACGAGTTGTCCAACGAGGAGAGGTCATGAGAGGGATTGCTCGGGGACGTAGGGGCGCGCTGGCACTGGTGAGCGCGTTGGTGGTTGCGGCGGTCGTGCTCGCGGCCTGCGGCAGCAGCTCCAACAGCAGCAGCTCGTCGTCGACGGCGAGCAGCAGCGGCAAGCAGGTCAAGGTCGGCGCTGCGCTGATCGGGCCCAAGAACGACAAGTCCTTCAACCAGGCCGCCTACCAGGGCATCCTGGCTGCGACGCAGGCGGATCCGAACATCAAGCTGACGTCGACGCTCGAGAACAAGGCGACTGACGCGCAGCGCACCGACGCCGTCAACACGCTGGCGCCGCTCAACAACTTGGTGGTGGGCGTGAGCGCGGCCTTCGGCCCCATCTTCAACGTGCTGGCGCCGAAGTTTTCGTCGAAGTACTTCATCACCATCGCCGGGTACACCCCGCAGTACCAGAAGAACGTGACCGGCTTCGCCAACGACTGGGGCGCGCCGGCCTACGTCGGCGGCGTCATCGCGGCAAACATGACCAAGACCGGCACCGTCGGCTACGTGGGCGGCGCGGAGATCCCGCCGACCACCCAGGCCGCCGCAGCGTTCGCGGCCGGCGCCAAGAGCGTCAAGCCGAACATCAAGGTCCTGAGCAACATCGTCGGTGACTTCAACGACGTGGCCAAGGCCAAGGCGGCCACCTCGGCGATGATCACCGACGGCGCCGATGTCGTCTTCCCGTTCCTCGACGCCGGCATCGCGGGCGCCTACGCTGCGGGCAAGGCGTCCGGCAAGAATCCGGCCATGTTCAAGCTGACCATCCCGGACTGCACGTCGTACGACAACATCGTCGGGACCGAGATCGTCAACAACCTCGCGGCCACCAACGTCATGGTCTCGAATTACGCCAAGGGCACGCTCAAGCCCGGCGCGATCTTCCTCGACCTTCAGGACCCGAAGCTGCAGACCATGCAGCTGTGCCCGAAGTACCAGAAGAACGCGACGGTCGCGAAGGTCACCAAGGACACGATCGCCGGCGTCAACAGCGGCAAGATCAAGCTGCCGGCCAACGCGATCAACCCGCGCCCGGACTACCCCTACCAAGAGGGGTTCAACGGGCCCGTGCAGAACGCGAACAAGACCTCGTAACGAGGTGACGGTTTAGGAATGACAGGCGGCGCGGAGCGCCAATCGGGCAGTCCCGAGGCGCTCCGCCTCGTCGGCATCACGAAGGTCTTCCCGGGCGTTCTGGCGAACGACGACGTTTCGCTGGACGTCCGGAAGGCCGAGGTCCTGGGTTTGCTGGGGGAGAACGGCGCCGGCAAGACCACGCTGATGAACGTCGTCTACGGGCTCTACAAGCCCGACGGCGGTCAGATCTTCGTCAACGGCCGCGAGGTCGAGATCAAGAGCCCCGAGGACGCGCTCGACCTGGGGATCGGGATGGTCCACCAGCACTTCAAGCTGGTGCCGGATATGACGGTGGCCGAGAACATCGCCATGGCCCCGTCCCTGCTCCCCGGCCTCATCCGGCTCAAGAAGGTGGAGCGTGAGGTGGCCGAGCTGTGCGAGAAGTTCGGCCTCAACGTGGATCCGCACTCGACGGTCTCGGACCTGACCGTGGGGGCGCGACAGCGGGTCGAGATCATCAAGCTGCTCTACCGCGGCGCCGACCTGCTGATCCTGGACGAGCCCACGGCGGCGCTGACGCCGCCCGAGTGGCACGAGCTGGGGATCTTCATCCGCGACCTGGCCGATCAGGGTCGGTCGGTCATCTTCATCACCCACAAGCTCGACGAGCTGTTCGGCCTGGTGGATCGGTGCACGGTGCTGCGCGACGCGCGCGTGGTGGACACCGTGAACATCGCCGACGTCGACAAACCGGAGCTGGCCAAGATGATGGTCGGCCGCGAGGTCACGCTGCGGGTGCAGCGCCCGATCGTGCAGGCGGGCAAGCCCGTGCTCGAGGTGTCGGGGCTGACGGTGGCCGACGACGAGGGCCGGACGCTGATCGACGACATCGGCTTCGAGGTGCGCGCGGGCGAGGTCTTCGGGGTGGCCGGGGTCGCGGGGAACGGCCAGACCGAGCTCGTCGAGGCGCTGATCGGGCTGCGTCAGGCCGACGCCGGCGAGATCCGGCTCGAGGGCAAGGCGCTGAAGAAGCTCTCTCCGCTCACGTTCACCGACGCCGGCGGCGCGATCGTGCCCGAGGACCGTCACCGCGAGGGCGTCGCGCTCGAGCTCAACGTGCTCGACAACCTCCTGATGAAGGAATTCGCGCGCGGCCGCTACGCCAAGCGCGGCGTGATCGACTTCGACGCGGCGCGCGAGCGGTCCGAGACGCTGGTGCGCAACTACGACGTCAAGACGCCGGGCGTGGACGTGCCGGTGCGGCAGCTCTCGGGCGGCAACCAGCAGAAGCTCGTGCTGGCGCGCGAGCTCGGGCGCGACCCGCGGCTCGTGATCGCCTTCCAGCCCACGCGCGGGCTGGACGTCGGCGCCATCGAGTTCGTCTACAACGAGCTCAATGACAAGAAGAAGGCCGGCGGCGCGATCCTGCTCATCTCCTTCGAGCTCGACGAGATCTTCACCATGGCCGACCGCTTCGCGGTCATGGTCGATGGGCGGTTCCTGCGCGTGCTCGACGGAGGCGAGGCCGACCTGGAGACGGTGGGGATGCTGATGGGCGGCTCGGAGGCCGACGCGGGGGTGGCGGCGAGCGGACGGACGGTGCCCACGTGAACAGCATGCGCGCGAGGCTGGCGACCGGCGGCTTGGACTTCGTCCTCTCGGTGTGCGTGGCCATCCTGGCTCTGCTGGTGGCGCTCATCTTCGTCGTCGCGGCGGGGGTGTCGTTCACCTCCGGGGCCGACGCCTTCGTCAGCGGAGCGTTCGGCAGCCAGCTGAACCTCGCCGGCACGCTGGCCAAGATGGTGCCGCTGACGCTGGTGGCGCTGGGCTGGATCGTCGTGTTCAAAGCCGGTCGCTTCCACGTCGGGTTCCCGGGCCAGATCCTGGTCGGCGGGATGTTCGTCACCGTGGTGGCGCTGAAGATCCACCTCCCGGCCGGGCTCCACCTGCCGCTGGTGCTGGTGGCGGGCATGGTCGGCGGCGCGCTCTACGCGGGGATCGCGGCCTGGCTGTGGGCCAAGCGCGGCGTCAACGAGATCCTCTCGACGCTGCTGCTCAACCTCATCGCGGCCCAGCTCTTGGCGTGGTGGGTGCGCGGACCACTGCACGACCACACCTCGCCGCTGCCGCTGACTGCGGCGTTCCCCAACAGCGCCCGCTGGCCCGAGCTGCTGAAGAACACCGACCTGCACTGGGACATCGTGCTCGTGCCCATCGCCGCGATCCTCATCGCCTTCTTGCTGGCGCGCACGCTGGCCGGGTTCCGCATGCGGCTCGTCGGCTCGGGCGAGATGATCGCCCGTGAGGCGGGCGTGTCGCCCGAGCGCATCGGCGTGCGCGCGATCATGCTCTCCGGCGCCCTGGCCGGACTGGCCGGCGCGTCGCTGGTCGCCGCCGGCACCACGCCGCAGGTCGGGGAGGACTTCGGCGGCACCTACGGCTTCACCGGCATCGCCGTGGCGCTGCTCGCGCGCAACAATGCGCTGGCCGCGGTGCCGGCGGCGTTGCTGTTCGCCGCGCTGGAGCAGGGCGGGCAGACCATGGAGGGCACGGTGGGCATCTCCAGCTCGCTGGTGGACTTCATCCAGGGGCTGATGATCGTGCTCGTGCTGGCCGCGACGACGATCCTCTACCTCGTGCGCCGGCGCACCACCAAGCCGCGCGCCCCGAAGGCCACGGCCCCGCCCACGCCGCGGGCTGAACTGGAGCCGAGCAAGTGACCCACATGTTCGCGGCCATCGGGATCGGACCTTTCGACACCGCGTGGCTGGCCGAGGCGCTCATCCTCACGACGCCGATCCTCCTGGCCGCGATGGGCGAGCTCATCTCCGAGCGCGCCGGCGTGCTCAACGTCGGTCTCGAGGGCTTCATGCTCGCCGGCGCCTTCTTCAGCTACCTCATGGCCTGGAAGGCCCACAGCCTGTTCGTGGGCGTGGTCTGCGGCATAGCCGCCGGGATGCTCTTCGCCGTCGTCATGGGGCTGTTGACGATCGAGGCCAAAGCGGACCAGATCGTCTCGGGGGTGGGGATCAACCTCGCGGCGACAGGCCTGACGAGCTACCTGTTCGACGAGATCTTCGGCAACCAGGCCCAGATCGTCGTGCCGATCATCGGCGACATCAAGATCCCGGTGCTGTCGTCGATCCCCGACTTCGGGCCAGCGCTGTTCAAGAACGACTGGACGCTGTATCTCGCCTTCCTGCTCGTGCCCATCACCTGGTTCCTGCTCTTCCGGACCAAGTGGGGGCTGGCCATCCGTGCGTCCGGCGAGCTGCCCTCCGGCGCCGACACCGCCGGCATCTCGGTGCGGCGCGTGCGCTGGTTCGGCGTGCTCACCGCAGGCGCGCTGGCCGGCCTCGCCGGCGCCAACCTCGCCATCGTCCAGGTCGGCATCTTCCATCAGGAGATGACGGCCGGCCGCGGGTTCCTGGCCCTCGTCGCCGTGATCTTCGGCCGCTGGAAGCCGGTGGGGGTGATGGGCGCCTGCCTCGCCTTGGGTGGCGCCGACGCGCTGGAGCTGCGCCTGGCCGACCAGAACCAGGTGCCGACCCAGGTCTGGGGGGTCGTGGCCGGGATCGCCGCCGCCCTGGCCATCTACTACGTCCTCAGATCGCGCCAGCGCCGGCCTCGCAAG
>DATBDE010000058.1:0-10323 GCA_036270095.1 Solirubrobacteraceae bacterium | reverse complement strand
GCCGTGCGCGCCCGCGTCGGCGTGCCGCCGGTGCACGACGCCACCGGCCTGCTCCTGGCCGCGCCGCTCATGCTCTACCTGACCGCCGAGCCGTTCGAGTACCCGCGCACCGACTGGTCTCCGCGCGTGCGCATGGTGGGGCCGTGCGACTGGGATCCGCCGGCTGACCCGCCCGCCTGGCTCGACGCGGTCACCGACCCGATCGTGCTGGTCACGACATCGTCGGAGTTCCAGGACGACGGGCGGCTCGTCGCCTGCGCGCTCGAGGCGCTGGCCTCCGAGTCCGTGCACGTGGTCGCCACGCTGCCCGCGAACGCAGCCGAGGGCGTCGCCGTCCCCGCCAATGCGCGCGTGCTGCCGTTCACCCCGCACGCGCCGATCCTCGACCGCGCCGCCTGCGCGATCACCCACGGTGGCATGGGTGCGACCCAGAAGGCGCTCGCGCGCGGAGTGCCCGTGTGCGTGGTGCCGTTCGGACGCGATCAGCTCGAGGTCGCCCGGCGAGTGGAGGTGGCCGGAGCGGGAACGCGGCTCCCGGCGCCGCGCCTGCGCCCCGATCGTCTGCGCGCAGCGGTACGGGAGGCGATCAGCCGCCGCGACGGCGCCGCCCGCGTGGCCGCGGGCTACCGCGCGGCGGGCGGCCCGCCCGCCGCGGCCGACGCGCTCGAGGCGCTGCCGCACGCCCGCCCGAACGCGCATTACGTCACACCCAGCGCGTAGCCAAGGCCGCAGTTCCGGACGCGGCCCGGACGTACGGTTCTCAGCGTCATCGCAGCGCACCCAAACGGAGGAGGTCACTCCAATGCAGATCATCCGCACCCTGCGCATCCTGCCGGCCCTCGTGGTCGCCCTGGTCGCCCTGTTCGTCGTCGCCAGCGGCTCCGCCATGGCGTCCACCAACAGCGGTCACCATCACGGCCCCGTCGCTTCGGCCGCACACCACAAGAAGAAGAAGCCGAAGAAGAAGAAGGCGCCCAAGCCGCAAGCGCCGAAGGGCCCGTTCGTGGCCCGCGACGCCGGCCAGACCAGCATCGGCACCGGCCCCGATGACACCGTCATCGAGACCCTCAGCCTGCCGGCCGGCGCGAACTACGTCGTGACCGCAAAGGCCGAGCTCGGCAACAACGGCTCGTCCGAGAACACGGTTCGCTGCCAGCTGCTCCAGGGCTTCAACCCCCTCGACAGCAGCAGCGAGGCGCTGACCCCGCAGGCCACGTTCAGCCGCACGATCACGCTGAACAGCGCCGTCAGCGGCGGCGGCTCGATCAAGCTCGCCTGCCAGGCCGACAAGGGCGCTCAGGCCCGCAACCGCGTCATCACCGCGGTCGTCTCCTAGCACCCCGTCGCACCCGCAGCAACGCGCCCGTCCGCGCCCCCGCACAACGCTGGGGCCGGGCGGGCGCCGCCGTGTGTCAATACCCGTTGCTGCGACCCGCCGTCGACCGGCGGGTCACCTGCGTCCCGGCCGGGGAGACCGCGAACCACGCGCCCCCGAACGCCGTCACGCCCTGGCCGTTGGTCGCCCCCGGGGCGTTGTCGCCCACGTAGAGGTAGACCGGGTGGCCGTTGTAGGTCACCTGCGGCTTGCCGTCCGACCGCGCCGCGGTGCCCAGCAGGGACGCCTTGATCCCCGGCCCGGCGACGGGCTTGCCGGTCACCCGCACCGGCGGCCAGTTCTGTGTGCAGGCGCCGAAGCACGCGCTCTTGCCCGGCGTGTCGCGCTTGAACAGGTAGACGGTGCGGTTCTGGCCGTCGACGACGACGTCCCCCAGCCCACCGCTCTGCACCCCGAGCGCGGGCGTGCCGCTCGAGGCGCTGCCGCTCGAACTGCCACCGCCCGAACTGCCGCCGCCACAGCCGGCGACCAGAACCAGCGCCGCGAGAAGAGGGAGTGCCCGTGCAGAGGGGATGTGAATAGAGTCGCACCCATGGCCGCTCCGAACTACGGGCTCGAGGGCAAAGTGGCGCTGGTTACCGGCGCAGCGTCGGGAATCGGGCGCGCCACCGCTACGTTGTTCGCCGGTGAGGGCGCCCACGTCGTCGCTTCCGACATCAACGCCGAGGCGGGAGCGACGACCGTCGCGGCGCTCGGCGGCGACGCCCTCTGCGTCCCGGTCGACGTGCGCGACGACGACGCCGTACGCGCGCTCGTCGAGCGCACCACGAGCGAGCACGGCCGCCTCGACATCGCCGCCAACTGCGCCGGCGTGGGCGGCGGGCACGGGTCCACCCACGACTACGACCCCGAGACCTGGAACCGCATCGTCGACATCAACCTGCGCGGTACGTGGCATGCGATGCGCCACGAGATCGCCGCCATGCTCGCCGGCGGCACGGGCGGTGCGGTCGTCAACACGGCCTCGACGCTGAGCCTGCGCGGATCCCCCTTCGGCGGGCCCTACAGCGCCAGCAAGCACGGCGTGCTCGGCCTGACCCGCACCGCCGCGCTGGAGTACGCCACCCTCGGGATCCGCGTCAACGCGGTCTGCCCCGGCGCGATCGACACGCCGATGATGGACGAGACCTTCGCGCGCTTCCCCGGCTTCCGCGAGATGCTCATGGGCCTCGTGCCCATGCAGCGGATGGGGACGCCGGAGGAGGTCGCCCAGGGCATCGCCTGGCTGGCCTCGGACGGCGCCTCGTTCGTGACCGGCGAGGGGCTCACGATCGAGGGCGGGCTGCTCTCCCGCTGAGCAGCACCACCTTCCCGACCGTTGTCCGCCCCTCGATCGCCGCGTGGGCGGCGGCAGCGTCGGCGAGCGGGAACGACGTGATCAACGGCACCACCGACCCGTCGGCGGCCGCGGCCAGCGCCCGCTTCTCGAGCTGCCGCTGGTCGGCCGGGCGGCCGAGCGCGCCGGATACGGTCAGCCCGCGCGAGAACAGGTCGCCCGCCGACAGCGGCGTGGGCTCGCCCGACGCGAACCCGAACAGGATCAGGCGCCCGGCGGGCCGTAGGGCCTCCAGCGCCCCGCGGCCGATCGCGCCGCCGACGCCGTCGAGCGCCACCGTGACCTCGCCGACCTCCTCGGTCCAGTCCGGCGCGGTGTAGTCGACCGACCGCGCGCCCAGCTCGCGCACGCGCGCCGCCTTCTCCGGCCCTCCCGCCGCGCCCACCACGGAAGCCCCGGCCGCGCGCCCCGCCTGCACGAACAGCGCGCCCAGGCCACCGGCCGCCGCCGTCACCAGCACGACGTCGTCGGCGCCGATCGCCGCCACGTCGAGGATCCCCATCGCCGTGCGCCCGGTGCCGATCATGGCCACCGCCACCGCATCTGGGATCGCGTCGAGCCGATGCACCGCCTCCACGTCGTGCACCGCGAGCTCCGCGTAGCCGCCGCTGGCCGGTCCCAGGTGGGCGACGACGCGCCGCCCGAGCCACGCCGCATCCACCCCCGGCCCGAGCGCGTCGACCGTGCCCGCCACCTCGCGCCCCGGGATCTGCGGCAGGTCGGGCGGCGGGATCGGCCCCATCCGGCGCCCGGCGCGGATCGCCGTGTCGATGAAGTGCACGCCCCCAGCGGCCACCGCGATGCGCACCTGTCCCGGCCCCGGCTCGGGGTCGGGCACCTCCTCCCAGACCAGGTTGGCCGGGGGGCCGAATGCGTGGAGCCGGATCGCGCGCATAGACTCGCTCCCCATGATCCACGACCTCCGCGACAACGTCGCCCTGGTCACCGGCGGCGCCGGCGGGCTGGGCAGCGCCACGTGCCGGGCGCTGGCCGAGGCCGGGGCCGAGGTGGTCATCGCCGACCTCGACGAGGCCAAGGGTGCGGCCCTGGCCGACGAGCTCGGCGGCCACTTCGTCAAGACCGACGTCACCGCGCTCGAGGCCAACGAGGCCATGGTCGCCCGCGCCGTGGAGCTGACCGGCGGCCTCGACTTCGCCTACCTGAACGCCGGCGTCACCAACGGCTGCGGCGTGGGCGAGGACTTCGACCTCGAGCTGTACCGCCAGGCCATGAGCGTCAACCTCGACGGCGTCGTGTTCGGCGTCCACGCCGTGCTGCCCGCCCTGCGCGAGCGCGGCGGCGGCGCCATCGTCGCCACCGCGTCGCTGGCCGGCCTGACCGGCGTGCCGCTCGACCCGCTCTACGCCGCCAACAAGCACGCGGTCGTCGGGCTGGTGCGCTCGCTCGGCCCGACGCTGTCCGCCGAGGGCATCCGCGTCAACGCCGTGTGCCCGGGGTTCGCCGAGTCGGGGATGATCGCGCCGTTCCGCGATGCTCTGATCCAGGACGGCATCGCGATCATCCCCGCCGAGGACGTGGCGAGCGTGGTCGTCGGCCTGTTCGCCGGGGACATGGCCGGCGAGTGCTGGTTCGTCCAGCCTGGCCGCACCGGCGCCTTCGCGTTCCGCCACGTGCCCGGCCCGCGCCTGGAGGCGGCATGATCGACGTCGACGCCCTGAGCAAGCGCGTGGTCGCGGTCGGGCCGCGCGAGGAGATCGAGGTCGAGCAGCCCTTCACCGGCGGCCGCCTCGGCACCACGCCGGCGTGCACGGCCGAGGACGTCGCGGCCGCGATCGAGCGCGCCCGCGAGGCCCAGCGTGTCTGGACGCGCACGAGCTTCGCCGAGCGACGCGCGATCCTGCTCCGCTACCACGACCTCGTCCTCGACCGCCAGGACGAGATTCTCGACCTGCTCCAGCTCGAGTCGGGCAAGGCGCGCCGGCACGCGTTCGAGGAGGTCCTGGACGGCGCCATCGTCGCCCGCTACTACGCCCACACGGCCGAGGGCTTCCTGCGCCCCACGCGGCGCCAGGGCGCGTTCCCGCTGCTCACCGCCACCTACGAGTACCACCACCCGCTCGGCGTGGTCGGGATCATCGCGCCGTGGAACTACCCGCTGACGCTCAGCATCTCCGACGCCGTGCCCGCGCTCGCCGCCGGCAACGGCGTGGTCATCAAGCCCGACCGCCAGACCCCGTACTCGACCCTGTGGGGCGTCACGACGCTGGAGGAGGCCGGCCTCCCGCCCGGCCTCGTCCAGGTGGTCACCGGCGCCGGGTCCGAGCTCGGGACGCCGCTCATCGACGGCGTGGACTACATGATGTTCACCGGCAGCACGGCGACCGGGCGCCGCGTGGCCGAGCAGGCCGGCCACAACCTCATCGGCGCCTCCATGGAGCTCGGCGGCAAGAACGCGATGATCGTGCTCGGGGACGCGAACGTTGGCCGCGCCGTCGAGGGCGCCGAGCGCGCGCTGTTCTCCAACGCCGGCCAGCTCTGCATCTCGATCGAGCGCCTGTACGTGCACGAGTCGCTGGCCGATGAGTACACCCGCGCGCTGGTCGACCGGATCCGCGGCATGAAGCTCGGCGCCGGCCTGGACTTCGGCGCCGACATGGGCTCGCTGGTCTCGCGCTCCCAGCTCGAGACCGTCGAGGCCCACGTCGAGGACGCGGTGGCCAAGGGCGCTCAGGTGCTCACCGGCGGCAACGCCCGCCCCGACCTCGGTCCCTACTTCTTCGAGCCCACGCTGCTGGGCAACGTGGGCGAGGGCATGACGCTGTTCCGCAACGAGACCTTCGGGCCGGTGGTCGCGGTCTCCCGCTTCGGCGCCGAGGACGAGGTCGTCGATCGCGCCAACGACAGCGACTACGGGCTGAACTTCAGCGTGTGGACGCGCGACACCCGCCACGGGCGCGCGCTGGCCACGCGGCTGCGGGCGGGCACGGTGAATGTCAACGAGGGCTACGCGCCGGCGTGGGCGTCGGTGGATGCGCCCATGGGCGGGATGAAGGCCTCCGGCCTGGGCCGCCGCCACGGCCAGGCGGGCATCGTCAAGTACACCGACGCCCAGACCGTCGCCATCCAGCGCCTGCTGCCGATCGCGCCGCCGCCGTTCGTGGGCATCGGCCTGTGGCGGCGCTCGATGACCGCCGCGCTGCGCGTGCTGCGGCGGGTCCCGGGTATCCGGTAGGGGTGGCTCCGCGCTCACTCTGGAACGGCACCGTGACCTTCGGGCTGGTCAACGTGCCGATCAAGCTCTACACCGCCACCGAGTCCCAGTCGGTGTCCTTCCACGAGGTGCATGCCCGCGACGGCGCGCGCATCGAGCACCGCCGCATCTGCGCCAAGGAGGACCGCGAGGTTCCCTACGAGGAGGTGGTCAAGGGCTACGAGATCAGCGAGGGCAAGTACGTCGTGCTCGAGGACGACGAGGTCAAGGCGGCCGCCGGCGACCGCGGCAAGGTCGTGGCGCTGGACGAGTTCGTGGACGCGTCCGCCGTCGACCCGGTCTTCCACGCCCGCACCTACTACGCCGGCGCGGGCGACGCGCCCGAGGCCTACCGGCTGCTGCACGAGGCCCTGCGGCGCTCCGGCAAGGCGGGGATCGGCCGCTTCACCTTCCACGACCGCGAGTACCTCGTCGCCCTGCGCGCCCACGACGACGTGCTGGCGCTGCACACGCTGCGCTTCGCCGACGAGGTCGTCGACCCGAGCGACCTCGAGATCGACGCCCCCGGGCGCAAGCCCGCGCGCAAGGAGGTCGAGATGGCGCGCAAGCTCATCGACTCGCTGCACGAGGACTTCGACCCCGCCGCCTACGCGGACACCTACCGCGACGCCGTGCTCGACCTCATCCGCCGCAAGGCGCAAGGTGAGGACATCGATCTCGATGCGCAGGAGGAGCCCGAGCACGGCGACGACCTGGCTGCCGCACTCGAGGCGAGCCTGGGGAGCTGACCGTGCCGCGTACGCTGTGGAGCGGGTCGCTGAGTTTCGGGCTCGTCAACGTGCCGGTGCAGCTGGTCAGCGCCGTGCGCGACCTCGACTACCACTTCCGCCAGCTGCACGAGAAGGACAAGGCCCCGATCGAGCAGCGCCGCTACTGCGCGGAGGAGGACGTCGAGGTGACGTGGGAGGAGGTGGCCCACTCCTACGACCTCGACGGCAAGCAGGTGGTGGTCACCGACGAGGAGCTCGCGTCGGTGCAGCCGCGCAAGACGCGCACGATCGACATCGAGGGCTTCGTCGACCTCGCCGACGTCGACCCGATCTTCTTCGACCATCCGTACTTCCTCGTTCCCGCGGGCGAGAGCGAGGGCACGCGCCGCGCCTACCGCCTGCTGGTCGAGGCCATGGGCTCCACCGACCGCGCCGCGCTGGGGCGCTTCGTCATGCGTACGAAGGAGTACCTGGCGCTAGTGCGCGCCCGCGACGGCGCGCTGTCCCTGACGACGCTGCGCTTCGCCGACGAGGTGCGCCCCACCAAGCCGGTGCCGAGCGGCGGGCGCAAGAAGCCGGCCAAGGCCCAGGTCGACCGGGCCGTGGCGGTCATCGAGGAGCTCTCGACCGACTGGGACCCCGGCCGCTACGAGGACTGCTACCGCGAGCGCCTGCGCCGCGTGATCGAGGACAAGCGCAAGCGGCGCAAAATCGAGGCGCCCGAGCCGACCAGGCAGCCCGCGCCGGCCGAGGACCTCATGGAGGCGCTCGAGCGCACGCTCGAAGAGGTCCGCTCCGGCTAGGGGCCCGTGCGGACGACCGAGGGCGGAAGCCAGCGCCCACCGGCCGCCGCCGGCTTGGGCTCGTAGAGGCGCAGGTAGAGCAGGAACCGCCCGCGCGGGGCGGGCAGCCAGTTCGCGCGGTCGCGGCCGGGCGGCGAGCGATGCGACACGAACAGCCGCAGCGACCGGCCCTTGCCGTAGCGCAGGCCCTTCGTGCGGTCGCCGAGCGTGAAGCGGCTGAGCGGGTTGGGCGCGAAGTAGCGGTCGGCGCCGTACAGGGTCAGCGACCAGAACGCCTTGACCGGCGGCAGATGGCCGGGCGCGAAGGTCAGCACGTAGTCGTGGCGCCCGTCGAGCAGGCGGCCGTCGCTGTCGGTGTCGGTGTTCGGGTAGACGGCCTGGGCGGCGGTGTTGGCGGCCAGTCCGACGTTCGCGGTCACGGCGCGGCCGGCGTAGTCGGCGCCGAACCGGCCGGTGTCGCCGGCGAGCGTGAACCAGCCGTTGTGGCGGCGCTGGCTGTCGCGGCGCATGGCCGTCGAGGCGGCGTCGACGAGGCGCGGGCCGGCGGTCGCGGCGGCGGCGAGCGCCTGCGTGACCAGCGGGTCGGTCCCGGTCGACGGCGTCTGCCCGGGCCCGATCCCCACGGAGGCGAAGGCCTGCAGCGCGCACGCGTCGGCGGCCGAGGGTGGTGTGGCCGCGAGGTCCTGCCCGAGGGTGTCGTAGAAGGCCAGCCCGGTGGGGACGGGCGGCGTCATCTGGTTGCCCGGGAAGGCGTCGAGGATGAGCGGCGCGCCGCGCCCGCCCGCCGCCCACCGCGCCAGCGGCGTGATGGCGTAGCCGGAGAGGACCTGGCGGGCGGCGGGCAGGTCGGACTGCCCGTCGATGAGGGTGCGCCCGAGCAGCCACGCCAGCGTGGTCGGGCTGTCGAGGCGACGCACGCCGTCGGGCAGCGTGCCCTGCCAGCCCGGCGGCACGAGCGCGACCGACTCGGCGCTGTCGCGCTCGGCCCCGGAGCCGATGTAGGCGAAGTCGTTCGTGTAGGCGTCGAGCAGCTGCAGGATCGAGTAGCGCCCCGCCGTCGCCGGGGCGTCGATCACCACCGGCCCGTTCTCCAGATTGAGCTGGCTTACCGAGTACAGCGTGTCGTGGTTGGGCGCCACCACCGCGCGCGCTGACGCGCCGGCCAGTTGCGCGATACCGACGAACTGGTTGACCGGGAAGCGCGAGACGGTCAGGCGCAGGATCACCGGCGGGTAGCCGTAGACGTAGGCGGCGGCGCCGATCGCGTACGCGACCTCGGCGCGGGTGCGGTCCGCCGCCCTGACCCCGCGCAGGGTGGCGCCGTAGCGCCGCTGGGCACCGACGATGGCGTGGGGCAGGAACGTGCTCAGCGCGGCGGGCAGCTTGCCGAGCGCGCAGGCGGGGAGGTCGGGGGGCGCGGCCGCCCCGGCGTCGGCCGCAGCGCCCGCCGCCAGCGCGACGGCGGCCAGGGCGGCGAGGAGCAGGCGGCGCATCAGGCCCGGCCCGTCGCGACGTACTCGGCGGCGGTTGCGCCGACCAGGAGCTTGACGATCAGGTAGCGCAGCGCGTCCTCGAGCTCGAGCAGCGCGTCGATGCGGCCGGCGCGGACCTCGGCCGCCACGAGCTCGGTGGTGAGGAGGACCGAGGCGGTGACGTCGATGTCGCGCAGCCGCGGCGCGTCCGGGTAGACCGTGCGCGCGCGTTCGCCGATGGTGCGGTGCAGGGCGGTGAAGCGCCGGTACTGGCGCTCGCGCTCCTCGACGGCCCTCGGGCCGGCGGCGGGCAGCTCGACGAAGTAGGCGCGGGCGTAGGCGGGGCGGTCGCGCATCCACGAGAGATAGGTGCGGATACCGCGGTCCAGCGCGGCCAGGCGACGTCCTCCTCCGCGGGCGCCTCCAGCGCGGCGAACAGCTCCTCGCCGTGCAGCTCGGACAGGGCGATGAAGCAGTCGGTCTTGTCGGCGAAGAACGTGAAGAAGGTGTTGCTGGACACGCGCGCCCGGGCGATCACCTGCGGCACGCTCGTGGCCTCGTAGCCGCGCTCGCCCACGAGCTCCTCCATCGCCCGGAGCAGGCGCTCGCGCTGGGGCGCCCGCACGGCCTCGGGCGGCAGCTTGTGGCGACCGCGCGGGAGCGGGTCGCCCATCCAGGCTTCGTCGCTGGCCTTCTGGCTCACGGGGTCGCTCATTTTTGCAGTGTTCCGGTCCCTGACTTCTAGGCTCACGAACACATTTAATTCTGGCGTGGCGCCGAGCACGCTTCGCTCGGCCTGCCGCTTGTACGGGTGCGACGAGGCGGCCCGGCCTCGGCGTGTGGCGTATTTCGGCTGACTACCAGCGGTTTTTCGGCACACGTCGGTCCCCACGCGCGCATGACGTCCCCTTTGTGTCGGAACCGCGCCGAGTCCGACACCAAACGGACGTGCACCACCTCGGGTCGGCGACGGCGGTCCCCGAGCAGCCCGGCTACGGCCTCCTGCTCGTACGCAACATGCTGGCGTCCCCTGTGCTTGCACACGCAGTGCAAAATGTTTCCGAGCTTGGAACGGCGCGTCAGGTGATGGGCCCGTACTACCCCCGCCCCCACGTACACGAGCAGGCGGGCCTTCGAGCGGCTCGGGTGCGCTCGATGAAGCGGATCGCGATCGCGCTCGTCCTGGGCGCGCTCCTCGCCGTCGTCCCCGCGGCGTCGGCGCAGACCGGCGACCCCGCCTACGACCACCCCGTCGCGCTGGGGGACCAGGCCTACCGCTACGGCTTCCCGCTCATGGAGTTCCTGCGCGTGCGGGACCAGGAGACCAGCGTGCCCGCGCCCGACCGCAAGGGCAACTCGCCGGTCAACGTGTTC
>DATBDE010000057.1:0-16095 GCA_036270095.1 Solirubrobacteraceae bacterium | reverse complement strand
CCGGCGACTTCTCGGGTGCGCGCGTACGGCGCTCGCTGGAGGAGAGCTTCCACCGGCTCGGCATCAGCCGGGCCCAGCTCGTCTACCTGCACGACCCCGAGCACATCTCGTTCGCGGGGGGCATGGCGCCGGGCGGCCCGGTGGAGGCGCTGGTGGCCCTGCGCGACGAGGGCCTGATCCAGCACCTGGGCGTGGCCGGCGGCCCGATCGACCTGCTGCTCGAGTACCTCGACACCGGCGTGTTCGAGGTGGTGCTGACCCACAACCGCTTCACGCTCGTCGACCGCACCGCCGACCCGCTGCTCGACGCCGCCGTGGCCCGCGGTCTGGCGGCGGTCAACGCGGCCCCGTACGGCGGCGGCGTGCTGGCCAAGGGACCCGAGGGGCGGCCGACCTACGGCTACGCGCCGCTCACGCCGGAGGCCCGAGCGCGCATCGTGGCGCTGGCGGCGACGTGCGAGCGCCACGGGGTCGCGCTCGCGGCCGTGGCACTGCAGCACTCGCTGCGCGACCCGCGCATCGCCTCGACCGTGGTCGGCGTGTCGCGGCCCGAGCGCCTCGACGAGCTCGAGCGGCTGGCGCGAGTGCCGGTGCCCGACGAGCTGTGGGAGGCGCTGGGCTAGGAGGACGTGCCCACCGGCGAGGCGGCGGCGCCGCTGCGGGCCAGCTCGTCGTGGATCCAGCGGTAGGTGTGCTCGAGCCCGTCGCACAGCGAGGTCGAGGGCTCCCAGCCCAGCCGCTCGCGCACGAGCGTGTTGTCGCTGTTGCGGCCGCGCACTCCCTGGGGTGCATTGAGAACGTGATGGCGCTTGGTCCTGATCCCGGCGATCTCCTCGACGATGTCGACGAGCCCGTTGATGGTCACGAGCTCGCTGCTGCCGATGTTCAGCGGCTCGCGCACGTCGCTGGCCATGAGCCGCAGCGTGCCGTCGAGGCAATCGTCGATATAGGTGAAGCTACGGGTCTGCTTGCCGTCGCCCCAGATCTCGATCTCGTGCACGCCGGAGAGCTTGGCCTCCGCGACCTTGCGGCAGAGCGCCGCCGGCGCCTTCTCGCGCCCGCCGGCGTACGTGCCGTGGGGGCCGTAGACGTTGTGGTAGCGGGCGGTGCGGGTCTCGAGGCCGAAGTCCTCGTAGAAGTGCCGGCACAGGCGCTCGCTGAACAGCTTCTCCCAGCCGTAGCCGTCCTCGGGCTCGGCCGGGTAGGCGTCGGCCTCGCGCAGCGCGACCACGTCGGGGTCGGACTGCTTGCTGGCCCGGTAGACGCAGGCCGAGGACGAGTAGAAGTACCGGTCGCACCCGCACTCCAGCGCGGCCTGGAGCAGGTGGGTGTTGATGAGCACCGAGAGCATGCACAGGGCCTTGTTGTTCTCGATGAAGCCCATCCCGCCCATGTCCGAGGCGAGGTTGTAGACCTCGCGGGTGCCCGCGATGGCGCCGCCGCACGCGGCGCGGTGACGCAGGTCCAGGACCAGGTTGTCGGCCTCGGGATGGGCCTGGTACCAGTCGGACACCGGCTTGGCGTCGACGGCGCGGACCGGGCCGCGGCCGTCGGCGAGCAGGCGGCCCACTACGTGGCCCCCGATGAAGCCTCCCGCTCCCGTCACCAGCACTGCTCCCGAGCCGGCCATGGACGGCGCAGCCTAGCGAGCGACGACGTCCTCGAACGAGCGCAGGACGACCGGGCGCGAGAAGCGCCGCGCGCTCGTCTCGCTGGCCCGCCGGCTCGCCGCGGCAACGCGGTCGGGGTCGGCGGCCAGCTCACGCAGCAGGGCGGCCAGCGCGGGGCCGTCGGCGGCGATCCAACCGCTGCCGCTGCCGTCCACGACCTGGGCCACGGCCGAGCCCGGCTGCGCCAGGCACACCAGCGGCTTGCCCGCGGCCAGGAAGGTGTAGATGCGCGACGGGAACGCGAGCCGGTCGAGCTCCGGCGGGTTGACCACGAGGCCGACGTCGGCGGCGCCGAGCAGGGTCCGGAACTCGGGGTCGGGCTGGCGGTCGAGGAAGCGCACCCGGCTCAGACCCTCGCGGGCCGCGCGGTCACGCCAGGCCGCGGCCTTCGCGCCCTCCCCCACGAGGATGAGCTGGATCGGCGCGTCCGCGAGCTCGACGGCGGCGTCGAGCACGGCGTCGAGCGGCTGCAGGACGCCCATGTTGCCCGCGTAGAGGACGTTGAGCGCCGCGGTGTCGCGCTCGGCGCCGGGCGCGGGCGCCACGTCGGTCAGCGGCCAGAGCGGGATGACCTCGACCCGCTCGCGTGTCGCGCCCTGCTCGACGAGCTCGTCGCGCATGGCGTCGGTGAGCACGACGATGTGCGATGCCGAACGGAACACGAACCGGTTGACGGCGCGCCAGAGGCGCTCGAGCGGCCGCGGGATGGGGACGAACCCAGTGGCGATGAGGATGTCCGGGTGCAGGTCCCAGGGGATGTAGACGAAGCGCGCGCCCGTCCAGCGCGCGAGCAGCGCCCCAAGCACCGGGAGGAGGGGCGGGTTGTGGCAGGTGATGATCACGTCGGGGCGCCGGCGGTGCGCCGCCTCCACCGCGCGCAGCGCCGCCCCGGCGAGGAAGCGGGCGTAGCCGAACACGCGCACGCCCATGCTCGCGCGGCCGGTGCGGGGGCCGAGGTCGATGCGCCGGACGCGCACGCCGTTCTGCACCGTGCGCGGCGCCAGCCGCGCGGCGTCCTCGCCGTAGCTGGGCTGGCCGCAGACCACGCGCACGTCGTGGCCGACCGCGGCCAGGTGCTCGGCGATGCCGGCCACGTAGGCCGCCGTCGACGTGGTGTCGGGCGCGTAGTACTGGTTGACGAGCAGGACGCGGGCCATCGGCGCGCTATGGGCTCAGCATCGCGAGCGAGCAGCCGACCTGCAGGGCTACCGGCACCGGCTCAGCGCGCTGCACCCGTCCGGGTTTGCAGCGCCCAGGCCAGGGCCCACCCGGCTCCGACGGCACACACGGCCGCGAGCGCGATCGCCGTCTCCCCTGCCTCGAACGCCGCGGCGGCCAGCAGCCCGACCGCGAGCTGCACGACGGCGGCCAGCAGCGAGACCGCGCGGGGTGAGCCCACAAGGTCCTGCAGCCGGTTGGCCAGGCTGTCGGGGCCGCCGGTCATGAGCGGGATGCGGCGGCGTAGGCGCAGCAGCGTGCGGAAGACGAGGTCGAGCAGCGGCAGGCCGACGAGCAGCGCCGCGGCGGCCAGGCTGAGCACGCCGCCGGCGTGGCCGCCCACCGTGTGCATGACGGTGGCGGCAAGGACCCCGCCCATGAACATCGTCCCCGAGTCGCCCAGGAACGAGCGCGACGGGCGCGCGAGGTTGTAGGGGAGGAAGCCGACGCACGCACCGACGAGGGCGCAGGCGACGATGACGGCGGCGTGGCTGCCGTCTATGACCGCGAGGACTGCGACCGACAGCGAGCACGCAGCGACGGTGGCGCTGGCCACCCCGTCCATGAGGTCGAGCAGGTTGACCGCGTTGACGACGCCGACGACCCAGATCGCGGAGAGCACGCACTCGAACCAGGACGGTCCGATCGAGTGCCAGCCCCAACCTCCCGCCCAGAGCAGGACGCCGGCGGCGAGCTCGACCGCGATGCGCGCCTTGGCCGTGAGGTTCACGCGATCGTCGACCAGGCCGACGAGGAAAAGCGCCCCGGCGGCGACGAGCACGGCCCACAGCCCCGGCACCGGCCCGGCGACCAGCAGTCCGACGACAACGGCCACGAGGATGGCCAGCCCGCCCAGGCACGGCGTCGGCCTGCGGTGGGTCCTCCACCCGTGCGGCGCGTCGATGAAGCCGGTGCGGACGGCCATCCGGATGGTCGAAGGCATGACGAGGGCCGCGGTTGCCCCCGCCACGCCGAAGCTCAAGACCATTCGGGCGGCATCGCTCATCCGGGCCGCAGCCTAATCAAAAACGTCGCTCGCTCAGGCACGGCCCCGGGGCGGCGCACCTAGCCGGCCGAGCGGCGGCTGCCGCGGCGCGCGAGCAGGCCTCCCACAAGGCCGACGATGACCACGACCAGGATGATGGCGATGGTCAGCGGGACCGTGGACGCGGACGAGGCCGAGGTGGCGCCGTTGCGAGCGGCGTCGGACGGGCTGCTGTCGTGCCGCGGCGCCAGCGCCGGTGCCACGCCGGCGTGGCGCCGGACGGCACGACGGTGCCGGCGCGCCCTCTGCTTCGCCGGCGACGAGCCCTGGGAGGGCGATGAGCCCACGCCCACGCCGAACGTCGGCGGCGGCGCGCTCGAGCTGCTGCCGGACGACGACGAGGAGGTTCCGGCGCTGCTGGGCGAGCCGGACGAGCCCGAGCTGCCCTGCTTGCGCGCGGTGTCGAGTGGGACGGCGTACTCCTTGCCGGCCGGGCCGCCGGGGCCGGAGTCGGCGCTGGCAACGGCGACGGCAGGGCCGAGCGCGAGGGACGCCAGCACGAGCACGGCGAGCAGAGAACGTGGACCCGTCACCCAGGGACGTATAGCAAAGCGTCATTCCGTTGTGGGGACGGCACGTGGGTTGGCGGCGAGGGCGCGGAGCCCCTTGTCGATGGGGTTGAGCGCGCTGGCCCGGCCGTAGGCGGCGGCAGCCGCCCGGTAATCGCGGGCACGCGCGGTCAGGTCGCCGAGCAGGGCGTAGGTGATCCAGTTGTTGGGCTCGCGCCGCACGGCGGCGAGCAGCGTGGCACGGCTGCTGGGGTAATCGTCCAGCCGCGCGTAGGCGGCGGACTTGAGGTAGTAGGCCTGCAGGTTGTCGGCGTCGTAGGCCAGGGCCTGGTTGGCGTCGTCGATCGCCGACCGCGGGTGGGACGCGAGCTCGGCCTGCCCGTCGCCCTGGTAGCGGTCGGCCACGGTCTGGCGCACCAGGAACGCGGCGCCCACGCCGACCACCAGCACGGCCGCCGCGAGCGCGGGCCAGGGCAGGAGTCGCCGGCGCACGCCGCCCTCGGCCTCGCCGCTGACGAGCACCGCCGCGCTGGCCAGCGCGATCCCGGTGAGCCCGGGCATGAGGTGCATCCAGTCCGCGCTCGTGTGCACGAACCAGCCCGTGAACGCCCCGGCGGCCGCGACGGTGAGCATGCGGGCGAGCGGGTCGCCGCGTGTCGCGCGCCGGCGCCCGGCGAGCCCGAGGTACACGCCGACCGCGAACACCACCACGAGCAGGCCGCCGACGAGGCCGAGCTCGCTGAGGGCCTGCAGCTCGATGCTGTGGGGCTGGCGGACGTCGTCGGTGATGTGGCGGTCGCGGAACCACGACACCGGCCAGTTGCCGGCGCCCACGCCCCGCAACGGCTCTGCCTTGAAGTCCTTCCAAGCCACGCTCCACAGGTCGTAGCGGTTGCCCGCGCCCGAGCTCAGGCGGGTGGTGGTGTCACTGGAGCTGACGATCGCGGGATGCACGAAAGCGTCGTACTGGCGGCTGATCTGGTGCGAGATGCGGCCGGAGAAGACCACGAGCGCCACGACCGCGCCCAGCCCGAGGACGGCGAGCGCGCCGATGCCGACGGTGCGTAGGATCGCCGCGCGCTCGGGCTTCAGCCACCGGGCGAGCGCGACCCCGCCGGTCCACACCAGCGCCACGGCGACGGCGACGATCAGCCCCACCGCCCCCGCCGTCGACGTCGACGAGTGGGTGGGCTGGTGGGCTGTGGTCGAGTTGTAGACGTGCAGGAGGTCGGGCGCCGCGGCGGCCAGTCCGCCCCCGAGCAGGAGGAGCAGCCAGACGCGGCGCAGGCGTCCCGGGACCACGGCGAGCACGACGATGACGGAGACCGCGGTGGCCACGGCGACCCCGCGCGACTCGGTCATCAGCATCAGGCTGGCGGCCAGCGACGCGACCAGAGCCCCGAGCGCCGTGGCGGCCAGGGGCCGCGCGCGCTCGGCCAGCGCGACCGCCGGCCAGAACGCCGAGGCCAGCAGATACGTGCCGAGGCCGTTCGTGTACCCGATGGGCCGGGCGATGCGGCGCTCGACGAACACGCCCGGGCCACCGCTTCCGAGCAGGTTGACCACCAGGTAGACCACGAGCACGAGGCCACCGAGGGCCAAGCCGCCCATCAGCGCAAGGGCGGTCAGCCGGTCGCGCACCAGCCACGTGGTCACGGCCAGGAAGGTGGCGTACAGCAGCCAGCGGTTGGCGACGAGGAGCGCCGAGCTGGTGGACTCCGACCACGTGCTCGAGAGCAGCGCCCAGGCCCACAGCCCGGTCAAGCCTCCCACCGCGAGCCAGAACCCCCAACCGCGCGGCGCCTGCACGCCCACGACGCAGGCCAGCGCCGAAGCGAGCAGTCCGAGGGCGATCCAGCCCCACGCCGACAGGTCGTAGTAGGAGTCGAGGAAGGCGCTCAGGCCGACGCCGAGCCCGAGGAGCCCCGCAAGCCCCACGCGGAGCGCGGACGCACGTCGGTCCCCCGCCGCAGCCGGCGCCGGCTGCGAGCCGGCGCGTACTGCCGTAGCCGCCTGCATCGGACGCGACCTTATCCATCGACGCCGCGCTGCAGGCCGCCGGCGCTCAGCCGCTGACGGCGTGCTCGGCGGCGAACTTCTCGCGGCAGCTCTCGCAGCAGAACCAGTGCCGCTCGCCGTCGACGTCGAGGTGCAGCGAGGCGTCGGTGACCGCCACCTCCATCCCGCACACCGGATCGACGGCAACCGCCACGGCCGGAGCGGCCGGGCGCGGCTCGGGTGCGCCCGCGGGGGTGGCGTGGCGCTCCTGGATGATCTCGGCCAGGACCGAGACGGCGATCTCGGCCGGGCTGCGGGCACCGATGTCGAGGCCGGCAGGGCTATGGAGCTGGGCGCGCAGCTCGTCGGGAACGTCGAGCGCGGCGCGCACGCCGTCACCGCGCCGCGGGCTGGCCACGAGGGCGACGTAGGGCACGCCCTGGCGTAGCGCGAGCGTCAGCAGGTCCTCCTCGTCGCGCCCGTGCTCGGCCACGATCACCGCGGCGGCGCCCTCCTCGAGGTCGGTGGCGCCGAGCTCGGCCTCGGTCACGTGGAAACCCACGCGGCCGCCGAGCTCGCGCAGCGCCTGCGCGATCGGTGCGTTGCCGGCGGCCACGAGCAGCGGCAGCGGGAGGCAGGGCTCGAGGAAGATCTCCATCTCGCCCCCGCTCAGGCAGGGATTGTGGGCGGTGACCACGCCGGCGCGGGCATCGTCCTCGACGCCCTCGTCGGTCGCCGCGCCCGGGCGCAGCTGCAGAAGCATGGCCTCGCCGGTCTCGAGCACGCGCAGGCTGTGCAGGCGCACCGAGCTCTCGGCGCACACGCCGCCCACGAAGCCGTCGATGGAGCCGTCGGCGTGGACGATGGCGGCGTCGCCCGGGCGCACGCTGGTGGGCCGCTGGGACCGCACCACGATGGCCTGCACGAACGGGATGCGCTGGGCTGCCAGCGCTTCCGCCTGGGGGGCGAGCTCGCCCAACCGCATGGGGCAAGCGTACCGGCCGGCTACCGCCAGTCCGACCGGATCACGTGCACGCGCGGCGCCCCGTGCGCCAACCACCCGCTGCGGTCCACGTCGTCGGGGCGATCGGGCGGAAGCGGACCTCCTCGGGTCCATCTGCGAACATTTTCTGTCTTGACCTCTCTGGACGACATCACCGGGCTGGACGCGACGGCGATCACGCACAAGCGCATGTCGGCGATGCCCGCCTCGGCCACCGTGGGCGAGGTCCGAGCGTACTTCGCCGAGAGCTCCAGCCGGCAGCTCGCCGTCTTCACCGACGACGACGACCGCTACGTCGGCTCGCTCGGCGCCGCGTCGCTTCCGGCCAACGCGCCCGACGACGCGCCCGCCTCCGACTTCTCCGAGCGCGGGACGACCGTGCCGCCCACGGCCCTCGCCGCCGACGCGCGCGACCTTGCCCTCGCGGAGCCCTCCAAGCGGCTGCCGGTGGTCGAGGCCGACGGCACGCTCGTCGGCATCGTCGCGATCGACACCACGCTCACCCGCTTCTGCGGGACCTGATCAGCGCCCGCACCGCCGCCGCAGCGGCCTCCCCCGTCACCCCGAGCCCGCGGAACACCTCGGGCCCCGGCGCGCTGGCGCCGAAGCGGTCGACCGACACCGAGGCGTCGGCGTAGCGCGACCAGCCCTGCTCAACGCCCGCCTCGACCGACACCGCCGGCAGCGCCGCCGGCAGGACGGCCTCGCGGTACTCCGAGGACTGCGCCTCGAAAAGCTCCCACGACGGCATCGAGACCACTCGCGCCTCGATGCCCTCCACGGCCAGGGCATCGCGGGCCTCCAGCGCGAGCGCGACCTCGGAGCCGCTGGCCACGAGCGCGGCGTCCGGGCGTCCGTCACGCGCCTCGGCCAGCACGTAGGCGCCCCGGCGCAGGCCCTTGGCGCCGGCGAGCGCCTCGCGGTCCAGCGCCGGCACGGCCTGGCGCGTGAGGACCAGGCACACGGGCCCGTCGCGCCGCCCCATGGCGACGCCCCAGGCCTGCGCGGTCTCGGCGGCGTCGGCGGGCCGGATCACGACGAGGTTCGGGATGGCGCGCAGCGCGGCCAGGTGCTCGACCGGCTGGTGCGTGGGGCCGTCCTCGCCGACGCCGATCGAGTCGTGGGTGAAGACCCAGACCACCGGCAGGCCGATGAGCGCGGACAACCGGATGGCGGGGCGCATGTAGTCGGCGAACACGAAGAAGGTCGCGCCGTAGGGCTTGACGATGCCGCCGTGCAGCGCGAGCCCGTTGACCGCCGACCCCATCGCGTGCTCGCGCACGCCCCAGTGCACGTTGCGTCCGGGCGCGGCCCGCGTGTACCCGTCTTCATAATCGAACCGGGTCTTGGTGGACTCGACCAGGTCGGCGGCGCCGCCCACCATGGTCGGCACCAGGGCGGCGAGCGCCTGCATGGCCTTGCCGCCCGCCGCGCGCGTGGCGAGCGGGTCGTGCCCGAAGTCCGGCAGCCGCTCCGGCAGATCGGCCGGCGCGTCGCCGCGCCACGCCGCATCCCATTCGCGCGCCGCCTCCGGGTCGGACGCCCGCCACTGGGCCTGCCGGTCGTTCCACGCCTCGCGGGCGACCACGCCGCGATCGCGCGCGTCGGCGAACGCCTCACGCGCCTCCGCCGGCACGGCGAAGCTCGCGTCGGGGTCGAGCCCGAGGCGCACCTTGGTGGCGGCGACCTCCTCGGCCCCGAGCGGCGCGCCGTGTGCCTTGGCCGTGCCGGCCTTGGTCGGTGCGGGCCAACCGATGACCGAGCGCACGCGCACCAGCGAGGGGCGGGCCTCCTCGGCCCGCGCGGCGAGGAGCGCCGCCTCGAGCGCGTCGACGTCGTTGGCGTCGTCGACCGCCAGCGTGTGCCAGCCGTAGGCCTCGAAGCGGGCCTCGACGTCTTCGGTCGCGAAGGCGAGGTCGGTGGGCCCGTCGATCGTGATCCGGTTGTCGTCGTAGAGGTAGACGAGCCGCCCCAGGCCGAGGTGCCCGGCCAGCGAGGCGGCCTCGGCGCTGACGCCCTCCATCAGGTCGCCGTCGGAGCAGAGCGCGAAGACGTGGTGGTCGCAGACGTCGCCGCCGTAGCGGTCGCGCAGGAAGCGCTCGGCCATCGCCATCCCCACGCCGTTGGCGAATCCCTGCCCCAGCGGCCCGGTCGTCGTCTCGACGCCGAAGGACGAGCGCTCGGGGTGCCCGGGCGTGCGCGAGCCCCACTGGCGGAAGCGCTCGAGCTCGGCCAGCGGGAGGTCGTAGCCGGCCAGGTGCAGGACGGAATACAGGAGCATCGACCCGTGGCCGGCTGAGAGCACGAAGCGGTCGCGGTCGGGCCAGTCGGGGGCCGACGGATCGTGCTTCATCACCCGTGCGAAGAGCGCGTAGGCGGCGGGCGCCATGGCCAGCGGCAGCCCCGGATGGCCGGAGTTGGCCCGCTGCACGGCATCCATGCTCAGCCCGCGGATCGTGCTGATGGCCGCGGTGGCGAGCTCCTCCCGGGCGACCTCGACGCTGTCGACGGCGCTCACGAGCTCGCGGTCTCGGTTGCGGGCAGGCGGTCGGTACGCGAGCCCTCGCCCCCCAGGGCGACGGCCGCGCGCGCGGTGACCAGGTGGTAGAGGGTGAGCAACTGGACGATGGCCAGCGACTCCGAGCGATGCAGGTCGGTGCCGATGGTGAACTCACCCAGGCGGTCGGAGCGCAGGTGGCTGGCGAAGTGCATCCGATCCCAGATCGCCTCTTCGACCAGCGCCGCGTGTTCGGCGTCGATGTCGCCGGCCACCCACAGCTCGCGCTCGCCGTTGAGCTCGGTCAGGCGCATTCCCGGCTTGCCGTCGGCGACGAACGCCGTCAGGTCCGGGTGGACGAGGCCATCGCGCAGGAACAGCTTGGCGTCGAGATGGCCCTGGTCGGCGCGGTCGCCCGCCTGGAACGAGACCACGATGTCGGCCCACCGCTCCTGCGGGCGGATGAACGCGGCGGAGTCGGCCTCACGCCGGTCGAGCTCCGCGAGCACCTCGTTGGTCGTGTAGCCGCGTCGCGAGCAGTCGCGCTGCACCTTCCAAGCGCGCCGCAGGTCCTCCGGCGGGGCAAGGAACACGCGCACGTCGTACATGTCGCGCAGCGTGCGCGTGTGGTAGCCGAGCAGGCCCTCGACCACGGTGAACTGGTTGGGGACCACGTAGTCGGGCGCCCCGAAGGTGCCGTCGCTGTGCCGGTAGATCGGCTTGAGGATCGGACTGCCCGAGCGGACGTGCGACAGGTCCTGCTCGAGGATGTCGATGTAGTTGCACTCGGGGTCGAGCGGCGTGATGCCGCGCTCGGCGCGCTGCTTGCGGTCGTAGCGGTGGTAGTCGTCGGCGGCGATGTGCGTGACGTTCTGGTCCCCCAGCGCACGCACGAGGCCGCGGGTGATGGTGGTCTTTCCCGCGGCGGAGTCGCCAACGACACCGACGATGACGGGACGGGGCATCGCACGGTCCTCCCGGCTAGTGGGTGAAGACCGAGCTGCGAAGGATGTCCTCGGCCTCGATCGTGACCAGGTCTTCCGGCGTGAGCCGGCCGTCGCGTTCGAACAGGCGCGTCGCCTGGCGCAGGCGCGCCCGGTCGATGGCGTTGCGGATGCTGCGCGCGTTGGCAAAGCGCGGCTCGCGGATGCGCCGCTCCGCGTAGGCGTGCAGCGCCGCGCTCGCCTCCGGGGTCAGCTCGTACGCGCGCTCGCGCGCCATGAGCTCACCGATCTCGGCGAGCTCCTCCACGCTGTAATCGGGGAAGTTGAGGTGATGGGCGACCCGCGACCCCATGCCCGGGTTCTGGCGGAAGAAGACCTCCATCCGATCCGCGTAGCCGGCGAAGATCACGACGAGCCGCTCCCGGTCGGCCTCCATCGCATGCAGCAGGACCTCGATCGCCTCCTGGCCGTAGTCCCGCTCGTTCTCCGGACGCTCGAGGAAGTAGGCCTCGTCGATGAACAGCACGCCGCCGTAGGCACGCTTGAGCACCTCCTTGGTCTTCGGGGCCGTGTGGCCGACGTACTGGCCCACGAGGTCGTCACGGGAGACCGAGACAAGCTTGGCTTCGTCGAGATAGCCCAGCGAATGCAGGATGTCGGCCATCCGCAACGCCACCGTGGTCTTGCCGGTCCCCGGGTTCCCGGTGAAGGACATGTGCAGAGAAGGTCGCACCGTCGCGATCCCGGATTGCTCCCGGAGGCGGTCGATGACGAGGAGCGCAGCGATCTCGCGCACCCGCGCCTTGACCGGCTCGAGCGCCACGAGGTCGTGGCCCAGCGTTTCCAGCGTCTCCTGCACGCGGGCGCGCTCGGGCAGCGCGTCGAGGTCCACTCGGCCGTCGACGGTGGCGCTCACCGGTACCGCTCCCCGGGCGGCTGCTCGGTCGCGTAGGAGTGGAGCGTGTAGCGCACTTGGCGGTCCGGGCCCTCTTGGCGGTCGAGCCGGAACCCCGGCTCCTCCGGCGGGCGCGACACGATGAAGGACAGCTTGCTCGTCTGCCGGCCCAGTGAGCGATCGTACGCCACCACCTTCACGTAGGCATTGGGCAGCCCCTCACGGGCCGCGCGCACGTCGGCCATCGCCACGTCGACGTCGTGCTCGGTGAGGTCGAACTGCGGCTGGGCCCACATCTCCCACAGCGCGTTGCGCGGATGCGGGTCGTCGGTGTGCTCGACCATGATCGCCCAGCCGTTACGCAGGGAGTAGCGGAGCTGCGCCGCGATCTGATCGTCGGTGAAGTCGGGCAAATAGGAGAAGGTCCCCTGGGTGACGCGCATGGCAGCCTCCTAGCTCAGCGTCGGCGTGACGACGACGTCGGGGGTGTCGGTCGACTCGAACTCGAAGGTGATGTCCTTCCACACATCGAGGGCGGCGTCGAGTTGCGGGCAGCCCTTGGCCGCCTGGGCGAGGATGTCCGGGCCCTCGGCGTAGTAGTCACGGCCCTCGTTGCGGGCCTGGATCATCGCCTCGACGGCGACGCGGTTGGCGGTCGCCCCCGCCGCGATGCCCATCGGGTGGCCGATGGTGCCGCCGCCGAACTGGAGGACGGCGTCCTCGCCGAGGTAGTGCAGCAGCTGGTGCATCTGGCCGGCGTGGATCCCGCCGGACGCCACCGGCATGACCCCGGGCAGCGAGGCCCAGTCCTGCTCGAAGTAGAGCCCGAGTTGGGGGTCGGCCTCGCTGTGGCGCGCGCGGCAGACCTCGTAGTAGCCGCGCACCGCGTTGGGGTCGCCCTCGAGCTTGCCGACCACGGTCCCGGCGTGGATGTGGTCGACGCCGAGCAGGCGACACCACTTCGCCAGCACGCGGAAGGACACGCCGTGGGTCTTCTGGCGCGTGAAGGTGCCGTGCCCGGCGCGGTGCAGGTGGAGCAGGACGCCGTTGCGGCGCGCCCACTTCGACATCGACTGCAACGCGGTGTAGCCGACGGTCAGGTCGACCATGACGATGACGCTGCCGATGTCGCGGGCGAACTCGGCCCGCTCGTACATGTCCTCCATCGTCGCCGCGGTCACGTTCATGTAGTGACCCTTGACCTCGCCGGTGGCGGCAGACGCGCGCTGCACGGCCTCCATCGCGTAGAGGTAGCGGTCGCGCCAGCGCATGAAGGGCTGCGAGTTGATGTTCTCGTCGTCCTTGGTGAAGTCCAGGCCGCCGCGCAGCGCCTCGTAGACGACGCGGCTGTAGTTCTTGGCCGAGAGTCCGAGCTTGGGCTTGGTCGTCGCTCCCAGCAGCGGCCGGCCGAACTTGTCCAGGTACTCGCGCTCCATGACGATGCCGTGCGGCGGGCCCTGGAAGGTCTTGACGTAGTGCGGCGGGATCCGCATGTCCTCGAGCCGCAGGGCCTTGAGCGCCTTGAAGCCGAACACGTTGCCGATGATCGAGGAGGTCAGGTTGGCGATCGACCCCTCCTCGAACAGGTCGATGTCGTAGGCGATGTAGGCGAGGTACTGGCCCTCCACGCCGGGCACGGGGTCGACGCGGTAGGCCTTGGCCTGGTAGTGCTCGTGCGGCGTGAGCCGGTCCGTCCACACGACGGTCCAGGTCGCGGTCGAGGACTCGCCCGCGACTGCGGCCGCCGCCTCGATCGCGTCCACGCCCTCCTGCGGCGTGATCCGGAAGGCGCAGAGGACGTCGGTGTCCTTGGGCTCGTAGTCGGGGTTCCAGTAGCCCATCTCCGCGTACGGGGTGACGCCGGCAGTCCAGCGGCCCTTGCTGTTGTTGTTCCTCTTGGCGTCCATTGACGCAAGCGATCGTATGCCTCGTTCATAGAACGACCAAGCTAAATGTTTCTCTGCATTGATAGAAGTTCTACGAACTGACGACCGCCAGGTGCTCCTCGGCTCCGCGCACGCGCGGCACCACCGCGACGACGGACTCGCGGGCGCACCAGGCGACGTCGTCGCCCATCCCCCGCTCGCGCAGCGCCGCGGCACCCGCGCTGTGCTCGAGCACCTCCTGGGGTGAGGCGTCGCCGGTGGCGACGGCGCGCGCGACCAGGGCCGCGTCGGTGTGGCGGCCGCCCAAGCGGGCGGCGATGCGGCCGGCGACGTAGATGTCCTCGAGCGCCGGGCGCAGGCTCGCGCCCGAGCAGACCACCTGGACGCCCTCGGCCCCGTCGGCCGCCTCGATCAGCGCGTCGAGGTTGAGCAGACAGCCGATGAGCACCGTGTCGGCGTGCGCCGCGGCGCGCACGATGGTGGCCGAGCCGTTCGTCGTGGCGAGCACGAGCTCGGAGCCGCTCGGGCGCTGGACGTCGACCGGCGAGTTGCCGAGCGCGAAGCCCTCCGGCCGGACCCATTCCTGCTCGCCGGCGAGCGTGCGGCCCGGCCGCGCCAGCCGCCGCGCGCGATCGATCGAGTCGACGCAGAGCACCCGCCGGTAGCCGGACGCGAGCGCCGACACGATGGTCGAGGTCGCCCGCAGGACATCGAGCACGATCAGGACGTCGGCGTCGTCGATGTCCTCACGGGTGAACGCGACGTCGACCGTGGGCACCGCTGCATTAGAACACAAGCACATCGTCCGTGCTCACTATGAGGTGATCACCTATAGTCGCCCCGTTCGTGTCGATCACCCTCACCCAGCTGCGCAGCTTCCTCGCCGTCATGCGCACCGGGTCGGTCACCGGCGCGGCCGACGAGCTGGTGGTCACCCAGCCCTCCGTCTCGGCCGCCGTCACGGCGCTGTCGCGCGAGGTGGGCACGGCGCTGCTCGAGCGCGAGGGCCGCGGCGTGCGCCCCACCGCCGCCGGCGCCGCCTTCGCGCCGTTCGCCACCGACGTGATCGGTCTGCTCGAGCGCGGCACCAGCACTGCGCTCGAGGCCGCCGCGCTGAGCGCGCGGGAGCTGAACATCGCGGCGGTGACGACCGCGGCCGAGTCGTTCGTGCCCGCCCTCATCCGGTCCTTCTCCGAGGCCCACCCGGGCGTCGGCCTGACGCTGAGCGTCGGCAACCGCGAGGGCGTGTTCGCGATGGTCGCCGACCACACCGCGGACGTGGCCTTCGTCGGCCGGCCGCCGCGCGACGAGCGCATCGAGTCCTGGCCCGTGCGGGTGAACGAGCTCGTGCTCATCGGAGCCCCGGACGACCCGTTCGTGGCCGCCGGGCCTATGCCGCCCGCCGACCTCGACCGCCGCGCCTGGCTGCTGCGCGAGCCGGGCTCGGGCACGCGGACCGCCAACGAGGAGTTCCTGGCCGACCACGGTCTGGACGCGCGGACGCTGACGCTGGGCTCCAACGGCGCGATCAAGCAGGCCGCGCGCGCCGGCCTGGGCATCTCGTTCGTCTCCCGCGACGCGGTCGCGGCCGAGCTCGAGGCCGGCCTCGTCGGGGCGATCGACGTGGCGGGCGGCCCGGAGCCGCGCCACTGGCACATGCTCCGCCTCGCCGTCGGCCCGGCGCGACCGCTGGTGGACGAGTTCGTCGACTTCGTCGCGCAGGCATGAGGGGCGCGTGGCGGCCGACGCACACGCGGCGTTCGCGGAGGCGGCCGCGCGGGACGGCATCGTGCTCGCGCCCCAGACCTACGACTGGCTCTGCGAGCAGGGCCACGTCGGCCTCGAGCGCGTGGCCAAGGCGCGGCGCGACCCCGCCATCGTCAAGCCGGTCATCGCCGCGCTCGCGACCCTGACCCGGATCTACGCCGACCTGCGCGGCGACGTGTCCGTGCTGGACGCCTCGCGCGAGAACCTGTTGCTGCCGCTCGACCTCGTCCACGCGCCCACCGGCACCATCCTCGAGGTCGACGGCGCGGCGCATTTCACCTCGTTTCGCCTGGCCGCGCTGCACCGCTACGATGCAGACGCCGCGCTCGGCTTCGATCGCGAGGGGTACGCCGCCCTCTGTCGCGAGCTCGGCCCCCGCACCGACCGCCTCGGCGGCGGGCTGCCGGCCAAGGGCTTCGGGTTCGGCGGGCAGCCGCGCGAGCGCGCTTACCGCGACGCCCTGATCGACCTCGCCACGCCGGCCATGGGCCAGCCGCCGGTGGTCCGGATCGCGGCCCCGGACGGCGACGGCGCCGGGGCCTACGGGCGCCACCGCGACGTCCTGGTCGAGCGGTTCGCGGCCTAAGCCGCGGGTACAGGCCGCCTATGGCGACAAAGGACACCGATGAGAAGGGCCCCTGGGCCAAGAAGGCCGACGAGGGC
>DATBDE010000056.1:0-35959 GCA_036270095.1 Solirubrobacteraceae bacterium | reverse complement strand
TCGGTGGCACCGATGCGCCGCCGGACAAGCTCGAGGACGAGGACCCCGAGCTCACGAGCGCGGTTGTCGGCCGGACCACCGGCCGCGACGAGCCCACCACCGAGGAGGGCATCGACCGCGAGGCCGGCGACGAGGCCGACGCCACCACCGACGGCGGCGCCAACCCGCCGCCGGGCGCCGAGCCCGACCTGCGCGACGCGCCCGCGGCCGCCGTCCAGTCCGACGACGACTAGCCGGACCCGACGCGTCGCTGCTTCTTGCGCGGGTCCTCCGCGGGCCGCTCGCCGTGCACGTTGACGGTGGAGCAGCGCCCGCAGCGCACCCGCACCTTGTAGGTCATGTACTCGACGTCCATCGCATGCGCGAGGACGTTGCCGCACTGCACGCACACGAAGTCGTCGGGCCCGTTGCCGGAGAACACCGGCCGGTCGGGATCGTCCTGCACGGCGGTGCCGCCGTCGGGCGGCACCTCGCCGGGCCGGACCTTGCGCATGGTGACCGTGGCCATCGCAGTCGCCTCAGAGCGTGGCGAGCTTCCCGGTGAAGTCGTTGATCAGCGCGTCGAGCACCCCGGCGACGACGCCCTCTCCCATCGACGCCGCCTTGCCCGAGATCTGCGCGTGCGTGTGCACCGTGCCCTCGCCGTCGTTGACGGTGAAGGTCACGTCGGCGTTCGCGTAGCCGTTGCCCCCCTGCTCCTTGGAGCGCACGCGCAGGACGGCGCGGTGCATGGCCTCGTCCTTCTCGACCACCTCGACCGTGCCCTTGAACGTCATCGACATGGCGCCCATCTTCACGAGGATCTCGGCGTCGACGGCGTCGGGCCCCGTCCGCTCGTTGACCTTCCCCCCCTCGACCAGCGGGACGACCTTCTCGAGGTCGACGATGCCGGCGTAGGTCTGGTCCACGGACGTGCCGGGGGTGAACGTGTGGTCAAGGTCTACGGCCATGGTGTCTGCTCCTTAGAATCATCGCGTCTTGGAACCTGGGACGTACGAGCTGGGGCCGGAGAACGGCACGCTGTCGGTGCGCACGAAGCGCACCGGCGCCGCCTCCAAGGCCGGGCACGACCTGCTGCTCCACGTGACCGACTGGAGCGGCACGGTCGACGTCGGCGCCGACGGCGCCCCGACCGCGGTCACGCTCGACGCCAAGGGCGCCTCCCTGCGCGTGCAGGAGGGGACCGGCGGGATGATGGAGCTCGGCGACGACGACGTCGCGAGCATCCACCAGTCGATCGACGACGACGTGTTGCGCAAGCAGGACATCGCCTTCCGCTCGACCAGCGTCGAGCGCGGCTCCGACGCCGCCGTGCACGTGCAGGGCGACTTGATCCTGGTCGGCAAGTCGCACCCGGTGGCCTTCGACCTCGCGGCCGGCGACGGCAGCATCCGCGCCCACGCCACGGTCAAGCAGTCGGACTTCGGGATCAAGCAGTTCTCGATCCTGTTCGGTGCGCTCAAGGTCGCCGACGAGGTCGAGGTCGAGATCGACGCGACTCAATCGCGGTAGACCGTCTGCGCGTCCAGGCCGCCCTCGACGCCCGGCGGCAGCGCGCCGCTGCCGTGGGCGTAGAGCGCGACGTCGGCGATCGTCTGGGTCTGCGTCGGCCCCTCGCCGTCGCGGTCGACGAAGGCGCCGTTGACCCATGCGAGCCCATCCGGCGGAGTGTCCAGCGCCGCGCCGGCCAGCAGTTGCGCCTTGGCCCGGATCTTCTCGGTCGTGCTGGCGATCGCCGCCGGCGCGCCGTCGGACGGGCAGGTGTTGAAGCTGTGCCCCTCCCCGAACCGGTTGGTGTCGGCCGCGACGACCTTGACGTCGAGGGCGGGGACGCCGAGCTCGTCGGCCACGAGCTGGGCGTAGCGGGCCTCCTGCCCGTCGGACTCGGTGGTGAGGCTCAGGACCATCTTGCCGGTCGGATGCACGCGCAGGAACACTGCGCGGTAGGCCTCGTCAGCCATCGGCTCCTCTCTCCGTCGTTGGCTCCTTCGCCAACCGCTGCCGTTCCTGGTGTGCGGTCAGCGCGTTGTGCTCCTCCAGGTCGCAGAACGCGGGCTGGGGCCCGCCCAGCGGGTGCGGGGGCACCGCGGGGCGCTCGCAGCCGGGGTAGATGCAGGTCTTCTGGGTCTCGGTCCCGGTCACTCGTCGGTCACCCACCCCGGGGTCGTGTTGCCGCGGCTCGGGCCGTGCCCGCTGGGCATCGCCACCGAGCTGCCGGCGACCGGAGTGGCGCTCGGCCACGGGTCGGGCTCGACCTCCTCCGGCGCGGGCTCGACCACCGGCGGCGGCGCCTCGCCCTCGCCGGCGATCGCCTCGGCGACCTCGCGCAGCGCCGCGAAGCTGTGGCCGCTGACCAACGCGTCGATGTGCGGCAGCGCGGCCACCATGCCCCCGGCCCGGACCGAGAACGCGTCAGCGGCCATGCGCGGGTTGACCCAGACGATGCGGTACGCGAGGCGCGAGAGGCGCTCGAGCTCGCGGCCCACGAGCGCGGGGTCGCCGCGCTCCCAGCCGTCGGACAGGATCACCACCACGGCGCCGCGCGCCATGCCCCGCCGGCCGTGGTGGTCGTTGAACGCCCGCAGCGCCTCGCCGATGCGCGTCCCGCTCGACCAGTCCGGCGCCGCCGCCGCGGCGCGCTGGATGGCCCGCTCCGGGTTGCGCGAGCGCAGGGCGCGGGTCAGCCGGGTCAGCCGGGTCGCGAACGCGAACGCCTCCGCGTTGGGCCCGCAGCCGGCGGCGCAGGCCAGGAACTGCAAGTAGGCCCGCGCGTAGGGCTCCATCGAGCCGGAGATGTCGCACAGCAGCACGAGGCGGCGCGGGACCACGCGCCGGCGCCGGCGGCGCAGCCGCACCGGGTCGCCGCCCGTTCGCAGGCTGCCGCGCAGCGTGCGGCGCAGGTCGATCCGCTCGCCGCGGCGGCGCTTCTCGTAGCGGCGCGTGCGCCGCAGCGGCGTGGCCAGCTCGAGCGCGGTCATGAGCCGGTACAGCTCGGCGAGCTCGTCGGGCGCCAGCGCGTCGAAGCGCTTGGTGCGCAGCACCTCGTCGGCGCTGGCGATGGTCAGCGGGATCTCCTGCTCGGACTCGTCGTCGTCGCCGCTCGTGCTGCCGGGCGCCTCGTCGTTCTGCCAGTCGGGGACTGTCGTGACGTCCTCGAGCTCGACCTCCGGCTCGTCGTCGGAGCCCCCGCCGAAGACCTCGGCGAACACGGCATCGAAGACCTTGACCTGGGTGCCCTCGGTGACCACGACCGAGCGGATGGCCCAATACAGCGTGCCGCGGCTGCCCGGGCGCACGAGCGTGAGCGCGCGCGCCACGTCGGCCGCCCGCGCCGGGGTCACCGGCAGCCCGGCGTCGTGCAGGCGCCGGCTCAGCGCGCCCACCAGTGCGGGCAGGTCGAGCTGGATCGTCTCGACCCCGAACGACTCAGTCACCGCTGCGCACGAGCTGGTCCAGGCCGGCCGCGCGGATCACCTCCTGGTCCTCGCTGTACTTGAGCACCGTCCCCAGCGTCTCGTCCACGGTCTCGACGTCCAGGCGCTCCACCCCGAGCAGGTCCAGGGCCGAGAGCCAGTCGATCGCCTCGGCGATCCCCGGCGGCTTCTGGACGTCGCTGTCGCGCATGCGCGCGACGGCATTGGCGACCTGGACCGCCAGCGTCTCCGACGCGCCCTTGACCCGCCGGCGCACGATCTCGACCTCGCGCTCGGGCGACGGGTACGGGATGCGGTGATAGAGGCAGCGGCGCTTGACCGCGTCGTGCAGGTCGCGCGTGCGGTTCGAGGTCAGCACGATCACCGGCGGATGCGTCGCGCGGATGGTGCCGAGCTCGGGGATGGTCACCGCCGCCTCGCCCAAGAGCTCGAGCAGGAACGCCTCGAAGTCGTCGTCGGCGCGGTCGATCTCGTCGATGAGCAGCACCGCCGGACGCGGGCCGGGGTGCTCGAGCGCGCGCAGCAGCGGGCGGCGGATGAGGTAGTCGGGGCCGAACAGCTCCTGCTCTGAGAGCGCGCGCCCGCTGGACTCGGCCAGCCGGATGCTGAGGAGCTGGCGCGGGTAGTTCCACTCGTACAGCGCCTCGGCGGCGTCGATGCCCTCGTAGCACTGCAGGCGCACGAGCGGCGTGTCCAGCACCTGGGCGACGGCCTTGGCCGCCTCGGTCTTGCCCACGCCGGCCTCGCCCTCGAGCAGCAGCGGCTGGGGCAGCCGGAGGCTGAGGAACAGCGACATCGCCAACCCCTGGTCGACCAGGTAGTCGACCGCGGCGAGGCGCTGGGCGAGCGTCGCCACATCCGGGACCACGGCCCGGATCTCGCCCGCCGCGTCGCCGGTGATCATTGCGGCGGCTCGGGGCGTCCCTGCATCGCGGCCCACACTCGGGCCGGTGTGCAGGGCATGTCGATGTGGTCCACGCCGTGGGTCTCGTGCAGCGCGTCGATGACCGCGGCCACCACCGCCGGCGGCGAGCCGACGTTGGGCGACTCGCCCACGCCCTTGGCCCCGAGCGGGTGGTGCGGGCACGGCGTCACGGTCTCGCCGAGCTCGAAGTCCGGGCACTCGAGCGACGTCGGGATGAGGTAGTCCATGAAGGACGAGTTCAGGCAGTTGCCCTCTTCGTCGAAGGTGAGGACCTCCATCAGCGCGATGCCGATGCCCTCGGCCAGCCCGCCGTGGATCTGGCCGTCGACCACCATCGGGTTGATGCGCACGCCGCAGTCGTCGACGGCGATGAAGCGCCGCACGGTCACGTGCCCGGTGTCCGGGTCGATGTCCACGACAGCGATGTAGGCGCCGTACGGATAGGTCAAGTTCGGCGGGTCGTAGATGACCTGGGCGTCGAGGCCGCCCTCCATGCCCTCGGGCATCTCCTCGCCGCTGTAGGCGCGCGCGGCGATGTCCTCGATCAGCGCGCCCTTCTTCGGGTCGCCCTTGACGGACCAGCGGCCCTTCTCCCACGCGAGGTCGTCGGGGCTGGTCTCGAGCATGGTCGACGCGATCAGGCGCGCCTTGTCGCGCACCTTGCGCGACACCACCGCGACCGCCCCGCCGGAGACCGGCGTGGAGCGGCTGCCGTAGGTGCCGAGCCCGTACGGCGACTTGTCGGTGTCGCCGTGGCGCACGGTCACGTCCTCGGGCGGGATGCCGAGCTCCTCGGCCACGATCTGGGCGAACGTCGTCTCGTGGCCCTGGCCCTGGGTCTGGGCGCTGATCGAGACCACGGCCTTGCCGTTGCCGTGGACGCGCAGGTCGGCGCCGTCGTTCATCGACAGCCCGAGGATGTCCATGTGCTTGCGCGGCCCGGCGCCGACGCCCTCGGTGAAGAAGGAGACGCCGATGCCCATGAGCTCCCCGCGCGCGCGCTTCTCGGCCTGCTCGCGGCGCAGGTCCTCGTAGCCGGCGAGGTCCTTGGCGACCTGCATGGTCTTGGCGTAGTCGCCCGAGTCGTAGGTCCAGCCGGTGGTGGTCTCGTACGGGAACTGCTCCGGCCCGATGAAGCTCTGCATGCGCAGGTCGATCGGGTCGACCTTCATCTCGCGGGCCAGCGCGTCGACCATGCGCTCGACCAGGTACACGGCCTCGGTGATGCGGAACGAGCAGCGGTAGGCCACGCCGCCGGGCGCCTTGTTCGTGTAGACCGCCTTGACCTGGACGTGGGCGGCCTGCAGGTCGTAGGAGCCGCACACGATGTGGAAGAACCCGGCCGGGAACTTCGTCGGCTGGGCGGTGCTGTCGAAGGCGCCGTGGTCGGCGATGGTGTCCACGCGCAGGCCGGTGACCTTGCCGTCCTTGGAGCAGATGTCCGCGTGCATGACGTAGTCGCGCGCGAAGCCGGTCGACATGAGGTTCTCGGAGCGGTTCTCGACCCACTTGATCGGCTTGCCGGCGACGATCGAGCCGGCGATCGCGCACACGTATCCGGGGTACACCGGCACCTTGTTGCCGAAGCCGCCGCCGATGTCGTTGCACATGATCCGGATCATGTGCTCGGCCAGGCCGGCCACGTGCGCGTACACGGTGCGGTGCGCGTGCGGGGCCTGGTTGCCGTTGTAGATGTCGAGCTGGCCGGTCTCCGGGTTGAAGTCGGCGATCATCCCGCACGTCTCCAGCGGCGCCGGGTGGCAGCGCGGGTAGATGATGTCCCGGGTCACCACGGTGTCGGCCTCGGCGAAGGCCTTGTCGGTGGCCTCCTTGTCGCCGGCCTCCCACGTCGGGCTGGCGAGGTTGTCGCGCTGGCCGGTCTTGTCGTCGCGGATCAGCGGCGCGTCGTCGTCGAGCGCCTTGCGCGCGTTGACCACCGCGGGGAGCGGCTCGTACTCGACGTCGATGAGCTGCAGGGCGTCGTTGGCCGAGTACTCGTCGGTGGCGATGACGAACGCCACCTCCTGACCCTGGAAGCGGACCTTGTCCCCGGCCAGCACCGCCTGCGTGTCGTAGGAGATCGTCGGCATCCAGGCCAGGCCGAGCGTCTCCAGGTCCTTTGCGGTCACCACGGCGGCCACGTTCGGGGCGGCCAGCGCCCGCGAGGTGTCGATGGAGAGGATCTTCGCGTGCGCGTAGGGGCTGCGCAGCAGCGCGCCGTAGAGCATCCCCGGCAGCTTGATGTCGTCCAGGTAGTTGCCCTGCCCGCGGATGAAGCGCGCGTCCTCCTTGCGCTTGAGGCGGCCGAAGCCGATGGGCCGCTCGGCCGACGGGCTCGGCAGGTTCTCAACCGTGGTCATGCGTCAAGCCTCCTGTCCTGCGCGCTCGTGCTCGGCCGCCCAGCGCACGGCGCTCACGATGTTCTTGTAGCCGGTGCAGCGACAGATGCCGCCGGAGATCGCGATGCGGATCTCCTCGTCGGTCGGATTGGGGTTCTCGTTGAGCAGCGCGCGCGCGGTCATGATCATGCCCGGCGTGCAGAAGCCGCACTGAAGAGCGTGCTGCTCGTGGAATCCTTGCTGGATCGGGTCGAGCTCGCCGTCCTTCTCGAGCGACTCCACGGTATCGACGCGATGGCCGTCGCACATGACGGCGAGCGCCGTGCACGATTTGACGGCCTTGCCGTCGAGGTGCACGACGCACGCGCCGCAGTTCGACGTGTCGCAGCCCCAGTGGGTCCCGGTCAGGTCGAGCGTGTCGCGCAGGAAGTGCACGAGCAGCATCCGCGGCTCGACGTCGCGGGTGACCTCCTGGCCGTTGACGGTCATGGTCACGTTCATGTCAGGCCTCCTGGTGCAGGGCGCGGGACGTCGCGCGCTGCAGGGCGCGTTTGGCGAGAACGCCGGCGAGGTGGCGCTTGTAGTCCACCGGCCCGCGGCCGTCGGGCATCGGCGTGCAGTCCTCGGAGGCGATGGTCGCGACCTGGTCGAGGACCTCGTCGCTCGGGGGCTTGCCGCGCAGGAGCTCCTCGGCCCGGTCGAGGTGGCTGGTCGTGAGCCCGACCGCGGCCAGCGCCATACCGGCGTCGGCGATCGCGTTGCCCTCGATCCACACCGCGGCCGACGCCGCGGCGATGGCCCAGTCGCCCGCCCGCCGCTCGACCTTCTCGTGGGCGCTGCCCGCGCCCGGCCGCACGCCGATCCGGACCTCCGTGAGGATCTCGCCGGATCCGACCGCGGTCATGTACGGGCCGAGGTGGAACTCGTCCATGCCCACGACCCGCTCGCCCCCGCTGCCGCGGATGACGACGTTCGCCTTGAGCGCCGAGCACACGGCCGAAAGGTCCTCGGCGGCGTCGGCCTGGCAGAGCGAGCCGCCGAGGGTCCCGCGGTTGCGCACGACCGGGTCGGCGATCACGTTCTCGGCGTCGCGGAACACCGGGAAGCGCTCGGCCAGCAGGTCGGAGCGCAGCAGGTCGACGTGACGGGTCAGCGCGCCGATCCGGACCTCGTCCCCCTCCTCACGGATGTAGGCGAGCTCGGCCAGGTCGTTGATGTCGACCAGGTGCTCGGGGCTCGCCAGCCGGAGCTTCATCATCGGCAGCAGGCTGTGCCCGCCGGCGATGACGCGTGCGTTTGCCCCGCGCTCGTTGAGCGCCGCGATTGCGCCGTCCAGGCTGGTCGCGCGCTCGTACTCGAAGGAGGCCGGGGTCTGCAAGGCGAGGAGTCCTTTCAGGTCTTGTCCGGCAGGCGCTTGCGCGGCTTGCCGATGTCGTCGCGCTGCTCGTATTGGACCGGGCTGTCGCTGCCGATCACCGGCGACCGCTCCAGGTGCTCGGGGAATGACTGACGGGCCTCCGGGTAGAGCAGGCGCGCGGCAAGGCTTCCACTCTCGACATTACGCAGCGCAGGCCCGGCCGGGTTGCCGAGCGCGATCGGCGCCTCGCGGCCGAGCCGCGCCAGCGTGAGCGTCCCGCGCGTGTAGACCTCGGAGATGCGCGGCGCGACGATGTCCTTGCTCTCCGGGAAGTTGCGCAGGCCGTCGGCGGCCGCGCCCGGGTACAGCCCGTCGATCAGGCCGATGGCGTCGATCAGGCCCGCCTTATTGACCAGCAGGCCCTCGAGCAGGTCGACGCCCGCGTCGAGGTTCTTGTTGATGTCGAGGACGACCTCGCTGACCGGCTTGGTCTTCTCGAGGATCTCGCCCACGTTGCCGATCGTCGTGTCCAGGCCGCCGGCGATCTTGCGCAGGGAGACGATCACCGACACCAGGTAGACGACCAGCGCGAGGATGATGAGGACGACCCCGACGAGCATGATCGCGCCGGGGGCCGACATCGCGAGGACGGTCATGCCTTCACCTCCTGCGCGGGCGCGTCGTCGAGGATGACGTCGAGCGAGCCGCCGTAGTCCGCCACCACCGCGACCGTCGTCCTGACGTGCTCCTGCGTGGCGAGCAGGAGCGGCACGGCGTCGAGGTCCTTGGACGCCTCCGCGGTGACGGCGGCGATGCGGTCCACGCTGGGCTCGATGCTGCGAGCAGCGGTCAGCACCCCGTGCAGCAGCAGGATCACCACGGGCAGGACCACCAGTGCGACGAGCAGGCTGCCGATCCAGAACAGCGTCATCGTGGCCTCCTCTCGGCCACGATCGCCGCCTTCTTCGCGATGCCGGGGAAGGCGGCGACGATGGTGTCGAACTGGGCGTTGATGGCCTTGACGGCGGGCTCGAGCGTCTTGAGGTGCTCGGACTCGACCGACTCGAGAGCGCCGGCCAGCGTGGCCAGCCCCTGTGAGATCCGGGTGAGGCCCTGGCGGACGAGGATGAGCGCCACGGCCAGCACCGCGATCACGACCACGGCGAGGATGACGCTGAGGAGGATGAGGGTGTCGTGCTTGCTCATTTGCCGTCGAATCCGTCGGTGAGGGCGTTCATGTAGCCGTCCTGGACGACCGCCTCGTCGACGATCTGGCCGAGGACGGGAGCGGTGGCCTGCAGCTGCGGGATGTAGGCGGTGTTCTCGGCCACGCCGCCGGCGATGGTCAGCAGGTCGTCGACCGAGCCTTCGATCCGCCGCACGGTGTTGACGAGGATCACGAGCAGGACCGCGACGATCAGCGCGGCCACGAGGCCGATGATGAGCGCGATGGTCCAGAAGGTCGGTCCCGTGGTCGCGAGGACGGTCATTTGCCCACCGCCACCTTCCGCAGCGCGCGCGCCGCATGCAGGATGCGCACGCCGGAGTCGTTGATGCGCGCGACGCCGTTGAGGTCCGCGGTCTGGTCGCGCAGTTGGTTGACGGCCAGCGCGGCGGTCTTGGCCTGACCGGAGATCCGGGTCGCGAGCAGCACGATCGTGATGACGATCACCGCGGCGACGAGGATCACCACCAGGCCCAACACGATGCCGAGCGTCCAGTCACCGGAGCTCGCGATCACCATCTGTTGTTCCCCTTCCTCCTGCTCAAACCCTGGAGCGGCCGACCTTAGTTGCGGCCGCAACGGACGTCAAGCAGCCCGCTCAGCGCTCGATCAGCCTGGTAGCGGAAGCTTTCCAGGTCAGCGCGATCGGCTTCCCGACGGCCAGATCGACGGCCTGTGCGCCGGGGTCGGTGACCTCGGCCGTGACCGGCTGGCCGGCGTCGACGGTCACGCGCAGGCGGTTGGCGATCGTCGTGCTCGACACCACCCGGCCCTCCAGCCGATTCTGCGCCGACCCGGTCACGGGGGCGTCGACGGGGACGAGCGCGATCTCCCAGGGGTAGACGCTGGCGCCCACGTCGCCCGCTCCCTGGGCGGTGCTGAAGACGGTGACGCCGTCGCCGATGTCCACGGCGGTCAGGCCGTCCGGGCCCGGCGACGCGACGCCGGCCAGCACGACGGCGCCGGTGAAGTCGGCCACGAAGGTCGACGCGGGCGCCGCGGCCAGCGCGGTGGCGGTGCCGTGCTGAAGGATGTGGCCGTGGTCGATGACGGCGATCTCATCGCCGAGCAGGGCGGCCTCGCTGAAGTCGTGGGTGACGACAAGCGTGGGGACCTCGCTCTCCCCCAGCGTGGTCTTCAGCGTCCGCCCGGCGCTGGCCCGCGTGCGCGCGTCCAGCGCCGACAGCGGCTCGTCGAGCAGCAGCACCATGGGGTCGCGCGCGAGCGTGCGCGCGAGTGCCACCCGCTGGCTCTCGCCGCCGGAGTAGGTGCCCGGGCGCACGTCGGCCAGGTGCCCGACCCCGAAGCGCTCGAGCAGCTCGACCGCGTGCGCGCGCCGCTCCTTCCGCTTCTGGCCGCGCAGCGGGTAGGCGACGTTCTGCCAGCCCCGCAGGTGCGGGAACAGGGCGTAGTTCTGGAACAGGTAGCCGACGCGGCGCCGGTCGGGGGCGCGGGACACGCCCGTGGCGGTGTCGAGCCACACCTCATCGCCGCAGCGCACCACGCCCTCGTGCGGGCGGAGCAGGCCGGCCACGGCGCGCAGCACGCTGGTCTTCCCCGCCCCCGACGGGCCGGCCAGGGCCAGGCAGCGCCCGGCCTCCACGCGCACGGAGACGTCGAGCTCGGTCTGGCCGAGCTGCGCCTTGGCGGTGACCTCGAGCCCGTTGCCGCTCATGTCGGCTGCAGCCTGCCGAGCAGCTTGACCCCGCCCAGGATGGCGATGCTGAAGCACACCAGCACCGCCGCCAGCGCGAGCGCGCCGGGGAAGTTGGTGCCGAACTGGGCGTAGATGGCCAGCGGGGCGGTCTGGGTCACGCCCTGGAACGAGCCCGCGAACACGAGCGTGGCCCCGAACTCGCCCAGCGCCCGGCCCCACGCGAGCGCCGCGCCGGAGAGCAGGCTGGGGAACGCCACCGGACAGGCGACGCGCCCGAACGTGCGCGCCTCGCTGGCGCCGAGCGTGCGCGAGGCCTCGAGCAGCGAGCGGTCGAGGGTCGAGAACGCGGCCTGGGCCTGGCGCAGGTAGAACGGGCTGGCCACGAAGGTCAGGGCCACGACCACGCCCGCGGTCTGGAACACGAGCTGGACGTCGAGCGAGTCAAACAGCGGGCCGAGGATCCCCTTGGGCCCGAGCGCGGCCAGCAGGCCGATGCCCGCGACGGCCGGGGGCATGACCAGCGGCAGCTCGATGATCGTCTCGAGGATCTGCTTGCCGCGGAATCGGCGGGTGGCCAGCGCCCAGGCCACCGGCGTCCCGATCACGAGGATGATCACCAGTGCCGTCAGCGTGGTCTGCAGGCTCAGCTTCAGCGCGTCGACGGTGGTGTCGTCGTCGAGGCTGTCGATCAGCTCCTTCGGGCTGACGTCGGTGAAGATCGCGATGACCGGCAGGGCCAGGAAGACGAGCGCCACCGCGACGGCGACGATCAGCGCGACCGGGAACAGCCGCGCCCCCGCCCGGGCCAGCCGACGCCTCACGCGTTGGGCGGCGGAAGGAACCCGTTCTGTTGCATGACCTTGCTGCAGGAGCCTGAGATCACGTCGTCGATGAAGGCCTGGGACTCCTTCGTGTTCGGCGTCCCGTTGACGATTCCCGCCCCGTAGGCCACGTTGGGCTGGAGGTTCGCGGGCAGGTCGACGGCCTTGAGCTGGCCTTTGGTGCCCTTGACGTCGGACACGTAGGTGAAGCCGGCGTCGGCCGCGCCCTGGGTGAGCTTGCCGACGATGCTGGCCACGTCGGACTCCTCGGACTTGACGTTGGCGAGGATGGCCTTCTCCTGCGCGGGCGGCAGGCGGCCGAGCACCTCGCGCGTGTAGGAGCCGATCGGCACGCTCGCGTCGCCGATGACGATCGACGTTCCGGGCTTCTCGAGGTCGGCGAGCCCGGTGATCTTCGAGTCCTGCGGGACCGCGATCACGAGCTTGTTGCCGGCGAAGACCTGGGGCTTGGACAACTTGCCCTCGACGGCGAGCTGGTCAGGCAGCTTGGTGTTCGCCGACGCGAACACGTCCGGGCTCGCGCCCTGGCGGATCTGCGCGGCGAGCTGGTCCGACCCGGCGAAGCTGAACTTGAGCTTGGCCTGTTTGAACGACTGCGCGCAGGTCGTGAAGGCGTCCTTCAGCGACGCCGCCGCGGACACCGTCAGCGTCGGCGTCGAACCGCCGCCCCCGCCGCTGCTGCTGCAGCCGGCCACCGCGAGCACGGGCGCGAGCACGGCCAGGACCCACGGGACGCGAGGTCTGAGGGGCGCCATTATGCATAAGCATTGCATAGGCATTCGGTCCGGGAGCCCTTCGCACTACGCGATGCCCGGAAGCTCAGATTCCTCGGCATTGCCTAGACATTTCGGTCGGACCCGAACAACGTCCGCGTCCCGGGACCACGCCGTCGGCACCGGCGCCGCGCTTGCCGAGGGGCGCGCCTGGTCGCCATCGCGACCCCACCGGGCCCTGAGCCGCCGCGACCGTGCGGCTCCGGGTAGTCAGGGGCGTACGCTTCGGGCGCGCCGCGGGCGCCGCACCATGGACAACGCCATCCGCATCGGAGCCGTCGCCACCGCCCTCGGGGTGAGCGTCGAGACCCTGCGCCGCTGGGAGCGACAGGGGCGCGTGCAGTTCGAGCGTCGCGGCGGCGACCGCTGGCTGCCGGTGAGCGAGCTCAAGCGGCTGCTGCGCGACCGCCAGGCGCCGATGCACACGAGCGCCCGCAACCGCCTGTCGGGCACCGTGGTCGACATTCAGGTCGACGGCCTGGTCGCGCAGATCGAGCTGGCCTGCGGGCCGTTCCGCATCGTCTCCCTGGTCACGAGCGAGGCGGTCGAGGAGCTCGGCCTCAAGCCCGGCGACACGGCCACCGCCGTGGTCAAGTCGACCACGGTGATCGTCGAGTCGGGCTCCTAGGCGGAGTCGACGACCTCGAGCACCGAGCCGGGCTCGAGCGCGGGCAGCGTGCGCCGCGCGGCGTCGTCGATCTGAATGTGCGGGTCGGGCGGCGTCTCGTCCACCCAGTACGTGCCGGGGCCGTAGAACTGGCCGTAGCGCACCACGACGCCGCCGAAGTCGAGCACGCTGCGCTCCTGGTCCAGCGCGGCGACGCCGCCCTCGCCCGGCAGGTCCCAGGCCACGCTCTGGACCACGAACCGCCGGCGCGGGCCGGGCAGCGCGCCGGTGACGGCGAGCAGGTTGCCGGTGCCCTCGCGGCGCATCCGGATGTTGCGGTCAGTCGTCGCCGGGATCTCGTTGACGTCGTCGGGCAGGTCGGTGAGCTCGTTGATGACGGCGTCGGGCGCGTAGGCGGTCACGGCGTCGCAAAGCGCCGCGCCGTCGTAGACGTCGCACACCACGGGCTCGGCGCCGGCGTCGCGCATCGCGTCGGCGCGCTGGGCCGAGCGCGTCATGCCCGCGACGTGGTGGCCCGCGTCGCGCAGCAGAGGGATGAGGCGGATGCCGATGACGCCCGTTGTGCCGGCGAGGAAGATGCGCACGGCGGGCATTGTCTAGCCTCCGTCGGAGGCATGCCCGCCACGATCCTCACCTGTCCCCAGTGCGGCAAGCGCAACCGCGTCCAGGCGACGGCGCAGGGCGTGCCCCAGTGCGCCAACTGCGGCCGCAAGCTGCCGTGGCTGGTCGACGCCGACAGCGAGTCGTTCGGGACCGAGACGACGGCCTCGGTCCCGGTGGTGGTCGACTTCTGGGCGCCGTGGTGCGGCCCCTGCCGCATGGTCTCCCCCGCGGTGGAGCGGCTGGCGACCGAGCACGCGGGGCATCTCAAGGTGGTCAAGCTGAACGTCGACGAGGCGCCCGACATCGGTGCCCGCTACGGCGTGCAGGGCATCCCCACCCTGCTCTTCCTCCGCAACGGGATTGAGGTCGACCGCGTCGTCGGCGCCCCGCCCGAGCCGCAGCTCAAGTCCTGGCTGACGCGGCACCTGAGCGCAGCGTCAGGCGCAGCCGGCTCCGCCTGACGACCGGGCTGGGCGGCCCCCGGGATTCACCGGTCCCGTGGCGCGTATCGGTGGTGGAGCATCAGCGCGTTGCCGTCCGGGTCGAAGAACGGGGCCATGTGGCACACGCCGCTGTCGATCGTGTCGTGGCGGAACTCCACCCCGCGCGAGGTCAGCTCGCTCCGCGCCGCCGCCACGTCGTCGACGTGCAGCGCGATGGGATGGGTGTTGGGGCGGAACTCGAGTCCGAACGCGTCGGACTGGATCACGGCCAGCGTGAGCGTGCCGGTCTCGAACTCGGCCCCGGGCATGCGGCCGTAGCGGGCCGACTCGGGCAGTCCGAGCGCGGTGCCGTAGAACTCCACGGCGCGGTCGAAGTCCTGCGTGCCGACGTGGACGAAGTCCACGCCGCTGATCAGCGACTCGCTCATCGCGCTAGCCCCCGGCCAGGTCGTCGAGCTCGTCGAGCTCGTACAGGGCCTTCAGCGCGGCCGCGCGGTCGGGGCCGTCGGCGGCCAGCACCTCGGTGCCGTCGGGGCGCCGGAACGACGCCGTGACGGCGCCGTCGTGGTCGGCCACGGCGAGCTCCGCGTCGTGGTGGCGCGAGCGCTCGTGCAGGTGGCGCTCGATTTCCTCGGTCTCCATCTCTACCTCCTGGTCGCGTTCGGGGCGCGTCGCGGATCCGACACAGGCAGCGCACGGGGCGAGCGGTGCAAACGGCCCCCGGACGGGAGCCTTGCGGTCACCCCACGACACCGGAGGCTCCACATGCTCAAACGACGCACCATGATCATCATCCTCTCTCTCGCCTCGCTCCTCGTTCCCGCGGCGCTGGCCCAGGCCAAGCCCGAGATCGGGATCCAGGACGAGGACGTGTTCGTCAGCGGCAAGTCGACGCTCGGCCCGACCCAGGGCTATCAGCGGCTCGCGGAGCTCGGCGTGCACCGGATGCGCATCCTCGTCACCTCGGACTCCGTCGAGACGCCGGGTGGCGGATTTGACTTCCGCCAGTACGACCGCGCCGTCAACCAGGCGGCCCAGAACGGCGTGCGCGTGCAGTTCACGCTCGTCGGCCGGCACCCGCGTCCCAACGTCCGGGACTTCGCCCGGTTCGCCGCGGCGACCGCGGACCACTTCCGTGGCCGCGTGGACCGGTACGGGATCTGGAACGAGCCGAACTACATCGCGTGGCTGAAGCCGCTCAATCGCGCCCCTGCCCTGTACCGCAAGCTGTACGCCGCGGGCTACAAGGCGATCAAGACCAACGACGCGAGCGCGAAGGTGCTCATCGGCGAGACCGTGCCCTACGCACAGGGTCGCCGCGCCATGGCGCCGGTCAAGTTCCTGCGCAAGGTGGCCTGCGTCAACGCGCAGTACCACCGCGTGCGGCGCTGCACGAAGCTCAAGGCCGACGGCTACGCCCATCACCCCTATGACTTCGAGAAGGCTCCGCGCCGCTCGACCCGGGGCACGGACGACGCCACCATCGGCTCGCTGCGCAACCTCACGCGCGCGCTGGACAAGATCGCCCACACCGGGCAGATCCGCGGGACCAAGAAGCTGTACCTCACCGAGTACGGCTACCTGGCCACCGGCCGGCGCGGGCTGAGCGAGCGCAAACGCGCGAGCTACCTGAAGCAGGGCCTGCGCATCGCGCGCAAGAACCGCCGGGTCAAGGAGGTCATCCAGTACCTCCTGGTCCAGCCCAGCAACGGCTCCCCGTTCACGACCGGCATCGTGTCGCCGAACGGCACCCCGCTGCCCTCGTTCGCGGTGCTCCGCGCTGCGGCGTAGGACAACCAAAAACCCACCGAGGGATCGCATCGTCGAGGGGCGGCCAGAGTGGCCGCCCCTCGATTTGTGACAATTCGGTGTGGGCCGGTTGCGCCGCCGACTCCGGGTGCGAGAGGGTCCGTTGCTCGCTCGAAAAAGGAGATTGAGGTGCGACGGTTCTTCCTGGTCGCCGCGGTTGCGGCGATCCCGGTCAGTGTGGCCTGCGCGGACAGCGCGTCGGCCGCGCTCAGCCGGACCCAGTGCAACAGGTACATCGCGATCTACGGCAACACGAAGATCGCTTCCCACGCCATCACCGCCACGCGCTGCCTGATCAGCCGCCAGCGGACCAGCCGCGGCATGCGCGGCTACAGCGACAACGCGACCCTGCGCAGTTCGTCCGGGGCCCATGCCGCGGCGTCGGTCGCCGCCCAGTCGTGGAGCCTGACCAACGGGCTGGTCAGCCATCTGAACCCGGGCACGCCGGTCCCGGGCGACCCCAACCAGCTCCAGCAGCTGGCCAACCAGCAGATCGACCAGCGCATCCGCGGCGCCGGGTACTGCTCCGGCGGCTCGGCCTACTCGGATGGCGAGATCACCTACGGCGGCTCGGGGACCGGCCAGACGCCCAAGGCGGCCGTCGCCTGGTGGATGAACGACCCGCCCCATCGCGACGCGATCCTCAGCCCGCAGTTCACGCAGTACGGCGTGAGCGTCGTGCGCGGCTCGGCGTTCCCGGGCGGAGGCACCGACGCGGCGACCTTCGTGGTCGACCTGGGCAGCTGCACGCCGTAGGACGGGTCGTGCTGGAACCGAGGGGCGGCCGATCGGCCGCCCCTCGTCGTTTGTGTGGTCGACTTCGGCTTCTGCACCAAATTGTCGTGTGAAAATGGTAAGGCCGAGGCGCGCGCGCTTGCGCGCAGCAGCACGTGTCGGAGATGGTTGATCGCGCAACCGAGAAGGAGCTCGCTATGCGCCGTCTGATGCTGCTCGTATGCCTGTCCGCCCTCTGCGGCGCCGCCGTCCTGCCCGCGGTGGCCAGTGCCGACAGCGTGACCCCGCGCAACTACGCCGAGTGCTACGCCTACCTGCGCAGCTTCCAGTCGGATCTCCCCAACCCGCTCGGCCCGCGGATCAACTACAACCGCCCGGCCGCCGTCGCCAACGCCACGTGGTGCGGGATCCTCACCTCGCGCAAGGCCAAGAACCTCGCGATGCCGGTCAGGAACGCGACGCTCATCGGGACCTCGGGCGCCCACGCCACTGCATCGGCCATGGCGCACTCGTGGGACCTCTCCAACGGCCTGGTCAGCCACCTCAACCCGGGCACGCCGGTCCCCGGCGACCAGAACGCGCTGCAGAACCTGGTCAACCAGCAGGTCGACCAGCGCATCCGCGGCGCCGGCTACTGCGCCAACGGGTCCAGCTACGCCGACGCCGAGATCACCTTCGCCTCGCCGGACAGCCGCAAGACGGCCGAGCCCGCCGCGACGAGGTTCTGGCGGACCGACCCCCCGCACGCCGCCGTCCTCTACGACCCGAAGTGGACCGACATCGGGGTGTCGGTCGCGACCCCCAGCGCCTTCCCCGGCCAGACCACCGGGTACACGTTCGTCGTCGACCTAGGGATGTGCCACTGACCATGCCCCGTCGTTTCCTGTTTCCCGCCCTCGCCGCAGTCGCCGCGCTGCTCGTCTCCGCCGCGCCCGCGTCCGCGCTGAGCAAGGCGCAGTGCACCAGCTACATCAACAAGTACCAGAGCAAGGCGCCGGTCAGCGGCAGCGGCGAGGCCATCGCCACGCGCTGCCTGCTCAGCCGCACCCGCCTGGCCAACGGCGTGGGCGGGCTGACCGTCAACTCCACCCTCAGCGGCACGGCGGCGGCCCACGCCAGGGCCTCGGTGGCCAACCAGTTCTGGTCCCTCACCAACGGACTGGTCAGCCACCTCGACCCCGGCACCCCGGTCCCGGGTGACCCCAACGCGCTCCAGAACCTCGTCAACCAGCAGGTCGACGCCCGCATCCGCGGCGCCGGCTACTGCGCCGGCGGGCGTGCCTTCGGCGACGCCGAGATCACCTTCGGCGCCACCGGCTCCGGGGGGACGCCGAAGGCCGCGATGAACTTCTGGCTCAACGACCCGCCCCACCGCCAGACCGTGCTCAACCCGCAGCTCAAGGAGTACGGCGTGGCCGCCATCGCCGGGTCGCCGTTCCCCGGCGGCGGCAAGGGCGCGACCTACGTCGTCGACTTCGGCTTCTGCCAGAAGTAGTGAGCGTGATGATCCGGTTGATGGGCCTCGTGGCCCTCGCGACGGTCGCGGCGACCCTCCGCTCACCGCAGCGCCGTTGCCACCATGTGCCTCATCAACCGGCAGCGCACCATCCACCGCCGGATCGCGCTGAGCTCCAACAACACGCTCACTGGGACGTCTGAAGATCACGCGCGGGCCTCGATCGCGAACAAGTTCTGGGACCCGCAGCGGGGCCTCGTGAGCCACCTCGACCCCGGCACCCCGGTCCCCGCCGACAACACGCAGCTCCAAGACGCCGCCAACAAGGCGATCGACCAGCGGATCCGCGGCGCGGGCTACTGCGCCGGCGGCAGGCAGTACTCCGACGGCGAGATCACCTACGGGGGGAGCAACAGCGGCGCCACCCGGCGGGCGGCGGTCACGTGGTGGATGAGCGACACCGACCACCGCATCGCCCTGCTGAAACCCTCGTGGAGGGAGTTCGGCGTCCACGCCCAACGCGGGTCGGCGTTCCCGGGCGGGAACGACGCCGCGTCGGCCACCTTCGTAGTCGACTTCGGCTCCTGCACGAAGTAGCGGCCCCCGCCGCTAGTGCGGCCAGAGCAGAAGCACCAGCGCAGCGAGCACCACGACGCCTAGCGCGATGACGACGTAGAGCCGCCGCCGGTCGCGGGCGCGGGCGGCGGCTTCGCGGCGCTGCGCCCGCCGCGCCCGGGACTCCTCGTCGGACCGGGTCCACGGCGACGGGTCGGTCATCCCTGCGCATCCAGGGCCGCGTTGACGAGCTGGTCGGCGTGGGCGTTCTGGGCGCGCGGCACCGACCGCACGGACCACCGCTCGAACCCCCTCAGAGCCTCCATCGCCTGATCGTAGAGCGGTCGCAACCCTGGATGCTTGACCTTGTAGGCCCCTTGAACCTGGCGCGCGACCAATTCCGAGTCGTTGACCAGCGCGACGTCAGTGGCGCCGAGCTCGCGCGCCCGCTCGAGGCCGCGCAGCAGCGCGCGGTACTCGGCCACGTTGTTCGTGGCCTCGCCGATGGGCTCGGCGAGCTCGTCGACGACCTCGCCATCGGGCGTGGAGGTCACGACGCCGATCGCCGCCGGCCCGGGGTTGCCGCGCGCACCCCCGTCGACGTGGACGACGAGGCGCAACTAGACCGGGGGGAATTCCCCGGGGACGCGCTGCCGGCGCCGGTCGCGGACCTGGCGGTCGCCGCCACCGGTCGCGCCGCGCTCCCGGCGCTCGCCCGTGCGCCGGTCGACGATCACCTCGACGTTGGGGTCGTCGGCGTAGTAGGCCACGAGCTTGTCGTACAGCTCGTCGGCCAGCTCCTGAGGGACGACGCAGTAGGTCACGCGGCAGGGGGCTACGCAGCCGTCTGCAGAACCCCGCGGTCGTCGGCCGCCGCGTTGGCGACCTGTTCGCTGTCGGTGAGCTCCTCGAGCTCGTAGCCCTGGTCGGCCACGCGCACGCCCCCGCGCTCGTCGGCGAGGTCGACCTCGTAGCGGTACCAGCACAGCTCCCAGGCCACGGTCACCGTCACCAAGCTCGAATTCTCGACCGGCAGCACAGCCACGCCCGGGGGTCCGAGCGAGCGGGCCACTCCGGCCACCGTGCGCGGGTGCTCGGAGGCGTTGAAGAGCTCGAGCGCGCGCGCCATCTTCAGCTCGTCCGAGGTCGGGACGGCGTGGATGTGGCGCTCGCGGTGCCGCGGCGCCACGAACAGCTCGTCGGCCGCGTGCGGCGACGCGCGCAGCTCCTCGGCCAGCGAGCCGTTGGGCTCGGCCTCGTGCTGCGGCCGCGACCGCTGCCACGAGCGGAAGCGCGAGATCAGCCCACGGCGGTCGCGGGCGGCTCGGGCGCCGATCTGCTGGCCCTCGGCCTCGCGGATCCAGCCCTCGCGCTCGGCCCGGCCGGTGCACAGCTCGCACACGTCGCGGCGGCGGCCGTCGTGCAGGTAGGGCTCGGGCTCCTCACCGCGCAACAGCGAACGCCCGCAGACGGCACACTCGACCTGGTCGTCGTCCGTGCGAATCTCCCGGGGGGTCATGCGGCGACGAGCGTAGCAGCGGCCGATGGCCCCAGGCGAGGGGCCATTCGGCCATTTCCGCCGCAATTTAGGCTGTTGCGCCCTCCTCGGAACGCGCCTCTTCGACCACCTTCTGCGCGAGGTGGCCGGGAACCTCCTCGTAGCGGGCGAAATCCATCGTGTATTCGCCCTGGCCGGCGGTCAGCGAGCGCAGGTCGGGGGCGTAGGTGAGCATCTCGGCCATGGGGACCTCGGCCTTGATCTCGGTCATCCCGCCGACCGGCTCCATGCCCAGCGGGCGGCCGCGGCGCGAGTTCAGGTCGCCGATGACGTCGCCCACGCTCTCCTCCGGCACCGACAGGGTCACGAGCATGATCGGCTCGAGCAGCACCGCGCCGGCCTGATCGAGCGCCTGCTTCATGGCCAGCGAGCCGGCGATCTTGAACGCCATCTCCGACGAGTCGACCGAGTGGTACTGGCCGTCGAAGAGGCGCACGCGCACGCCCTTGACCGGATAGCCCGCCACGGTCCCGGCCTCCATCGCCTCGACGATGCCCTTCTCGACCGCGGGGATGAAGCTCGTCGGGATCACGCCGCCCTTGATGGCGTTGACGAACTCGAACTCGTCGCCCGCCAGGGGCTCGATCTCGATGTGGCAGTCGCCGAACTGGCCGCGGCCGCCGGACTGCTTCTTGTGGCGACCGTGGGCCTTGGCCCCCGAGCGGATCGTCTCCTGGTAGGGCACGCGCGGCGGAGCGAGGTTGACCTCGGCGCCGAAGCGGTCGCGCATGCGCTCCACGATCACCTCGACGTGGATCTGGGAGAGGCCGGCCACGATCTGCTCGCCGGTCTGCGGGTCGCGGTGGACGTCGATGGTCGGGTCCTCCTCCTGCAACCGGCGCAGGGCGGTGAACACCTTGTCCTCGGAGCCCTTGGTCTTCGGCTCGATGGCGAAGGCCATGACCGGGTTGGGCAGGCTGATCTGCGGCATGGCGACCTCGGCCGCCTTGGTCACGAGCCAGTCCCCCGCGCGCGTCTCCTTGAGCTTGGCCACGGCGCCGATGTCGCCCGGCCCGAACTCGTCGACGTGCTCGCTGTCCTTGCCGCTGAACACGAGCAGCTGGCCGATGCGCTCCTTGTTCTCCGTGCGCGCGTTGACCACCTGGGTGTCGTGCCGCATGACGCCCTGGTAGACGCGGAACAGGTTGATGCGCCCGGCGAACGGGTCGGCGCGGGTCTTGAACACAAACGCGTAGAGGTCGGAGTCCTCCTCGGCCTCGAGCGACAGGTCGTCCAGCTCCAGCGCGCCGTGCTTGACCGGCGAGGGGAGGTCCTCGACGACCGCATCGAGCAGGCGGTTGGTGGCCAGGTTGCGGGTGGCCACACCGCAGGTGACGGGGAAGATGTCGCCGTGGTTGGTGCCTTCCTTGAGGGCGGCGACGATCTCCGCGTGGGAGATCTCCTCGCCCTCGAGGTAGCGCTCCATGAGCGCGTCGGAAGTCTCCGAGACCTCGTCCATGAGCTTCTCGCGGTACTCCTGGGCCTGGTCGGCGAGCTCGTCCGGGATCGGAATCTCGCGGCAGTTGTCGCGGCCGTTGCCGTCGTACTCGTAGCCCTTCATGTCCACGAGGTCGATGACGCCGCGGACCTCGTGCTCGGAGCCGATCGGGATCTCGGTGGCCACGACGTGCTGGCCGAAGGCGCTCTTCAGCGAATCCAGCGTACGGAAGAAGTCGGCCCGCTCGCGGTCGAGCATGTTCACGAAGATGAGGCGGGCGAGGTCGAGCTCGTCGGCCCGCTGCCACAGGCGCGTGGTCGAGACCTCGACGCCCATGACGGCGTTGATGACGAAGATCGCCGACTCGCACACGCGCAGGGCGCCGAGCGCGTCGGCCACGAACGACGGCTCCCCCGGGGTGTCGATGAGGTTGACCTTGCGGTCCGACCACTCGAACGACGCAAGCGCCGCCGAGATCGACATCTGCCGGGCCTTCTCGTCGCTGTCGGCATCCGACACCGTCGTGCCGTCCACCACCGAGCCCAGCCGGTTCACGGCCCCGGCCTGGTGGAGGAGCGCCTCGTGCAGCGACGTCTTGCCCGAGCCGCGATGCCCGACGAGGGCCACGTTGCGGATCCGATCGGCGGGTTTGTGCATCGGTTTCCTCTCCTCGTGTCCGGAACCACCCAGCCTATCGGTCGATCCTACGCCGCAGCCGCCTCCTCCCCGAGCCGCGAGCGCAGCCGCAGCACGGCCTTGGTGTGCAGCTGTGAGATGCGCGATTCGGTCACGCCCAGCACCTCCCCGATCTCGCGCAGGGTCAGGTTCTCGTAGTAGTAGAGGGCGATCACCAGCTTCTCGCGCTCGGGCAACCGGGCGATGGCGTCGGCGATGCGGTCCTTCAGCTCGGACGCGTCCATGACCTTGGCCGGGTCGGGCGCCTCCGGGTCCTGCAGCGTGTCGAGCAGCGACACCTGGTCGCCACTCGTGTCCGACACCGTCCACAGCTCGTCGAGCGCGGCGATGGTCGAGTTCGAGATCTGGATCAGCGCCTCGTGAAACGCGTCCATCGTGATGTGCAGCTCCGCCGCCATCTCCTCGTCAGTCGGCGCGCGCTGGAGCTGGTGCTCGAGCTTGACGTTCGCCCGTTCGATCTCCCGCGCGCGCGCGCGAACCGAGCGCGGCACCCAGTCCAGCGCTCGCAGCTCGTCGATGATCGCCCCGCGGACGCGCGGGATGGCGTAGGTCTCGAACTTGATCTCGCGCTCGGGGTCGAAGCGCTCGATGGCGGAGATGAGCCCGATGAGGCCGTAGGAGATGAGGTCGGCCTCTTCGACGTGCGCCGGCAGGCCCGAAGCCATGCGGCCGGCCACGTACTTGACGAGCGGCGAGTAGGCGACGACCAGCCGTTCTCTGGCTCGTTCGTCACCGTCGGCGCGGTATCGGCGCCAGAGGTCCTTCAGCTCGACGGCTTTGACACTCGCCTCCACGTTCAACCTCTGCCGACATCTCAGTCACGCGCGCGGATGCGCTCGCGCGTAGGTGGACCTCAATCGCTTCGACTCTACCCGAGTGTAGATCTGCGTTGTGGACAGGCTCGCGTGGCCCAGAAGCTCCTGAATCGCCCGCAAATCCGCGCCTCCGTCGAGCAGGTGGGTGGCGAAGGAATGCCGCAGCCAGTGCGGGGACACGCCCGCCCGGGCGGCAGCCAGGCGCGCCCACGCTCGCAGCCGCCGGCGGACGTCGGAGGTCGAGAGCCGGCGCCCCGACTTGGACAGGAACAGCGCGTGCTGGTCGCGGTCGGTCGCGAGCGCCGGACGAGCGCGCTCGCAGTAGCGCGCGATCGCCCGCAGCGCGTGCTCGCCCACCGGAACGACGCGCGTCTTGCCGCCCTTGCCCTCGACCCGGACCGACTCGGCGTCGAAGTCCACGCTGCCGACGTCGAGCCCCACCAGCTCCTCGGCCCGCAGGCCCGACGCATACGCGAGCTCGAACAGCGCCCGGTCGCGCTGCTCGAGCGGCGTGCCCGTGGGGATGCGGTCCAGCAGGGCCGAGACCTCGTCGGCCTTGAGCGCCCGCGGCAGCCGCTGGGGGCGCTTGGGCGCCGGCATGAGCTCGGCCGGGTTGGCCTCCATCGTGCCCGCCTCGACCAGCGCGCGGTAGAAGGCGCGCAGGGCCGCGAGCTTGCGCGCCACCGTGGTCGGCGCCGCGCGTTTGGCGGACAGCACCGCGGCCCAGCGGCGCAGCTCGCGCACGCCGATGGCTTCGGGCTCGCTACCGCGTTCGGAGGCCCAGCGCGCGAACTGCCCGAGATCGATCCCGTAGGCGCGGCGCGTCTTCTCCGCCGCCCCGCGACGGCGCAGGTCGTCGTCGAACGCGCGCAGCGCCGCTTCCCATCCCGGCGTCAGCGCGCTTGTAGGGTGCGGCGCCGTGGCGGTGTTCTTCATCGACACGTCGTCGGGCCGGGTCGCCACTCAGCGCCAGCTCGTCGACGCCGGCATCGCCGGGCAGGACGGCTCGGTCGCGCCGCCTTGGCACCGGATCCAGGGCACCCGCGATGCCTCGACCATGTGGTACGCAGTGATGCGCAAGCGGACGCGAGGGGTGTACATCGGCGCCCTCGTTCTTCGCCACGGCGGGCAGCACTCCTCGCTCCTGGACGACGGCTGGGCCGAGGTCCCCGTGGACGAGATCGGTCCTTAGCGCAAATGTCCGATGATCCGAGCGATCGGAACATCGGTGGTGCGATGGCGACAGCAAACTTCCATTCAACGGCGTTGAATGGAACATCGAGTGCCCTATAGCGCACACAAAGCTCCATTCGGTCGCGAAGGACACGCCGCCGCCGCCCGGCCGGCGGCGCCCGAGGATGGCCTAGGAGTTGGACGACGAGGCGATCAGGACCACGATGAGGATCACCCACGCCGCCAGGCCGGTGATCGAGAGCCAGAAGCCCCAGTTGGCCATGCCGCGGCCGCCGACGGCGGGGTCGTTGGCGATCTCCTTGCGCGCCATCGCGCCGAAGATGATCCCGAGCACGGAGAGGATGAACGGGGCCACGAGCCAGCCCGCGATCCCGAGCACGAGCGAGGCCACGGCCTTGCCGCTCGTCCGCTGCGCCACGACCTGCCCGTAGCCGTACGGCGGGGGCGGCGCCACGGGCCCTGCGGGCGTCGTGTAGCCGGGCGGGGGCGGCGGCGCTCCCGGCGGCGGGCCCGGGGAGGGCGCGGGCGGCACGGGCGGCGGCTGCTGCCGCGTGGGCGGCGGCGGCGTGGGCGGAGCGCCGGGAGCCGGTCCTGGGGTGGGTGTCTGGGGTGGGTCGAACTCGGGCTCGTCGCCCTGGTCGTTCGGCGGGTCGGTCAAACGACGTAGACCGGGGTGCCGACGCTGACGCGGTCGTAGAGATCGATCACGTCGGGGATGGTCATGCGGACGCATCCGTGCGAGCCCGCGGTGCCGATCGAGCCGTACTCACTCGGATCGATGCCGTGGATTCCCGCGCCGCCGTCGATGCCCATCCACCGCGCCTTGAGCGGATCCTGCGGGCCGGGCGGGATGAGCTGCCCGGCGAGCGAGCCCGCCCAGGACGAGTTCGGCACCTGCCAGGACGGGTTGACCTGCTTGTTCTGGATGTCGTACAGGCCCGCCGGCGTCTCCAGCCCCTGCATGCCGACCGCGATCCCGTAGGTCTTGGTCAGCTTGAGGTTGTGGTAGTAGCGAAGCTGGAACCCGTTGCGGTTCACGATGATGTAGTTCGGATACTTCTTGACCAGGTCGTGGACCGTGACCTTCGGGGCCTCCTTCGTCACCGCGACCTGCACGGCGCGCTCGCCCGAAGGCACCGTGAGCGTCTTCTGGAGGTCGGTGCGCAGCTGGGGCACACGCACAACGATGCCGTTGTGGGCGGCGACCTTGCGCAGGCCCTCCGCGCCCGGGGCCAGGCTCGCGTTCTGCGGCTCGGTGTTGACCGCCTTCTTGACGCGGCGGATCAGCTTGTTGACCGCCGAGGCGGAGTAGTCGACCTTCGGCGGCAGGTTCGCGTTGAGCTTCCCGCCGGTCACACCGCGCCAGGCGCGCGTGATGATCGAGCCGTCGCGCGACTTGTCGATCGCCTCCTGGACCATCCCGTTTACGTCCATCGTCACCTTGGCGCGCTTGGCCGTCAGCGTGAAGTCGTGACCGCCGGGCCCGGTGACCTTGATCGGCTGGGTGAGCGGCCCGACCAGCTCGCGCTGGATCTTGTCGCGGGCCTGGGCCTTGTTCAGCCCGCCAACGTCGACGCCGCCGACCTGGATGCCGTCAGCGATGTCGTCGCTCTGACTTGCGTCGTATAGGTAGACGGCCCCCGCCCCGACGAGCAGGACGACGAGGAAGCCGGCCACGAGGATGAAGGTCTTGTTTCTCATGGTCGATCTTGGGTAGGCGCGAGACCGGAGAAGTGTAGGAGACGTAGCGGGCGGTTCGTCAAGGGAATTTCCCGCTTTCCCGTTGCTACACCCCTAATCCGTACCGGTCACGGACGGCTTCGCGCCAGATTTCGACCAATGGCGGCCAAAACCTCTGGACGTCGCGCATTTCCGGCTTCGTGGCGCCCCAGCGCTTCGAGCTCGGGGCGGGGCAGGCTGGGCAGCAGCGCGATGAGCGCGGCGGCGTCCAAACCGTCCAGGGCATCGACGTCCGCTTCGGCGTCCTGCGCCCAGCGCGGCTCGGGCCGCTTGCGCACCGTCGGGCTGCGGCGCAGGAACTCCTCCACCTCGCGCTCGTAGCGGTAGGGCGCGTCGCCGCCGCGCAGGAGCGGGCGCAGGCGCAGCGCCTCGGCGTGGGCCTGCACCGCCTCGCGCGTCGTGTAGCGATACGCGTAGCCGGCGGCCTTGAGCCGGCGGTTGTCGAGCCCGCGCCCGAACCGCAGCTGCTGCAGCATCTCCGGCGGGATGCGGATCCCCAGCCGGCCGGCGAGACCGGTCGCGATGCTCGTGCCCCACGGCGGGAGGATCGGCAGCAGCGGCTTGCCCAGCAGGTCGACGACCTCGGAGAGCACGAGCACGCCGTCGCCGGCGCAGTTGTAGCGCCCGGGCAGGTCGTTGCGCACGGCGAACTCGAGGCAGCCGACGATGTCGTCCTCGTGCACGAACTGGTAGCGGGGGTCGAAGCCGAAGACGGCGGGCACGGCGGGCAGCGCGAACAGGCGCGTGTGCGCGGTCGCGATCGTTGGCCCCAGGCCGTTGGAGAAGCGCAGCACGGTGACGGTGGCCCGCGGCGTGGCGTCGGCGTAGGCGTGCACGGCGCGCTCGGCCTCGACGATGTCCTTCTCGATCGGCGTGCGCGGCGGGTGCGGCCGCTCCATCTCCTCGGTGAAGTACGCCGGATCGTCCTGCTCGCAGCCGTACCAGTGCCCCGAGGACTTGAACACGAACTTGCGCACCGGGGACTCCGGGCCGCTGCAGGCGGCGAGGATGTTCATCGTCCCGATGACGTTGTTCTCGTGCGCGAGCCGCGACGGGGTCGTGGTCGAGTCGACCACGAGCCGCGTGTCGACCACGGTGTCGATCTCGGCCGCCTGCACGATGCGCCGCAGCAGCGCGTGCTGGTGGCCTACGCGCACGTACTCAGTGCGCTCGAGCTCGACCGTGGGGTCGTGGACGTCGACGCCCACGATCGCCTCCACCGCACGCTCGCGCTCGAGCGCCTGGGCCACCCGGCCTCCCCAGTAGGTCGAGAGGCCGGTCACGAGGATCCGGCGCGAGATCATCCGAACCAGATCGAGCGCCGCTTGGCCAGCATCCCGTAGAGCTCCTCCTGGATCAGGCCGCGGATGTCCTCGGCCACGGTCTGGACGAGCGCCCGGTCCTTCCAGGGCTGCTCGCCCCACTGCGTGGTCGGGATCGGCTCGAGGAACCGGATGCGCAGCTTGGCCGGCAGGTAGCCGAACATGCCGAGGATCCCTCCGTGCGGGAACGTCGGCGTCAGCGGCACGTAGAGCAGGCCGGTCAGCCGCTGCAGGACGGTCAGGTGGGCGAAGATCGGCGCCGCCTCCTCGGCCCCGACCACGGCGATGGGCACGATCGGGCGCCGCGCCTTCATGGCCGACTCGACGAAGCCGCCACGGCCGAAGCGGCGCAGGCGGTAGCGGTCCTTGTAGAGCTTCTCGCTGCCCTTGCGGCCCTCGGGGAACACGAGCACGAGCTGGTCCTCGTCGAACAGCAGCCGGTGCACGTTGGCCGGGTGCGCGGGCACGCCGCCGACCTTGGGCAGGAGCATGCTGAAGAGCGGATACCCCTTGAAGAAATGCTCCATGGTCAAGTGCACGAGGCGCGGACGGGCGTGCTCCTCCTTGATCGCCTTGGCGATCATCGGCGCGTCCGGCGGCAGCGCGCCGGAGTGGTTGGAGACCAGCAGCGCCCCGCCCGCGTCGGGCACGTTCTCGATCCCCTCGACCTCGACCCGGAACCAGTACCGGTAGAGAAACTCGGAGACCGTGGCGTCCAGGGCGCCCTCGACGCGCTCCGAGCGACCCCAGTCGGTGACCTGCCGCTCCGGCTCCACGCCGGGCAGGTAGTCGCGCAGGTCGTCGGGGTCGCGTGGGCGCGCGGCGGGCAGGCGCGGGCTCGACTCAACCGTCACGAGGCGGAAGAGTCTCGCAGGCGCGCGCCCGCGCTGCGCTCTCTCAGCGGCGCAGCGAGATCACGAACTCGCGCTCGCCGCTCGGCGGCGCCCCGTTGACCGCGTTGCGACCGCTGCCGGTCGTGATGTAGCCGCGGTCCGCGCCCGCGTTACGCTTGGCGGCGTGGCCGTTGCCGCCGACAAGCCGTTGCAGGAGGACCCGGACCGCTACGGGCCGGACGCGGACTCCGCGTGGCGCCACATCGACTGGGCCGCGCACCAGCACTGGGTGCTCGTCGACGGCACCCCGGTCAACTACATCGAGATGGGCGAGGGCCCGCCGCTGCTGCTCATCCACGGCCTGGCGGGCTCGTGGCAGAACTGGCTCGAGACCATCCCCTACTTCGCCCGCACGCGGCGGGTGCTGGCGCCCGACCTCCCCGGGTTCGGGGACTCGCCGCTGCCGCCGGAGAAGATCTCGATGCCGGGCTACGGGCGCCTGATCGACGACTTCTGCGCCTCCGTCGACGTCGAGCGCGGCTCGGTGATCGGCAACTCCATGGGCGGGTTCATCGCCGCCGAGCTGGCCATCGCGCATCCGCAGCGGGTGGACAAGCTCGTGCTCGTCTCGGCCGCCGGTATCACCGCCGAGCATCAGCGCAACGAGCGCGCGCTGGCAGTGATGCGCCGGTTCGAGGCCGCGCTGGCCTGGGCCTCGACCCACCCGAAGCCGAACTTCCTGCTGCGCCCGCGCGGGCGCCAGGCGCTGCGGCTGGTCTTCGCCCACCCCGAGAAGCTGCCGGGCCCGCTCCTGTTCGAGCAGGCCAAGGGCAGCGGCAAGCCCGGGTTCATCGACGCCCTGGACGCGCTCAGCGACTATCCGCTGCGCGAGCGGCTCGAGCGCATCTCGGTGCCGACCCTGATCATCTGGGGCGAGCGCGACCGGCTCGTGCCGCTGCGCGACGCCGACGTGTTCGAGGAGCTCATCCCGGACGCCCGCAAGATCGTCTACGCCGACACCGGGCACGTGTCCATGCTCGAGCGCCCGGCGCGCTTCAACCGGGACGTCGAGGCGTTCCTCAAGGGGTCAGACCCCGTTGCGGGTGGTTGAGGGTTAGCCGGTCACGGCGCCGACGGAGGCGCTGGAGACCAGCTTCGCGTACTTGGCCATCACGCCGTGGTCGTAGGCCGGCGGCGGCGACCGGTACTCCGCCACGCGGCCGGCGATCTCCTCGTCGCTGAGGTCCACGTCGAGGCGGCGGTTGTCGACGTCGAAGGTCACGGTGTCGCCCTCGCGGATGGCGGCGATGGGGCCGCCGCGTGCGGCCTCGGGGGCGACGTGCCCGGCCATCAGGCCGTGGGTGGCGCCCGAGAAGCGGCCGTCGGTGAGCAGCGCCACCTCCTCGCCGAGGCCCTCGCCGACGATCGCGGCGGTGACCCCGAGCATCTCCCGCATGCCAGGGCCGCCGGCGGGGCCCTCGTTGCGGATGACCACGACGTCGCCCGCGCTGATCTGCTTGGCCAGGACGGCGGCCATCGTGTCCTCCTCGGACTCGAAGACACGCGCGGGGCCGGACTGATGGCGGCGGGCGTTGTGGCCGGCGAGCTTGACCACGCAGCCCTCGGGGGCGAGGTTGCCGCGCAGGATGGCGAGGCCGCCGGTGGGGCTGTTCGGGTCGTCGACGGCGTGGACGACCTGCTGCCCCGGAGCTGCCTCGGCCTCGGCGGCGTGCTCGCCGATGGTGCGGCCGGTGACCGTGAGCGCGTCCTCGTGGAGCAGGCCGAGCTCGTCCAGGCGCTGGGCCACGAGCATGATCCCGCCCGCCGCGTAGAGGTCGACGGCCAGGTACTCGCCGGAGGGCTTGAGCGAGCACAGCTGCGGAGTCTTGGAGGCGATGCGGTCGAAGTCGTCGATGCTGAGGTCGACGCCCGCCTCGGTGGCCACGGCGAGCAGATGGAGCACCGCGTTGGTCGAGCCGCCGCTGGTGGCCACGGCGGCGATGGCGTTCTCGAGGCTCTCCCTGGTGATGATCTCGCTCGGGCGCAGGCCGCGGCGCAGGATGTCGACGGCCAGACGCCCGGCGTCCTTGGCCGCCTCGCGCTTGGCGCCGTTCTGGGCGGGGATGTAGGAGGCGACGGGCGGGCAGATGCCCATGACCTCGAAGGCCATGGCCATGGTGTTGGCGGTGTACTGGCCGCCGCAGGCGCCAGCGCCGGGGCTGGCGACCTCGACGAGCTCCTCCAGCTCGTCGTCGGAGATCTTCCCGGCGGCGTGGGCGCCGACGGCCTCGAAGACGTCCTGGATGGAGACATCGCGGCCGTGGAAGCGGCCGGGGGAAATCGAGCCGCCGTAGAGCATCACGCCGGGGACGTCGAGACGGGCCAGCGCCATCACGGTTCCCGGGATGGTCTTGTCGCAGCCGCTGAGCGCGATGACGCCGTCGAAGAGCTGGCCGCGGGCGACGAGCTCGATGCTGTCGGCCACGACCTCGCGGCTGACCAGGCTGGTCTTCATGCCGCTCGTGCCCATCGTGATGCCGTCGGAGATGGCGATGGTGTTGAGCTCCATCGGCGTGCCGCCGGCCTCGCGCACGCCCTCCTTGACGGCGGCGGCGAGGGCGCGGAGGTGGAAGTTGCAGGGCATGGTCTCGATCCAGGTAGAGGCCACCCCGATGATGGGCTTGGCCAGGTCGTCGTCGGTGTAGCCGATGCCCTTGAGGTAGGCGCGCGCAGCGGCGCGACTCGGGCCTTCGGTGACCTGGCGCGAGTTGTGCTTGAGGTCGAAGCCGGTGTCGGTGCTCACGGGGCGGACACGCTCACGGGCTTGGGCGACCGCGAGCATCCGGCTCGCTTCGGAAGTCGCCCGCCCGTGTCGTCCAGCTGCGCCGTTCCCATTCGCTGAGACGCCACAGGTCGCGCCGGGCGACCTTCGGGTCGACCTGGCGGCCGGGCTGGTGCAGGTTGGCCCGGCGGATCAGTCCGTGCTCGTCGCCGGTGAGCGCCATCCACTTGGCGAGGACGTCGTCGGAGTCGGGCAGCCGCGCGCTCCCGTAGGGGCGGCTCATGTCCGGGAACTCGACGCAGTACTCGTTGAGGAGCTCGCGCGTCTGGGGGACGAAGGCGACGATCGGCTTGTGCGGATAGATCAGGTACGCGTAGCCGTCGCCCCGACCCCAGACCCTGACGAAGCCGAGGTCGCGGTACATCGCCCACTCCTCCTCGTTGACGCAGCTGCGCAGGAGCTGGCGGGCGCGCTGCTCGGCGCGGCGCTCGCGGCCGGGGTCGTAGCCGATCGTGGGCGCCTTCGCGCGGCGCGCCTTGCGGCGGGACAGCGCCTCGTCGACGCGCGGGATGAGGACCTCGGCCAGGAGCGCGCCGACGACGATTCCCGTCGCGCAGAGCGCCAGCAGCATCTAGGCCGCGCCGCCGGCGGCGCGGGGGAAGAAGATCACCCGGTCCGCGTCGCGCGGGATCTCGTCGAACGTCTTGACCATCGAGGCCTCGCGGCGGCCGTTGCGGGTGGCCTTGGGGACCGCGGCCCACAGGCCCTCGTCCAGCTGGCGGCGGAACTCCTCGATGAGCTTGCGCTCGTCCTCGGGGACCTCCGGGTCTCCCTCGGCGACCAACATCTCGCCGTGCCCTGGCTTCATCCGCAGGAACCTCATAGCCGGCGAGATTATGGCAAAGGGAGGGCTTCGCCCCGGCGGTTTCTGATGTTGAGGGCGTCGACCGGGCCGGGGCCGGCGCCGACGTCGCGCAGGCCGTTGCGGACCGCCTGGGCGGCGCGCTCGCGGGCGATCTGGGCCGCTTGCAGCGGGGTTGCGCCGAGGGCGAGCTGGGCGGCGAGGATCGAGGAGTGCGTGCAGCCCGAGCCGTGGGCAGCGCCGTCCTCGTGGCGCGCGCCCGCTATCGGCACGAGCGTGGTGCCGTCGTAGAAGACGTCGGTCGTCTCGAGGCGGTGGCCGCCGGTCACGACCACCGCGCCCGGGCCGAGGGCGTGGACGGCGCGGGCGAGGGCCTCGGGGTCGGTTGGTTCCGCTGCGCCGGCGAGCACGGCGGCCTCGGGGAGGTTGGGCGTGACGACGGTCGCGCGCGGGAGGATGTCCTGTCTCAGGGCCTGGACCGCGGTTCCGTCGAGCAGGCGGGCGCCGGACTCGGCGACCATGACGGGGTCGACGACGACGGGCGTGCTTGCGGGCAGGAGGTCGAGCGCCTCGACCACGGCGGCGATCGTCTGCGTGTCGCCGAGCATCCCGATCTTGACCGCGTCCACACCGATGTCGGCGGCCACGGACTTGACCTGCGCCACGACGATCTCCCGAGGAACGGGCTGGACGGCGTCGACGCCGACGGTACTCTGGGCGGTGATCGCGGTGATCGCGGTCATGCCGTGGACGCCGCAGGAGGCAAAGGCCTTGAGGTCGGCCTGGATGCCGGCCCCGCCCCCGGAGTCGGAGCCGGCGATCGAGAGGACCGTGGGCGTGCGCGTCATGGTGGTTCGAGGGTAGGCCCTGCGCACTTTCGGCACGCTTCGCGCCCCACGCGTCACACGGCTGACCGTACGGTCGCTGCGTGCTCGCCCGCATCTCCACCTTCGCGATCGACGGGCTCGACTCGGTCCCGGTCACAGTCGAGACCGACATCCGGCCGGGCCTGCCCGCGTTCAGCGTGGTCGGGCTGGCCGATCGCTCGGTGCGCGAGGCGCGCGAGCGCGTCCGCTCGGCCATCGCCAACCAGGGCTTCGCGTTCCCGGCCCGGCGGATCACGGTCAACCTCGCGCCCGCGTGGCTGAAGAAGGTCGGTCCTGGGTTCGATCTGGCGATGGCCGCCGCGCTCCTCGCCGCGAGCGGGCAGGTAGAGGCCGACGACCTCGTCCGCTGGGCCATCTTCGGCGAGCTGTCGCTGAGCGGGCAGCTGCGCGGGTGCCGGGGCGCGCTCGCGGTGGCCGAGGGCGCCCGGCGCGCCGGCCTGCGCGGCCTGATCCTGCCGCGCGACCGGGCGCTCGAGGCGGCGCTCGTCGACGAAATCGAGGTGGCGGGCATCGAGGACCTGCGCGAGCTCGCCGAGGTGATCGGGGGCGCGGGTGCTCCGGCGCTGCCGCGGGCGGCGCCGGGGCCGCGGGTCGCGGAGGCCGACGCCCCGCCGCCCGACCTCGCCGACGTGCGCGGCCACGCCGGACCGCTGCGCGCGCTCGAGATCGCCGCCGCCGGCGGCCACAACCTGTTGTTCGAGGGCCCGCCGGGCACGGGCAAGACGATGCTGGCGCGGCGCCTGCCGTCGATCCTGCCGCCGCTGACGCGGCCGGAGGCGCTCGAGGTCACGCGCATCCACTCGGTCGCCGGGGTGCACCACGGCGGTGGGCTCGTGCGGCACCGGCCGTTCCGGGCGCCCCACCACACGATCTCGCCGTCCGGCCTCGCGGGCGGCGGATCGATCCCGGCGCCGGGCGAGGTCACGCTTGCGCACCGCGGCGTCCTGTTCCTCGACGAGCTCTCCGAGTTCCCCCGATCGAGCCTGGAGGCGCTGCGCCAGCCGCTCGAGGACGGGCGCGTCGGCGTGGTGCGCGGGCAGCACGCGGTGGTGTTCCCGAGCCGCTTCATGCTCGTCGCCGCCACGAACCCGTGCCCGTGCGGCTTCGCGGGCTCTGACCGAGCGGGTCGGCCCTGCCGCTGCACCGACGCCGAGGTCGAGCGTCACCGCCGCCGCCTCAGCGGCCCGCTGCTCGACCGGATCGACCTGCTCGTCGGCGTCCAGCGACCGGCGCCGGAAGAGCTCGCGGGTGGCCCGCTCTCCTCATCCGCGGAGGCACGCGAGCGCGTGGTCGAGGCCCGCGCACGCCAGGGCCAGAGGCTGGACGGGTCCGAGGCGACGTGCAACGCGGACATGGACACGGCGACACTGCGCAACCGGCTCGGGATGTCGGCAAGCGCGCGCGACGCGCTGATGGACGCGTACAGCAGCGGCCACCTGAGCGCGCGAGGCCACCACCGAGCGCTGCGCGTGGCGCGCACGATCGCCGACCTCCACGGCGCCGAGGGGGTCGAGCGCGTCCACGTGCTCGAAACCCTCTCCCTGCGACAGCATGGCCCGGCGGAGGTGCTCGCGGCGTGAGCGGAACCGGTGCGACGGTCGACCGTGCCTGCGACGCGTGCCTGCGGCGGGCGTGGCTGCTGGCCGCCCTGGTGGCGCACTTCGAGCGCTGCAGCCCGCGGCGCAGCGACCTCTCGGGCCTGCTCGCGCTTCCGGACGGCGATCTCATCCGCGCGGTCGGCGGCCGTGACGTGCCAGTGCTGCGGGATCGCTACCGCGGGTTCTCGCCCTCCACCCTGCGCTCGGCCCTGGCCGCCTTCGCGCTGCACGTGGTCTGCCGCCACGACCCCGCATACCCGCCGCAGCTCGCCGAGGGGCCCGACCGGCCAGCCGCGCTGTTCGTCGCCGGCGCGTGGGAGCGGTTCGCGGCGCTCGTGGCGGCGCCGTCGGTTGCGCTCGTCGGTGCCCGCCGAGCCTCGGGCTACGGCCTCGAAGCGGGGCGCGTGCTCGGTCGCGAGCTCGCGGCGGCGGGGGTGACGGTGGTCTCGGGTATGGCCCTCGGGGTCGACTCGGCCGCGCACGCCGGCGCGCTCGACGGCGGTGGTGCGACCGTGGCCGTGCTCGCGGGCAGCGCCCATCGTCCGTACCCGTCGAGCAAGCGGCGGCTGCACCGCGCCATCGTCGGGGCCGGGTGCGTCGTCTCGGAGCTGCCGCCGGGCGCGGCCGTCCGGAGGTGGAGCTTCCCTGCCCGCAACCGCATCATCGCCGGGCTGGCGCAGGCGACCGTCGTGGTCGAGGCGTCGGTGACCTCGGGCTCGCTCATCACCGCGGACTGCGCCCGCGCGCTCGGCCGCGACATCGGCGCGGTGCCGGGCCAGGTCACGTCGCCGCTGGCCAGCGGGCCCAACGACCTGCTGTTCGACGGCGCGCTGGTGGTGCGCAGCGCGGCCGACGTCCTCGACCTCCTGTTCGGCGCGGGCGTGCGCCCGACCGTCCGGCAGCGCGACGGGTCCGAGCTGCGCCCAAGCCTGCGCACGCTCCTGCGCCTGGTCGAGTCCGGCCGCGCGACTCTCGGCGCGATCGTGGCCGGCGGTAGCGACACGGGAAGCGCCCTGGTCGGCCTGGCCGAGCTCGAGCTGCTCGGCTACGTCCGCCGTGGGCCCGCCGGGAGCTACGTCCGGGTGCCATGACCGCCGCGCGCCAATCCGTCGGCCGCCTCGGGGAACGGCTCGCCGCCGAGCACCTCGAGCGGCTCGGCTACCGCGTCCTCGTCCGCAACCACCGCACCCGGTTCGGCGAGCTCGACCTCGTGGCCTGCGACGACGAGCGGATCGTGTTCGTCGAGGTCAAGGCGCGGCGGTCGGGCCCGGGCCGGCCGCTCGAGAAGGTCGACTGGCGCAAGCAGGGCCAGGTCCGCCTGATCGCCCGCGCCTGGTTGACGGAGACCGCCGACCGCCCCCACCGCCGCGACGTCCGCTTCGACGCGATCGGCGTGATCGTGGACGCGGCGGGCCGCCTGATCGAGCTCGAGCACCTGGAGGGAGCGTTCTGA
>DATBDE010000055.1:0-3287 GCA_036270095.1 Solirubrobacteraceae bacterium | reverse complement strand
CGAGCGGCAGCGCGTCGAGGTCGATCGCGATCGCCACGCCGCTGCGCCGCGCGAGGTGGCGCGCGTCGGTGGCGAGCCCGTCGGAGAGGTCGATCATCGCGCCGGCGCCCTGGGCGGCGAGGGCGCGACCCTCGGCCAGGCGCGGCTCGGGGCGCAGGTAGGCGCGCACGAGCGCGTCGTCGCCGCGGGCGCGGCCGTCGAGCACGGCCAGGCCGGCGGCCGCGGCGCCCAGCGCGCCGGTCACGACGACGGCGTCGCCGGGTCGCGCCCCGTCGCGGCCCACCAGCTCCTCGGTGGTGTCGGCCCAGCCGGTGACCGTGACCGAGAGCGTGAGCGCGGGCGCGCGCACGAGGTCGCCGCCGGCGATGGTCGTCGCGGTGCGCTCGGCCAGCGCCTCCATGGCGCGCACGCAGTCGAGCACCGCCTCGGTGCCCAGGCCGTCGGGCACGCCGAGCGCCACGTACGCCTCGCCGGCCTCGGCGCCCATGGCGGCGAGGTCCGACAGCGCCGCGGCCAGCGACCGGTGGCCGGCGTCGGCCGCCGTCACCCCCGGATGGTCCAGGCGGAAGTGCACCCCGTCGACCATCGCGTCGATCGAGGTGACCGCGAACGGCCGCGCGCGCACGACGGCGGCGTCGTCGCCCACCCAGCGCACGATGCGCTGCGAGCGCGGCCGCAGCAGCTCCTCGAACGCCGCGATGAGCGAGAGCTCGCTCAGAGCCGCCGACCTACCGGTGCCGGTAGACGATCCGGGCGCGATCGAGGTCGTAGGGCGACAGCTCGACGCGCACGCGGTCGCCGGGCAGGATGCGGATCCGGAAGCGGCGCATCTTGCCGGCCACGTGGCCGAGGACGACGTGCTCGTTGTCCAGCTTCACGCGGAACATGGCGTTGGGCAGGGCCTCGATGACCTCGCCCTCGAACTCGACCTTCTCCTCCTTGGCCATGCCAAGCGGGACCGTAGCAAGCAGGATCAGCCAGGTGTAGGCGCTGTCGCCCCGCCCTGATCGGCGGCCGGCGGGGTGGCCGCGGGCGGCTGCTGCGTGTTCGGCGCCTGCTGCGGTGGAGCGGAGTAGGCGTCGGGCGGGTACTGCGTGCCGCCCTTGCCGGTGCCCTGGCCGTCGGGTCCCGGCGTGACGCCCTGCTGTCCCGTCGCGTCCGGCTGCGGGGACTGGCCGGACTGCTGGTCGCTGCTCGTCTTGCCGCCGCTGCGCGAGAACTTGCCGAAGAACGGCTGGGCCGAGAACGGCACCTTGGGCTTGGGGAAGTCGCCGCAGAACTTGCCCCGGGCCGACTTCATGTACGCGCCCCAGATCGGCGCGGCGATCGCGCCGCCCTGCGCGTTGGGCCCGAGTGGATAGGGGTCCTTCGGGTGTCCGACCCACACGGAGCTGACCAGGCGCGGCGTGAAGCCGACGAACCAGGCGTCGGTGAAGTTGTCGACGGTGCCGGTCTTGCCGGCCGCGGGGCACCCGATCTGGGCCTTGGTCCCGGTGCCCGACTGCACGTTCTTCTCGAGGATCTGCGTGGCCTCGTAGGTCACGCCGTCCTCGAAGACCTTGTGGCGGGTCGGCTTGCCCAGGATGTCCACGTGCCCGTCGGGGAAGGTGACCTTGCGCACCACGATCGGCTTCACCCGGTAGCCGCCGTTGGCGATCGTCGCGTAGGCGCGGGCCATCTCCAGGGGCGAGACGCCGTTGGTCAGGCCGCCCAGGCCCTCGGCCGGATAGCCGTGCAGCGGGCTGGTGATGCCCATGGCGCGCGCGGTCTGGGCCACCGTGTCCGGGCCGAGATCGGCGTCGAGCTGCGCGTAGACCGTGTTGTCGGACTTGAGCGTCGCCGTGACGAGGTTCATCGACCCGCCGTAGGTCCGGCCGAAGGTGTGGACCTCGTAGTCCGGCGCCGTGGGCAGCCAGCCGCGTGAGAGCGGGCGCGACACGTAGCTGGTGCGGTTGGGGTCCACGCCGCGGCGCAGCGCGTCCATGAGCACCATGACCTTGAACGTCGAGCCCGCCTGACGGTGGCCCTGGGCCGCGAGGTTGTACTTCGAGTCGCCGTAGCGCGACGACGAGGCCATCGCGCGCACGTAGCCGGTCTTCGGGTCGATGGTGACGATGGCGCCGGCGCGGTCGGGGGCGCCGAGGTTGCCGTCCAGCGCGCGGCGGGCGAGCTTCTGCAGGTGCAGGTCGATCGTCGTGTCGACGCGCAGGCCGCCGCGGCGGACGGTGTCCAGGCCGTACTTGTCGATCAGGTACTGCTTGACGTAGTCGAAGACGTAGCCCTCGCGCTTGGCCGTGTAGTAGCGGTTGTGCTTGACGCCGAGGGTCATCCCCATCGTCTTGGTGGCCAGGGCCTGGGTGATGTAGCCCTGGTCGGCCATGCGCTGGAGCACGTCGTTGCGCCGCGCGGTGGCGGCTCCCTTGTCGAGGAACGGGTTGTAGTTGGACGGCGCCTGGGGTAGCCCGGCCAGCAGCGCCGCCTCGCGCAGGGTCAGCCGCGCCGCGGGCTTGTCGAAGAAGATGCGCGCCGCGGCCTGGATGCCGACCGCGGTCTGCCCGCCCACGGTGCCGTAGGGCACCGAGTTGACGTACTTGTTGACGATCCACAGCTTGCCGGGGCGTCCGGGATGGCGGTCCTCGAGCTCCTGGGCGAGCTTGGCCTCGCGGATCTTGCGCTTGTAGCCGGCCACGCCGGCCCGCGCGCGCTCGCCCGTGTAGAGGTTGCGCACGAGCTGCATGGTCAGCGTCGAGCCGCCCTGGATGTCCTTCTTGGACTCGAGGTTCTTGACGGCGGCGCGGACGATCCCCTCGAAGTCGACGCCCTGGTGCTCGTAGAAGCGCCGGTCCTCGATCGCCACCGTCGCCTCGCGGACCACGTCGGGGATCTGGTCGGAGTGCACCGGCGTGCGCAGGACGTTGGCGTTGATGAAGCCCAGCCGGGTCTTGCCGTCGGCCGCGTAGACGCGCGAGGTGGCCCCGAGCTCGATCGGCTTCTTGGTCGACAGCGAGGGCGCGCTGTTGGCGACGTTGACGACCCACGCCACGGCCGCGATCCCCGCGATGGCCACGCCGGTGACGACCAATCCGAGGAACACGAAGATGACGCGACTCGCGCTGCCCTCGTTGCGACGCCTGCGGCGTTGGCGCTCTCGTCTCGACATCAGGAACCCCGGAAGGGTAGATCAGGGTTCGTCGCGACGGCCCCGACACCCTGCTTCGCGCAGTGCCCGCAAGACGTCTGCCCGAAGCTCCCCTTCGCGGGCGATGCGCTCCGCCGGCGCCACGGGC
>DATBDE010000054.1:0-70788 GCA_036270095.1 Solirubrobacteraceae bacterium | reverse complement strand
CACGTCGAACGTGCCGCCGCCGAGGTCGAAGACGAGGATGGTCTGGTCGGCCTCCTTGTCGAGGCCGTAGGCCAGCGACGCGGCCGTCGGCTCGTTGATGATGCGCTTGACGTCGAGGCCGGCGATCTTGCCGGCGTCCTTCGTCGCCTGGCGCTGGTCGTCGTTGAAGTAGGCCGGGACGGTGATGACCGCGCTGTCGACGGTCTCGCCCAGGTACGCCTCGGCGTCGGCCTTGAGCTTCTGGAGGATCATCGCGCTGATCTCGGGCGGGCTGTACTGCTTGCCCTGCACCTCGACGCGAGCGTCGCCCCCGGGGCCGCCGGTGACCTTGTAGGGGACGATCTGCTCCTCTTCCTTGACCTCCGCCTCCTTGCGCCCCATGAAGCGCTTGATGGAGAACACGGTGTTCTGCGGGTTGGTGACGGCCTGGCGCTTGGCCACGGTCCCCACCAGCCGCTCGCCGCCTTGCGTGAAGGCGACCACCGACGGGGTCGTGCGACCGCCCTCGGCGTTCTCGATCACCGTCGGCTCTCCGCCCTCGAGCACCGCCATGGCGGAGTTGGTGGTGCCGAGGTCGATTCCGATGGTCTTGCCCATTACGAGTAGTGCTCCTCTGTCGACTGCAAAAATCTCAGTCGCAGTATGGCAGATTTCCTCCCCGCTTCAAGGGCGGTTTTCGGCGCTGCCGCCCAACGATCCCTCCGATCCATGCCGTAAGAGAGGCCCATGCGCGACCACGTCCTCCTGTGCGGCTCGGACGTCCTGGCGGCGCGCGTGCTCGAGGAGCTGGGCGCGCTGGGCGTCGACGTCGTCGTCATCGCCCAGGACCCCGACCGCCGGCTGGAGACGCGCATGCGCGAGCTCGGCGTGGTCGTCATCGACGGCGACTACCGGGACGAGGAGACCCTGTACGAGGCCGACGTGGCCGACGCCGAGGCCGTGGCGGTGCTCGAGGAGGACGACGTCGGCAACGTCCACGCTGCGCTGGCCGCACAGGAGGCCAACCCGGACGTGCGCCTGGTCGTGCGCATGTTCAACCTCGACCTCGGCCACCGGCTGGAGGAGCTGTTCCAGGACGGCGAGGTGCTCTCGGCCTCGGTGCTGGCCGCCCCGAACGGACGCCGCCTGGCCGTCGACGTGCGCGAGGCGCCGGACGAGCCCGAGAGCAGCGCCGACGCCGTCGTGCGCCAGGCCCCTCGATGGCGCGGCGCGCGCGGGCCCGCGTGCGCGGGGCGCTGCGGCTGTTCGACGCGAGGCTGGCCGCGCTGCTGGTCGCGCTCACGATCGTGCTGGTGATCGCGGCCGAGGTCTTCCACAACGCGGACGATCTCAGTTGGCTCGACTCGCTCTACTTCACCGTCACCACGATCACCACCACCGGCTACGGGGACATCAACCTGCTGCACTCGCCGGACGGGCTGAAGCTGTTCGGGATGGGGCTGATGCTCCTGGGCGGGCTCATCGTCGCCGTGCTGTTCGCGCTCGTGACCGACGCGATCGTCACTGCCCGCATCGCCCGCACGCTGGGGGGGCTGCCGCGGCCGCGCTCCAACCACGCCGTGGTCTGCGGCCTGGGCCGCGTCGGCTTCCGGATCGTGCAGCGGCTCGTCGCCGCGGGCATCCCGTGCGTGGCGGTCGAGCGCAGCGAGGACAACCCGTTCCTGGACGCCACGCGACGGCTCGGCGTGCCCGTGCTGGTCGACGACGCGAGCCGCCGCGAGACCCTGACGCCGCTGCGCGTGCCCGACGCCCGCGTTGTGCTCGCGGTCACCGACGACGACCTCGCGAACCTCGAGACGGCGCTGAACGCCCGTCAGCTCAACCCGTCGGTCCGGGTGGTCATGCGGCTGTTCTCGCACGACCTTGCCACCCGCGCCGAGCGCAGGTTCAACATCGCGATCTCCCGCAGCGTCTCGGCTCTGGCCGCGCCGGCGTTCGTGGCCGCCATCGTGCGCCGGCGCATCGTGGCCACGGTGCCGCTGGGCTCGCGCGCGCTGGCCGTCGCCGACCTGCCCGGGACGCCGCTGGCCGGCCGCACCGCGGTCGAGGCCGAGGCGGAACTGGAGCTGCGCGTGCTCGCGCGCGACGGCGCCTGGTGGCCGCCGGGCCCAACCCCGATCGAGCCCGACTCGCGACTGCTGGTGTTGGCATCGCGTGAAGGCCTCGCGGCGGCCTACGGCACCGGCAGGTAGATTCGCGGCCGTGCTGGGGCTCCCCGACGGCATCAAGGCCTGCCTGTTCGACATGGACGGCGTCCTGACCGAGACCGCGACGGTGCACGCGCGGGCCTGGAAGGCGATGTTCGACGACTACCTCAAGCAGCGCGACGGCGACGACTTCAAGCCCTTCACGCAGGACGACTACGACGAGTACGTGGACGGCAAGCCGCGCTACGACGGCGTCAAGTCGTTCCTGGCCTCGCGCAACATCGACCTCCCGCAGGGCTCGCCTTCCGACGACCCCACCACCGAGAGCATCGACGGCCTCGGCAACCGCAAGAACGACCTCGTCCTGAAGATCATGCACGACGAGGGCGTCAAGCCCTATCCGGGGTCGATCGAGTACGTCAACGCGGTGCGCGACGCCGGCCTGCGCACCGCCTGCGTGTCCTCCAGCGCGAACGCCGGCGAGGTGCTCGAGGCCGCCGGAGTCCGCGCCCTGTTCGAGGCCCTGGTCGACGGGCGCGTGGTCGAGGAGGACGGACTGAAGGGAAAGCCTGCGCCGGACACGTACGTCAAGGGCGCGGAGGAGGTGGGCGTGACGGCGAGCGAGGCGGCGGTGTTCGAGGACGCGCTCTCGGGCGTCGAGGCCGGGCGCAAGGGCAACTTCGGCTATGTCGTCGGCGTCGACCGGGCCGGACAGGCCGACGCGCTCAAGCAGCACGGCGCCGACGTCGTGGTAAAGGACCTGGGAGAGCTGCTGTGATCAACCACGACGCCTACCCGACCGAGCCCTGGTGCCTGCGCGAGACCGCGCTCGACCTCGACTTCCTGGCCCAGTCCGAGTCGCTCTTCACCGTCGCCAACGGCCACCTGGGCCTGCGCGGCAACCTCGACGAGGGCGAGCCGCGCGCCCTCAGCGGCACGTATCTCAACGGCTTCTACGAGTCGATCCCGCTGAGCTACGGCGAGAGCGCCTACGGCAACCCGGAGGACGGCCAGAGCGTGGTCAACGTGACCGACGGCAAGCTCATCCGGCTGCTGGTCGAGGACGAGCCGCTGGACATCCACCGCGGGTACCTGCACCACCACGAGCGTCAGCTCGACTTCCGTGCCGGCACGCTGACGCGCTCGGTGCACTGGAGCTCGGAGAGCGGCATGACGGTCAAGGTGACCACGCGCCGGCTCGTGTCCTTCCATACGCGCTCGGTCGCGGCCATCTCCTACGAGGTCGAGGCCGTCGACCAGCCGCTGCGCGTCGCCATCCATTCGAGCCTGCTCGCCAACCAGCGCGACCGGCCGGGCGGCGACGACCCGCGCGGCGGCCAGGCCCTCGACAGCCCGCTGGACAGCCAGCTCGCGGTCGACCACGACCTCCGCGTCGTGCTCGCGCACCGGACGCGGCGCAGCGGGCTGACGATGGCGGCCGGCATGGAGCACCTGCTGGACATCGAGAACCCGACCGCGCTGACCCAGACCGAGCCCGACCTCGGCCGCGTGACCATCTCGGCCCGGCTCGAGCCCGGCAAGCCGCTGCGCGTGGTCAAGCTGCTGGCCTACCACTGGTCGTCGCAGCAGTCGGTCGAGTTCCTGCGCGACCAGGTCGACGGAAGCCTCGAGAACGCGGTGGCCGAGGGCTGGGACGGGCTTGCCCGGACACAGCGCGAGTACCTGGACGCCTTCTGGCACGACGCCGACGTCGAGCTCGACGGCGACCCCGAGATCCAGCAGGCGCTGCGCTTCGCGCTGTTCCACGTTCTGCAGGCCTCGGCGCGGGGCGAGGGGCGCGCCATCCCGGCCAAGGGCCTGACCGGGCCCGGCTACGACGGCCACGCCTTCTGGGACACCGAGTCCTACGTGCTGCCGGTGCTCTGCTACACCCGTCATCAGCTCGCGGAAGAGGCCCTGCGCTGGCGGCACCGTACGCTCGATTTGGCGCGTTCGCGGGCCAAGGAGCTCGGGCTGCGCGGCGCCGCCTTCCCGTGGCGCACGATCCACGGCGAGGAGTGCTCGGGCTATTGGCCCGCGGGCACGGCCGCGTTCCACGTCAACGCCGACATCGCCGGCGCCATCTACCGCCTGTGGGTGACCAACGCCAACTCCGACTTCGCCAGCGAGATCGGGCTCGAGCTGCTGATCGAGACCGCGCGCCTGTGGGAGAGCCTCGGTCACTTCGACGGCGCCGGGCGCTTCCGCATCGACGGCGTCACCGGCCCGGACGAGTACTCCGCCGTCGCGGACAACAACGTGTACACGAACCTCATGGCGCAGCGGAACCTGCGCGCGGCCGCGCGCGGCTGCGAGCGGCTGTCCGAGCGGGCGCAGGAGCTCGGCGTCGACGCCGGCGAGATCACGCGCTGGGACCGGGCCGCCGACGGGATGACCCTGCCCTACGACGAGACCATGGGCATCCACCCGCAGGACGAGGACTTCCTGGCCCACGAGCGCTGGGACTTCGACAACACGCCGCCCGAGGAGTACCCGCTGCTCCTGCACCATCACTATTTCGACCTCTACCGCAAGCAGGTGGTCAAGCAGGCCGATCTCGTGCTCGCGCTGTGGCAGCGCGGCGACATGTTCACCGCCGAGGAGAAGGCGCGCGACTTCACCTACTACGAGTCCATCACGGTGCGCGACTCGTCGCTGTCCGCGTGCGCCCAGGCGGTCATCGCGGCCGAGGTGGGCTACATCGACCTCGCCTACGACTACCTCGGCGAGGCCGCCCTGATGGACCTGCGCGACCTCGAGCACAACGCCCGCGACGGCGTCCACATCGCCTCGCTGGGCGGCGCGGTGATGGCGGCGGTCAACGGCTTCGGCGGCATGCGCGACCACGCCGAGCAGCTGAGCTTCCACCCGCGCATGCCGCCCGAGCTGCAGCGCATCGCCTTCCCTGTCGCCTGGCAGGGATCCGTGCTCCGGGTCGAGGTCACGGGCGAGCAGGCGACGTACACGATGGAGCACGGCAACGCGCTCGAGTTCACGCACTGGGACGAGGAGCTCACGATCGAGGCGGGCCAGACCGTCACGCGCCCGCTGCCCGAGCCGCCCGAGCTCGAGCCGCTGCACCAGCCCGCTGGCCGTGCCCCCGCGCGGCGCCGCGAGCAGGTCCGGGCGCCGGCTCGCTAGCGGTCACAGGTGGTGTGCGCGAGCGTAGGGGCACATCCGCCGCAGCACGCAATGCCGGCAATCCGGGCGCTGGGAATGACAGGTGTGGCGCCCGTGGCGGAGGAGGTTGAGGTGGAACTCGAGCTCCTCGCCGGGCGGCGTCAGCGCGGTCATCGCGTCGGCCTGCTCGGTTGACCCCGCCTTCTCGCGCAGCAGGCCGAGCCGCGTGGCCACGCGCCCGACGTGCGTGTCGACGGGCACGTCGCGCAGGCCGAACGAAAACAGCAGCACGCACGCGGCGGTCTTGCGCCCCACGCCGGGCAGGTCGCAGAGGTAGGCCTGGCCCTCGGGCACGGGCGCCTCGGCGAGCCAGTCCAGCGACAGCGGGTCGCCGATCGCCTCGAGGATCTCCTTGATGCGGCGCGACTTGGTCGGCGCCAGGCCGCCGGGCCGGATGGCGTCCTCGATCTCCTCCACCGGCGCCGCGCGCACCTCCTCCCAGCTCGGGAAGCGGTCGCGCAGGCCGGCGAAGGCCACGTCGCGGTTGCGGTCGTTCGTGCTCTGGGACAGGACGGTGAGCACGAGCTCGTCCACCGGCCGGCCGTGGGGCCGCTGGCCGGGGATGCCGTAGGCCTCGCGCAGGCGGTCGCGGATCCGGCGCACGCGGTCGGCGCGCGGGGGCTTCCAGGCCCGGCTCACACCGCGCCCCAGCGCTCGCACGTGCGGGCGCCCTTGGCCACCGCCTCGGGCAGGGCGTCGGCGACCGCGGCGAGGTCGTAGCCGCGGTCGGTCAGCCGCGCCACGAGCACGCCGGTCAGGCAGTCGCCGGCGCCCACGGTGCTCCGCACCTGCACCGGCACCCCGGGGACGTCGGCGTCCACCGGCCCGCGCAGCAGCGCGCCGTCGGGGCCGAGGCTGACCACCACCGCCCGCGCGCCGGCGGCGAGCAGGGCGCGCGCGGCGGCATCGGGGGTTCGCTCGCCGGTGAGGATCTCGGCCTCCTCGCGGTTGCAGCGCACGAGGTGCGCGCCGGGGACGCACGCGTTGGCCTCCTCGGCGGCGCGGGCCACGCTCGGCCAGCGGTGCAGGCGCAGGTTGGGGTCGTAGAGCACGGGCTTGCCCAGCGCGAGCGCCAAGCTACGTGCGTCATGCGTCAGGCCGCGCTCGCGCTCGCCCACGAGCGTATTGGAGCCGAAGAACAGGCCGTCGCAGGCCTCAACCGCCTCCGGCAGCCGGTCGGCCACGGCCTCGAGCGCCATCGAGATCGCATCGCCGTAGATCTGGTAGGTGGCGTCGCCGGCGCCGTCGAGGGCGACGAAGGCGACCGGCGTGTGCTGGCCCTCCATGAGCCGGAACCAATCCAAAGCGACCCCGGCGGCCGCGAGCTCGTCGCGTAGCCAGGCGCCCCAGGGGTCGCCCCCGGCGCCGCCGGCGAGGGCGGCGCTGCCGGGCACGGTGCGTGCCGCGGCGAACGCGACGTTGGCGGTCGCGCCGCCGAAGTGGGGCACGAAGTTGTCGGCGTCGGCCAGGCCGTCGACACGGCGCTCGCAGATCATGTCGACGAGGGCCTCTCCCAGGCAGAGCGTGCGCATGCCGGTAGCTTGCCCGCCCGTGCCGCTGCACGAGCGCACCGTCGAACTCGACGAGGGCCCGGTCCACTGGTGGGAGGCGGGGGATGCCCCGATCCTGTGGCTCCATGGCGTGCCCAACGCGGGCGCGATGTGGCACGACTTCCTGGCCTGCTGCGGCGGCGTCGCCGTCGATGCGCCAGGCTTCGGGCAGACCGGAAAGCGCGCCGACATGGACTACTCACTGGCGTTCTACGGCCGTTTCGTGGAGCGCTTCCTCGACCACCTGGGCTGGGAGCAGTGCCGCCTCGTCGGCCACGACTGGGGCGGCGCCTGGGCTCTGGCCTTCACCCAGCACGCGCCCGAACGGGTCGAGCGCCTCGCGCTCGTCGACAGCGTGCCCCTGCTGCCCGGCTTCCGCTGGCACCGCATGGCCCGGCTGTGGCGGGCGCGCGGGATCGGCGAGATCGTCATGGGGACGACCAACCGGCGCACGGTGGGCTGGGCGCGTCGGCACGTGGGGCTGCCCGAGGTCATGGACGACCAGGTCTTCGCCCACTTCGACCAGGGCACCCAGCGCGCGATTCTGAAGCTCTACCGGTCCGCGCCCGAGGACGCCCTGGCCGCCGCCGGGCGCCACCTGGCCGACGTGACCGCGCCCGCCCTGGTGGTGTGGGGCGATCAGGACGCGTACATCGAGCCCCGGTTCGGGGACGGCTACGCGGCGGCGCTCGGCGACGCCACCGTCGAGCACCTCCCCGACGCCGGGCACTGGCCGTGGCTCGAGCGCCCCGACCTCGTGGCGAGACTGTGCGCCTGGATCGCCGCGTAGTCCCGGTCTGGGCGCTCGGCGCCGCCCTGGCCGTGCTGTGGGTGGTGCTGAACCTCCCCTCCGACGACCTCGCCGGGGCGACGTACCGCGCCGATCTGTTCTCGGCCGACGGCTTCCTGCTCTGGGACAACGGCTGGTACGCCGGCCATCACATGCTCGCCTACTCGATGCTCTACCCGCCGGCGGGCGCGCTGCTGTCCCCCCGCCTGCTCGGCGTCCTGGCCACCATCGCGGCCGTCGTCGCGTTCCAGCAGCTCGTCACGCGCGCCTACGGCGAGCGCGCGTGGATCGCCGGGGCGTGGTTCGCGGTCGCGGCGGGCGCGAACCTGTTCGCTGGTCGGATCCCGTTCACGTTCGGCATGGCCATCGGGCTGTGGGCGCTCGTGGCCTGGCAGCGCAAGCGCACCGTGCTCACGATGGTGCTGGCGTTGCTGACCGGCCTGGCCTCGCCGGTCGCCGGCCTGTTCCTCGGCCTGGGCGCGCTGGCCAAGGCGCTGTCGGGCGTGCGCCTGCGCAAGGGCAGCCAGGAGCCGCGCGAGCGCGGCGCGCCGGTCATGGGCCAGAAGACCTCGGGCGGCGCCGGCCTGGCGGTGCTCGTGCTCCTGTGCGCGGTCGTGCCGCCGGGCGTGCTGTCGGCACTGTTCCCCGAGGGCGGCGCGATGCCGTTCGACCTGACCTCGTACCTGCCCTGCCTCGGCGTCTCGCTGCTGTTCGTCGTCGCGTTGCCGCGCGAGGAGACGGCGTTGCGAGTCGGCGCGGTGCTCTACGGGCTCCTGGCCACGGCGGCCTTCGTGTTCGACTCGCCGATCGGCGGCAACATCGCGCGCCTGGGCGCGCTGTTCGCCGGGCCCGTGCTGGCCGCTGCTGTGCTCGGGCGCGGCGACGCCGCGCGCTGGCGGGTCGCGGCGGTGGCGCTCCTCGCGCTGCCGCTGGTGTGGTGGGTGCTGGCGCCGGTCGTCAAGCAGCTGCGCGTCGGCGACGACCCGGCGGTGCAGGCGTCCTATTACCGCCCGCTACTGCGCTTCCTCGCCGACCGGCCGTCGCCCATGCGCGTCGAGATCCCGCCCACCCGCTTCCACTGGGAGGCCACCTACGTCCCCGAGCGCTTCGCGATCACGCGCGGCTGGGAGCGCCAGCTCGACAACCGCTACGCGCACCTGTTCTACGCCGGCACGCTGACCCCGTCGCGCTACGTGCGCTGGCTGCGCAACACGGGCACGTCCTACGTCGCGCTGCCCACACGCGCGACGCCCGACTACGCCGCGGTGGCCGAGCGCCGGCTGCTGAACGCCGGCGTCCCCGGGCTGCGCGAGATCTGGCACGACGCCGACTGGAAGGTGTGGCGCGTGCCCGACTCCGGCCTGCAGGGCATCACCAGCGTCGGGCGCGAGGGGTTCTCGGTGCGGGGCACGGTGCCCGCCGCCCGCGTGCGCTGGACGCGCTGGTGGGACCCGCAATCCGGCGGCTTCGTCAGCCGCGCGCCGGGCGGCTGGACCGACATCCGCACCGGCCCCGGTGGGCGCATCCACGTTCGCGCCGGATGACGACAGGCGCGGTGCGGGGACGTTCCGGACGGCCGATAGGATGCCCTGATGCTCACCCGTCTGCGCGCTCTGGCCCCTCGCGCGCTGCCTAACGGTTGGCCGGACGTCGTCCGCCAAGTCCTCATCTTTGCGGCGGCGTATTACGCGTACCGGCTCGTCCGCGGGGCGGTCGACGGGCACACGACGGCGGCTGCGTTCGAGCACGCGCGGGACATCATCGGGCTCGAGCGCTCGCTGCATCTGTTCGTCGAGCCGTCCGTGCAGGCGTGGGGCGAGACCAAGCCGTGGATCATCGACTTCGCGAGCTGGATGTATGTCAACGCGCACCTGCCGCTGATGATCGGGGCGCTGATCTGGCTCTACATCTTCCGCAACCGGTCCTACTACTTCATCCGCAACGTGTTCGTGATCTCGATGGGCATCGCGCTCGTCGGCTACGTCCTCTTCCCGACCGCGCCTCCGCGCCTGTTCCCCGAGTGGGGGTTCCAGGACTCGGTCTCGAACTTCGTGGGCTTCAACACCGACACGGCGTCCACGACCAGCTCGCTCGTCAACCCGTTCGCCGCGGTGCCGTCCGTCCACGTCTGCTTCGCGCTCATCATCGGCATCTCGATGTCGCGCCTGGTCCGACCGAAGTGGCTGCGCTTCGCGTGGTCGCTCTATCCCCTCCTGATGACCTTCGTGGTCATCGTCACCGCCAACCACTGGTGGATGGACGCCGTGCTGGGCGCGCTGACCGCGCTCGTCGCGGGCACCATCGCCCAGGCCCTGCTCGCCCGCGCGCGCCCGAACGACTGGGCCTTCGCCGGCGCCCGGATCTGATGGAACGCGGCTCGGTGGGCCGGCGGGAGCGGTCCGCGCGGGCCGGTCGCCCAGGCCCCGGGCGACCGCGCCGTAGCCCGCTGACCGGCGCCGAGGTCTCGGCGCTCATGCGCGACCGGCTGATCGAGTCGCGGCTGACCCCGAACGCGATCTCGCTCAGCGGCCTGGTGCTGAACGTGGTGGCCGCCGTGCTGGTCACCCAGCGCCTGTTCTTCCTCGCCGGGGTGGCGTTCATCATCGGCTCGATCATGGACACGCTCGACGGTCGCTACGCGCGCACGTCGGGCAAGGGGACGCCCTTCGGCGCCTTCCTCGACTCCACCCTGGACCGGATGGAGGAGGGCATCGTCCTCACCGCCGTCGCGGCCTACTTCGCGTCACGCGGCATGGACTTCGCGGTGGCGGCGACGGTGGTCGCCGTCCTCGCCTCGCTCATGGTCTCCTACACTCGGGCGCGGGCCGAGGCGCTCGGAGTCGCGTGCAAGGTCGGCATCGCCACGCGACCCGTGCGGGTGGTCATCCTGGCCATCGGCCTGGTGTTCGCCAAGGGCGCCGGGCTGGGCGATTTCGAGCTCCTGGCACCCGCCGTGTACGTGCTTGCGGCCCTGTCCGTGATCACGGTGTTCCAGCGCATCTGGCATGTGCGCTCAGAGCTGCGGCGTGTAACCGCGTAGCCCTCCCGGGGCTACGTTGGGAAGCTTCGACCTGGAAAGGAACCCTGCAGTGAGCACGAACGGAGGGCCCGCCGCCAACGGCAAGGCCCGCTACCAGAAGGACAAGGTCCGCGTCGCCGTCGTCGGTGTGGGCAACTGCGCGAGCTCGTTCGTGCAGGGCGTCGAGTACTACAAGGACGCCGACCCCCGCGAGTCGGTCCCGGGCCTCATGCACGTGGACCTCGGCGGCTACCACATCAGCGACATCGAGTTCTCGGCCGCGTTCGACATCGACGCTGACAAGGTCGGCAAGGACCTGTCGGAGGCGATCTGGTCGGGCCAGAACAACACGATCAAGTTCGCCGACGTGCCGACCCTCGACGTCCCGGTTCAGCGCGGCATGACCCACGACGGCCTGGGCAAGTACCTGAAGGAGAAGATCACCAAGGCGCCCGGCGAGACCGCCGACATCGTGCAGATCCTCAAGGACACGCACACCGATGTCGTCGTCTCGTACCTGCCGGTGGGCTCCGAGCAGGCGACCAAGTGGTACGTCGAGCAGGTGCTCGAGGCCGGCTGCGGCTTCGTGAACTGCATCCCGGTCTTCATCGCCCGCGAGCACTACTGGAACCGCCGCTTCGAGAAGGCCGGCCTGCCGATCGTCGGCGACGACATCAAGTCGCAGGTGGGCGCCACCATCGTCCACCGCTCGCTGGCGCGGCTGTTCGGCGACCGCGGCGTGAAGATGCTGCGCACCTCGCAGCTCAACGTCGGCGGGAACATGGACTTCTACAACATGCTCGAGCGCGAGCGGCTGGAGTCCAAGAAGATCTCCAAGACCAACGCGGTGACGTCGATCATGGGCCACGAGCTGCCCAAGGACGACGTCTACATCGGCCCGTCCGACTACGTGCCGTGGCTGACCGACCGCAAGTGGGCGCACATCCGCGTCGAGGGCCAGGCCTTCGGAGACGTGCCGCTCAACGTCGAGCTCAAGCTCGAGGTTTGGGACTCGCCGAACTCGGCGGGGATCGTCATCGACGCCGTGCGCTGCTGCAAGCTCGCCCTCAACGAGGGCATCGGCGGGCAGATCGACGGCCCGAGCTCGTACCTGATGAAGTCGCCCATGCACCAGCGCCCCGACGACGAGGCGCGGGAGCTGACCGACGCGTTCATCGCCGAGCACGCGATCAAGCCGGCGGTCGAGACCAAGACCAAGAAGAAGCAGGCCAAGGCCGAGACGGCCTGAGCCGGGGCGGGCACTAGCCTTCGGGCCGGTGCCCGCTTTCCGCATCGCGCAGGTCTCGCCGTACGCCTGGGAGGACCGCAACGAGGTCAACGGCTTCATACGCGAGACCTCGGAGCGGCTCGTGCAGCGCGGGCACGAGGTCGCGATCGTCGCACCCTCGCACTCGCTCGACCTCGTGCACGCCTCGCGACACGCCGTGCGCTCGGACGAGGTGGCGCTGGACGGGGTGCACGTGCTCGGCGTGGGCGAGGTGCTGCCCTTCCGTTCGGCGCGCCGGCCGGCCTCGGTGCCGGTCGACGTCGCGCGCACGATCGAGGAGCTGCTCGACAGCGTCGCCTTCGACTTCGTCCACGTGCATGAGCCGTTCGCGCCCAGCGTGCCCGCGGCGGCGCTGCGCCAGTCGCGGGCGCTGAACGTCGGCTCGTTCCACGCCCCCACCGAGCGGCTCATCTCCACGCAGGTCGCGCGCCGCGTGGTGGAGCTGTTCTTCGGCCGCCTGGACGCCCGCACGGCGGCGTGGCCGACCACGCGCGAGCTCATGACGCGTTGGTTCCCGGCGCCGTACGAGCTCGTGCGCCCGGGCACGGCCGCGTCGGCGCCGCACGCGCGCTCCGGGCCGCTGGAGATCGCCTTCGTCGCCGACGAGGAGCGGGCGGCCCAGCGCCTGTTCCTGCGCGCGCTGCGCCGACTGCCCATGACCCCGCCGTGGCGGGCGACGCTGATCGCAGAGGAGTGGCGCACGCAGCCGCTGCTGCGCCGCGACCTGACCGAGCGCGTGCGCTTCCGCACCGGCGACCAGGCCGACGTGCTCGACCACGCCGACGTCATGGTCTTCGCCTCCACCGGCGTCCACCCGGCCCCGGCGCTGCTGCAGAGCGCGGTCGCGTCGCAGGTGGTTCCGATCGCGGCCCGCCTGCCCCTGTACGAGGAGCTGCTCGACGACGGCGAGCGCGGCCTGCTCTTCGAGCCCGGCGACCTCGAGATCCTCGTGGCCCAGCTCACCCGCCTGCTCGAGCAGCCCGACCTGCTCGAACGCTACGGCACCCCCGGGCCGGCCCGCCCGTGGGACGTGGTCACCGACGAGATCGACGCGCTCTACGGCCGTGTGGCCGCCCGCCGCCACGACGGGCGCGCGAACGGCGCGCTGCGCCAGCACCTGGAGGGCAGGCCGCTGATCGACGTGGACCTGCACATGCACACCGACCACTCGGGCGACTGCGCCACGCCGGTGGAGGCACTGCTGGGCGAGGCCAAAGCCCGCGGCCTGGGCGCGATCGCGGTGACCGACCACAACGAGATCTCGGGCGCTCTGGAGGCGCGCGAGAAGGCCGACGGGATCAAGGTCATCGTCGGCGAGGAGGTCAAGACCGCTGACCAGGGCGAGGTTATCGGGCTGTTCATCGAGGAGAAGATCCCGCGCGGCGGCACGCTGCAGGAGGTCATCGCCGAGATCAAGCGTCAAGGCGGCCTGGTCTACGTCCCCCACCCCTTCGACCGTATGCACGCGGTGCCCGACTACCGACACCTGCTCGACGTGCTCGAGGACGTCGACGCCATCGAGGTCTTCAACCCGCGGGTGGCGATCTCGTCCTTCAACGAGGAGGCGGTCCGCTTCGCCGAGAAGTACCGGATCGTGGGCGGCGCCGGCTCGGACGCCCACGTGACGGCAGGGCTCGGCTCCGTGCGTATCCGCATGCGGGACTTCGACGGGCCCCAGGAGTTCCTCGAGTCCCTGCGCGACGCGGACATCATCCGCAAGCCGGCCTCGCTCGTGTACGTCCAGGCGCTCAAGTTCCTCCAGACCAAGGCCACCCCGACCGGCGCGCGGCGCGCGGCCAAGGAGCGGCGCATCCGCCGCGCGGAGCGACGCGCCGCCCGCAAGTCCTGATGCACCCGCAGGAACAGCCGCCGCACGGGTTGAAACCAGGCTTCGCTGTGCCGGCAACCGACGACGAGATCCGCGAGAAGTACCTCGAGCGCGCCATCCGCGAACTCAACACGCTGACCCGCGAGCTCCAGGACTGCGAACACTGCCCGCGCGGCAACCTGATGCCGGTGCTCGGTTCCGGGCACCCGCAGGCCGACGTGTTCCTGCTCAAGCACGCCCCGCGCCCGGCGGAGGTCGAGGAGGGCGTGGCGTTCTACGGCCGCGCCGGCACGGCGCTGATGAAGTCGTTCAAGCGACTGTCCATCGATCCATTGGCGGTGTACGGGACGCTGTGCGCGAAGTGCCCGGTCTCCGACCCGGCGCTCGCCGACCCGGCCTGCGTCGCGCGCCTGGTCGAGGAGCTGGCCATCGTGCAGCCGAAGATCGTGGTGGTCATGGGCGACGAGGCGCTGGCCGTGCTCAACGACCTCGACATCCCGCTCGCGCAGCCGCTCACCCCGGAGCCGGGCGTGGTGCAGCGGTTCACGCCCTCGATGGAGGCGCTCTACGTGCCCAACATCGACGAGGCGCTGGACGACGAGGCGGCCAAGCGCGGCTTCTGGAACGCGTTCCGCGCCCTTGGCGACTGGTACGAGGCGCTGCCGCCCTACTAGGCCTCGGGCCGGTCGGCCTCGCCCGGGTCGGGCAGGACCTCCGCCGCGTGGATCTTGCACAGGGCGGGGCCGCCGGTCTCGAGCACCGCGCGCTGCTCGTCGGGGGTGAGCTTGGCGCCGCACTCCTCGCACCGGTCGCCCACGGTCTCGAGCGATCGCTCTTCCAGGTCCACATTCAGAAGCCTAGTCGACGAGCAGCACGATCTTGCCCACCTTCCCGCCGGCGGCGAAGCGCTCGTAGGCCTCGGCCGCGCGGTCGAGCGGGAAGGTCTCCGCGACCGGCACCTCGATCTCACCGCGCTGGACGAGGGGGAGCACGCGGCGTTCGACGCGGCGGGCGGCCAGCGCCTTCTCCTCCATCGGCCGCGGGCGCAGCGTGGAGCCGTGGATCCGTCCGCGCTTGCCCATGAGCGCGAGCAGGTTGAGCTCGGCCTTGAAGCCGGCGCCGACGCCGATGATCGCGATGCGCCCACCGGTGGCCAGCGCCTTGACGTTGTTGGAGAAGTTGGGCGCACCGACGAGCTCGAGGACGACGTCGAATGGGCCCTCGTCGACGTAGGCGTCGGGGGCCACGACCTTGGCGCCGAGCGCGGCGACGCGCTCGCGGCAGTCCTCGTTGCGCACGGTGGCGACGACGCGCGCGCCGGCGGTGCGGCCGAGCTGGACGGCGGCGGTGCCGACGCCGCCGGCGGCGCCGTGGACGAGCAGCCGCTCGCCGGGGCGCAGCCCGGCCTGGGTGAACAGCGCGTCCTCGGCGGTGGTGAAAACCTCGGGGAAGCCGCCCGCGGCGGCCCAGTCCAGGGCCTGGGGGACGGGCATGAGCTCGCGCTCGTGTACGACGGCGAGCTCGGCCTGTGCCCCGCCGCCCACGATCCCCATCACCCGCTCGCCCACGCCGAAGCGCTCGGCGAACCGGCCGCGAGCGGCCACCTCGCCGGCCAGGTCCATGCCCGGAATGTTCTCGGGCCAGCCGTGCGGCGGCGGGTAGCCGCCCTGCAGCTGCATCAGGTCGGCGCCGTTGAGGGCGGCCGCGCGGATGCGGACGAGCACCTCCCACGGCCCGGGCTCCGGGTCGGGGTGCTCCGCGATAACAATCCTGCCGTCCCGGATGGTGGCGGCGCGCATGGGCCGGGCAGTCTATGGGGGCGTCCCGGTAGGGTGAGCCACGGCCATGCCGATGACCCCGGTCTGGAACGAGGGCTTCGCCGGACTCGAGGCCGCGCACCTGTTGCGCAGCGACGTCTGGCGCGACCCCGGCGTCGAGGGCGGCGGTCGTGCCGTGCTGCTCGTGCCGGGGTTCATGGCCGGGGACCGCACCCTCGGCCTCATGACCGCGTGGCTGCGCCGCGCCGGCTACCGGACGCTGTCGGCTGGCCTGGCGCTCAACGTGGACTGCGCGGGCCAGATCCTCACCGGGCTGGAGAGACGCCTGGAGGACCTGGCCGACCGGCGCGGCCCGGCGGTGGTGGTCGGCCAGAGCCGCGGCGGCAGCCTGGCCCGCGCGCTGGCCGCCCGGCGGCCCGAGCTGGTCGCCGGACTGATCACGCTCGGCTCGCCGACGCTGGACCCGCTCGCGGTCGGGCCGCTGACCCTGCTCAGCGTGCGCGCGGTCAGCGTGCTCGGCGCGCTCGGCATCCCGCGCGTCTTCACCCGGCGCTGCCTGGACGGTGCGTGCTGCGTCGCCTTCCGCGACGGCCTGGCCGCCGAGTGGCCGGCCGACATCCCCTACGTCTCGGTCTACTCGCGCCGCGACGGCATCGTGGACTGGCACGCCTGCCTGGACCACGGCGCCGACAACGTCGAGGTCGAGGCCAGCCACTGCGGCATGGCCGCCCACGCCGGCACGTACGAGGCCATCGCCGCGGGCCTGCGCGCGGTCGGGTCGCCCGGCGGCCTGGCGCGGGCCGCCTAGCGTGGCCGCGATTCCCAACGGCGCGCGGGTCGTGCTCGAGGGTGACGCGCACAACCAGCTCGGCTTGCGCGACTACCTCGTCGTGCACGGCACGGCGCGCATCACCGAGGGCGGCGGGGCCGAGCTCCTGCAGCGCCTGGCCCGCACCTACCTGGGCCCGGACGTGACGTTCCCGCCCATGGACGATCCGCCCCCCGGCGTGGTCGTGCGGATCGCCCCTGAGCGCTTCGGCGGCTCGGGGCCCTGGGCCGCCTAGCCGCTCAGCGGTCGAGCACGGCCACGCACTCGATGTGCGGCGTCTGGGGGAACATGTCCACCGGCCGCACGCGGCGCAGGGCGTACCCGGCCTCGGCGAGCTGGGCCGCGTTGGGCGCCAGCGTGGTCGGGTTGCAGGAGACGTAGACGATCTTGCGCGGCGCCGCCTCGATGACCCGGCGGACGGCCTTCTTGCTCAGGCCGGCGCGCGGTGGATCGACCACCACGACGTCGGGGCGGCCCGCCTGCTCGACGAGCTCACGCAGGGCGAGGCGCACGTCGCCCGCGTAGAAGCGCGCGTTGTCGATGCCGTTCAGGCGCGCGTTGGTGATTGCATCGGCCACCGACTCCTCCACCAGCTCGACGCCGTAGACCTGGGCGACGCGCGCGCTGAGCACGAGCCCGATCGTGCCCGAGCCGCTGTAGAGGTCGAAGAGCCGCTCGGGTCCGCGCAGGTCGGCCAGCTCGGCGGCGACCCCGTACAGGCGCTCGGCCATCTCGGTATTGGTCTGGAAGAACGCCAGCGGCGAGATGCGGAAGCGCAGGTCGGCGAGCTCTTCCTCGATCGCGTCGCTGCCGGCCAGCAGCTCGGTCTCGCCGAGGGCGGTGGTCTCCCCCAGCGCGTCGGTCGTGGTGACCAGCAGCGAGTCGGCGGCCACGGCGGCGGTCAGCGACGGCGTCGGGAGGGCCCCCGGCGCAACCACGAGCCGAACCTGGACCTCGCCCGTGCGCCGGCCCTCGCGCACCACGAGGTTGCGCAGCGTGCCCTCGCCGCTGCGGCGGTCGTGCGCGCGCAGGCCTTCGGCCCGCGCCCACGCCAGCACCTGCTCGCGCGCCGCGTTGCCACGCTCGGAGGCGAGCAGGCAGTCGTCGAGCGCCACGATCTCGTCCCACCGGCCGGGGGCGTGGAACCCGCAGACCAGGCCCCCGTCGAGGCCGGCGCCAAACGAGTACTCGAGCTTGTTGCGGTAGCGCCACTCCTGTACCGCCGGCACGATCGGCTCCAGCGTGAACCCGTCGAGACGGCCGATGCGGCGCAGCGCGTCCTCGACCTGCTCGGCCTTGACCGCGAGCTGGCGCTCGTAGGGCAGCACCTGCCAGGGCGCGCCCGGATGGTCGGCGGCAGGCAGGATGCGCTCGGGCGAGGGCTCGAGCAGCTCGACCACGCGGGCGTGGCCGTAGGCGCGCTTGGCCTTGAACACGCGCGCCCGCACGCGGTCGCCAGGGATCGCGCCCGCGACGAAGACGACGTAGCCGTCGGCGCGCGCGATCCCGTCGCCCCCGAACGCGAGGGCGTCGACGGTGAGCTCGAGCTCGTCGCCGGGGCGCGGGCGGGTGCGGGCGGGCTGTTGGGCGGGCGAGGTCATCGCCCGCCCAGGGTAGGCGTCAGGCGAGGGCGGCGACTGCGGTGATCGCGAGGCGTCGCATCAGCGCGTGCACCGCCCGAGGTCGACGACGTAGGTGCCTGCCGGCTCCGGGTCGGCGGGGTTGTAGGCCGAGCCCGGGGCTATCCCCGGGCCGGCGTCCAGGCCCGGCGTGTGGAGCAGCGCGAGGCGCTGCGCCGGATCGTTCAGCCAGAAGTTGGCGGCGGCGCTCGGCGACCCTGCGGTGCCGCCGCCGCCCGAGTAGGTGAGCTCGCTGACCGTCGGCTGACCTCCAAGGCAGTACTTCGCAGCGACGTCGCGCTGGAGCGCGACGGTGCCGGTCTGCGGGTTGACGTGGCTGACGAGCGGGTTGCCGCGGTCCCACCATTTCAGCGCCACCGACCGCGTGGCATGGGTGCTGGCGGCGCGGCTGAGCGGGAGGCTCAAGCGAAGTGCGGCCACGCTGTTGGCCTTGCGCGCGCGGTTGAGCGCGCACATCATTGCCGCCCGGCGGAGGCTGGCCGGGATCGAGCGGGCAGGCCGGGCGATGTACCTGCAGCCCGCATTGGTGTTGTCGGTGGCGTTCGGGTCCGTGGCGCCGGCGTCGGCGACGCCGAACGCCGCGGACCCCGCCACGGCGGCCACGGCGACCGCTGCCAGCCGTCGCCCGGGCAGATGAGCGTTGAGCACTGCGACTCCTCCTGAGAGCTTGGAGGCAAACACTCTCATTTCCGGAAGGCGGGCACAGGACTTTTTCCACAAAGCCCGCGCGCGCCCGCTGTCACGGCGCGGCTAGGCCAGCTTCTTCTCCACCGCGTTGAGCACCGACTTGCGGTTCGCGTGGCGGCGCTCGTAGTCGCGCACCTTGCGCAGCTCGGCCGGAGTCAGATCGCCCAACGACGACGTGACCTGCCCCGCGGTGAGGTCCTCGTAGCCGAGGATGGGGAAGTTCGGGCCGACGCCGGCGGCACGGCGGGCGCGGTCGACCTCGCGGCGGGCGCGGTCGGCGACCGGGGTGCGGCCGGCGGCCTTGGCGGTGGCGGAGGCGCGCTTGCGCACGGTCTTGCCCGCCTCGGCCAGCGGGTTGGCCCCGCGGCCGCGACCGAGCAGCTGCTCGAGGTCGGCGCGCACCTCGTCGGTCTGCTTGCGGCCCTTCTTGATCAGGTCGGCGACGAGCTGCTCGGCGTCGTCGCGGGTCATGCGGCCGCGCTCGACCGCGTCGTCCATGGCCTCCTGGATGCGGTCGCGGGTGAGCACCACGGCCTTCTCCAGCAGATCGCGCGCCTCGGCCAGCCGCTTGATCGCGTCCTCCGGGCTGCCCGCGCTGGCAGCCCGGCGACCCGAGGCGGTGGAAGCGGACGCTGTGGACCTCGACCGCGCGCGTGAGGCGGTCGCCTTCTTGGCCGGCGCGCGCTTGGCGGGCGCCTTGCGGGCAGTGGTCTTCTTCGCCGTCGAGCGGCTCGCGCTCGTCGGCTTCTTGGCGCTGGACCGGCTGCTCCCCGTACTCTTCCTCGCGCTCGTGGACCGCGACGACGAACTGCGCGACGACGTGGACCTGCCGGAAGACGACGACCGGCGGGAAGATGAGCTGTTGCTCGACTTCGGCTGCGGCATCTCTCCAATTCCCCCTTCTGGCGGTGGCCGACGCGGACGCTATCGCAGCGTGGCCGCGCTCGTTGCCGCATTCGCGCTGGTGCTCGCGCTGGGCTCCTCCGCCGCCGCGGCGGACAACCCGTGGCTGAAGCTGCGCGTGCTCAACATCGCGCACCAGGGCGGCGAGGACGAGTTCCCGTCCAACACCCTGTACGCGTTCCACAAGGCCATGGACGCGGGCGCCGACATGCTCGAGCTCGACGTCGGCGTGACCAAGGACAACCACGTGGTGGTCATGCACGACACGTCGGTGGACCGCACCACCAACGGCAAGGGCTTGATCAAGGACTACACGCTGAAGCAGATCAAGAAGCTCGACAACGCGTACTGGTTCTCGGGCGGCAACGACGCCTACGCGCACAACAAGCGCAAGAGCGCCTACCGCTTCCGCGGCATCGTCACCGGCGACCGCAAGCCGCCCAAGGGCTTCACCGCTGGTGACTTCCGCGTCGCCACGCTCGACCAGGTGCTCAAGGCCTTTCCGCGGGCGCCGATCAACGTCGAGATCAAGGGCCGCACGAAGAAGGAGGAAATCTCCGAGTACCTCGACAACGCGCGCGTGCTGGCCCGCGACCTGAACGGCACGACCCACCCGGACCTGATCGTGGTCTCGTTCAAGCAGCAGGCCGTGGACCTGTTCCACACGCTCGACCCGGACATCGACCTCGCGCCGGGCGTGGACGGCGCCGCCGCCTACCTGCTCGGCAACGTGCCGCTCGGGCCCGGGACGGTGGCCATGCAGATGCCGATCACCTACAAGCTCGGCGACCAGACGCTGGCGATCACCAGCGCGCCCAACGTCCAGAAGGCCCACCAGGATGGCTACGCCTGGCAGACGTGGATGAGCGGCAACGCCGAGGACACGCCGGCCACGTGGGAGACGCTGATCGGCGACTGCGTGGATGGGATCATGACCGCGCGCCCCGTGGCGCTCGAGCGCATGCTGAAGGTGCAGCACATCCCCGGGCCCGGGCGCTCGGGGACCGATCCCTGCGCCTAGGCGACCAGCAGCTCCAGGAGCGCCTTCTGAGCGTGGCGGCGGTTCTCCGCCTGGTCCCAGATGCGCTGGCGCGGCCCGTAGAGGACCTCCTCGGTGATCTCCTCGCCGGGGTGCGCGGGGAGGCAGTGCAGCGCGATGGCGTCGGGCGCCGCGGCCTCGAGCAGCGCGGCGTCGACCCGATAGGGCGCGAGCGCGCTGCGGCGCGCGTCCGCCGTCTCCTCGTCGCCCATCGAGACCCACACGTCGGTGTAGACGCCGTGGGCCCCGGCGACCGCCTCCTGCGGATCGGTCACGGTGTCGCCGTCGAGCGCGTAGCCGTCGGGCGCCGCCACCACGACCTCGACGCCGGCCAGGCGCCCGAGGATCACGAGCGAGCGGGCGACGTTGTTGCCGTCGCCGACGTAGGTGACCTTGAGCCCCTCGAGCCGGCCGAAGGCCTCGCGCAGGGTGAGCAGGTCGGCCAGCGCCTGGCACGGGTGGTGCTCGGCCGTGAGCATGTTGATCACCGGGACCTCGGACCACGAGGCGAGCTCCTCGATCAGCGCGTGCGGCCCGGTGCGCAGCCCCACCGCCGCGACCTGCCGCGAGAGGACCAGCGCGGTGTCGCGCACCGACTCGCCGCGCGTCAGCTGGAGGTCGTCGGTGCGCAGCACGAGCGGATGCCCCCCGAGCTCGGCCACGCCGGCCTCGAACGACAGCCGCGTGCGCGTGGAGGGGCGCTGGAAGATCAGCGCGACGGAGCGGCGCAGCAGGACGTCGGAGGACAGCGGCGCGGCCTTGAGCTCGAGGGCCCGCTCGATCAGGCCCAGCAGCTTGTCCCGGTTGAGCTCCTCGCCGGTGAGAAAGTGCCGCGTCAAGCACGAAAGAGTACGTGGCCGTGCGCGTCCTGAGCTGGAACCTCTTCCACGGCCGCGCGGTCCCCGGCGGCGGCCGATCGCTGCTGGACGCGTTCGCCGCCGCGCTGGCCGGATGGGCCTGGGACGTCGCGCTGCTGCAGGAGGTGCCGCCGTGGTGGCCCGAGCCGCTGGCGCGGGCGACCCGCGCAAGCGCGCGCTCCGTGCTCACGTCGCGCAACGGGCTGCTGCCGCTGCGGCGCTTCGCGGCCGAGCGCTGGCCCGACCTCATCAAGTCCAACGGCGGCGGCGCCAACGCAATCCTCGTGCGCGGCGCGGCCATCGCCGAGCACCGGTCGCTGGTGCTCACGCGCAGGCCCGAGCGGCGCGTGGCCCACGGCGTGCGGCTCGCGCCCGACGCGTGGGTAGTCAACCTGCACGCCACCGCGCACGACCCGCGGTGCGCACGGGCCGACGTCGACCGTGCCCTGGCGGCCTGGGCGAACACGGAGCGGCTCGTGTTCGGGGGCGACCTCAACCTGCGCAACCCGGAGCTGCCCGGCCTCGTGCACGCGGGCGGGCGCGACGTCGACCACCTCTTCGCCCGCGGCCTGCTCCCCACCGGCGAGGCCGAGGTGCTCGAGCGCGGCGCGCTCTCCGATCACCCGCCGCTGGTGGCGTCGTTCGCGTAGCGGCCCGGCGACCGCCCGACGGCGGCGCGGAAGTCGTTGATGTAGTGCGCCTGGTCGAAGTAGCCGAGCTCCTGCGCGGTTGCCGCGACAGCGGCCGCGCCGTCCGCATCGACGCGCTCGGCGGCCTCCTGCACTCGGTTACGCTGCAGCACCCATTTGGGGCTGACGCCGACGCAGCGCCGGAACAGCCGCTGCAGGGTGCGCGCCGACACGCCGTGGCGCTCGGCCACCGCGGCCACGCTGAGCGCCGGCTGCGCCGCCATGGTCGCCACCACCGCGCCGATGAACGCGACCTCGGGGTCAGGCGGAGGCAGGCGCTCGCGCAGGAAGGCCTCGGTGGCCGCGATCTGCTCGGCCGCGTCGGCACGCACGGGCACGTCGGCGCCGAACGCCTCGCGCGCGGGGACCGAGCGGTCGGTCAGCTCCCACGCCGGCGCGCCACCCAGGAAAGGGTGGGCGCCGCCGGGCACGAACTTGACCCCCACCGCGCGGCCGTGGCCCTCGAGCCGGCGCGAGAAGCGGTCGGCGCCGACGCCGTACAGGAACGTGCCGGCGTCCTCGACCACGAGGTGGAAGCTCGGGTAGGGCAGGACCTCGGACGTGTAGGGCTCGCGCCCGCGCAGGTCCCACGCCACCACCCAGTGCTGCTCCACGAACGGAGCCAGGTCGGGCGCGGGCGGCTGCCGGTCGAGGCGGAAGTGCTCGAAGCCCTCGTCGGGGTTGAGGATGCCGCGGTGATCGGCCATCCCTGTCGCATTCTTCCAAGATCGTCGTCGGACCCGAGGCTACGGTGCGGGCATGCCGACCAACGCCATCCCCACTGGATTCCACGCCGTGACCCCCAACCTCGCCGTCGACGGCGGTCCGGCGGCCATCGCCTTCTACGAGCGCGCCTTCGGGGCCGAGGTCCTGCGCCGGCTCGACGCCGGCGACAAGGTCATGTACGCCGAGCTGCGCATCGGCGACTCCGTCATCACCCTCAACGACGCGCTGCCCCAGTTCGACAGCCGCGCGCCCGACCCGGACGTGCCGGTGTCGGTCTCGCTGACCATCTACTGCGAGGACGCCGACGCGCTCTACGCGCAGGCGGTGGCGGCGGGCGCGACCTCGGTGGGCGAGCCGAGCGACGCGTTCTTCGGCGACCGCGTGGCCACCGTGCGCGACCCCTTCGGGCACAAGTGGGCCATCGCCACCCACCTCCGCGACATGACGAGCGCGGAGCTCGAGCAGGCGATGCAGGAGGCGTTCGCCTAGCCGGCCGAGCGGCCGATGCCGTAGCCGCGCAGCGCCAGCAGCGCCTTGGCCGAGAGCGAGCCGCGGACCGGCAGCACGCCGAGCTGCACGCCCACGTCGTAGACGTCGAAGAAGGCGCGCACGCGGCGCAGCAGCTCGTCCTCGAGCTCGCACACGAACACGACCTGGAAGTCGAGCTTTTTGCCAGTGGCGGGCAGCGCGTCGAGCGCCCGCTGGTGGGTGCCGTGCACGCGCACCGGCGCGGCGGCGAAACTGGGGCTCGACATGCGCTCGCCGGAACGTTCGAGGCGCACGTCGGGGAACGCGTCCCACAGGCGCTGGGCGTGGTCGGCGAGCGCGCGCAGGCCGCGCAGGGGCCCGTTCGTGAGCGGGTCCTCGTAGTGGAACGAAGCCGTGCACAGCGGCTCGAACAGCCGCACGTCGCGGCCCGACCACGCGGCCTGCCAGCGATCGAACAGCTCGTCCGTGCTCACCGTTCAGTCGGTGTGCGCGTAGCCGGGCAGACCCTCGAACGTCGTCGAGGCCTCGGCGTAGAGCCGCCGCGGGATGCGGCCGGCCGCGCGCGCCTCGCTGCCGGCCTCGACCGCCTTGCGCATGGCGGAGGCCATCGCGGCGGGATCCGCGGCGCGCGAGATCGCCGACGCGCACAGGATCGCGTCGCAGCCCAGCTCCATGGCCAGCGCCGCGTCCGAGGCCGTGCCGACGCCGGCGTCGAGGATCACCGGCAGCTCGGTCTGCTCGCGGATGAGCGTGAGGTTGTACGGGTTGCGGATGCCCATCCCCGAGCCGATGGGCGAGCCCAGCGGCATGATCGCCGCGCACCCGACCTCCTCCAACCGACGGGCGAGCACGGGGTCGTCGTTGGTGTAGGGCAGGACGACGAAGCCGTCGGCCACGAGCTCCTCCGCCGCCTCGACGAGCTGCGGCCCGTCGGGCAGCAGGGTGCGGTCGTCGCCGATGACCTCGAGCTTGACCCAGTCGGTCTCGAACGCGTCCCGCGCGAGCTTGGCCGTGGTGACCGCGTCGCGGGCGGTGAAGCACCCGGCGGTGTTGGGCAGCAGGCGCACGCCCTCCCGTTCGAGCACGTCCATGATCGAGCCACGCGCGTCGGGCGAGACGCGGCGCAGGGCGACCGTGACGAGCTCGGTGCCGGTGGCCTGGATGGCCGTCGCGAGCACGTCGAGGCTGGTGAAGCCGCCGGTGCCGAGGATCAGGCGCGACACGAAGGTGACGTCGTCGATCTGCACGGTCAGCCTCCCTGGATGGCGACGAGGATCTCGACCGCCGCGCCGTCGCCGACCTCGGTGGACGCCCACTCGGCCCGCGGCACGACCTCGGCGTCGATGGCCACGGCGATGCCACGGCGGCCGGAGGGCACCTCGTCGAGCGCGTCCAGCAGGGCGGCCACGGTGGTGCCGGGGACGATGTCGCGGGGCTTGCCGTTGATGGTGATCACGCGGGAACTCCGAACCGGTGGGCGGCGAACGGGGCGGCGACGGCGGGCGGCTCCGTGCCGGCGAGGATCGCTGCCACGGCGTCGGCCGTGATGGGCGTGAAGAGGATGCCGTTGCGGTAGTGACCGGCCGCGAGCACGACGTCTTCGCGGTCGGCCGGCCCGAGGAGCGGGCCGTTGTCCGGCGTCGCCGGGCGCAGGCCCACCGACGCCTCCTCGAGCTCGAGCTCGGCCAAGCCGGGCACGACCTCGTAGGCGTCGCGCAGGAGCTCGAACACGCCGCCGGCGGTCAGCGCGGTGTCGAAGCCGCGCTCCTCCACCGTGGCGCCGAGCACGTAGCGGCCGTCGCCGCGGGGCACGAGGTAGGACTCGGCCAGGCGCAGCACACGGGCGACGAGGCCCGGGCCGGACGGGTCGCGCAGGCGCAGGATCTGGCCCTTGACTGGGCGCACGGGCACGCCGGCCAGGGCGCCCGCCCACGCGCCGACCGCGATCACCGCGCGCGGGGCCAGCGCGCGCAGCTCGGCGACGTCCGCCACCGGCGCGCCCTCGCGCAGCTCGCCGCCGGCGCGGCGGAAGGCCTCGGCCAGCGCGTCGCGCAGCGCGCGCGGGTCGACCGCGTGGTCGCCGGGCACGTCGAGGGCCAGGCGCACGCGCGTGCCCAGGGCGGGCTCGCGACGGCGGGCCTCGGTGGGCAGCAAGGGCTCGACGGGCAGGTCGCGCTCGGCGCGATAGGCGAGCTCGCGCTCGAGCGCCTCGGCCTCGTCGCGGTCGCGCGCGACGACGAGCGTGCCGCAGCGCAGGTAGCCGGGGTCGCGCCCGGACGCGGCCGCGACCTCGTCGGCGAAGTCCGGCCAGCGGCGCGCGCTCTCCAAGCCGAGCGCAAGCAGCTCGTCGTGGCCGAACTGCGCCTCGGCCACCGGCGCAAGCATGCCGGCGGATACCGGCCAGGCGGCGCCGTCACGGGATGCGTGCAGCACGACCACGTCCGCGCCCGCCTGGGCGGCGCGCCAAGCGACGGCGAGGCCGATGACCCCGCCGCCGGCTACGGCGACGTCGAAGCTCTGTGCGGTGGAGTCCCTCAATGCACCTCCCTGCGCCGGCATGACCCGGATCAGGTTCGAACGGTCGGCGGCCGGTGCCGCCCTCTCAGCCCGGTGGGCTCCCGTGCGACCCATGCTAGCTACCTAGACTTCGCGGTCGTGAGCGATCGTCGCGAGCGCCTGGCCCGAGCCCGTCTCTACCTCGTCTGTGACCGCCGGCCGGAGGCGTTCCTGCGTGCGGCGCTGGCGGGTGGCGTCGACGTGCTGCAGCTGCGCGACAAGGACGCGAGCGACGACGCGATCCTCGCCGCCGCCCCGACCTTCCGTCGCGCGGCGGCAGAGGCCGGGGCGCTGTTCATCGTCAACGACCGCCCCGACCTGGCCCGCGCCGCCGACGCCGACGGCGTGCATGTGGGCCAGGACGACGGGTCGGTCGCGGAGGCGCGTGCAGTCGTGGGCACCGAGCGCATCGTCGGCCGCTCGACCCATTCGCCGGAGCAAATCGCCGCCGCCGGCGCCGCCGACTACATCGCGGTGGGCCCCGTGCACGCCACGCCGACCAAGCCCGGACGGCCGGCCGTCGGGCTCGAGCTCGTGCGCCACGCCGCCGCGCACGCGCCCGACCCGTGGTTTGCCATCGGCGGCATCGATCCCGGCACCGTGCGCGCCGTGGTGGCCGACGGCGCGCGCCGCGTCGTCGTCGTGCGCGCGCTCACCGAGGCCGACGACCCCGAGGCGGTCGCGCGGGCGCTGCGCGCCGCGCTCGTGCGCGAGGAGGCGGACGTTGGGGCGGCGTAGCCGCAAGCGGCGCTCGACGGCGCCCAGCGGCGCGGCGAAGGCGAAGCCCCGTCCGGCGGCGTCCTCGACCGCCACCGCGACCGAGCCGGAGCCCACTCCGCGCGCCTCGCGCTCCGAGCAGCGCAACGCCGACGCGCGGGCCAAGCTGGTGCCGCTGCGGCCGGGCCAGCGGCCGCCCGCCGTGACCGTCGCCGCCGTGATCGCGCTCGCGCTCGGCATCGGCAACCTCATCGCCTTCGCCGCCGGCCTGACCATCGACGGCAAGACCCCGGGCCTCGTCTCGATCCTGATCCCGTCGGCGATCACGCTCGTCGCCGGCATCGGCATGTGGAAGGCCAAGTACTGGGCCGTGCTCGGGTTCCAGGCCCTGCTGGGGATCCTCATCTGCTACCTGGCGCTGTTCCTGGTCCGAGCCTCGAACCTGCTCGGCTTCATCGTCCCGATCGCGATCATCGTCCCGTCGGGGTTCCTGTTCTGGAAGCTCGTCAAGTCGCTGGCCCGCATCCAGATGCCCGACCCCCCGACGCGCCGCCCGCCCGCATGAGCTGGTCCTACATCCACACCGACCGCGTGCGCTTCGGCGACCTCGACCCGATGGGGCACGTCAACAATGTCGACTTCCTGCGCTTCTTCGAGTCGGCCCGCATCGCCTTCCACCGCTCGATCGTCCCCGACCACGACGTCAGCCGCCCGCCGTCCGCCTTCGGCGTCGTGGTGGCGGAGCTGCACGCGAACTACCGCGCGCCCGCGTACTACGACGAGGACCTGCGCACCGCCGTGCGCCCGGCCGACCTCGCGCGCTCGTCGTACAAGCTCGAGTTCGAGACGCGGGCCGACGAGCGGCTGCTGGTCGAGGGCCACGCCGTGCTCGTCGGCTACAGCTACGAGCGCAACGAGAGCGTGCCGCTGCCCGACGACCTGCGCGCGCGCCTCGAGCGGGCCATGCAGCCCAAGACGCCGCCGGGTGGAGGGGCGTGGGCGTAGGGCGATGGCCACCCTGCTCGCCTTCGTGCCCGTCGCCGCGCTGCTGACCGTCACCCCCGGCGCAGCCACCGCGATGATCGTGCGCAACGCGGCGCGCGGCGGGCAGCGCCACGCGCTGGCCTGCACGCTGGGTAACGAGGTCGGCGTCGTGACCTGGGCGCTGCTGGCCGCCGTGGGCGTGGCCGCGCTCGTCGCCACCTCGGCCGAGGTCTTCGTCGTGGTCAAGCTCGTCGGCGCGGCCGTGCTGATCGTGCTCGGCGTGCAATCGATGCGCGGGCGCCGCGTCGAGCGGCCGACGCGTGCCGACAAGCACGCGCTGCGCGACGGCGTCGTGACGAGCTTGACCAACCCGAAGCTCGCCGTCTTCTACGTCGCGCTGTTCCCGCAATTCGTGCCCTCAGGGCAGCCGGTGCTGCCCTACGCGGTGGCGATGGCGGCGCTGCTCGCCGTCTTTGGCCTCATCTGGTACTCGGCGCTCGCGTTCGGCGTGACCCGGGCCAAGCGCGCGTTCGTCGAGGGGCCGTGGCTGCGCCGCGTCGAACGGTTTACCGGTGCGGTGCTCATCGGGCTCGGCGTCCGTCTCGCGCTCGAGCGTCGCTAGATTCAAGGCGATGGCCGACGCCTACGACTGCATCGTCATCGGCTCAGGACCCGGCGGCTACGTCGCCGCGATCCGGGCTGCGCAGCTCGGCATGACGACCGCGGTGGTCGAGAAGGACGACGTCGTCGGCGGCCGCTGCCTGAACTACGCGTGCATCCCCGCCAAGGCGGTGCTGCGCTCGGCCGACGTGTTCTCCGAAGTGCGCGACGCCGAGGAGTTCGGCATCTCGATCAACGGCGCCGCGCCCACCGTCGACTTCGCGGCCGTGGGCAAGCGCCGCGACAAGGTCGTCAAGACGTTGACCGGCGGCGTATCCGGCCTGTTCAAGAAGAACAACATCGAGGTCATCGGCGGCCACGGATCGGTGACCGACGACGGCAACGTCAAGGTCGGCGGGAACTTCGACGGCACCGAGTACGAGGCGTCCAAGGCGGTGATCCTGGCCACCGGCAGCGTGGCCAAGCCGCTCCCGGGAACGCAGTTCGGCGGGAGGGTCATCGACACCGCCGGCGCGTGGCTCCTCCCCGAGCTCCCCGAGCGCATCGCGGTCATCGGCGCGGGCGCTTCGGGCACCGAGATCGCCTCCGGATATGCGCGACTGGGCGTCGAGGTGATGCTGTTCGAGGGACTCGACCGCGTCCTGCCCGCCGAGGACGTCGACGTCTCCAAGGTGGCCGAACGGTCGTTCAAGAAGCAGGGCATCGACGTGCACACCGGCACCTTCGTCGAGAACGTCCAGGTCACCGAGTCGTCCTGCACCTTCACCCACGGCGACGGCGTGGAGGCAGAGGTCGACTACTTCGTGATCGCCGCCGGCCGCGGGTCCGACATCGAGGGCCTCGGCCTCGACACCGCGGGCATCAAGCTCGACGACAACGGCCAGGTCGCGGTCGACGGCGCCATGCGCACGAACAAGGAGGGCGTGTGGGCGATCGGCGACCTCGTCCACGGCCCGGCGCTCGCGCACAAGGCCTCGGACGAGGGGATCATCGCGGTCGAGGACGCGTCCGGGATGGAGACCCACCCGATCGAGTACATCGACATCCCGCGCGCCACCTTCTGCACGCCCAACGTGGGCTCCTTCGGCCTAACCGAGGAGCAGGCCCGCGCCGAGGGCCACGACGTCACGATCGGCAAGGTCTCCTACGGCGCCGTCGGCGCAGGCACCGTCTACGGGGACCGCAGCGGCATGATCAAGGTGGTGGGGGACAAGCAGTACGGCGAGTTGCTGGGCGGCCACATCGTCGGCGCCCGCGCCACCGACCTCGTGCAGGAGCTCGTCAACGTCAAGGCGCTCGAGGGCGGCTATCCCGAGATCGCCCGGTCGATCCACGGACACCCGACCCTGTCCGAGGCGGTGATGGAAGCCGCCCGCGCCGCCGACGGCTGGCTCATCCACGGGTGACGCCGGAAGCGCGTGAGCACCTGCTCGAACGCGCTTACGCGGCCTTCAACGCCGCCGACAGCGAAGCGCGCGGCGACATCTGGTCCGAGGACATCGTCTTCCGGCCCGTCGACGGCTGGCCCGGGCCGCAGGAGTACCACGGCCACGACGGCCTGTGGCAGTTCCGCAAGGACTGGTTCGGCACCTGGGACGACGCGGTGGTCGAGGCGGGCCGGCCCGAGCACCTGGGCGACGAGCAGGCGCTGATCGCGGTGTGCGCCCGCGGGTGCGCGCAGGGCACCGAGTTCGAGCTGCCGTTCTGGCAGCTGGCCCGCTTCCGCGGCGAATGCATCGCCTGGGTGGGCAACTTCCTCGACGAGGACGAGGCCCGCGCCGAGGCGCGGTCGGCATGAGCGACCAGCCGCGCTTCTACTACGACCTGCGCGACCCCGACTGCTACCTCTGGGCCGAGCGGATCAACGCCGAGCTGCCCGTCGTGCCCGAGTGGGTGCCGGTGGCGCTGCCCACCGAGCACGGCTTCCGCTGCGCCGAAGAGCGCCTCTCTTACGAGGAGGACCTCGTGCGCACGGCCGACGCCCAGGGCCTGCAGCCGCTGTGGCTGCCGCCGGCCTGGCCTGCGCAGAGCGAGCTTGCGCCGCTGGCCGCCACGTACGCGAAGTCGATCGGCCGCGCAGTGGCCTTCTCGCTCGCCGCCTTCCGCCAGGCCTTCGCCGCCGGGCGCAGCCTCGATGACCCGGACACGCTCCTGATCGCCGCGGCGGCGTGCGAGATCCACCCCCATGCGATGACGCGTGCGCTCGCGAGCGAGCGGGTCGCGCGGGCCCTGGAGGTGAACACGGCCCAAGCAAAGGTCGAGACGGTACCCGCCGTCGTGGGTACGTGAGTATCGTCGAGCCCGTATGAGCGTCGAAGCCGAACAGCGTCAGGAGCTCCCCGACAAGGAGGCCGCCCTCGAGTGGCTGAACGCGATGACCCTCATCCGCCGCTTCGAGGAGCGCGCGGGCGAGATGTACGCGAAGGCCAAGGTCGGTGGCTTCCTGCACCTCGCCATCGGCGAGGAGGCGACGATCGTCGGCTCGGTGCGCGCCCTGCGCGACACCGACTACCTGATCTCGACCTACCGCTCGCACGGCCACGCGCTGGCGCGCGGGACCGAGCCCAAGACGGTCATGGCCGAGCTGTTCGGCCGCGAGGGCGGCTGCTCGCGCGGGCGCGGCGGCTCCATGCACATGTTCGACCTCGAGCGCCGCTTCATGGGCGGCTACGGGATCGTCGGCGGCAACCTGCCCATCGGCGCCGGCCACGCGCTGGCCAGCGACTACAAGGGCACCGACGACGTGACCCTGTGCGTGTTCGGCGACGGCGCGTCCAACCAGGGCACGTTCGGGGAGACCATGAACCTGGCCGCGCTGTGGCGGCTGCCAATCGTCTTCATGGTCACCAACAACCAGTTCGGCATGGGCACGGCGCTGGACCGCCATTCGGCCGTGCTCGACCTCGCGCGCAAGGCCGAGGGCTACGGCGTGCCCGGCACGAGCTGCGACGGGATGGACGTCGTCGACACCTTCCACGCGATCGCCGCCGCCGTCGAGCGCGCCCGCAGCGAGCGCCAGCCCCAGGTCGTCGAGGCGGTCACCTACCGGTTCCGCGGGCACTCGATGGCCGACCCCGAGGAGTACCGCACCAAGGAGCAGGTGGCGGAGTGGCGCAAGCGTGACCCGATCACCGCCTTCGGCCAGCGCCTGATCGACGCCGGCCTGATCGAGGACGGCACGCCCGAGCGGGTCGACGAAGAGGTCCTGGGCACGGTGGACGAGGCGGTGGCCTTCGCCGACCAGTCGCCGTTCCCCGCCCCGGAGTCGCTCTACGACGACATCTACGTCCTCGGCGACCAGGTGCGCGGCTGGTACTCGGTCGACGAGCGCTCGGCCGGCGTGCACCGCGGCGAGGACGAGCGCGAGCTGGCCGGAGAAGAGTAGTGGGCCACTGATGGCGGTCATGCGCTACCGCGAGGCGCTCAACGAGGCGCTGCGCGAGGAGATGCAGCGCGACGAGGACGTGTTCCTCATGGGCGAGGACATCGGCGTGTTCAACGGCGCCTTCAAGGTCACCAACGGCCTGCTGGAGGAGTTCGGCGACCGGCGCGTGCGCGACACCCCGATCTCGGAGAACTCGATCGTGGGCATGGGCGTCGGCGCGGCCATGCTCGGGCTGCGCCCGGTGGTCGAGCTCATGACGGTGAACTTCTCCCTGCTCGCGCTGGACCAGATCGTGAACTCGGCCGCGCACATCCACTACATGTTCGGCGGCCAGGCGCGCGTCCCGCTGGTCATCCGCATGCCCCAGGGCGCGGGCCACCAGCTCGGCCCGACCCACTCGCACTGCTTCGAGGCCCTGTACCTGCACGTGCCCGGCCTGCTCGTGGCCGTGCCCTCCAACGCCGCCGACGCCAAGGGCCTGCTCAAGGCCGCCATCCGCGACGACAACCCGGTGATCTTCATCGAGCACGAGTACCTCTACGGCCAGCGCGGCGATGTGCCCGAGTCCGACGACTTCACGCTCGACTTCGGCCGCGCACGGATCGCGCGCGAGGGCACCGACATCACCGTCGTGGGGATCTCGCGCATGGCGATGACGGCCGAGAAGGCGGCCGCCGTGCTGGCCGACGAGCACGACATCTCCTGCGAGGTCATCGACCCGCGCACGCTGCGCCCGCTCGACCTCGACACGGTGGTCGAGTCGGTGCAGAAGACCAACCGCTGCATGATCGTCGAGGAGGGCTGGCCCCACGGCGGCGTGGGCGCCAACCTCGCCGCGCTCGTGCAGGAGCAGGCCTTCGACTGGCTCGACGCCCCGGTCTCGCGCGTGACCGGCGCCGACCTGCCCATGCCCTACTCCAAGCCGCTCGAGCAGATCGCCTTCCCGCACGAGCCGCAGGTGGTCGAGGCCGTGCGCGCCCTGTTCGGCGACGTTCAAGCCGCCTAGGCCGCCGACCGATACCGATCGTGGGGAATGGTCGAGGGTGGGCGAACCGCACTACGAGGAGTTCTTCGACCTGTCGCTCGACCCGCTCGTAACCGCGGGGTTCGACGGGTACATCAAGCGCGCGAGCCCCGCGTGGGAGCGGACGTTGGGCTGGTCCGAGGACGAGCTGCGCGCGGTCCCCTACACCGAGTTCATCCACCCCGACGACCGCGAGCGCGCGCTGGCCGAGGTCACCGCGCTGGCGGGCGGTGCGGAGTCGCAGGACTTCGAGCTGCGCATCCGCGGCCGCGACGGCAGCTACGGAGTTTTCCTGTTCAATGCGATCGGCGTGCCCGACCAAGGCCTCCTCTACGCCGTGGCCAAGGACATCACGCACCGCGGCGAGCTCGAGCGGCGGGCGGCCGACCTCGAGCGCTCCAACGAGGAGCTCGAGCGCTTCGCCTACGTGGCCTCGCACGACCTCTCCGAGCCGCTGCGCATGGTCAGCGGGTTCGTGTCGCTGCTGCAGAGCCGCTACGCGGACCGGCTGGACGACGACGCCGGCGAGTTCATGCGCTACATCGTCGACGGGGTCGAGCGCATGCAGGCCCTCATCCGCGACCTCCTCAGCTACTCGCGCGTCGGTCGGGCCGAGCTCGAGCACGAGCCGATCGCGATGGGCCCGCTCGTCCAGCGCGTGCTCGAGGGCATGCAGACCTCGATCGACGAGACCGATGCGACCATCGAGGTCGGCGACCTGCCCACGGTCCGCGGCGACGCCAGCCAGCTGGTGCAGCTCGTGCAGAACCTCGTTGTCAACGCGCTGAAGTTCACGGGCGGCGAGCCGCCGGTGGTGCGCATCACCGCCGCGCGCGACGGGGACGAATGGGCGCTTGCCGTCGCCGACGAGGGCATCGGCATCGACCCCGAGTTCGACGAGCGCATCTTCCAGGTCTTCCAGCGCCTGCACGCGCCCAACGAGTACCCCGGCACCGGCATCGGCCTGGCGATCTGCCGCGCCATCGCCGAACGCCACGGGGGGCGCATCTGGGTCGAGTCCACTCCCGGCGAGGGCAGCGTGTTCCGCTTTACGCTTCCGGCGTGATGAGCGACAACGGCGCGCTGCCCCGGCTGGTCCTGATCGAGGACAACCCCGGCGACGCCGTGCTCGTGCGCGAGATGCTGCGCTCGTCCTGGCCGGGCGACTTCGCCTTCGACCACTTCGACCGCGTCGCGGCGGCGCGCGAGCACCTGCTGCGGGCCGACGCGACGTGCATCCTTCTCGACCTCTCGCTGCCCGACGCCCAGGGCCTGGAGGCGGTCGACCGGGTCCAGGCCTTCGCGCCCGACGTGCCCATCGTCGTGCTCAGCGGCCTCGACGACGAGGAGGTCGCGCTGCGCGCGGTGCAGGGCGGGGCGCAGGACTACCTGATCAAGGGGCGCGTCGACGACCACCTGGTCTCGCGCTCGGTGCGCTACGCAATCGAGCGCAAGCGGGCCGAGGTCGCGCTGGCCCACCAGGCCCTCCACGACGCGCTGACCGGGCTGCCCAACCGGGCGCTGTTCCTGGACCGGCTCAAGCTGGCGCTGGCGCGGTCCGAGCGCCGCAGCTCCTCGGTGGCGGTGCTCTTCCTCGACCTCGACCGGTTCAAGCTCATCAACGACTCGCTCGGCCACGAGGCCGGCGACCGGGTACTGGTCGACGTCGGCGCGCGGCTCGAGCAGGCGCTGCGCCCCGGCGACACCGTCGCCCGGTTCGGCGGCGACGAGTTCACGGCCCTGTGCGAGGACGTGCCCTCGGAGCGCGCCGTGGTCACCATCGCGCAGCGCATGGCCGAGGCGGTGGGGATGCCGTTCGCGCTCGGGGCGAACGAGGCCGACACGTTCCTGACCGCGTCGATCGGCATCGCCATGGCCGAAGGCGACGCGCACGACGAGGGGCTGGCGGAGTCGCTCGTGCGCGACGCCGACGCGGCCATGTACCGGGCCAAGGAGCGCGGCAAGTCGCGCGTGGAGCTGTTCGACGCCCGGCTGCGCGAGCGGGCCGTGCGCCGGCTGTCGATCGAGAGCGCTCTGCACCGCGCGCTCGAGCGCGACGAGCTCGTCCTCCACTACCAGCCCCAGATCGACCTCATTTCGGGGCGGATCGTGTCCTGGGAGGCGCTCGTGCGCTGGCAGCACCCCGAGCGCGGGCTGCTGGCGCCCGGTGAATTCATCGCCGTGGCCGAGGAGACCGGGCTGATCGTCGCCCTGGGCGCGTGGGTGCTGGACGAGGCGTGCCGCCAGGCCGAGCGCTGGACGGCGCTGCCGGGCACGTCGGGTGCGCCGGAGATGGCGGTGAACCTCTCGGCGCGCCAGCTCACTCAGCCCGAGCTGCTGGACGTGGTCGGCGAGGCGCTGCAGCGCGCGAGCCTGGACCCGGCGCGGCTGTGCCTGGAGGTGACCGAGAGCGTGGTCATGGAGGACGCGAGCGGGTCCGAGCAGACGCTGGCCGCGCTGCGCGGCATGGGCGTGGGGCTGGCCATCGACGACTTCGGCAGTGGCTACAGCGCGCTGTCCTCGCTCAAGCGCTTCCGCGTCGACGTGCTCAAGGTCGACCGCGCCTTCGTGGCCGAGCTCGGACGCGACGCCAACGACGGCCCGATCATGGCCGCGATCATCGACTTGACCCACGCCCTGGGCCTGCGCGCGGTCGGTGAGGGCGTCGAGCGCCCGGACCAGCTCGCGGTGCTGCGGGCGCTGGGCTGCGACGTCGGCCAGGGCTTCTACTTCGGGCGCCCGGAGCCGCCCGCCGCGGCCGAGGCGCTGGCCCGGAGCACGCCTCGGTACTAGCGGTCGGTATAACCCGTCGTCGTGTCCGAGATCGCGATGCCCCGGCTCTCCGACTCCATGGAGGAGGGGACGATCATCAAGTGGCTGAAGGCCGAGGGCGACGAGGTCGCCCGCGGCGACGAGCTGGTCGAGATCGAGACCGACAAGGCCACGATGACCTACGAGGCCGACACCGACGGCGTGCTGCAGATCGTGGCCGCCGAGGGCGACACGCTGCCGGTGGGCGAGGTGATCGCGCGGCTCAACGGGGCGGCGGGGGCGGCGGGCGATGGGGCGTCGGGCGTCGGGCGTCGGGCGTCGGAGGGCGCTGAGCCCGAGGCCGAGCCTGCTCCGCCGCCGGAGCCCGAGCCCGAGCCCGAGCCCGAGCCAGCCCAGCAGTCCAACGGCGGCGAGCGGGTCAAGGCGTCGCCGATCGCGCGGCGGATGGCCCGGGAGAAGGGCCTGGACCTGTCCTCGCTGTCCGGCACCGGCCCCGGCGGCCGGATCGTCAAAGCGGACGTCGAGGGCGCCACGGCCCCAACGCCCAACGCCCAAGGCCCAACGCCCGAAACCCCGACGCCCGACACCCAGACCGGCAAGGGAAGTTCGGAGCTTGTCGAGCTCACGCGCACCCAGCAGCTCATCGCGCGCCGCATGGCCGAGTCCAAGGCCACCGTGCCCGACTTCGCGCTGGACATGGACATCGACATGGCGGCGGCGGTGGCCATGCGCGCGCAGCTCAAGGACGTGGCCGAGGTCGTCCCCTCCTTCAACGACATGGTGGTCAAGGCCTGCGCGCTGGCGCTGCGCGAGTACCCGCGCGCCAACGGCTCCTACAAGGACGGGCGCTACGAGCTGCACGCGCGCGTCAACGTCGGCGTGGCCGTCGCGGCCCAGGACGCGCTGATCGTCCCGACCGTCTTCGACGCCGACCGCAAATCGCTGGGCGAGATCGCGCGGGCCACGCGCGAGCTGGCGGGCAAGGTGCGCGAGGGCACGATCGCGCCGCCCGACCTCTCCGGCGGCACCTTCACCGTCTCCAACCTCGGCATGTACGGGATCACCAGCTTCACCGCCGTGATCAACCCGCCGCAGGCCGCCATCCTCGCCGTGGGCGCGATCGAGCAGCGCCCGGTCGTGGTCGACGGGGAGATCGTGCCGCGTCACCGCATGGCCGTGACCCTGGCCTGCGACCACCGCATCCTCTACGGCGCCGACGCCGCCCAGTTCCTGGCGCGCATCCGCGACCTGCTGCAGGCGCCGGCCTCGCTCGCGCTCTGAGCGCCGCTAGTGCGGCGTCGGCGCGCCGACCGCCTCGTTGGGGGCGCGGCTGCGGTCCAGCGTGACGCCGGGCGGCGACTGCGACGTGTCCACAAAGAGGCACAGCGCCCGGTCGGGCCGGCCGCCGGGCACGCAGGTGCGGAACAGGTCGGCGTCCATGCGCACGGTGTCGGCGAGCGCGACGTGCACGCGGTACGCGGCGGGGGCGCGGGTGAGCACGTAGCGCTGCACCGCCGCGAGCTGGGCCGCGCGGGCGCGCTTGGCCTCCAGCAGCGCCGGCCGGTGCAGGAGCCCGACCGCGACCACGATCAGCGTGACCGCGACCACGAGCACGGTGCCGGCGTAGTCGCGCGCGACGGTCCGCGGCATGTCGGGCCGGCGCCGGCGCACGAGCACCGCGCAGAGCGGGGCCAGGACCGCCACCGCCACGAGGTTGAAGACCCCGGCGAGGACCATGCCCGGGAACAGGTCGGGCCCGTGCTCGCCTGCGATCGGCACCGCCTGGAGCAGGACGGCGTCGACGACGGTGAGGGCGATGAACGTCGGCCAGAGCCACGCCCCCCGAAGCCGCCAGCGAAGACGCGACCACCGGACCTGCTCCATCACGAAAGAGAGTACGTGCGACGACGGGACGGGTACTCTCGTTTGCGGGTCGGCGCGGAGATCCCGCGCTCACACCGACAGGGCCCGGACGGAGACCCCGCTTCCGGCTCAGAGGGAGAAACGAGAGATGGCAACTGAGACCGCTCGGTCCGATGCGACCGGGCACCTGACCCGTGACGATCGGGTCGGTCTTCTTCGCTACATGCTCTTGATGCGCGGCATCGAGGAGCGGGCGATGACCCTGTACCGACAGGGGAAGGTCCCGGGCTCGTTCTACGACGGGTTCGGGCAGGAGGCGGTGTCGGCCGGCGCCGCATTCGCGATGGGCCCGAAGGACCGCCTGTGCGTGCTGCACCGCGACCTCGCCGCCCATCTCGTGCGCGGGGTGACCCCGGCGCGCATTTTCGCGCAGTACATGGGCCGCGCGGGCGGCGTGACCGGTGGTCGCGACGGCAACGTGCACTTCGGCGACTGGCAGCTGGGCTGCGTCGGGATGGTCTCGATGCTGCCCGACATGATGCTCGTCGCCACCGGCATGGCGATGGCGTTCAAGCTGCGCCACGAGCAGCGCTGCGCGCTGACCTGGTTCGGCGACGGCTCGACGTCGCGCGGCGACTTCCACGAGGCCATGAACTGGGCCGGCGTGCAGAAGCTGCCGGTGATCTTCGTCCTCGAGAACAACCAGTTCGCGTACTCGACGCCGCTCGAGGCGCAGTTCGCGGTCGACCCTGTGCACCGCGCCGAGAGCTACGGCTTCCCGGGCTGGTCGGTCGACGGCAACGACGTCGAGGCGGTCTTCGAGGCCACGCGCGAGGCGCGCGAGCGCGCGCTCGCCGGCGAGGGCCCGACGCTGATCGCCTGCGAGACCATGCGCATGCACGGCCACGCCGCCCACGACGACATGAAGTACGTCGACAAGGAGCGCTTGGAGGAGTGGCGGCGCAAGGACCCGATCGAGCGCCAGGAGCGCGTGCTCGAGGGCCTCGGCGTCGACGTGGCCGCCGTGCGCGCGGAGGTCGCGGCCGCGATCGAGGCCGGTGTGGAGGAGGCGCTGGCCATGCCCATGCCCGACGGGGCGACCGCGACCGCGGGCGTGTTCTGCGAGGGCGAGGCCAACGTGCTCGGCGACGGCCAGGCGCCCTGGTCGGGGGTCAGCTGATGCCGGCGATGACGTATCTGCAGGCGATCAGCGATGGACTGCGCGAGGAGATGCGCGACGACGAGCGCGTGTTCTGCATGGGCGAGGACATCGGCGTGTTCGGCGGCGCGTTCAAGGTGACGGACGGGTTCATCGACGAGTTCGGGCCCGACCGCGTCATGGACACGCCGCTGGCCGAGGCCGGCATCGTCGGCACCGCGGTGGGCGCCGCCGTGGTCGGCCTGCGACCGGTGTGCGAGATGCAGTTCTCGGACTTCATCTCCTGCGGCTTCGACCAGCTCGTCAACGTGGCGGGCAAGATGCACTACCGCCAGGGGCTCGCGGTGCCGATCACCGTGCGGCTCCCCACCGGCGGCGGCTTCTCGGGCGGGCCGTTCCACTCGCAGAACCCCGAGGCGTGGTTCATGCACTCGCCCGGGATCAAGATCGTCGCCCCCGCCACGGCCGAGGACGCCAAGGGGCTGCTGATCTCCGCCATCCGCGACCCCAACCCGGTGCTCTTCTGCGAGCACAAGCACCTGTACCGGCGCATAAAAGGCGATGTGGAGGTCGGCGCCTACGCGACCCCGATGCGCGCGCGGGTGGCGCGCGACGGCGAGGACCTCGTGGTCATCACCTACGGCGCGATGGTGCACACCGCGCTCGAGGCCACCGAGGAGCTCGAGGGCGTGCGCGTGCTCGACCTGCGCTCGCTCGTGCCGCTGGACGAGGAAGCGATCCTCGACTCCGTGCGCGCGTGCGCGAAGGTGGTGGTGGTCGACGAGGCCAACGAGCTCTGCGCGGCCGGCGCCCAGGTGGCGGCGCTGATCGCCGAGCGCGGCTTCGAGGACCTCGACGGGCCGGTGGTGCGGGTGGCCACGCCGAACGTGCCCATCCCGTTCTCGCCGCCGCTCGAGCAGGCCGTGCTGCCGTCCGTCGACCGGATCAAGGAGGCGTGCGTTGAGCTCCTCGCGTACTGATGTCGCCATGCCGCAGATGGGCGTGTCGGTCGCCGAGGGGACGGTGGCCGAGTGGCGCAAGCAGCCCGGCGACCGGGTCGAGGCCGACGAGCCCATCTGCGTGATCTCCACCGACAAGATCGACACCGACGTGCCGGCGCCCGCGAGCGGGGTGCTCGTCGAGATCCTCGTGCCCGAGGGCGAGACGGTGGACGTGGGCACCGTGCTCGCGCGCATCGACACCGGCGATGGGTCGGGGAACGGCGAGGCATCGAACGGCGAGGCGTCGAACGGTGAGGCGTCGGGCGTCGGGCGTCGGGCGTCGGGGAACGGCGCGAAGCGCTATTCGCCCGTCGTCATGCGCATCGCCGCCGAGCACGACCTCGACCTCAGCGCTGTGGAGGGCACGGGGCGCGGTGGGCGGGTGACGAAGAAGGACGTCCTGGCGTTCCTGGAGCGCGGGGATGCACCGCTGCACAGCGAGTCCCCGTACAGGCCGGAGCCCGAGACGCCGGACGCCCGACGCCCGACATCCGACGCCCCGGGCGCCCTCAGCCGCATGCGCCGCTCGATCGGCGAGCACATGAAGCACTCGCTGGAGACGGCGGCCACGTGTACGACATGGATCGAGGCCGACATGTCCCGCATCGAGGCCGGGCGCGAGAAGCTCGGCCTTACCGCGCTGCCGCTCGTGGCCCGCTGCGCCATCGCCGCGTTGCGCGAGCACCCGCAGCTCAACGCGTGGCTCGAGGGCGAGGCCTACACCGTCCACGACGCCGTGCAGCTGGGCATCGCCGTGTCGCTCGGCGACGAGGGCCTGATCGTGCCCGTGATCCACGACGCCCACGAGCTCTCCGCGGAGGGCCTCGGGCGCCGCATCAAGGACGCCGCCAAGCGCGCGCGGTCGGGCGAGCTGCGCCCGGACGAGGTCCGCGGCGGCACGTTCACGATCACCAACCCCGGCCAGTACGGCTCGATCATGGCCACGCCGGTCATCAACCAGCCGCAGGTGGCGATCCTCGACCTCGAGGCGGTCGTCAAGCGGCCGGTGGTGATCGACGACGCGATCGCGATCCGGCCGATGACGATCTTCGGCCTGAGCTGGGACCACCGCGCGCTCGACGGGGTGCTCGCGGCGCAGTTCCTCGCGTCGCTGCGGCGCCACGTCGAGGCCTGGGACGGCGGCTGACCGCGGACGTTGCGCCGGGCACCTACGGCCCGGTAGCGTCGGGCGCGGGATGAGACGCGGCCTGTGCGTGTGTGCGGCGATCGCGGTGGCGGGCTTTGCGCTGCCCGCGACCGCGCCCGCGGTGGCGGGGAACCTCTACGCGTTCGACCAATCCACGCCGGCGGGCGAGATCAACCCGTTCGACGTGGCCTCCAACGGCGCCCTGGCAGCCAAGTCGCCGGCCAGCGTGCCCACGGTGGACGACGCGGTCCTCGGTGTTGTGACCCCGGACGGGCGCCACCTCTACGTGTCGGCGCTGAAGCCGAGCGCCTCGATCGGGCTGTTCGACGTCGCGGCCGACGGGACCCTGAGCGCGAAGTCACCCGCGTCGCTGCCGGTGCAGGATGGGGGCATCGGCGTCACCGCCTCGCCCGACGGCAAGAGCCTGTACGTCACCAACCGCGACAGCGGCACGGTGTCGGAGTTCGACATCGCCGGGGAGGGCGCCCTTACCCCGAAGGCGCCGGCGACGGTGACGACGCCCAACGGCCCGCAGCTGCTGACCGTCTCGCCCGACGGACGCAGCGCCTACATCGTGCACACCAACTCCGGCAACACGTTCGTCTCCCAGTGGGACGTCGCCGCGGATGGCACGCTCACGCCCAAGTCGCCGCCCACCGTGCCGGCCGGCATGAGCAACGCCGCCATGGTCATCGCCCCGAACGGCCGCACCGCCTACGTGACCAGCAACACCGACGCCCTCGTCCACCAGTACGACATCGGCGCGGACGGCAAGCTGACCGCGAAGACGCCGCCGACGCTCCCGGTCCCGGGGGCGACGTGGCCGGCCATCACCCCGGACGGCAAGAGCTTGTACGTACGGGGCGCGAACCTGATCGCCCAGTTCAACGTCGGCGGCGACGGCGCATTGAGCGCGAAGACGCCGGCCACGGTGCCCGCCCTGGGGTCGATCGCGACGATCTCCGTCGCCGCTGACGGCCGCAGCGTCTACACGGGCGACAGCACCAACCACCTGCTGCAGTTCGACGTCGGCGCCGGCGGGGGGCTGGGCCCCAAGAGCCCACCGTCCGTTACCGGCGGCCCGGGCATGGTCGGCATCGCGGTGCGCCCGAACCAGGGCCCGGCGGCGGCGTTCTCGGGCGCCGGGGCCGCGGCAGGCTCGGCCACCGGCTTCGACGGCTCCGCCTCCAGCGACCCCGAGACGGCGGTGGCCCGCTACGACTGGGACTTCGGCGACGGCGCCACGGCGAGCGACGCAGGCGCGCGGCCCACCCATGTCTACACGCGCGCCGGCACGTATACAGCGCGGCTCACGGTGACCGACGACCAGGGCTGCTCGACCGCCCAGGTCTGGAACGGCCTGACCGCGCTGTGCAACGGCGGCGGCTCAGCCACGACCACGCGCACCGTCACGGTGCCGGCCGCGGGAGCGACCGCCACGCCGCCTCCACCTCCGCCGCCCGTGTGCTGCGCGCCGCTGCCCTCGAGCGGCTTCAAGATCGTGGCCCTGACCGCCGACCGCGGGGGCACCATCACCGCGGTCATCGACACCGCGGCCGCGGGCGCCGCCGACGCCACCGCGTCCACCCGCGTGCGCGCCGCTCAGCGCAAGCGCAAGGCCAAGCGCTCGGCGCGCAAGCCGCGGGTCAAGACCGTCGCCTACGGGACCGGCTCGGCCACCACCGCCGGTGCGGGCCGGGTGCGGATCCGCATCGGCGCCCGGCACTCGGCCCTGACCGCGCTGCGCCGCCTGCGCAGGCTGCGGGTCAGTGTCACCATCACCTTCTCGGCCGGCGGCCCGCAGATCACGACCACGAAGGCCGTCACGGTCAAGGCGCCCAAGCGCCGCAAGCACCGGCGCAGCTAGGGCGCGGCGGTATCGTGGCCTGCATGGCCGCGGAGCTGTGGACCTGCCATCTGGGGAGCGTGGAGTACCGCGAGGCCAGCGCGCTGCAGGAGCGGCTGCGGACCGCCCGGCAGGCCGACGAGATCCCCGACCTGCTGCTCATGCTCGAGCACCCGCCCGTGTACACGCTGGGCCGCCGCTCGGGCGACGCCGACCTCCCCATGGGCGAGGCCTGGTACCTGGGCCAGGGGATCGACCTCGTGCGCACCAACCGCGGCGGCAAGCTCACCTACCACGGCCCCGGACAGCTCGTCGGCTACGCGATCATGCGCACCGACGACGTGCTCGCGTTCGTGCGCACGATGGAGCGCGCGGTCATCGCTGCCCTGGCCGACGAGGGCCTGGAGGCCCGGGCCCGCACCGACGAGGGCCCCGACTTCACCGGGGTCTGGGTGGGCGAGCGCAAGATCGCCTCGATCGGCGTGCACGTCGCCCGCGGCGTGACCACGCACGGGTTCGCGGTCAACGTCGAGAACGACCTCCAGCCGTTCGAGTGGGTCGTGGCCTGCGGGCTGCCCACAGTGCGGATGACCTCGGTCACCGCCCAGGCCGGGAAGCCGCGCGGGCTGGAGTGCTTCCGCCGCCGCGCCGCCTACCGCTTCGCAGCGGCACACGGGCGCAAGCAGCGGCTGGTGTCCCCGGCGCGGCTCGAGCGCCGGGTACCCTCGATGGCGTGAGCACGCGGTCGCGTTCCAACCCGGGAGGCATGGACGTCCTGACCGTGCTCGGGCCCGATGTGCAGCCGCTGCGGGCGCGCAAGCCGCCCTGGCTGAAGGTGCCGGCGCCGGGCGGCAAGCGCTACCGCGAGCTGCAGCGGCGCATCGAGGACGACGGACTGCACACGGTCTGCCAGGAGGCCGCCTGCCCGAACATCGGTGAGTGCTGGGAGCGCGGCACGGCCACGTTCATGATCCTCGGCGACACCTGCACCCGGCGCTGCGGCTTCTGCAACGTCAAGACCGGCAAGCCGACCTTCTTCGACCCGCTCGAGCCGGCGCGCGTGGCGCGGCAGGTGGCCCGCATGGGCCTGCGCCATGCGGTCATCACCAGCGTCGACCGCGACGACCTGCCCGACTACGGCGCCAGCGCCTTCGTGGGCGTGATCCGGCAGGTCCGCCGCCAGGCTCCGACCTGCAAGATCGAGGTGCTGACCCCGGACTTCCGCGGCCAGGAGATGCCGCTGGCCAAGGTGGTGGCCGAGCGCCCGGACGTGTTCAACCACAACGTCGAGGTCGTGCCGCGGCTCTACCCGGTCGCGCGGCGCGGGTCGCAGTTCCTGCGCTCCTGCCGGGTGCTGCGCAACGCCAAGGAGATGGGCGGCGACGAGGTCACGACCAAGTCCGGGCTCATGGTCGGGCTGGGCGAGACCCACGACGAGATGGTCGAGACCTTCGGCGTGCTGCGCGAGCACGGCGTGCAGGTGCTCACCGTGGGCCAGTACCTGCGCCCGACCGAGCGCCACCTGCCCGTGGTGCGCTACTGGCACCCGGACGAGTTCGCCGCGCTCGAGCGCGCCGCGTACGACCTCGGCTTCGAGCACGTCGCCGCCGGGCCGCTCGTGCGCTCCAGCTACCACGCCGACGAGCACGTCCCCCAGCCCGAGCCGGGCCGTGGCCCGCTGGCTGCTTCCGCTTCTTAGCGTCGCCGCCCTGGCGGTCCCGGCGACTGCGGACGCGAAGCGCTGCGGCAAGCCCGGCAAGACGATCGCGAACCTCGGCGCCACGCGCGTCTTCGCCAAGCACCACAGCTACTACGCCTGCCAGCGCGGCCGGACGCGCTTCCTCTGGTCCGGCCGCCACACCGCCGACGAGGAGATCTCGTTCGGCGACCCGCGCGTCGCCGGCCGCTTCATCGCCTTCGTCGACTACTACTGCACCCTGTCGGACGGCTACCACGTGGCGACGATCGTGCGCATGGACCTGCGCGGCCGGCGTACCGACCGCACGCCGGCGCTCGCGGCGCCGCCCCAGCCGCACGTGCGCCCGCGCGTGACCAGCCTCAGCCTGGCGCCCGACGGGGCCGTGGCGTGGACGGCGGAGCTCGGCGAGGTGGTCGAGCGGCACGCGGCGCCCGGGCTGTAGCCGGGTAGCGTGACGGCCTGCCCACCGTCCTCTCCATCGACCTCGGCACGGGCGGCCCCAAGGTCGCGCTGGTCGCGCTCGCCAACGGCCGCGTGCTCGATCGGGAGCGCGAGCCGGTGGGGCTGCGGGTGCTGCCCGGCGGCGGGGTCGAGCAGTCCCCGGTGCAGTGGTGGCGCGCGACCGCGGCCGCGTGCCGGCGCCTGGCCGCCCGCGCCGATGGCGACGCGCCGGCGGCGGTCGCCGTCACCGCCCAGTGGGCGGGAACCGTTCCGGTCGGCGCGGACGGCGAGGCACTCAGCGACGCCCTCATCTGGATGGACGCACGCGGGGCGCCGTTCGTCAGGCGCGCGGCCGGCGGCCCAATTCGCGTGGCCGGCTACGGCCCGCTGCGCCTGGCCCGCTGGCTGCACCGCACCGGCGGCGCACCGGCGCTGAGCGGGCGCGACCCGTTCGGCCACATCCTCTGGCTGCGCCGCGAGCGCCCCGAGGTCTACGACGCCGCGGCGGTGCTGCTCGAGCCCGCGGACTGGCTCGGCCTGTGCCTGACCGGCCGCGCCGCCACCACGGCCGTCACGGCCACGCTGCACTGGCTCACCGACACCCGTGACCTGCACCGCATCCGCTACGACGACGGGCTGCTGCGGGCCGCGGGCGTGGACGCCGTCAAGCTGCCCGAGCTCCTGCCCACGAACACCGTGCTCGGCCCGCTCGCGCCGAACGCCGCCGAGGCGCTCGGCCTCGCGGCCGGCGTGCCGGTGGTCGCGGGCACGCCGGACACGATGTCGGCCGCGGTCGGCGCCGGCGCCGTGGCCGACGGCGCCGCACACCTGTACGTGGGCACGTCGTCCTGGCTGTCGTGCCACGTCGACTTCAAGCGCACCGACCCGCGGCACGGCATCGCCTCGCTGCCCTCAGCCCTGCCCGGTCGCTACCTCGTCTCCGACGAGCAGGAGACCGCCGGTGCCTCGCTGGAGAAGCTCAGCGCGCTCGTCGGGGCCGAGATCCCCGAGCTGCTGGCCGAGGCCGCCGCGGTCCCCGCGGGCGCCGGCGGCGTGCTCTTCACCCCGTGGCTGAACGGCGAGCGCACGCCGGTCGACGACCACCTCGTGCGCGGCGGGTGGCTGAACATCGGCCTCGACACCACGCGGGCCCAGCTCGCCCGCGCGACGCTCGAGGGGGTGGCGCTGAACCTGCGCTGGATGCAGGGGCCGGTCGAGCGCTTCGCCCGCCGGCGCCTGGACCCCCTGGCGTTCGTGGGCGGCGGCGCGCGCTCGGAGCTGTGGTGCCAGATCATGGCCGACGTGCTCGACCGCGAGGTGCGCCAGATCGCGGACCCGATCGACGCCAACGTGCGCGGCGCCGCCCTCCTGGCCGGGCTCGCGCTGGACGCGCTCTCGGTCGACGACATTCCCGGCCGCGTCGCTGTGACGGGCGTCTATCGGCCGCGGCCGGACACCCGCGCGACCTACGACGCCCTGTTCGACGCGTTCCGCGGCCTGTACAAGTCCACGCGTCGCCTGTACCGGAGGCTGAATGACCGATCCCCTGGATGACATCCGTGCGTCGCTGAAGCCCTACCGCGGGCGGGTGGACGCGTTCGCGCGCCTGCCCGAGCGCGGGCGCGCGCGCGCCGACGTGCTGACCGAGCTCGCCGACCTGGCCGACGCCGAGCGCGAGGCCTGGCTGAGCGGGCACGCCTCGGGCGCCGTCTACCAGGGCGACCCCGAGCACGTGGCCTTCCTCAGCGAGGCCTACCGGCTGCACTCCCAGAGCAACCCGCTGCACGTCGACCTGTGGCCGAGCGCGACGAAGTTCGAGGCCGAGATCGTCTCCATGACCGCGGGCATGCTCGGCGCCGACGCCACCGAGGACGCGATCGTGGGCACGGTCTCCTCCGGCGGCACCGAGAGCATCCTGCTCGCGATGAAGGCCTACCGCGACCACGCGGGCCGGCCGGACCCGCAGATGGTCATCCCCTCCACTGCGCACGCGGCGTTCATGAAGGCGGCGGCCTACTTCGGCATCGAGCCGGTGCGGGTGCCGGTGGGCGCCGACATGCGCGCCGACGTGGCCGCCACCGCGGACGCGCTGACCGACCGCACGGTGGTCGTGGTGGGCTCGGCGCCGAGCTACCCGCACGGGGTCATCGACCCGATCGCGGAGCTGGCCGCCCTGGCCGCCGGCCGCGGCGTCGGCTTTCACACCGACGCCTGCCTGGGCGGGTTCGTGCTGCCGTGGGCGCGGCGCCTGGGGCGCGACGTGCCGCCGTTCGACTTCGCCGTGCCCGGGGTGACCTCGATGTCGGCCGACACGCACAAGTTCGGGTACGCGGCCAAGGGCACGTCGGTGGTCCTGTACCGCGGCGCCGAGCTGCGCCACGCCCAGTACTTCGCCATCGCCGACTGGCCCGGCGGGCTGTACTGCTCGCCGACCTTCGCCGGCAGCCGCCCCGGCGCGCTGAGCGCCGCGTGCTGGGCAGCCATGGTCTCGACCGGCGAACAGGGCTACCTCGAGGCGACCGACCGCATCCTCCGCGCGGCCGACACGATCAAGGCCGGCATCGCCGCCATCGACGGCGTGGACGTCATCGCCGACCCGCTGTTCTGCGTCGCCTTCGCCTCCGAGGCGGTCGACATCTACCGCGTGGCCGACGCCATGACCGCCCGCGGCTGGAGCCTGAACGGCCTGCAGCTCCCGCCCGCGGTGCACATCTGCGTGACCCAGCGCCACACGGTCGAGGGGGTCGCGGAGCGCTTCGTGGCGGACCTGCGCGACGCGGTCTCCGACGTCCGCGTCGCCCCCGACGCGCAAGGCGGGATGGCGCCCATCTACGGCGCTGCGGCTACCCTGCCCGCGTCGGAGGTCACCGGAATGCTCCGGGGCTACATGGATCTCTGGTTCGAGGTCTGACGAGACCCCTACCCTTGCTCTCGCGTTGATTCCGCTCAAGGCCAACGTGCCGGCGTGGCGCCTCGCGTACGCCACGCTCGCTGTGGCGGCGGCGTGCGCCGTCGCCTTCGCCCTGCTGCTCGACCGCGCGGCGTTGCTATGGCCCGCGGTGTTCCTGGTCGGGAACATGGTCGCGATCTGGACCTTCGGCAGCGGCGTCGAGCCGCTGATCGGGCACCTGCGCACGCTGGCGCTGCTCGCCGGCGCGGGCGCCGGCGCGGTGGGACTCAACGCACTGCTGGGCGATCCCGCCCCGGCCTGGGCGGTGGTCAGCGCGGCGCCCGCCCTGGTCGGGCTGCTGACGCTGATCGCCCTGCAGCCCCGCGCGCGCGTGATCGTGTTCAGCGCCCTACCGCTGTTCGGGGGCGTGATCGAGGTGCCGCTGGCGGTGGTCGCGGTGGCCTGGCTCGGGCTCGAGGCCCTCGCGGTGGCGATGTGGTGATGGCCCGCTCCCTCATCCTGATCATGGCCCTGACCTTCACGCTGCTGCTCGGGGCACTGACCGCCGTGACCGCCGCCAAGCACGGCGTGGACATCCTCGTCGTGGTCTCGGCGATCGTCCTGGCCCTGTTCGCGGTCGGGATCCTGGGCGCGCTCTTCAACCCGCCCGAGGGGCCGGACGAGTGAGCCCGTACTCGGTGCTGTCGGAGCCGTCGCGGCGCGGGCGCCCGCCGCGGCGCCGGCGCGTGTGGCCGTGGGTGCTCGTGGTCCTGCTCGTGCTTGCCGCCGCCGTGGCGGTGCCGACCGCGCTCGACCACGCCAGCGACGAGGGCCACGCCAACACCACGGCCAAGCGCAGCGTCGGCGGTGGCGACGACTCGGGCCTGAACGGCAAGCCGTCCGTGGCCACGTCGCCCAACGTCAACCCGACGATCGCGGCCTACGCGCGCCATCCGATTTCCGCCGCCGACCGGGTGACCATGCACTTCAAGGTCCCGCCCACGGCCGGCCTGCTGTTCGACGTTCGCACCGGCAAGGTGCTGTGGGCGCGGCACCCGAACAAGGTCCTGTCCATCGCCTCGCTGACCAAGATGATGACCGCGCTGCTGGTGGTGCGCAACGAGCCCGCCGACGCCGAGGTGCGGGTGACCAAGCAGGCGCTGGCCTACAAGGGCTCGGCCATCGGGATCCTGCCCAAGCACAAGACGGTGCAGCTCGAGACCATGCTCTACGGGCTCATGCTGCCGTCGGGCAACGACGCGGCAATCGCGCTGGCGCAGAAGGTGACCGGGGGCAGCGTGCGCAAGTTCGTGCGGCGCATGAACCGACAGGCCCGCAAGTACGGCCTGACCTGCACCCACTACTCGGGCCCCGACGGCTTCGACGACAAGGGCAACAAGTCGTGTGCCCGCGACCTGGCGGTGCTCGGGCGCCAGATCCTCAAGAGCCCGCGCCTGGCCCGGATCGTGCGCACGCGCAAGGCCGTGCGGCCGTTCCCGGTCAAGGGGCATCGGATCTACCTCTACAACAACAACACGCTCATGGTGCGCCGCAACTACCCGGGCGTGACTGGCGTGAAGACCGGTTACACGAACAAGGCCGGCCACTGTCTCGTGGCCGCGGCCAAGCGCGGCGGCCGCCAGCTCGGGATGGTGCTCCTGCACTCGCCCGACACCGCCGACCAGGGCTCCAAGCTGCTCAACGCCGGCTTCAAGAAGGTCGGCGCGTAGGCGTTTGAGACCAACCTGACATTGCCGCCGCCGGGCGGCGGTGGGATGCTCGTTGTGCGAAGGAGGTTCCGATGCGCTCGCTGTGGGCGCTGTGCCTATCGCTCATCGTGGTCCTGGCTGCGGCGTCCGGCGCCGCGGCGGCGCCGAGCATCGTCGAGTTCCCGCTGCCGGCAACCGGCGGCAGCCCGACGGACCTGGCCACGGGGGGCGACGGCAACCTGTGGGTCTCGCGCGAGGGCGCGATCAACCGTGTGACGCTGGGCGGCTTCGCAACCCAATTCCCCCTGGCCGACGCGAATGCCCTCGCCCAGGGCATCACCGCCGGCCCGGACGGACGGCTGTGGTTCGCCGAGTTCCTCAAGTTCAACGAGTTCGGCAGGATCGGCTTGGACGGGACCTTCTCGATGGTCCCGTTCGCGGTTCAGGGCCAGCTGCAGGACTTCGCACTGGGCCCGGACGGCAACATGTGGGCTGCCGTGCCCTTCGGGGGGACGCCGCGGGTGACCAAGTTCTCCCCGTCGGGTGTGGTGCTCGCCGACTTCAACTCCGGGCCGGAGCGCCTGCCCCGGCGGATCGTCTCCGGGCCCGGCGGCGCGCTGTGGCTGACCGAGTCGCGCGACACCCAGAAGTTCCCCGACCGCGTGGCGAGGATCACCACGAGCGGTGCGCTGACGGAGTTCATCGCGCCCGTGAGCCAGTTCGTCAACGACATCGCGGTCGGGCCCGACGGCAACCTGTGGACGATCGAGACCGTCGATCCGACCGGTCCGACGCTCGCCGTGCGCACGACGCCCGCCGGGACCCGCGCGCAGTTCGACCTCGCGCCCGGCTCCAACTTCGGCAAGATCGTCCTCGGCCCCGATGCCAACCTTTGGGCGACGCTGCCCCAGGCGGGCGAGATCGCCCGCATCGCCACCAACGGAGCGGTGGACCGCTACCCGCTGCCGACGGCCGGCAGCGCGCCTGGCGGCCTGCTGAGCGGGCCGGACGGCAACCTCTGGGTTGCCCAGACGAAGCCTCCCCAGCTCGCCCGCGTCACCCCCGAGCCCCCCGGCTCGGGCTTGGGCGGCGATGGGGCGGGCACGGCGGGCCCCACCGGTGCGAGCCCGACGACAGCAGCGCTGCCCACGACGGCCGCGGACCTGGAGGCGCCCACGGTGAGCGGCCTGCGCGCCGACCCGCGGACCTTCGTCGTCGGCCGCGCGCCCACCCCCGCGACGGGGGTGGCCGTGCGCCGCAAGCGTGCCACGACCCTGCGCTACACGCTTTCGGAGACCGCGACGGCGGCGCTGCGGATCGAGCGCGCGCGCGCGGGCCGGCGCATCCGCGGCACGTGCCGCCGGCCTGCCAAGACCGGGCGCAAGGGGCGCCGGTGCACGCGCTACACGCTCGCCGGGACGTTGGCCCGCGCGTCGCACGCGGGCGCCAACGCCGTCCCTTTCAGCGGCCGGATCGGGCGCCGCAAGCTGAGCGTCAGTCGCTATCGCGTGACCGTGACCGCCACCGACGGCGCCGGGAACGCCACCGCTTCGCCGCCGAGCGCGCGCTTCAGGATCGTCCGTCGCTAGCGCTGCGCGCTTGCCTGGACCGATAGGTTCTTCAGGCCGTCGACTGGCCAGTCAGCCAAAGGAGTTTCCCCGCCACCATGGACCTGAACGACACGCCACAGCAGGCCGAGTACCGCGCTCGCGTCCGCGACTGGCTCGAGCAGCACGCCGACGAGGCGCCGAAGATCACCCGCGACGACATCACGCCCGAGGTCATCGACGCCCGGCGCAAGTGGCAGGGTAAGCTCGCCGAGGCTGGGTTCGTCGGCATCACCTGGCCCAAGGAGTACGGCGGCCAGGGTCTCGGCCCGCTGGAGCAGGTCGTCTTCACGCAAGAGCTCTCCCGCGCGAAGCTGCCCGGCATCCTCGACGTCATCGGGATCGGCATGCTCGGCCCGACAATCATCGCCCACGGCAGCGAGGAGCAGAAGCAGCGCTACCTCGGCCCGATGCTGCACGGCGACGAGGTCTGGTGCCAGCTCTTCTCCGAGCCCGCGGCGGGCTCCGACCTCGCCGGCATCCAGTCGCGGGCCAAGCTCGAGGACGACGGCACCTGGCGCGTGTCGGGCCAGAAGGTGTGGACGACCAACGCGCAGTTCGCGGCCTTCGGGCTGATGATGGTCCGCACCGACGCCGACGTGCCCAAGCACAAGGGCCTGACCATGTTCGTCGTGCCCATGGACGCGGACGGCGTGACCGTGAGGCCGCTGCGCCAGATCTCCGGCGAGGCCCACTTCAACGAGGTCTTCTTCGACGACGTGGCACTGGACGAGGCCGCTCCCGTCGGCCCGGTCGGCAACGGCTGGGGCGTGGGCCTGACCACGCTCATGTACGAGCGCGTGGCCATCGGCCTGGGCGGGGACGGCTTCGGCTGGCGCGCCGACCGCTTCGCCACCGCGCTGGCCGCCGACGAGGGCGGGTCCGCCGACCCGGAGACGCGCCGGCGCCTGGGCGAGGTCGCGTCCGATCTCCTGTCGCTGCGCTTCACGGGCTACCGGCAGCTCTCGCTGCTGCAGCGCGGCCAGGTCCCCGGCCCCGAGGGCGCCCTGGGCAAGATCACCACGATCCGGGCCGCGATCGAGGCGGCCGATCTCCTGGTCGACGCGCTCGGCCCCGACGCCCTCGCCGACCACGAGTGGGGCGGCATGGTCTCCGAGCTGCCGGGCCTGAAGTCCGCCGGCGGGACCGAGGAGATCCTGCGCAACATCGTCGGCGAGCGCGTGCTCGGCCTGCCGCCCGAGCCGCGGCTGGACAAGGGCATCCCGTTCTCCGAGCTGCGCGCCAAGGAGAAGGAGGTGGCGGCCGGATGAACCTCGCCCTCTCCGATGAGCAGGTCTTTCTCCAGGAGGCCGCGCGCGGCGCGCTGGGCCGCTTCAACACGATCGCGGCCGCCCGCGACGCGCTCGACGGCGGCGAGCTGCCCGACCTGTGGCCCACCGCGCGCGAGGCGGGCTGGTCCGGCCTGCTCGTCTCCGACGAGCACGGGGGCGCCGGCCTGGGCCCGTTCGAGGCCATGCTGGTCATGGTCGAGTGTGGCCGCCGGCTCGCGCCCGTGCCGCTGCTCGGCCACCTGCCGGCGACCGCGCTGCTGGACCGCAGCGGCGAGCACCCCAAGCTGCTGGCCGCGCTGGCCGAGGGCGAGCGCCGCGCCGCCTTCGTGCCCGCACGCCCGCCCGACTCGCTCGACGACGCCTGGACGGTCGACCCCCTGCGGGGCGGCCGCCGCGCCCCGGTGCCGCGCTTCGACGCCGGCAAGCAGGAGGGCGGCCCGCACCCGGTCGACGGCACGGTCACCGGCGACGCGTCCTGGGTGCCCGACCTGCCCGGGGTCGACGCTGTCGTCATCGTCGCCGTCGGCGAGGAGGGGCCGGTCGTGCTGCTGGCCGACGTCGAGGGGACCGGCGGCCTGACCATCGAGGCCGTCGAGCGCTACGACGCCACCCGCTCGCTCGGGCACCTGAAGCTCGACGGCGCCCCGGTGACCAGGCTGACCCTGGACGCCGACGACGCCGCCTTCGCCTGGTACCTGGACCAGGCCCTGCTGGCGGCCGAGGCGCTGGGCGTGGTCGAGGAGGCGCTGCGGCGCTCGGTCGAGTACGCCAAGGAGCGCTTCGCGTTCGGGCGCCCGATCGGCTCCTACCAGTCGGTCAAGCACGACCTCGTCGAGATCCTGCGTCGCAAGGAGAACCTGCTCAGCCTCGTCTACTACGCGGGCTGGGCCGGCGAGGCCAAGCCCGACGAGCTGCCCATGGCCGCCAGCGCCGCGCGCACGGTGGGCGACGGCGCGCTCGACTTCGCCACGCGCGAGCTCATCTCGGTGCACGGCGGGATCGGGGCGACGTGGGAGCACGACGCCCCGCTGTTCTTCCGCCGCGCGCAGCTGTCCAAGCGCCTGCTCGGCGGGGGGGCCGACAGCGCCGAGCGGGTTGCCGACCAGCTCCTCTCAGCGGCGAACTGACGCAGGGATGAAGCCGTGCGACGCACGGCCAATCCCGAGGACCCCGCCAGGGGCGCTGAGCATGGCCTAGCCGCGGCCCCAGACGGCGCGCATGACGGGAAGGAGCACGGACCGGGGCGCCAAGCGCCCCGCGTTGGCGCTCGCCTTGTTCATCACGCCGGGCAGCACCGTGCGGCGGCCGGCGAGCATGCCCACGATGGCGTCGCGGGCGACGTCGGCCGCGCTCTGCCAGAACAGGTCCGGGGTCTTCTCGAACTCGCCCATGCCCGCGACCTCGGTGAACTCCGTGCGCGTCGGGCCGGGGCACAGCGCGGTGCAGGACACGCCGGTGCCCTTGAGATCGGTGTGCACCGCCTCCGAGAAGGCGAGCACGAACGCCTTGGTCGCGGCGTACGTCGCCTGGTAGGGCAGCGGCTGGAAGGCGGCGGTGGAGGCGACGTTAAGGATCGCGCCCTCGCCGCGGTCGATCATCGTGGGCAGGCACGCGCCGGTGAGGTCGTGGACGGCGTCGACGTTGACCCGGACCTGCTCGCGCTCGCGCTCGGGATCGATGTCCTGGAAGCGCCCGTAGGTGGAGAAGCCGGCGTTGTTGCACACGCCGACGACCGCGCGCTCGCCCTCGCGCAGGGTGGCGACGAGGCGGTCGCGCTGGGCCGGGTCGCCGACCGCGGCGTCGTCGACGTCGACGGCGACCCCGTGGCGGGCGCGCAGCGCGCCCCGCATCTCCTCCAGGCGCTTGCGGCGGCGAGCGACCAGCACGAGGTTGTAGCCGCGCTCGGCGAGCTGGCGCGCGAGCTCCTCGCCGATGCCCGACGAAGCGCCGGTGACGAGGACGGTCGACTGGGGATCGGGCTCGGGAAGGCTCATGCCCGCATGTCTAGCAGCGGGCACGAGCCTCCTCCGCTCCCGCGCCTAGCAGCTCGTCGCCCAGCTGCAGGCGGCGAATCCGTCGGCCTGCGCGTCCGGCGCCGAGGGCGTCCCGATCACGGTGCCGTCGGCGTCGGTCAGCTGCACCGCTTCCGACGCCTTGAGGCCGGCGCCCGCCCCGTTGGTCTTCGACAGGTCGAAGTCCGGGTTGGACAGATTCGGCAGCGAGGCGAGACCGGCGTCGGTGCCGATGAGCAGCGGCGTCTCCTCGATCCACTCCGCCGTCAGATGCGTCGACGGGTACGGCACCGTCGTCGTGAACGTCTCGTTGCGGGTGATGTCCTGGAGCGTGATCTTCCAGACGTCGGCGCCCGAGACCGTCTCGGTGATGTCGGCGTGCATGTGGTCGCCGGGGGCGACGGTCATGGACGCGTCCAGCGACGGCGCCGGCACGAGCTCGTACCAGGCCGAGTAGCTCGCCTCTCCGGTGGCGTCGACGTCCTGCTCGGTGCCGGTCTGGATCAGCGTGCTATCGGTCAGCGAGCAGTCGGCGTTGACGCACCCGCCGCCGATCCCGATCCAGTCGGAGGAGCTCTCCCCTTGCCCCGGCGTGTGCTGGGTGGCGGTCGGCACCGTCCAGTCGCCGCTGATCGAGTGGAACTGCTTGCTGCCCTGCTCGAGCGTGCCCTGGTTGTAGCCGAACCAGTTGTTGCTCTGGCTCGCGTTCGCGCGCGCGCCGGGGTTGACGACGTGCAGCAGGTCGCCGTGGGCTGGCGGGAGCGTGACCGTCGCGCCCGCCGAGCCGGCCAGCGCGACCAGCAGCGCGCCCGCGGCAACGGCCCCCACAGCCGTGGCTCTGAACATCACTTCTCGTCCCCTGTCTTGTTGGCGTCCTACCCCCGCGCGGGAAGGTACAAGGATTCCCGGGTCCGGGCGCCGCCTCGGCTAGCTGACCGACTCGCCGCCCCAGTCCTCCGGGGCGCGGTCCGCGACGGTCTCCGAGAACGTCCACTGGTGGCCCCAGGGATCCGCCGCGTGGTACTGGCGCTCCCCGTACTCGAAGTCCTGCGGCTCCATGCGGATGGTCGCGCCGGCGGCGCGGGCGCGCTCGCAGTGGGCGGTGGCATCTGCGACGCGCACCATCACGGAGCTCGTGCTCTCGCCCTTGCGGGGCGGGCGGCGCTCGCCCCGCACGTCGCCGATGATCAGGCCGCCGCGGTCGCCGACGCGCATCTGCGAGCGGTGGTCCTCGCCGATCCTGACCCCCTCGCGGAACCCGAAGGCCTCGGTTAGCCAGGCCACCGCCGCGCGCACGTCCGGGTAGATGAGGACGGGGATGACGGTGGCGTCGGGGATGGAGCGATTGCTCTTCACAGCCTGCAGCTTGCCACCTAGTAGGTTCAGCCCGCCGTGTGCCGCTTCGTGGCCTACCTGGGTGAGCCGATCGTCCTCGACGAGATGCTCTTCCTGCCCGACAGCTCGATCGTCGAGCAGTCCGTGCACCCGCAGCTGCTGTCGGCCATGAACCTCGCCGGGTTCGGCGTGCTCGCGTGGGACGCGGAGTCGGCCGACCCCGACCGGCCGTGGACCTACCGCACCGCCGGGCTCCCGTTCTTTGACCGCAACCTGCGCGCGCTCTCGCGCAAGGCGCGCGCGACGGCGCTGATCGCGCACGTGCGCGGCGTCGTGCTCAGCGACCGCGAGGTGGTCGACGAGGGCAATGTGCACCCGTTCCGGTTCGACGGCGTGCCCACGACCCTGGCCATGAACGGGGACCTCGAGGACTTCCCGACCATGCGCTACGACCTGCTCAGCCACATGCGGCCCGAGCTCGCGCGGCAGATCGAGGGCACGACCGACTCCGAGTGGCTGTACGCGCTCATCCTCTCCCAGGTCGCCGACCCGACCGCGCCGGCCGACCCCGACGAGCTCGCCGACGCGACGATGCGCGCGTACAAGATCGTGCGCGATGTGCGCGCGCGGCACGGGCTCGAGCGCCAGTCCGCCGTGAACCTCGTCCTCTCCGACGGGCGCTGCCTCGTGGCCACCCGGTTCGCCTACGACTACGGCTGGTACCACGACAGCTGGACCTTCGCCGGGCGCGAGCGGGCCAACGACTTCACCACGCTGTGGTTCGCGCAGGGCACCGGCTACGCCCGCCACGACGGCGAGTGGAGCGTCGGCCCCGGGCGCCCGGAGTCATCCATCGTCATCGCGTCGGAGCCGCTCACCCACGACCGCTCGCGCTGGCTCGAGGTGCCCGAGTACGCGATGCTCGTCGCCCGCCCCGGGCCCTCAGGGCTCTCGACCGAGACGCTGGAGCTCGACCTGTGAGCGCCACCGCGGACACCATGGCCCTGCTGCGCACGCTCCCGCTGTTCGAGGGCCTGCCCGCGGAGGAGATCGACAACCTCGCGGCCCTGTCGCAGCCGTTCGCGCTCGAGGCCGGCCAGGTGCTGTTCGAGGAGGGCGATCCCGCCGAGGCCGTGTTCATCATCGCCTCCGGCGAGATCGAGTCGCTCAAGCGGCTGCCGGGGGACCGCGCCCTCTCCGCCGCCCGCCTGGGCCCGGGCACGGCGCTGGGCGAGATGGCGATGATCGCCGGGGTGCCCCGCGTGGCCACCGCGCGGGCGGTGGAGGCCACGGCGGGCATCGCGCTGGACGCGCGCGCCGTGCAGTCGCTCGTGGCCGGCTCGCACCCGGGCGCGCGCGAGCTCGTCTACCGCGTGGGCCAACAGGCGCTGCACCTGCTGCGCACGATCGTCGAGCGGCTCGCGCAGGAGCTCGACCTGGACAAGCGCGCGACCCAGCCCATGCGGGCGATCGCGCCCGCCGAGCGCGAGCTCGCGCCCATCGCCCCCGGCCCCGACGAAGTCGCCTACCTGGCGACGATCCTCTTCTTCAACCGCTTCACCGCGGACCAGCTGCGCGAGCTGTTCGGCGGCATGCGGCGGCTGGCGGCGCCGCGCGGCACCGAGCTCGTGGCCGAAGGCCAGCGGCCCGACGCGCTGCTGTTCGTGCTGCGCGGGGCGGTCGAGTCGACCGTCCACCACGGCCGCGCCGCGGCCCGCGTACGGCTGTCGGGCCCGGGCCGGATCGTCACCCACCTCGGCGTGCTCGACGACGGGCCCTGCCCCTACGACTGCCGCGCCCGCGAGCGCGTCGTGCTGCTCGAGGCGCCGCGCGAGCAGCTGCTGGAAATCCGCGAGCGCGACGACGCCATGTGGCGCCTGTTCCGGCACGGCCTCTACCAGGACATGGTCGACGCGATCGTGCAGGCCGACCGCCCGCTGGCGCGCATGGCCGCCGCCGGCGACGGGTTCACCGACCGGGTGGGATGACCGCCAGGCTGCGCGGAGGGGCGGGCTACCGTTCGCGCCCATGACCATCGAGGCGACCGCCCGCGGCGAGGCGCTGTTCCGTGAGCTCCAGTGGGTGCACGGCATGGTGCGCCGGGACCTGGCCACGGTGGAGCGGCTCGCGCAGGACGTGGCCGACGGCCTCCCGGCCGCGGACGTTCGCGCGGCGCTCGACGAGCTGCAGACCAACGGCCCGCTGTGGCAGCTCAAGGCCAACTGCCTGGCCTACTGCCGCTTCGTGCACAGCCACCACCGCGCCGAGGACGTGATGCTGTTCCCGGCCCTGCGAGCGCGCAACCCCGCCGTCGGCGCCGTCATCGACCGGCTCGAGGCCGACCACCGGCGCGTCTCCGACCTGCTCGACGCCGTGGAGGCGGCCGCCGCCGCGCTCGACGCCGACGACGCCCGCGCCCGCGTGGTGCTCACCCTGGAGGAGCTGCACGTCCACCTGCTCGAGCACCTCGACTACGAGGAGCGCGAGGCCGGCCCCACCATCCGCAGCCTCGGCTGATCCAGCCGCGCCGCTAGGCCCGCGCCGCGGCGATCAGCGCGTCGAGCACGCGCCCGGCAGGTGGGTCCAGCGGGCCGGGAAAGCGCGCGGCGACGAGGCGGCGGGTCTCGCGCGGCTCGCCGCGCACCACCACGACCGCGATCCCCGCGGGCAGCGCGGGCAGCGCGACCGGTGCGAGCGTGGTGATGGCCAGCCCCGCGGCGACGATCTGCAGCTTGGCCAGCCAGTCGCGCACGACGTAGCGGACGTCGGCGCGCTCGGCCAGGCCCGGCCACACGCCCAGCAGCGCGTCGCCCGCGTCCGAGCGGCTCGCCACCCAGACCTGTCCGGCGAGCTGCTCGACGTCGACAGCACTCGCGCCGGCCAACGCGTGGCCGGTGGGCACGCCCACGACCAGGTCGCGCTCGGACAGCGTCGTGAGCGCGAGCGGCGGCGACTCGGCGTCGAGCGGCCGGAACGGCGGCGTGCGGGCGAGGACGGCCAGGTCGAGCGTGCCCGCCCGCAGCGCGCGGGTCAGCGCCGGCGTGGTGCCCTCGCGCAGGGTCACAGTGAGCTCCGGCGGCAGCGCCGCCAGGGCCTTGGGTACGAGCCCGGCCGCCGCGGTGGCGAACGCTCCCAGCCGCACCGGCCGGCCGGCGAGCTCGTCCCCCGCCACGTCGCGCACCGCCGCGTCGAGCTCGTCCAGCACCCGGACGGCGTGCGGGAGCAGGCGCGTGCCCGCCGCGGTGAGCGCGACGCCCGAGCGGCTGCGCTCGAACAGCCGGCGTCCGGCCACGACTTCGAGCGCGGCGACCTGCCGCGAGACGGCCGACTGCGTGTAGCCGAGGGCGGACGCCGCGGCCGAGAACGAGCCCGCCTGCGCGACCTCGCGCAGCACCCGCAGCCCGGTGGGCGAGAACGTCGGAACAGCCATGCGTTCCACGCATGGTAACCGTGCTCGATCCTCGTTTCCGACATGGTCATGCGCCGCTACGTAGGCCGGCATGACCGCTTCGCGCACCGCCCTCGTCACCGGGGCCAACCAGGGGCTAGGCCGCGCGCTCGTCGAAGAGCTCGCCGCCGGCCTGGGTGCGCCCGACCGCGTCCTGCTCACCGGCCGCGATCCCGACCGCGTGCGGGCCGCCGCTGCCGCCGTCGCGGACGGCCCGGCCACGGCCCGCGTGGAAGGGCGCGTGCTCGACGTCCGCGACGCGGACGCCATCGCCGCGCTGGCGGCGGAGCTCGGCGCGGTCGACATCGTCTTCTCCAACGCCACGTCGCGCATGCGCCCGGAGCACGACCCGGCCGACGAGGTCGACGCCGTGGCCACGACCAGCAACCTCGCGACGACGCGCATGCTGCGCGCCTTCGCCCCGCGCGTGCGCCCGGGCGGCCGCCTCATCGTCGTGGCCAGCGCCCTCGGCACGCTCGACAAGCTCGACGAACGGGTCGCCGGCCGCTTCGGCGCCGCCGCGACCGAGGGCCTGGACGCCGTCGACGCGCTCGTGGCCGAGTGGCGCGCGGCCGTGCACGCCGGGCGCGCCGAGACCGAGGGCTACGGCACCTGGCTGAACATCCCGTCCAAGGTTGCGCAGGTCGCGGCCGTGCGCGCGTTGGGCCGCCAGCGGCGCGACGACGACCTGGCCCACGGTCGCTTGCTCATGGCCCTGTGCCCGGGCTTGATGGACACCGACGCCTCGCGCCCGTGGTTCGAGGACATGAGCACGGCCCAGACTCCGGCCCAGGCGGCGGCCTGGCCGGTGGAGCTTGCGCTCGCGCCGACGTTCGACCCCGCCTTCTACGGCGAGCTGGTCCAGTTCGGGAAGGTCCTGCCGTGGGAGTCGGGCATCCCGGTCGCGCACTCGGCGGGGTGACGCGCTTCAGGCGCCTGCGCGCTCGGCGATTGCCCGCAGCGTACGCACCGTGGTCTCGATGTCCTCGACGTCGAACTGGCTGAGCAGGCGATCGCGCGGGATGGCGACGTACTCGCGCAGGCTGCGGTGAAGCGCGCGTCCGTCGTCGGTCAGCTCGATCTCGCGGTCGCCGCGGATCAGGCCCTCGGTCTCGAGCCGCGCCAGCAGCTCGCGCGTCGAGTCGGGGTTCAGGGCGCGCGAGCTCGTGAGGTCGGCAGCCAGCACCTCGCGCTCCAGCACCGGCCCGCGGACGGTGAGCAGCTGCAGCGCGTACCAGGTCTCGGGCCGGACGTCGCGCTCGGCGAGATGGTCCTGCAGCACAGCAGTCAGGGTCCGCTCGGCCAGGGCCAGCGTGTAGCCGAACTGGGTGTAAACGGTGGGTGCGGTGGTCATGACGAGGCTCCTTCGAGTACGATGGGTAGGTACCTGACCACTGTACCAGTGTGGGCAGGTACCTGTCTACCTATGGAAGCGGATCGCTCTGCCCGTCCCCTGATCGGCCTGCTCCTGCGACTCGTCTACCAGAGCTACTCCCAGGAGATCGAAGCCGCGCTGCGCGAGGCCGGGTTCGACGACGTCCGCCCGACGGCCGGGAACGTCTTCCCGTTCGTGCCCCCGGAGGGCATCACGGTCTCCGCCCTCGCCGAGCGGGCCCGGGTGCGCAAGCAGACGATGACCCAGGCGGTCGAGCAGCTCGAGCGCGCCGGCTACGTCGAGCGTCGCCCCAACCCGCGCGACCGCCGCTCGCGCCTGGTGTTCCTCACCGAGCGCGGCGCCTCCGTCCAACCGGTCACCCACGCGGCAGCCGAGGGCGTGGAAGGGCGCTGGGCGGAGCTCACAAGCCCGGAGGAGCTGGAGGCCCTCCGGGGCTCGCTGCTGCGACTGCTGGGTCAGCTCGAGGCTCGGCCTCCAGGCGGCATGAGCGTCAGGCCACCCGCTCCCCAGCGGTGATCGCGACGGTCAGCCGGTTTCCCGGCGGGGCGAGCGGACAGCTCCAGCGCGGGTCGTACGAACACGACGGGTTGTAGGCGAAGTTGAAGTCGAGCACGAGCCGGCCGTCGTGGGTGCCGAGGTCGGCGCCTTTGACCGTGTCGAGCAGGTAGCGCCCGGCGCCGTAGGTCGTCTCGCCGCTGGTCGCGTCCGCGAAGGGGACGAAGAGCCCGCCTGCGTAGCCCTCGAGCCAGTAGAGGTCCAAGCCGAGGTCGGCCCCGGCGAGGGAGAAGCGTGCGGTGGCGAACCGGCGCGCACCGAACGTCGCGCCGGCGCTTCCCGTCAGGGTGATGGCGCGCTCCGCCGCCGGCTCGGCATCGGCGAGTACGCGCGCCGATGGATCGTAGGCGTAGACCGGCAGGCCGGCGAAGGCGTCGCGTGCCTCCGCGGGCAACGGCGTGGCCGGGTGGTGCGCGAACAGCGCATCGCGTTCGGTCCGCCACTGCTGCCATCCGAGCGCGGGGTCCGGCGCGGCGCGGAGGGCCGCGTAGAGCTCGAAGACGCGTCGGCGCCAGTCCTGCAGCGTCAGCGGGTCGAGGTCGCCCACGCCGCGACCCTAGCGACGCAGTGGAGGCGGGGGGAATCGAACCCCCAACTCGGCGTTGCAAACGCCGCGTGTTCCCGTTAGCACCACGCCCCCGGACGGTTGGCAGGTTAGGCCACGGGCGGACGTGGGACCATGACTGGCCATGGCCGCCGCGCCTCCCTCCCAGCAACGCGCGGAGATCTCGAACTACGACACCGTGCGCCACTGGTTCGCCGCCGCGGCGGACCGCATCGGGCTGGCCGACGACATGCGCGAGGTACTGCTCACCGCCTACCGCGAGGTCCAGGTCCAGATCCCCGTCCGGCAGACCGACGGGAGGGTCCACGTCTACGCCGGCTACCGCGTCCAGCACAACGGCGCGCGCGGACCGTACAAGGGCGGCATCCGCTACCACCCCGACGTCGACCTCGACGAGGTCCGCGCCCTGGCCTCCCTCATGACCTGGAAGACGGCGATCGTCGGCATCCCGTTCGGCGGCGCCAAGGGCGGCATCAACGCGCCCGCCGGATTGCTCGAGCAGGCCGAGATCGAGCGCATCACCCGCTCGTTCATCGACAAGATCGACAAGATCATCGGGCCCACGCGCGACATCCCGGCGCCCGACGTCAACACCAACGCCCAGGTGATGGCCTGGATGATGGACGAGTACGGGAAGCTCCACGGCCACACGCCCGCCGTGGTCACCGGCAAGCCGATCGCGCTCGAGGGCTCCTACGGGCGCGAGTCCGCAACCGGCCGCGGGCTCGTCTACCTGTTCCGCGAGGCGGCCCCCGCCCACGGCCTGATCCCGTCCGAGACCCGCTTCGCCGTGCAGGGCTACGGCAACGTGGGCTCGTGGGCGGCGCGGATCATGCAGCAGCTCGGCGCCACCCTGGTCGCCGCCTCCGACGCCCACGGCGCGGTGCGCCACGACGGCGGCATCGACGCCGACGCGCTGGCTCGCCACGTGGCCCACGGCGGCACCGTGTGCGCGTTCGAGGACGCCGAGGCGGTCACCACCGAGGACTTCCTGCGCACCCCGTGCGAGGTGTTCATCCCCGCCGCGCTGGGCGGCATGATCCACGCCGAGAACGCCGACCTGCTCGACTGCCGCATGGTCATCGAGGGCGCGAACTCCCCCACCACCCCGCGAGCGGACGAAATCCTCAACGACAAGGGCGTGTTCGTGATCCCGGACGTCATGGCCAACGCCGGCGGGGTCGTCGTCTCGTACTTCGAGTGGGTGCAGAACCTCCAGCACTTCCGCTGGGACGAGCGCGAGGTCAACGACCGCCTGGGCACGATCATGCGTCGCGCCTTCCGCGAGGTGCGGGCCCGCACCCAGGCCGACGACTCGGTGTCGCTGCGCATCGGCGCCTACCAGGTCGGCATCGAGCGCGTGGTCGAGGCCGCGCGCCTGCGCGGGTACATCTAGGCGCTCACAGGGACAGCATCCCGTCGATGAGCACGACGACGTCGCCGGCGACGCGGACGCGATCGCCCTCGACCTCGGCCACGATGCGCGACGCCCGCCCCATCTCGGCGCCCTGGTCGATCTCGAGCCGCTGCGTGGCGATCCGCTGCGCCGCGTAAGCACACAGCGGGCCGGCGGCCGACCCGGTGGCCGGGTCCTCCCCGCCGGCGACCGCGGGCGAGAACCCGCGTGCGTGGGCGCGGCCGGCGTCGGCGTCCACGGCCGCCAGGTAGATGACCACCGCCTGGAGGTCGTCCAGCAGCCGGCCCAGGGCGACGTGGTCGGGCGCGGCGCGGGCCAGGACGGAGGCCGCGGCCACCGGCGCGATCAGGTGGGCGACCCCGGTCGAGACCACCTGTGGCGGCAGGGTCGGGTCGGCGTCCTCGGGGAACAGCCCGGCCGCCGCCATGGCCTTGGCGGCATCGACCTCCTCCCCGAACACCGCCGGCTCCTGCAGCACCCAGGCGCTGGCGCTGCGTCCGTCCTCGGCCAGGTCGACCCCCACCGGCTGCAGCCCCGCGCCGGTCTCCTGCACGTAGCGGGCCGAGCGGTCGCCGCGCGCCCGGGCCACGACCACCGCCGTGCCCAGCGAGGGATGGCCGGCGAACGGCAGCTCTCCGCCGATGGTCCAGATGCGGTTGCGGTAGTCGGCGCCGGCCTGCGTGGCCGACTGCACGAACGTGGTCTCGGACAGGCGCGTCTCGCGGGCCATGGCCAGCATCGTCTCGTCGTCGAGCCCGTCCGCGTCGGCGATCACCGCGAGCGCGTTGCCGCGCAAGGGTGCGGCGGTGAAGACGTCGAGGACGGTGTAGGGCCGGGTCAGCGGTCGAAGTCGAAGTCGCGCGGCGGCTTCTGCTCGAACCAGAGCCGGTCGTGCTCCGGCGTGTCCTCGAGGAACTCGGGCGTCTCCTCGAGGACGTCCTCGTCGGCCTTGGCCTGCTCTTCGGGCTTCTGCGCCGGCTCCGGCGCGAAGGGTTCGTCCTCGAAGTCGAACGGGGCCGAATGGTCGGACGGCGGGGGCGGCGGAGGCTCCTCGTAGGGCTCCTCGTCCTCGCTGGGTACCGCGACGTCGTGCTCGTCGGCGGCCGGCTCCGGAGGCTCGTCGTGCAGCGGCGCGGAGTCGTCTTCGCCGTCCTCGTCTTCGACCACCGCAGGCTCCGCGGCCCGCTGGATGGGGCCCAGGGCCTCCCGTTCCTCGGCGGCCACGTCGCTCGGATCGGCGCCGTGCTGGCGCTTCAGGTCGAGATGCTCGCGGATGGCGTCTTCAAGCAGTCCCATGGTGAGGCAAGGCTACCCGGGGATCACAGCGGGGCAAGGCTTCAAGCCTACTCCGCCGCGAGGGGTTCGCGGGGTGACTTTTCGGCCCGGACGGTTCGGTTCCTGCCCGTGCGCTTGGCCTGGTAGAGGGCGGCGTCGGCGGCGGCGATCAGTGCCCCGGTGTCGTCGCCGGTGCCGGGCATCGCGGCGGCCCCGAAGGACGCGGTGACGCGCAGGGCGCGGCCCGCTCCGTCCAGGCGCGGGATGCGCAGCGCCTCGAGCGCCGTGCGCACGCGCTCGGCGAACAGGTAGGCCCCGTCGAGGTCGGTCTGGGGCAGTGCGACGGCCAGCTCCTCGCCCCCGTAGCGGGCGGGCTCGTCGATCTCGCGCGAGGACTCGCGCAGCACCCGGGCGACTTCGCGCAGCACCACGTCGCCCTGCTGGTGGCCGTAGGTGTCGTTGACCGACTTGAAGTGGTCGATGTCGAGCATGACCAGGCCCAGGTCGTGCCCGAAGCGCTTGGAGCGCCCGACCTCCTGGGCCATGACCTCCTGGAAGCGGCGGTGATTGGACAGGCCGGTGAGCTCGTCGGTGACGGCCTGGCGCTGCACGAGCTCGTGCAGGTCGACGTTCTCGATCGAGACCGCGGACTGGCCGGCGAGGTAGGCGAACAGCTCACGGTCGGCCTTCTCGAACGGGCGCCCGCGGCGCGCCACGGCGATCAGGCCGAGCACGCGGTCGCCGGTCTCCGAGGCCCGCAGCGGGTACGCGAGCGCGCTGGCCTGGTCGGCGGTGGCCTCGGCGGGCGCGCCGGTCTCCAGCGCCTGCTGCTCGGCCAGCGTGATGACCTCGGCGAACCCGTCCAGCGTGCCGGCACGCCCGCGCTCGATCAGGTCGTTGCCGGGGCCGGCGAGCGCGGTGGCCCGGCCGCCGGTGGCGTCGACGCCGTCCAGCGCCGCCTCGAGCACGACGTCGAGAAGGGCCTCGCGGTCGAGGTTGGAGGCCACGCTCTCGCCGATGCGGCGCACCGCGTCCTGCAGCCGGGCGCGCTCGCGCTTGAGCTCGTCCAGGCGAGCCTCGAGCTGGCGCGACATCTTGTTGAACTCGCCGCCGAGCTCGGCGAACTCGTCCCGGCCCTCGATCGGCACCTCGGTCGAGAAGTCGCCCGAGCCCAGCCGGCGGGCCGCGTCGAGGAAGCGAGCGATCTGGGACTGCAGCGAGCGCGACACCGCCACCGCGAAGGCGAAGGCGAGCACGAGGAAGCCGCCGAGCACGAGCACGGCGAGTAGGCGACCGCTGGACGTGGCCGAGCTCGCGCCGGCGAGGTCGGACAGGACCGCGACCCGCACCGAGCTCCCGTTGAAGTCCGGGGCGGTGAACGTGGCCACGCGGTAGGTGTGGCTGCCGACGTTGAGGTCGCCGTGGTCGGGCAACTGGCGCGCGGTCACCCCGGGCAGCGAGCTGGCCACGACCTGGCCGTCGCGCAGCACCACCGCGGGCCGGTGCTCGACCCGGCGCACCAGCCGCGCGTAGGCCGGCGCGGTCGTCACCGCGACCTGCAGGCGCCCGATGCCGCGCCCGGAGGACCCGACCAGGTCGCGGCTGGCGGGCGCGATTGCGCTGCGCGTGCCGACGTCGACCACGTCGCCGCCGGTGCCGGCGAGCACGATGCGCGTGATCCCGGCCGCACCCAGCAGCGAGCGGGCGTGCGCGGCCGCGACGTCCTTGTTGCCCGTGCGCACGGCGGCCACGAAGCCGCCGTCGGCGCCCACTCGCCGGAGCGCGCGCACGGCGTCCTTGCGCGCCTCGTCGTAGAGGCCGATTGCGGCGGCCTGCCCCTCGGCCAGGCGGGCCTCGACCTTGGCGGTCTCGTTGTCCGCGATGAGGCGGAAGACGACGATCCCGACGGCCACCATCGGCACGACCACGATGAGCACGAAGAACAGCGTCAGGCGCGTGCGAAAGCTCATGTCGGCCCCAGGAGTATGGACGGCGGGCATTCAGCGGATGCCGGACACCATGCAAGCGCCTATCCTTGTCCGGCTCCGGGGCTATAGCTCAGTTGGGAGAGCGCCTGGATCGCACCCAGGAGGTCGGGGGTTCGAGTCCCCCTAGCTCCACTCGGAAGTGCCCCTGCACACGGCTTCGGTGGGAACGACCGCCTCAATCGATGTCCGCCAACATGCTGGCAAGCTCCAATACCGCGTCGCGTGTCTGCATGCCACGGTTCATGGCCGCCGCGATCCGCCGCTGGGCCTCGGGGGCGCCCACCCCTGCGCCGCAGAGATCGGAGTCCCGACGGAGGTCCTCGACGGGTGCGAGCGCTATCGCGTTCACGCGCTTCTTGACCGCCACCTGGCCGGCGGCCGGGAACCCGGCGATGCGATGCGCGAGGGTCCCTGGGTCAGGTCCCGGGCGGCCCTGACCGGTGGTCGACAGCGCGCGGGGCCGCGGCCCCAGCCCGTGCCAACCCGGGGACTGACCCGTGTGGTGCCGGGCGCGAACGCACGAGCGCTCAGGGAACGTGGACCCGACCACCCTCACCGCGGGAGGAAGGATGACCGCAGCAACCACCAGCGAGTCGGTCGCGCGTGAGCCGCGGCTGCTCGGCCAGACCGTCGTCGTGATCGGCGGCAGCGCGGGCATCGGGCTCGAGACTGCCCGCATCGCCCGCAGCGAGGGCGCCGACGTTGTCCTCACCGGCCGCAATCCGCAGCGGCTCGGGCAAGCTGCGAGCGAGCTCTCGGCGCGAAGCAGCGCCGCGTTCGACGCCGACGACGCAGCGGCCGTGAAGCGCTTCTTTTGACGACCTGCCCGGGCCGATCGACCACGTGCTCGTGGCGGCATACACGAGCAGGTCGTACGGGCCCATGCTCGATAGCCCCTCCGAGGAGACGGGCCAGGGCATGGCCGTCGCGTGACGCAGGTCCTCGAGATCGCGCGCAACGCGGCCCCGAAGATGCGGCCCGGAGGCACGCTGCTGCTCACGGGCGGCAGCGTGAGAAGGTTCACTCGCGAGTCCGGGATAACCCCGGCCGCGTTCGCGGTGCTGCCGCCCTTCACCGCGGCGCTCGCGCTGGAATTGGCCCCGGTGCGCGTCAACCTCATCCAAGCCGCCTTCGTCGACACCGCGCTGGCGGAGTCGTACTTCGCGGACGAGGCAGCGCTCGAGGCCAGGCGCGAGGAGCTGCGCGCCACCTCGCCGATCGGGCGCGTCGTCGAACCGGCCGATGTCGCCGCCCTCGCCGTTCAGCTCATGACCAACACCGCCGTCACCGGCGCGACCTGCGACGTCGACGCGGCCAGCGGCTCGTCGCCTGACACGGCTCCGGCTCGGGAGGGATCGCGCAGAAAGCCGGGTTCCGGTGCGGTTGTTATCGCGATGGGGCCAAGCCGAACATCAGCCACCCTTGGTGGCTGACCCAGTCGGGGTACAGCTCGGTCATGGCGTCGTAGAGTTCGCGGTCGCTGGATGTCGATTCCTGGAGTCGGCCGAAGTCGCTGAGGTAGCGCTTGGCCTCAGCGCCGCGAGGCGATCGAGGGCTGCGATGTAAAGGACGTCGCCGGCGACGACGAGGTCGATCGATGGCACGTGGAGCGAGGTGGTGTCGACAGCGTCCGTGTGGCCCTGTTCGATGATCCGCAGTTCGTGGCCTTCGAGCGTGAACGCGTCGTCGTCATTGCGGACCTTGGTGTGACGATGGCACGGGCGCCTGGGAACCGCTGCAGCAACAAGCTGAGCCCGGCGTAGTGATCGACGTGCCCGTGCGTGATGTAGATCGTGGTCAGGTTGCGGTGGTGCAGCGCGACCCAGCTGGCTAGCGTTTCGGCTTCGGCAATGGTGGTGAGCGCGTCGACGAGGACGGCCTCGTTCTCGCCGCAGATCAGGGTCGACGTCATCGGATCACATGCCATGGGTGGGCCGAATGGCCGAGGCCGTTCGCCCACCACAGCCTTCTCTGGGAAGGTGAATACGTTGACGTTCAGCGGAGCTGTCATGAGGCTTGGTTCCTTCCGTGATTGAGCGCTCCGGATCACCCCTCGATGTAGCTCCCCTCGGAGAACCCACGCGAGCGCTGGGCCCTCGCGTCGAGCGCGGGTCAGCGAGACCGATCGATGACGTCCTCGATCGCGGCGACCACGGTGTCGGGCGCCTTGTTGAGGATCTGTGTGTGCTCGTGGGGCGTTGTTGCGAAGACGGACACGCGCTCGTTGCTCGCCTCGGCGTCGGCGACGGCGGCGCGCACCGTGCGCATCTCCTCCTCGGTGGCGCCCGAGTGGGCTCCGGTGCCGACCACGAACACGGTCGGGCACGCCAGCGCCGCGAAGTCGGGCCCGAGTTTGCCGTTGACGGCGTCCATCTCGATCACGACGTTCGCAGACTCGCCAGGAGACATCCGCGCCGAACGGCCAAGCGCCGCCATGATGCGCATCATCCACCCCAGGCGGCGGAACTGCTTCCGGACCTTCTCCTCACCGGCCTCGTCGAACATGGTGATCGGATAAGCGCCGTCGATCAGCACCAGACCGCCCACCTGCTCGGGGTGCTGGGCGGCGTAGCGCACCGCGATCGTGGCGCCGTAAGACCATCCGACGAGGATCGGACGTTTGATATCGGTCGCGTCGATGACGCGTCCGATGTCGTCGACCGCCGCCCCTACCGAGTAGTCGGCCGAGGTCCCTGACTTCCCGCGCGCGCGCGTCGAATTGCACCGCGCGGTACTTCTCGGCGAGGCGTCGGATGACGTGGTCCCAGTTCTGCATGGTGCCGAAGCCGCCGCTGAGGAACAGCAGGGGAGGCGTGCCGCCCGGGGTGTCGACGGCGTGGAGCTGGGTGTCCGCAGCAGGGATCGTGAGTTGTCCGGACATGGGCGATCGGGCCTTTCGGGTTGGCGAGGATCGGTATTCAATCGTCCCCTGGCGAGGTGAGGTCGCGCTTGCCACTCGAGCGGGTCGAGCGGCTCACCTGGGAACAGGCCGACGGCGGCGTGTACGCTGGGTGCGCATCTCGGCTTCCTCCGAGGTCTCGTGCGCCGGGCAGTGACCGTTGTATCAGGATGCGGTGACGATCGAAGGCGAAACGCGCGGCTATGCCGGCCGGTTTTTCTGTCCCGGCTGCGACTCCTCCGTCTTCGCACGTACCACCGACGAAATCGAAGTGAACGAGGCGATACGACCGCGATCGTGACGCCAGGGTCGCCTTGAGTTCGGAGGGCCCGACACGACCGGTCGGCGCAGCTCATAAGCGTTGCGCCATCGATTTGCCCGGCGGGTAGTCTCGGAATCCAGTGGAACGCAAGTGGTGGACCCTGCTCGCGAGCTGCATCGCGATCTTCATGCTGCTGCTCGACGTGACGATCGTCAACGTCGCGCTGCCGTCGATCGAGCGCGACCTCGGCGCCGACTTCAGCGACCTCCAGTGGGTGATCGACGCCTACGCGCTGACCCTCGCGGGCGTGCTGCTGGCGGCGGGGTCGCTGGCCGACAAGGTCGGCCGCAAGCTCGTCTTCATGCTCGGACTGGCGATCTTCACCGCTTCGTCGCTGGCCTGCGGGCTTGCTCCGGACCCGCTCTTCCTGCACGTCTCGCGCGCGGCGCAGGGGATCGGCGGGGCGATGATGTTCGGCACCTCGCTCGCGCTGATCGCGCAGGAGTTCCAGGGTCGCGAGCGTGGAACCGCGCTCGGCATCTGGGGCGCGACCACGGCCGTGGCGGTCTCGACCGGGCCGCTCATCGGCGGCGCGCTCGTGGAGGCGCTGTCCTGGCGCTGGATTTTCCTCGTGAACGTGCCGATCGGCCTAGCCGCGCTTGTGGTCGCGCGGCTGCGGTTGCGCGAGTCGCGCGACCCCGCGGCCTCCGGCGTCGACTTCCGCGGCGTGGCGCTGCTGTGCCCCGCGCTGTTCCTGCTCGTCTACGGGCTGATCCGCGGCAACGAGGAGGGCTGGGGGAGCGCCCTCATCGTCAGCTGCTTCGCGGCCTCCGCACTTCTGCTCGTGCTGTTCGTGGTGGTGGAGCGCCGCGCCGCCGACCCGCTGCTCGACCTCTCGCTGTTCCGCAAGCCGGCCTTCACGGGCGCCACGATCGACGGCTTCACGCTGTCGGCGTCGATCTTCTCGATGTTCCTCTACATCACGCTCTTCTTCCAGAACGTGCTGGGCTTCTCGCCGTTCGAGGCAGGGCTCCGGTCGCTGCCGGTCACCGCGCCGATCCTCGTGTTCTCGCCGCTGAGCGGCCGGCTGACGGCGCGCGTACCGGTGCGGCTGCTGCTCGGGACGGGCCTCGCCTTCGTGACGCTCGGGCTGATGTTGATGGGGAACCTGTCCGACTCGTCCGGGTGGACCGCGCTGCTGCCCGGGCAGATCCTGGCGGGCATCGGGATTGGCCTGGCCACCCCGGCGCTGGCCTCGACCGCCGTCGGCGTGGTCGGCCCGCAGCTGAGCGGCATGGCCTCGGGCGCGAGCAACACGGCTCGCCAGCTCGGGATCGCCACCGGGATCGCCGGCCTCGGGTCGATCTTCCAGGCGAAGATCGAGTCGACGCTCACCCCGCTCGTCGTGGGCACGCCCGCGTCGTCGCACGTCCACGAGCTTGCGCGGGCCGTCGCGTCGGGCGGGACCGGCCGCGTCTTGCAGG
>DATBDE010000053.1:0-1756 GCA_036270095.1 Solirubrobacteraceae bacterium | reverse complement strand
TCGGCGAGCCGCCGGGCGAGCGCCGCGTCCGCCGGCTCGGTCAGGTCGAGCGCGATCGAGCGCTTGTTGCGGTTCAGGCCGAGGTAGTACGTCGCGCCCTGCTGCACGAACGGCGGCCCCCACGTGCGCGTGTCGTCGCCTTCGCCCGGCCGCTCGACCTTCACGACGTCGGCGCCGAGGTCGCCGAGCGTCTGCGTGCACAGCGGGCCCGCGAGCACGCGCGAGAAGTCGGCGACGAGCAGTCCGTCAAGGGCGCCGGGAGCCATGGCGCAGGACAGTAGCCTGCCGCTGGTGCGCACCGTCGTCGTCTCGGACCTGCACCTCGGGTCTCGCTCCGAGGGCGACGTGCTGCGCCGGCGCGTGGCGCGCGAGAAGCTGCTCGAACGCGTCGAGGGCGCCGACCGGCTCGTGCTCCTGGGCGACACGGTCGAGCTGCGCCAGGGCCCGGCGCGCGAGGCGATGGCGATCGCTCAGCCGGTGCTCGAGGAGCTCGGCGCCGAGCTCGGCAAGGGTACGGAGGTGATCCTCGTGCCCGGCAACCACGATCACGCGCTCGTGGCGCCCTGGCTCGAGGCGCGCGGCGCGCACGTCGAGCCGCCGCCGCTCGGGCTGGAGGAGCACCCGGGCAGCGACGCGAGCGCGGCGACCGAGGCGATCGCGCAATGGCTCGCGCCCGCGACGCTCAGGGTCGCCTACCCGGGCGTGTGGCTGCGCGACGACGTCTACGCCACGCACGGCCACTATCTCGACCGCCACACGACCGTGCCGACCTTCGAGCGCCTGGGCGCGGGCATCATGGGGCGGCTCGTGGGTGCGGTCCCGGACGAGGCCAAGCCCGACGACTACGAGGCGGCGCTCGCGCCGCTGTACGCGTGGATGCATGCCATGGCCGAGCGCAGCGGCAGCGGCAAGCGCCGGCCGCCGTCGGGGGCCAGCGCGGAGGCCTGGCGTGTGCTCGGTGGGGACGGGCACCGCCCGCTGCGCGGGAGGCTGCTCGCCGGGATCCTGCCGCTCGGGATCTCGGGCGTGAATCGCCTCGGCCTCGGGCCCGTCCGCGCCGACTTCTCGGCCGAGGAGCTGCGTCGCGCCGGAGTGCTGGCGATGGGCGAAGCCGTCCGCCGGATGGGGATCGAGGCGAACCACGTGCTCTACGGCCACACCCACCGCGCGGGCCCGTTCGCCAACGACGACTCGCTCGAGTGGACGCTGGAAGGCGGGGGGCGCCTGACGAACACCGGCTGCTGGGTCTACGAGGAGATGTTCCTGCAGCGCGGCCGCTCGAGCCCGTACTGGCCCGGCTGCGTGGTGGAGGTCCGAGATGGTCCCACCCGCCCCCCGCCGATCCTGAGCCGGCTGCTCACCGAGGTCGACCCCGACGCGCTCAAGGCGCCAGGCCGGGGGTGAAGGTCGTGGCGTGGCAGACGACGCTGCCGCCGACGTCCAGGGACAGGACGCCCTCGGTGTGGACGCCGTGCTCGACCAGCTCGTGCGCGCCGGTGTACGTCACGTCGCGGTCCTCGCCGTTGACGCGGATCGTGCCCTCGCCCTCGAGCACCGCCCAGACGGCGCCCGCCTCGTAGGGACCCGAATAGGCGCCCTCCTGCTCGGGCGTCGGCACCACGAGCATCGCCGACGGCTCGTCCTCTGGCCGCACGGGATCGACCAGGTCCAGCTCGACGCCGAGGAGCTCCTGGATCGCCTCCTCGGTCTCGCGGTAGGCGCCCTCGCCGTAGTGGATCTCGAACAGGCGCAGCTC
>DATBDE010000052.1:0-32202 GCA_036270095.1 Solirubrobacteraceae bacterium | reverse complement strand
GTCGACCACGTGGAGGCGACGCAGGCCTTCCGCCTGCAGGCGGCGCAGGCGTGGAAGCGCGAGCGCTATGGCGACGACGTGCGCGGCCGCGCGAACCTCGTGCCGATCTTCGCCGCCCGCGGCGACGCCGACGTGCTCCTCGCCGACGGCGACCCGGCCGGGCCGTTCACCGCCGTGGCGACGCCCGGGCACGCGCCCGACCACCTCGCCTACCTGCTGCCCGACGGGGCGCTGTTCTCCGGCGACGCCGTCCTCGGGCGCGGCAGCGTCGGGCTCGTGCCCGGCCAGGGGGCCGACGGGCGCAGCTCGCTCGGCGCCTACCTGGACGGCCTGCGCCGCCTGCGCGACCTGCCGCTGACCACGATCTACCCCGGCCACGGGCCGATCGTCGACGACCCCGCCGCCAAGCTGGACGAGTACCTCGACCATCGCCTCGACCGCGAGCGCCGGCTCGTCGCGGCGCTGGACGGCGGCGAGCGGTCGGTCGACGACCTGCTCGACGAGGTGTGGGACGACGCCCCGCCCGAGCTGCGCGGCGCCGCCGCGGTCACGCTGGCCGCGCACCTGGAGAAGCTGGACGAGGAGGGCCGCCTGCCCGAGGGCGTGGAGCGGCCCGACCTGCCGCCCCTGGGCGAGCTGTAGGCTCGTCACCATGGCCGAGCAGAAGGTGACGTTCTGACCAAACCCTCCGGTTTACAGTGGGTTTGGGTTGAGATGCTCACGGGGCGCTAACGAGCGTCGGACGCATCCCGACCGCCGAACGAGCGAGGCTGCCGCCCGGCGGGAGAGCGGCCTCGCACTGCGCGGTTACCTGCTCGGCGACCGTCTCCCGCCTTGACTTCACCCAGCCATCGTTGGGAGGGTCGAATTTCGCTCTTTTTCGGGCGAAGCCCTCAAAGTCAGGAGGAGGTCATGCGAAGGATCTTGCGTCTGCCGTCGCATTTGGTGCTGGTGGCGGCGGTAGTGTTGATCGTGGCCGGTGCGGGCGCCGCATTGGCGGCCGATCCGCCCACCGCGACCACGTCCGCGAGTGCGACAACCACGGCCAAGAAGGCCGCCAAGAAGTACGCGAAGTCCTACGCGCAGACCTACGCCAGACAGTTTGCGCTAGCGGGACCTACGGGGCCCCAGGGTCCGAAAGGCGACAAGGGCGAAAAAGGCGACAAGGGCGAAAAAGGCGACAAGGGCGATCCGGGCACGCCCGGCGCCCCCGGCGGCCCTGGGGCGCAGGGCAAAGACGGCGTCGTCCAGACCGCACGCTTTGCCGGTAGCATCGGCTCGCTCGCCACGAGCCTCGTCTGGAAATTCGCCGGGCCGACGGGGTCGGTGACGACCAACGGTTCACAGCGGCTCACCGCCGCTGCGACAGCGGCGATCGGAACCACCACGCCCGGTCCCTTCCAAACGTCGGTCTGCACGCAGGAGGGCGGCGGCGCCGTGACGCCGTTCAACTCGACGCAGGGCACGGTAGTTAACGCCCAGAACACGCTGAACAGCTTCGCTGCCGCGGATAGCTTCGTGCCGGCGGCCGGCACCTACAACGTCGGCTTCTGCGTACTGAACGCTTTGTTCACATTGAACAACAACAACTGGGCCACCGGCTGGGTAGTCGTTACCAACGACTAGAAATCCCGGCGCGGCCCGGGTCGGCCGCGCCGTATCTGGCACACGCGCACGACCACCGCGCGGCGCCCGCCGGTCCGAGACTGCTCGTGACGAGGTACACCGCGGTCCCCCGTTTCCACGACGCTTGGTCCTACTGCGTCGAGCGCGCGCGCTTGCGCGTTACCGACCGCCAGCACCGCCGCGACCCGCTCGGCGACCAGCTCGTCGGACTGCGGCAGCAAGTGGGCGTAGGTCTTCAGGATCTGCTCGGGTCGGTCGCCGAGGCGGGCGCCGACGATGTGGACCGGTACGCGCGACGTGAGCGCCAGTGTCGCTGCCGTGTGGCGGAGTGTGTGCAGCGGCCGACCGGGATCTTGGCCGCCTTGCGGTGGGCGCTGAACCGCTCAGAGAGCCGTTGGGGGTAGATCGGGCCGCCGAGCTGGTCGGCGAAGAGCATCGAAGAGTCGTGGGGTCGAGCGCGACCGTGCGTCGCGACCGCGACGACTTAGTTTAGGCGGAACGGGCGCACCGCAGCGCGCAGGTGCTTGAACGAGACGTCGCCGTACCGGCTTTACGTCGACCGTGACCTCGTGTTTTCCGAACGCGACCCCGCCGCCGGTGGCGGGGGTGATCTGCTTCGGCGACCGGCGCGAGCGCGACGGCTGGCGCGTCACCTACCAAGGCATTATCGCCGGGCTCGACGATCTCGGGCGGGACCTCTTGTGCTTCGCAGACGGTGACATCGAGGTGGTCCAGTGCAAGTGGTTGGCGATGCACAAGACGATCCACGAGAAGCACGTCTTCCAGCTCTTTGGGACAGTGGTCGCTGCTCGCAGCGAGTACCCGGACGCTGGTGTGTTCGGGACGTTCGTGACCACGACGACACTTTCTGACAGGGCGCACGAGTTCGCCAGCAACTCAACATCACCGTCGAAGAGCAAATGCCGTTGGAGGACTATCCGCGGATCAAGTGCAACATCGCGCGAGACTCTGGCGAGCGGATCTACCACTTGCCGTTGACCAGCAGTACGACAACACCTTGATCGAGCCCGATCGCGGTGAGTTCTGGGCGATTACGGTCGCGGAGTCCGAAGAGGGCGGGTTCCGTCGCGCGTGGCGCTGGCACCCAACCCTCTCCAAGCGATAGCGGCCCGCTGGCACCCTAGGTGTGAAGCCGCCGAGCCCGGGCGCAAGGGATCGCAGAGGCCGCGACCGGGGTGAGTCCGGGCGGCCTCTGCGAAAAGCGGGTCAGGCCCCGAAGCAGGCGTCGTTGAGCAGCGGAACGACGATGTTGATTGCAGTGGCCGAGCGCGGGGCGGTGGTCGCGGCGGACCGGTTGACGATCGCGTTGCAGCCGTTGGCGACATGGCCATTCGGCTGCTCGGGGAAGTCTGCGGCTGCCGGGACCGCCGTTCCGCCGACCGTTCCTGCTGCGAGAACAGCCACGAGGACGATGCGCCTCATGTGGGTCTCCTTTTTCCGACACCTCCGCTGCGGGAAGTCTCTCACGCACCGCAGGGTCGCGCAAACGGACGCCGGTGCAGCTCAGCCGTGACTCCTTTCGGCGAGTAAAGGCCCGCCTCGCACCGGGCGCGAGCTCCGAAAGGGCAGCCGTGGAGCGCGGGGGCGGTCCCTTTTGGGGTGCGCCGCCGTCCGTCTGGGCCGCGGCGTCGGAGGATGCTCACGAAATGCTCACGAACGCGTGAGCATGGGCAGTCACGGAGCGGCGTCGGAGGGCCAGCGAGGGGCCGCATTTCCCTCTAGCCGTAGGGTTGACGGCATGAGCCGACATGTGCCGTCACAGCCGGAAAAGAAGGTGACGTTCTGCCGCATCTGCGAGGCGCACTGCGGCATGGTCGCCACCGTCGAGGGCGAGCGCGTGGTCAAGCTCCGGCCCGACCCTGACCATGCGCTCTCGCGCGGCTATGCGTGCCCCAAGGGCATCGCGATGCTCGACGTGCAGAACGATCCCGATCGGGTCACGCACCCGCTGCGCAAGCGCCCCGATGGGAGCTTCGAGCGCGTGTCCTGGGACGACGCGCTCGACGACATCGGCGCGCGCCTGGGGACGATCCTCGACCGCCACGGCCCGGCAGCGGTGGGCTGGTACATGGGGAATCCGGCCGCCTTCTCGTACTCGCACACGCTGTGGGTCAAGGGCTTCCTCGACGCGGTGGGCACGCCGCACTACTGGACCGCCTCCTCGCAGGATGTCGCCAACCGCTTCGCGGCCAGCGCACTGCTCTACGGATCGCCCGTGGTGATCCCCATCCCCGACCTGCAGCGCACGGACTTCCTGCTCATGCTCGGAGCCAACCCGCTGGTCTCGCACGGGTCGGTGCTCACGGCGCCGCGCGTGCGCGACCAGCTCAACGCGATCGTCGGCCGCGGCGGGCGCGTGATCGTGGTCGACCCGCGGCGCACCGAGACCGCGCGCGCCCACGAGCACGTGGCCGTGCGCCCGGACGGCGACGCCTGGCTGCTGCTCTCGCTGCTGCACGTGCTCTTCGACGAGGGCCTGGCCGACGAGGAGGCGCTCGCCCGCACGACCACGGGCGCCGGCGCCCTCCGCGCGGCCGCCGCCCAGCACCCGCCCGAGGCCACGGAGGAGCGCACCGGCGTCCCCGCCGAGGACGTGCGGGCGCTCGCCCGCGACCTCGCCGCCGCGCCCTCGGCGGCGGTGTACGGCCGCACCGGCTCGTGCCTGGGCCGCTTCGGCACGCTGGTCGCCCACCTCATCGACGCGCTCAACGCCGTCACCGGCAACCTGGACCGCCCCGGCGGCGCCGTGTTCGGACGCCCGGCGGTCGCGCTCGACGACGTGGCCGAGCAGACCGGCCTGGACACCTACGGAGCCGAGCGCTCGCGCTTCGGCGACTTCCCCGACGTCATCGGTGCCATGCCGGCGGCGCTGATGCCGCGCGAGATCACGACGCCGGGGGAGCGGCAGGTCCGCGCCTTCTTCGTCAGCGCCGGCAACCCGGTGCTGTCGGTGCCCGACGGCGACGCGCTCGAGGAGGCGCTCGAGCAGGTGGAGCTCATGGTCTCGCTCGACCTCTACGTCAACGAGACCAACCGCCACGCCGACTACGTGCTGCCCGCGACCACGTGGCTCGAGCGCGAGGACGTGCCGCTGGCCTTCCTGGGCTTCTACACCACCCCGTTCGTGCAGTACTCCGACCCCGTGGTCGCCCCGGCGGGCGAGGCCCGTGACGAGTGGCAGATCATCGACGCCATCGCCAAGCGCATCGGCGTGGCGCCCTACTCGGAGCGGCGCCTGCGGCGCCTGGGCGAGCTCGGCCTGCGCCTCAAGCCCAAGCAGATCCTCGACCTGCTGCTGCGCACCGGCCCCGGCCGCCTGAGCATCCGCGCCCTGAAGCGCCGCCCGCACGGCCTGGTCACGTCGGCCCACGTCGCCACCGGCGTGCTGCGCGAGAAGGTCCGCCACCGCGACGGGCGCGTGCACCTGGACCCGCCGGCGATCGTGGCCGAGCTTAGCCGCCTGGACGCCGCCGGCCACGAGGACGACCCCGACCGTCCGCTGCGGCTCATCGGGCTGCGCGAGCTGCGGTCGCACAACTCGTGGATGCACAACGCCGAGCTGCTCATGCGCGGCGGGCGCACCCACGCCCTGCGCGTGCACCCCGACGACGCCGAGGCCCACGGCCTGGCCGACGGCGACACGGCGCGCGTGGCCAGCAAGTCCGGCGCCGTCGAGGTGCCGGTGCTGGTGACCGAAGACATGACCCCGGGCACCGTCGCGCTCCCGCACGGCTGGGGCCATCGCGGCGGCTGGTCGCTGGCCAACGCGGCCGGCGGCGTGAACGTCAACCTGCTCACGTCCGCCGAGCCCGAGGACCTCGAGCCCCTGGCCGGCATGGCGTTCCTCAACGGGATCCCGGTCAGCCTCGAGCCGGTCGCGTCCGCGGTGCCCGCACCGTCTCCCCGAGCCGCCGCCGTGCCAGCAGCATCGCCGCGGTCAGCGGCGTAGTCCCGGTCCGGTCGGCCTCGTCGAAGATCTCCTTGAGCGTGTCGCGGATGCCGCGCACCCGCTCGCGAGCGCGCTTGGGGTCATAGCCGCCGCGGTCGAGCTCGGTGGCCACGTTGATGATCCCGCCGGCGTTGGCCACGAAGTCGGGCGCCCCCAGGATCCCCTGGGCGCGCAGGAGGTCGGCCAGGCTCTCCTCGGCGAGCTGGTTGTTGGCCGAGCCGGCGATCACGGCGCAGCGCAGGCGCGGGATCGACTCGTGGTCGAGCACGCCCCCGAGCGCGCAGGGCGCGACCACGTCGGCGTCGGCGAACAGCGCGTGCGCCGGGTCGACCCAGTCGGCGTCGAGCTCGCGGACGACGGAGCGCTTGGCGCCGTCGATGTCGGAGACCAACAACTTGGCCCCGGCGCGGGCGCACCCGCGGGCGAGCCGCGCGCCCACGTGCCCGAGCCCGAGCACGGCGATGGTCCGGTCCTTGAGGTCGCCGGTGCCGAAGACCCGCTCGCAGCCCACCCGGATGGCCTCCTCGACGCCCTGGGCGGTGTAGGGGCTGGGGTCGCCCGAGCCGCCGCGCCGGCGCGAGAGCCCGGTGACATAACGGGTGCGCTCGGCCATCACGGCCATGTCGCGGGAGGAGACGCCGACGTCCTCGGCGGTGATGTAGCGGCCCTCGAAGCGGGCGACCGTGTCGGCGAAGTCGAGCAGCGCGGCCTTGCGCCGTCGCGAAGACAGCGCCGGCGTGGCCTCGGGGATCATGATCACGCCCTTGCCGCCGCCCAGCGGGAGGCCGGCGACGGCGGACTTGAAGGTCATCGCGCGCGACAGCCGCAAGGCGTCGCGCACGGCCGAGCGCGAGTCCACGTAGGACCACATGCGACAGCCCCCCAGCGCCGGGCCGCGGGCGGTCGAGTGCACGGCGATGATCGAATAGAGCCCGGACCGCTGGCCGCGCAGGACGAGCAGCTCTTCGTGGTCGAGGGTGGCGAGGTAGCGATCGGGGATGCGACGGAATCTAGCCGCCGCCGGCGGTGCCGGTCCCCGTGCCCGTGTCCGTCGCGCCCGAGGTGGCGCCGGTGGCGGTCGCGCCGCTGGCGGTGCCGCTGCCGGACGCGGTCTGGGTACTCGTGCTGCCGCTCGACGACGCGCCCGTCGTGGCCGGCGTCGTCGCCGCCGTCGAGGGCGTGGCCGGCCTGGGCGGGGCCTGGGCCTGGGCCGACGGCGGCGTCGCCGGGAGGACCTTGGGGACGCTGTCGACTGCGCTCGGCACCTGGCGCGTGACCGGCGTCGTGGTCGAGGTCGAGCTGGCCGGCGCGGTCCCGGTGGAGCTCACGACCGTCGCCTCGTCGTTCGGCCCGGGCGCCACGATGTCGGGGCGCCGGTCCGCCGGGTCGACGACGGTGGCCTTGTCCAGCGCCTTGCGGCGGTGCGCGTGGACCGGCGTCGGCGTCGCCGCGGTGATGGCCCGCGCGCCCGTGGTCGCAGCCGGGCGCTGCGTCCCCGCGAGGGGGACGGACGTCGTCGTCGGCGCCGCGGGCGCCTTGCGCGGCGCGGCGGCGATCACGTGCGAGGGATGCGCCCGCACGTGGACGGGCCGGTCGAGCTGGCTGCGCACCTCGACGGCCCCGCCCGCGGTGACCACCGCGGCGCCCACGACGATCGCCAGCTTGGTGGCCGACGCCGCCGCGGCGCCTCCGCCGACCACGGCGCCACCGCCGCCGGCGACGGCGCCGCCGCCCGCGGCGCCGCTGCCGCCCACCAGCTGGGCCAGCACGGACAGAGGTCCAGCGCCGGCGACCGGGCTGAGCCCGGCGAGCGCCTTCTGCCGGCCCCGCAGCTCGCCACGGTAGGCCCGGCATCCGGCGCAGTCACGGAGATGGCGGCGCGCCCGACCGTTGGCGCGGACCCCGCGCCCGTGGGCCGCGGCCAGGTCCAGGCGCACGTCGAAGCACGCGGTGTCGCGGGCCTCGGCCGCCTGCACGAGGCCGATGCGCGCCCGCACGAGCAGCGACTTCACCGCGGGGATGCTGATGTCCAACGCGGCGGCGAGGTCGGCGTAGGAGAGGCCCTCCATCTCGCGCATGAGCAGCACCGAGCGCTGCTGCTCGGGCAGGCGGCCGACGTCCTCGACCAGCCGACGCAGCTCCTCGCGCCGCTCGGTCGCGGCCGACGGGTCGTCCGCGACCGGCGTGCGCGAGACATCGAAGACGTCGGCGGCCTGCGGCACCGGGCGGCGCAGCTGGTCGATGCAGCGGTTGTGGGCGACCCGGTAGAGCCAGGCGCGCAGCGCGATCTCGCGCCCATTGGCGCGCAGGGCGCTGTAGGCGCGCAGGAACACGTCCTGCAGCGCGTCCTCGGCGTCGGACTTCGACCCGCCGAGCATCTGCCGCACGTACGCGTACAGCCGTGTGCGGTAGCGGTCGTGGATGGTGCGGAAGGCGTCCTCGTTGCCGGCCCGGAACAGCGCCACGAGCTGCTCATCGGACCGCAGCCGCAGCAGGGGGGCCGAGATCGAAATCCTGAGCCGGTGTGCCTGCGGGGCGGAAAGGGCTGAAGCTTCCACAGTGCGGTGACTCCTCCGGCCACTCTAACCGGGCAAACCGGGCGAAAGTTACGGTCTATCCGAATTCCTACACGACCCCCCCTGGGCCGTCAGGACCCGAGATTGACCATGACGTGCTTGACCTCGGTGTAGTCCTCGAGCGCGTACATCGAGAGATCCTTGCCGTAGCCGGACTGCTTGTAGCCGCCGTGCGGCATCTCCGAGACGAGCGGGATGTGGTCGTTGATCCACACGCAGCCGAAGCGCAGCGCGTTGGCCACCCGCATGGCGCGGCCGACGTCCTGGGTCCACACCGAGCTGGCCAGCCCGTACGGCGTGCCGTTGGCCCACTCGATGGCCTGGCCCTCGTCGCTGAAGGGCTGGACGGTGATGACGGGCCCGAAGATCTCGCGCTGGATCATCTCGTCGTTCTGCTCGAGCCCGGCGACCACCGTGGGCTCGAGGAAGTAGCCGGGCAGGTCGGGGGCCAGGCCGCCGACCACGACTTCGGCGCCGGCCGGCTTGCGCTCGAGGAAGCCCTGGACGCGCTGGCGCTGGCGGTCGGAGTTCAGCGGCCCGAGCGTGGTGTCGTCGGCGAGGGTGTCGCCGAGCACGAGCCCGCGCGCCTGGTCGGACAGGCCGTTGACGACGTCGTCGTGCACGCGGCTGCTCGCGAGCACGCGCGTGGCCGCGGTGCAGTCCTGGCCGGCGTTGTAATAGGCGGTGCCGGCGATGGTCTCCATGGCGAGCTCCATGTCGGCGTCGTCGAAGACCACGACCGGGGCCTTGCCGCCGAGCTCGAGGTGCACGCGCTTGAGGCTCTGCGACGCCACCTCGGCCACCCGCTTGCCCGACTCCACCGAGCCGGTGATGGAGACCATGTCCACGTCGTCGTGGCCGACGATGAGCTCGCCCACGTCGCCGTGGCCGCAGACCACGTTGAGCACGCCGGCAGGCAGGAACTCGGCCGCGATCTCGGCCAGCCGCACGGTGGTCACCGGCGTGGTCTCGGCCGGCTTGAGCACGATCGTGTTCCCGGTGGCCAGCGCCGGGCCGATCTTCCACACCGCCATCATCAGCGGGTAGTTCCAGGGCGCGATCTGGCCGATCACGCCGACGGGCTCGCGCCGGATGAACGAGGTGTGGCCCTCCAGGTACTCGCCTGCGGCCTTGCCCTCGAGCACGCGCGACGCGCCCGCGAAGAAGCGCAGGTTGTCGACCATGAACGGGATCTCGTCGTCGCGGAACGCGTTGATCGGCTTGCCGGCGTTCGTGGCCTCGAGCTGGGCGAGCTCCTCCGTCCGCTCCTCGAGCGCGTCGGCCAGCCCCAGCATCGCCTCCGCCCGCTCGCCCGGCGTCTTGGCCGCCCAGGCCGGGAACGCGCCGCGGGCCGCGGCCACCGCCCGGTCGACGTCGGCGCGCGCGGACAGCGGCGCCTCGGCGATCGGCTCGCCCGTGGCGGGATTGACGACGGGCTCGTGGTCGGCGGTGGCAACCGGCTCGCCGCCGATGAAGTTGGAGAGAGACGCGAGGGCGGTGGACATGCCCGCGAACGTAGCTGCCGTTCGCGGGCCTGGCAACCATCTGCGCCCTGTAGGTTGCCGATGCTTGAGCAAAGCCCCTCCCCTCGAAGAGCCGGGGTCCCCCTTCCCCCCGATCAAGGAGTACGCGTTCCTGTCCGACTGCCACACGGGCGCGCTGCTCGCGCCCGACGGCACCGTCGAGTGGCTCTGCGTGCCGCGCTTCGACGCGCCCAGCATCTTCGGCTCGCTGCTGGACCGCGGCGCGGGCGGGTTCCGGCTCGGGCCCTACGGCGTCGGCGTCCCCGGCGCGCGCCGGTACGAGCCGGGCACGAACATCCTCGAGACCACCTGGATGACGCCGACCGGTTGGGCGGTCGTGCGCGAGGCGCTGTGCATCGGGCCGTGGCGCGACGTCGAGGACCAGGTCACGCCGCACACGCGCCCGCCGGTCGACCAGGACGCGGCGCACGTGCTGGTGCGGACGATCGAGTGCGTGCAGGGCACGGTCAACGCCGAGCTCATCTGCGAGCCGCTGTTCGACTACGGGCGCGCGCCGGCCGAGTGGTCGATGCAGCAGGGCACCTCCGACCAGGCCGACGCCACCGGCGGCGACCTGAAGGTGCGCCTGACCACCGACATGCGCCTCGGCATCGAGGGCAACCGGGCGCGGGCGCGCCACCAGATGAACGAGAGGGAGAAGCGGTTCTGTGCACTGTCGTGGTCGGCGGTGCTGGACGGGCCGCGCTCGACCGACCAGGCCGAAGCCATGCTCGCCGAGACCTCGCACTACTGGCGCACCTGGCTGGCGGCGGGCCACTACCCCGACCACCGGCTGCGCAGCTGGCTGCAGCGCTCGGCGCTGGCGCTGAAGGGCCTCACCTACTCCCCGACGGGGGCCACCGTGGCCGCCCTGACCACGTCGCTGCCCGAGACGCCGCACGGCGAGCGCAACTGGGACTACCGGTTCAGCTGGATGCGCGACGCCAGCTTCACGCTGTGGTCGCTGCACGCGCTGGGCCTGGACTGGGAGGCCGACGACTTCATGCAGTTCGTCGCCGATCTCGGGCGCAACGAGGACGGCTCGCTGCAGATCATGTACGGGATCGACGGCGAGCAGGACCTGACCGAGCGCACGCTCGACCACCTGCACGGCTACGACGGCGCGGTGCCGGTACGGGTCGGCAACGACGCCTTCTCGCAGCGCCAGAACGACGTCTACGGCGCGGTGCTCGACTCGGTCTACCTGCACACCAAGGCCAGCGGCTACATCCCCGAGCGGCTGTGGCCGGTGCTCGAGGCCCAGGTCCAGGCGGCGCTCAAGGTCTGGAAGGAGCCCGACCAGGGCATCTGGGAGGCGCGCGGCGAGCCCAAGCACTACGTCTCCTCCAAGCTCATGTGCTGGGTGGCGCTGGACCGTGCCGCGCGGCTGGCGCACATGCGCGGCGTCGAGGAGGCCGAGAAGCGCTGGGCCAAGGCGGCCGAGGAGATCCGCGCCGACATCCTCGAGCACGGTGTCAGGGACGGGATCTTCCGCCAGCACTACGACACTGACGCGCTCGACGCCTCGGTGCTGCTGGTGCCGCTCGTGCGCTTCCTGCCCAACGACGACGAGCGCCTGCGCAACACCGTGCTGGCCATCGCGCGGCACCTGACCGAGCACGGCCTCGTGCTCCGGTACAAGGTCGACGAGACCGACGACGGGCTGCACGGCAAGGAGGGCACGTTCGCCATCTGCACCTTCTGGCTCGTCAGCGCGCTGTCCGAGATCGGCGAGGCGCACAAGGCCAGCGAGCTCCTGGACAAGATGCTCAGCTACGCCTCCGAGCTGCAGCTCTTCGCCGAGGAGATCGACGCCAACTCCGGCCGCCACCTGGGCAACTACCCGCAGGCGTTCACCCACCTGGCGCTCATCAACGCCGTTCTCCACGTCATCGCGGACGAAAACGGCGCTGGATAGGGTTGGCCGCCCAGCCAGCCTGTAAGGAGGACGACTGTGGCCTACTTCAAAGACGACCAAGAGGTCTACGCCTACATAGGAAAGCTGTTCGAGGACCTCGCGGTCGATCCGGAGCTCGCGCCCAAGTTCCGCAAGGCCGACACGATCGTCCAGTACCAGTACCGGAATCCCGAGTCGCAGATCACCGTGCGGCTGAAGGAGGAGGGCGAGCCCAGGGTCGACCTCGGTCGCACCGACATGGACCCCGAGGTCGTCATGAGCATGGAGGCCGACACCGCGCACAAGTTCTGGCTCGGCAAGGTCAACGTGACCGTCGCGCTGGCACGCGGGCAGATGAAGGCCAAGGGCCCGGTGGCGAAGATCCTCAAGCTCGTTCCGCTGGTCAAGCCGGTGTTCCCGAAGTACAAGCAGCAGCTCGAGGACGCCGGCCGCGAGGACCTCGTCGAAGTCGCGTGACCCTGCCCGACGAGGAGATCGGCGACCTCCACGGTCGCCAGATGAGCGGCTTCAAGGACTTCTACCAGTTCGTCGCGCCGACCCGGGTGGTGGCCGGGCGGGGCCTGATCGAGGGCTTGGGGTTCGAGTTCTCCAAGGAGGGCGCCAAGCGGGTCGCGATCATCACCGACGCGGTCATCCGCGGCACCGGGCTGATCGACAAGGTGGAGGAGGGCGTGCGCGACGGCGGGCTCGAGGTGGCTACCGTCTACGACGGCGTGCCGCCCGACTCGGACGCCGGCGTGGTCGTCGCGGCGGCCGAGCAGGCCAAGGCCGAGGGCGCGGACGCGTTCCTCGCCGTCGGCGGCGGCTCGGTCATGGACACGGCCAAGCTCTCGAACGTGATCTTCACCCACGGCGGCGAGCCGCGCGAGTGGGAGGGCTACTACGGCCTGCCGCGCGCCGACGACGGGCTCGGCCGGCCGTTTGACCTCGCGCCGCTGGCGTGCGTCCCCACCACCGCGGGCACCGGCTCGGAGGTCTCGTTCGCGGCCGTGATCAAGGACCGCGAGGAGCACCTCAAGTTCCAGGTCGCGGACTTCCCCATGTACCCGCGGCTGGCCGTGCTCGACCCGGACTCGACGCGCACGCTCCCGCCGGCCATCGCCGCGGCGACGGGCATGGACGCGATGACGCACGCGATCGAGGGCTACGTGTCGCGCGAGTGGACGCCGCACGGCGACGCCTACGCGCTCGAGGCGCTGCGGCTCATCCGCGACAACCTCGAGCGCGCGGTGACGGCGCCTTCCGACGACGACGCCCGCGGCAACATGCTCATCGCCGCGAACCTGGCCATCGCGCCGACGTCGTGCAACGCGATCGGCATCGCCCATTCGCTCTCGCACCCGGCGGGCGCCCATTTCGACGTGCCCCACGGCGTGGCCAACGCGATCAACCTGCCCTGGGTGATCGAGTTCAACGCCGCCGGCGGCACCGACATCGCCAACCGCTATCGCGACATCAACGAGCTGCTGGGCCTCGAGACCGGCGGCGACGATGCCGTGGTCGCGCACACGCTGGCCGAGCACGTGCGCGGCATGGTCGCGCGCATGGGCCTTCCCAGCCGGCTGAGCGAGGTGGGCGTGCCCGAGTCGGGGATCCCGCTGCTCGTGGAGGGCGCGATGGGCGACGCGTGCACGCTCGTCAACCCGCGCGAGCCCACCGAGGAGGAGTTCGCGGAGCTGTACGCGAAGGCGCTCTAGCGCGTCGCTAGCCGCCCACGCAGTCGCCGGAGTTGCGCGTCAGCGTGAACGCGATCCTCCGGCTGCCGTTGACCATCGTGACCCGCTGGCCGCGCTGGCTCAGCTTCCACGACGAGCTCGGGCCGACCATCGTGATGCACTGCTTGATCAGCCGCTCGGCCGGCGCGCAGGCGATGCCGGACGCCGTGACGCCCTTGACCGTCAGCTTGCTGCCGTTGACCTTGGTGGAGTAGTCGCCGCAGTGCGACGTCTTGCCGTGGGCGCTCGCCACGGGCAGGGCGAGCAGGGCGACCACGGGGACGGCGAGGAGGAGGCGTCGCATGGCGCGACGGTACCGGAGGCTCCCCATAGAGTTCCAGCCATGGCCATCGACACCGCAGGCGAAGTCCGCAGCTGGGGCAACTACGTGGGCGGGGACTGGATCTCCGCGTCCGACGGCGGTGATCAACCCCGCGACCGAGGAGGTCGTGGGCACGGTGCCGAAGCTGACGCGGCCCGACGCTCCGGGGGCGATCGCGGCCGCGCGGGAGGCCTTCGACTCCGGCGTGTGGTCGGGCCTGGCGCCCGACGAGCGCTCGCGCATCCTCATGCAGGTGGTGGAGAAGTTCACCGAGCACGAGGACGAGCTGGCCGAGCTCGAGACGCGGCAGTCGGGGATGACCATCCGCGCGACCTCGACCGTGGTCATCGGCTACTGCATCAACCACTGGGACTACTTCGCCCGCGCGGCCGACCGCCAGGTGCAGGAGCCGCTGGAGCCGGTCTCGTTCCCCACCCACTCCTACATCTTCGTGCTGCGCGAGCCGGTGGGCGTATGCGCCGGGATCGTGCCCTGGAACTTCCCGCTCGTCATGACCGTGTGCAAGCTCGCGCCCGCGCTGGCCATGGGCAACACGTGCGTGCTCAAGCCGGGCCTCGAACACGCCGCTGACCGCGCTGCGCCTGGCCGAGCTGCTCGACGAGACCGACCTGCCCAAGGGCGTGGTCAACGTCATCACCGGCGGCGGCGCCTCGGTGGGCGAGGAGCTCGCGTCCAACCCGGACGTGGACAAGGTCTCGTTCACCGGCTCGACCGTGGTCGGGCGGCGGATCATGCAGCTGGCCTCGTCGACGATCAAGAAGCTCACGCTCGAGCTCGGCGGCAAGTCGCCGAACACCGTCTACGAGGACGCGAACATGGACGCGGCGGTCGACGGCGCGCTGTGGGCGACCTTCTTCCACCAGGGCCAGGTGTGCGAGTCGGGCACGCGGCTGATCGTGCCGTCGTCGATCCACGACGAGTTCGTGGAGAAGCTGGTGGCGCGGCCGCGCACGCTGAAGCTCGGCGACACGATGGACTACGACACCGATCTCGGGCCGCTGGTCTCGGCCCAGCAGCTCGAGACCGTCGCGAACTACGTGCGCCTCGGCCGCGAGGAGGGCGCGGAGGTCGTGCTCGGCGGCGCGCCCGCCGCGGGCCCGAACGGCAAGGGCTACTACTTCGAGCCGACGATCTTCACCGGCGTCGACAACGCGATGACGATCGCGCAGGGGGAGATCTTCGGGCCAGTGCTCTCGGTCATCGAGGTCGCCAACGACGCCGAGGCGATCGGAGTGGCCAACAACACCATCTACGGCTTGGCCGCGGCGGTGTGGACCGAGGACCACGACCGCGCGCTCGAGACGGCCAAGGCGCTGCGGGCGGGCACGGTGTGGATCAAACGACCACCACCTGATCAACTGCATCGCCCGGTTCGGCGGCTACAAGCAGTCGGGGATCGGGCGCGAGCTCGGGCCTTACGGCCTCAACGAGTACACCGAGGTCAAGCACGTCCACGTGCACTTGAGTCGCGATCCGGACGCCAAGATGTTCGGGGTGCTGCTCAGCGAGCCGCGCGACTAGGCCCGGCGCTCGGCCCGCGACGCCTGCACCATCGTGTGCAGGGCGTCGCGCCCGGTGTGCTTGGGGCGCCAGCCCAGCTGCTTGCGCGCCTTGCTCGTGTCCATGATCGTCGGCACGCGGAAGGCCTGGATCCAGTCGGCCTCCGGCGGCATGAACGGCAGCCGCGCGGTGACCTCCGCGGTGGCGTCGATGGCCAGCTCGGGCACCGGGATCGTGTAGTAGCCCATCTCCGAGGCAAGGTCGGGCAGGCTGAGCTCGCCCTCGCCGGCGAGGTTGTAGATGCCGGGCTCGCCTTTGCCCTGGATCGCCGCGCGGATCGCGGTGGCCACGTCGTCGTGGTGGACGAGCTGGTAGCGGACGCCGGGGTCGGGGATGACCGGGCGCAGGAGCGGCACGATGGCGAACAGGCGCCGCACGGCGCCGGGCAGCTGCTCGGAGATGCGCACGTAGGGGATGTTGTCGACCATGAGGAAGGCGTCGGGACCGGCCACGATGCACGGCCGGAACATGTAGGTGTCGATGTCGACGTCGCGGACGAGGTCGGCGAGCAGCTGCTCGAGCTCGGCCTTCTGGGCCGAGTAGTAGAAGCTGTCGGTGCCACGGGGCGGGACGTCCTCGGTCAGCGGCTGGGGGTTGTCCGGGTAGAAGCCGTAGGCCGCCACCGAGGACGCGTACACGAGCCGCTTGGCCCCGCACGCCACCGCCGCCTCGAACACGTTCTGCGAGCCCTTGAGGTTGATCTCCCGGGTCTCGTCGTGCGTGCCGAGGATGATGAAGGCCAGGTGGACGACGACGTCGGCGCCCGCGACGAACTGCTCGACGTCGGCCTCGTCGAGCACGTTGCCCTGGCGGTAGACGAGCTTGCGGAAGCCGTACTCGGGGTCGATGGGGCGGCGGGCCATGCCCCGGATCTCGCCGATCGACGGCGAGCGCTCGAGCGTGCGCACGAGCGCGCGCCCGATGTCGCCGGTCGGGCCGGTGATGGCGACGGTGAGCTTCTCGGCCGGGCTCACCCGCGGGCCCGTCGCTTGGCGTTGCGGCGGTAGCGGCGGGCCTTGTGCCAGTTCAGCCGCAGGGTGGCGAGCGGTGAGCCGGGAGGCAGCTCGAACCCGCCCACGAGCCTATGCGGGACGACCGACCAGCCGTCGTCGTCCTGGACCAGGTCGCCGCGGACGTGGAAGTTGCGCTGCCAGGTGAAATCGGGCGAGTGCTCGTGCGCGCACACGCAGGCCAGGCCCGGCTGCACGGGCACGCCGAGCGCGTCGGCGTCGATGCGAACGCGGCGGGCGCGGCGGTCAACCTCGACCGGCACGCGCAGGGAGAACGGGAAGCCGTCGGGCGACACCAGCGAGAGCACCGCGGTGCGGTAGCGCCGGCCGAGCTCGTCCATGCGCTCGTCCCAGGTCGCGGCACCGGCGTCCGGCGGCGTGTGGGCCTCGTCGGGTTCCTCGGCGTGACCGGATCGCACCTCCTCCATGTGGGCATCGAACAGCTCGGGCTCGCGCGTGCAGTCGCCGTCGGGCCAGACGTAGACGCGCTCCGGCCAGACATGGACGTAGATGCGGTCGAAGTACCAGCTGAGGTAGCCGTGCAGGAACTTCGGCGTGCGGCGCATGGCCGAGCCCGGCAGCTTCGCGTTGGCCTCGCGCACGTAGCGTTCGCGGTTGGCCTCGAGGTCCTCCTCGTCGACGCGCGCGGTGCCCTGGACGAGGACCATGGGCGCGTGCTCCATGCGCGCGCCGGTGGCGTCGCTGAACAGGAGCGAGACGTGCGGGTTGCGCCGGGCGTCGTCGGCCTTCTTGGGGTAGCCGACGCCGGTGGTGACGTCGACGCAGCCCTCGCCGCCGTGGTAGTAGGGCGTGACCGGCCACGTGATCGGCTGGCCGCGCGCGTCGATCGTCGTGTACTCGGTGGTGACGAAGCGCTCGAAGACGGCCTGGACGTCGTGCGGCAACGACCCGGTCACGGTGCCAACGTTACCCTCTCGCGGTGGCCGTCGACATCGTGCTCACCGACGCCGCCCGGTCCCTGCTCGGGCGCGGGGCGGTGCAGCGCCAGGGCGCGCTCAGCCTGGTCATCGGCAACGGCTGCTGCGACTCCACCGCGCCGTTCCTGTTCGAGGCCTACATGGCCGGCCCAGGCGAGGCCCAGGTGGCCGAGGTCGAAGGCGTGCCGGTGCTGCTCGACGCGGCGCTGCTGGAGCTGTTCGAGGGCCGGGAGGTCGTGGTCGACGCCGCGCCTGCCGACGCCATGGGCGAGGACTCGCTCTCGTGCGAGGCCGCGCTGGGGATGCGGTTCAGCCTCGCCCGGATGCCGGGCGGCGTGGCGGCGACCTGAGCGGTGCAGCTCGACCACGTCATCCTCGGGGTCACCGACCTCGAAGCGGCGGCGGCGCGGCTGGCCGACCACCACCGGCTCACGGCGGTGCCGGGCGGGCGCCACGACGCGGCGGGCACCCTCAACTGGATCGTCCCGCTCGACGACGCCTACATCGAGCTGATCGCCGTCGAGGACCCCGAGACCGCGAGCGCGCACGCGTTCGGGCGCTGGGTGCAGCAGGGCGCGACCGCGGCGGGCGCATGGCTCGGCTGGGTCCTGCGCACCGACGACCTCGACACGGTGTGCGCGCGGATCGGCACCGACCCGCACGCGATGACGCGGGGCGCGCTGCGCTGGCGCATGGCGGGATTCCAGCGGACGCTCCGCGACCCCTCCCTGCCGTTCTTCATCCAGTGGGACGTGCCGGAGACGGAGCTGCCGGGGCGCGCCGGCGGCGCGACCCAGGCCAGCGACGCGCGCCTGACCGCCGTGTCGGTGGGCGCCGACGCGCATACGCTCGAGCACTGGGTGGGGGCGGGCGAGCTGCCGGGCACCATCCGCTTGGAAGACGGCCCCCGGGGCGTGCACGCCGTGACGGTGGCGGGCGCCGGCGGGGTGGAGGTCGTGCGTGGGCTCTAGGCCTGTTCGTACCCCGGGTCGCCCGGGAGCACGATCCGCTCGGTCTCGCCCCAGCGCACGACCTTCGGCTGTACGGGCCGGACCTCCCGGCCGCGGGCATGGTCGAGCAGGGCGTCGACGGTGGGGAAGCCCGAGAGCTGCTCGAGGTGCTTGATGGTCGGGAACACGAGCAGGATGCGCCCCTCGCGATGCGCGGTGAGCGCGGCCTCGGGGGTGAACCACCCGTGGTCGACCACCTCGCCACCATCGACTTGTGGCTCGGCGGCGGCGTCGGCGCGGTGCAGGAAGAAGTAGGTGTCGTAGCGGATCGTGACCTGCTCGGGGGTGATCCAACGCGAGAACGGGACGAGGCTCTCGGGGTCCGCTTCGAGACCCGCCTCCTCGGCCAACTCGCGGGCGCCGGCCGCGCGCTGTGCGGGCTCGCCCTCGCCGTCGCCGGGGCCGATCGCGCCGCCGGGAAACACCCAGGCGCCGCCCATGAAGCGGGCGTTCGGGTTGCGCTTGACCAGCAGCACTTCGAGCGTCGCGCCGTCACCGCGCAGCACGATCACCGAGGCCGCGGGGCGCGGCGTGGTCGGCGGCCCGAGGTTCAGCTCCTCGCCGGGACCCGGCTTGTCGTCCCCCATCGCCGGGCACAATAGGCAGATGAGCGCCGAGACCGAGACGACGCAGCGCTGGATCTGCGAGAGCTGCGGCTTCATCTACGACCCCGACGAGGGCGACCCCGACGGGGGCATCGCGCCCGGCACGCCGTTCGACGACATACCGGACGACTGGTTCTGTCCGGTGTGCGGCGCGCGCAAGCGGGACTTCACCCCGTTCGACGAATGACGATCCCGTTAAGGCCCGCGATCACCAAAGGTTCGCTTTAGCTCCGGCCGGTGGGATCAAGCTCCGTCCACACGGAGACACCTTGGGGGAAGCACGATGGACCGAAACGATGGAGCGCTGCTCGAGCGCGTGCGCGATGAGCTGGAGGCGGGCTCGTCGCTGGAGACGGTCGAGCACCGCGTGATCGACCCGACGTCGCTCGACGAGGAGCGACGCTCGGCGCTGTGGCTCTACGCCTGGAACTACGAGACTAGGCGGCGTAAGCCAGGCTTCGCACGCCGCTCGTCGCCTCGTCGATAGCGGCGCCGGTGATCGCGACGAGGCGGCCCAGGTCCGCCTCGTCGATCGACAGCGGGGGCATCAGCACGACCACGTCGCCGAGCGGGCGGATGATCGCCCCGCGGCGGCGGGCCGCCAGCGTGACCTGGTGGCCGATGCGCTCGTGCAGCGGGCACGCGTTGAGCTCGATGCCGACCATGAAGCCGCGGGCCCGGACCTCGGCGACCGCTGGCAGCGGCGCGACGTCGCGCTCGAGCAGATCGTGCAGGAGCGCGATCTTCGGCTGCAGGCGCTCGAGCGTGCGCTCCTGCGCGAACACGTCGAGGCTCGCGACCCCGGCGGCACAGCCGAGCGGGTTGCCGGTGAACGTATGGCCGTGGAAGAACGTCTTGAACTCCTCGAAGCCGCCGAGGAAGGCCTCGTAGATGGCCTCGGTCGTAAGCGTGGCCGCGACCGGCAGGTAGCCGCCGGTCAGGCCCTTGCCGAGGCAGAGCAGGTCGGGCGTGATGCCCTCCTGCTCGCAGGCGAACATCGTGCCGGTGCGGCCGAACCCGGTCGCGACCTCGTCGGCGATGAGCGGGATGCCGTGCTCGCGCGTGACCGCGCGGACTGCCCGCAGGTAGCCCTCGGGCTGGAGCAGGATGCCGGCGGCGCCCTGGACGAGCGGCTCGACGATCACCGCCGCGACCTCGTCGCCGTGTGCGCGCAGCGTGTTGACGAGCTGCGGCACGTCGCCGGACTCGACCTGCAGGGCGTCGAAGAGCAGCGGGCGGTAGAGCGAGTGGAAGAGGTCGATGCCCCCGACCGACACCGAGCCGATCGTGTCCCCGTGGTACGCGTTGCGCAGGCAGACGAACTTCGTGCGCTGCCGCTGGCCGCGGTGCGCCCACTGCTGGAAGGCCATCTTCAGCCCGACCTCGACCGCCGTCGAGCCCGAGTCCGAGTAGAAGACTCGAGAGAGGCCATGCGGGGCGAGCTCCACCAGCCGCGCCGCGAGCTCGATGCCGGGCTCGTGCGAGAGCCCGAGCATCGTCGTGTGGGCGACGCGGTCGAGCTGGTCGCGCACGGCCTGGTCGAGCGCCGGGTGGCGGTGGCCGTGGATGTTGCACCACAGCGACGAGACGCCGTCGATGTAGGTGCGGCCGTCGGCGTCGACCAGGTTGGTGCCCTGCGCGGAGGCGATGACGACCGGCGGCTCCTCGTCCTCCCAGCCGCGCTGCTGGGTGAACGGGTGCCAGAGGACGCGACGGTCGAGGGCGGCGAGCTCGGAGGAATCCATGGCGGTGGACGCTAGGACGCCGACCTGACGGAACGGGTCTGGCGGGCAGGTACCGTTGCGCCATGCGCGGAGGCCGCTTCGTGGTCATCATCATCGCCGCGGCGGCCATCGCCGTCGCGGCCATTCTCGCGCTTTCGAGCGGCGGTGGCGACAAGGGCGGGGGCGGAGGCGGGGGGAACACCTCGGGCACGAAGGCGGCCGCCAACGCCATCCACGTCTCCTTCCTCTACTCGCCGGAGAAGGAGGCGCTGATCGCGCCGCTGGTGCGGCAGTTCAACGCCGGCGACCACGAGTCGGGCGGCAAGCCGGTGTTCGTGGACGCGACGGTGGTGGCCTCGGGCGACGCGGCCACCAAGATCGCCAAGGGCAAGCTCAAGCCGGTGGCGTGGTCTCCGGCCTCGTCGCTGTGGGGGCGGCTCCTGAACTTCCAGAGCGACAGCGGTTGGGTGCCGCAGGACAACCCGTCGCTGGTGCGCACGCCGCTGGTGATCGCGATGTGGGAGCCGCTGGCGCGGGCGCTCGGCTACCCCAAGCAGAACGTGGGCTTCAAGCAGATCCTCGCCCTGGCGCTGGACAAGAAGGGGTGGGCCGACTACGGCAAGCCGCAGTTCGGGCAGTTCAAGCTCGGCCACACGAACCCCGACTTCTCCACCTCGGGCCTGGACGCGGTGGCGGCCGAGTACTACGCGGCGACCGGCAAGCGGGAGGGCCTGACGGTGGCCGACGTCAACCAGCCCAAGGTGCGCCAGGAGATCAAGGACATCGAGCGCTCGATCGTCCACTACGGCGACACCACCGACTACTTCGCCGCGCAGCTGAAGCGGTTCGGGCCCGCCTACGCGAGCGCGGTGGCGATGGAGGAGGCGACGCTGATCGCCTTCAACAAGGGCAACACGGGGACGAAGCTCGTCGCCCTGTACCCGCGCGAGGGGACGTTCTACTCCGACGACCCCTACATCGTGCTCAATGCGCCGTGGGTGACGCCGGCGCAGAAGGGCGCCGCCAGCGTGTTCGGGAAGTTCCTGCAGCAGCAGATCACGCCGGCCAAGGCCGCGCAGTACGGCTTCCGCCCCGGCGACCCGACGAAGCAGTCGATGGCGCCGATCGACGCCCAGCACGGCGCCAACCCGGCTGAGCCCAAGCACGTGCTCGGGCTGCCCCAGCCCGCGGTGCTCGACCGCGTGCTGCGGGCCTGGCGCGAGGACCGCAAGCCCGCCAACATCATGCTCGTGCTCGACACGTCCGGGTCGATGAGCGAGCAGGGCAAGCTGGACAGCGCCAAGCGCGGGCTGAAGGTGTTCCTGGCCCAGCTCTCGCCCAACGATCGCGTCGGGCTCATCTCCTTCAACGACCAGATCTTCGTCAACCAGGCCGTGGACCCGTTCAGCCAGGACCGCGCCCGGCTCCTGGGCCAGATCGACCAGCTCTTCCCCGGCGGCGAGACGGCGGTCTACGACGCCACCGAGCAGGGCCTGAAGACGATCCAGAACCTCCATGACCCGACCCGCATCAACGCCGTCGTCGTGCTCACGGACGGGGAGGACAATCAGAGCCATCAGACCGCCACCGAGCTCGCGCACAAGCTGCAGGCGCAGGCCCGCTCGGAAGGGCTGAGCGTGCGCGTGTACACGATCGCCTACGGCTCCGAGGCCAACCGCGGCGAGCTGGCCGGGATCGCCGCGGCCTCGGGCGGCAAGGGCTACTCCGGCGACACCTCCGACATCGAGTCGGTCTACCGGTCGATCTCCTCGTTCTTCTAGTGGCCGGCAAGGAAGTCACCCGCTCCGCGCTGCAGCGCTCGCTGCTGGTCAACGCCATGACCAAGCCGCTCAACGTGCTGGTGCCCGCCGCCGTGGTGGTGGCGGGGATCGCGCTCGGCGCGTTCTGGCTGATCGCCGTCGCCGTCGTCGTCTACGCGGTGCTGGCGGCACTGACGTTCTTCGACGGCGGCGAGGCCGAGCGGGTGGGCAAGCGCGTCTACGGGACGGCGAGCAAGCAGGTCCCGGCGCCCAAGCAGGCCGACCTCTCGAGGCTGGCGCCGCCGATCGCGCAGCAGCTCGGCGCCGCGCGGGCCGAGGAGGCGCGCATCCGCACCGCGGTGTCGGACGCCGACCTGCCGTTCCAGGACGTCACGACCGAGACCGACGCGCTCGTGCAGGCGATGGAGAGCATCGCCATCCGGGCTGAGCGGGTCTACGACTACCTGGCCTCGCATGACCCGCGACCGGTGCAAGCGCGCCTGTCGCAGCTCGAGTCGGCCGGCAGCGCGGGCGACCTGGCCAAGGCGCTGCGCGAGCAGCTGGCGGCGTACGAGAAGCTCTCGACCCAGCTCCAGCGGTTCTACGAGGAGATGGAGCACATCACGGCGTCGCTGTCGACCGTCGGCGCGCAGGTGGTGTCGATGAGCGCGGCGAGCGACGGCGAGTCCGGGCAGCGCGAGCTCGCGAGCCAGGTGCGCGACCTGCGCGACCAGGTCAACGCGCTGTCGGACGGCATGCGCGAGGCCTACGCCGCGCAGCCCGACACGCCGTGAGCGACGGGGGCGAAGGCCGGGGTCAGGTCTTTCCCGTCAGCAAACCGGAATCGGGTGTTGCAAAGAAAGACTTGACCCCTGGTGGTGGGTTTCGCGTGCCGCTCGAGGTCGTCGTCTTCGTCGTCGGGTCGGCCTCGCTCGGCGCCGAGATCGCCGCCGCCCGGCTGCTCGCGCCGTACTTCGGCGCGTCGACGATCGTGTGGGCGAACACGATCGCGACCGTGCTCGTCGCGCTCGCCGTGGGCTACTGGATCGGCGGCAAGATGGCGGACCGGCGGCCGCATCCGCGTGGGTTGTCGTTGGTGGTGGTCTGCGCCTCCGTCCTCCTCGCTGTCGTTCCGTTCGTGGGGCGGCCGTTCCTCTCAGAATCGGTCAAGGCGCTGGATTCGATCTCGGCGGGGGCCTTTCTTGGCTCTTTGGTGGGAGTTCTGGTGCTGGTCGCGGTTCCGGTGTTGCTGCTCGGCGCCGTGTCGCCCTACGCCGTGCGCCTGAAGATGGGGGCCGTCGACCAGGCCGGGACGGTCGCCGGGCGCCTCTACGCGATCGGCACGGCCGGCTCGCTCGTGGGCACCTTCCTGAGCGCGCTGCTGCTCATCCCGGTCATCGGGACCCGCCGCACGTTCCTGACCTTCGCGCTCGCTCTCGCGCTGGTCGGCGCGCTGAACCTCGGGCGCCGCTGGCTCGTCGTGCCGCTCATCATCGCCGTGCTCATCGCGCTGCCCACCGGCACGATCAAGCCCGCCGAGGCCGGCACGCGGGTGCTGCACGAGGAGGAGACGCCCTACCAGTACGCGCGCGTCGTGCAGGACGCCGACGGCGCCCGCCGCCTCGAGCTCAACGAAGGCGTGGCGACGCACTCGCTCATGCGGCCCGGCACGGTCCTGACCGGCGACTACTGGGACGAGTACCTCGTGCTGCCGTTCGGCGGGGCTCGCCCGGCGCCGCCGCGCCGCATCGCGATCCTCGGCAACGCCGCCGGCACCACGGCACGCGCCTACGCGCACCTGTTCCCGCAGACCCGCGTCGACGCGGTCGAGATCGACGGCGCCCTGACGCGCATCGGCCGGCGCTGGTTCGACCTCCGCGGCCCCAACCTGCACACCTACACCGCCGACGCGCGGCCGTGGATCGCCCGCCAGCCTAACGGCCGCTACGACGCGATCTTCGTCGACGCCTACCGCCAGCCCTACATCCCCTTCTACCTCGCGACCCGCGAGTTCTTCGCCACCGTGCGGCGCAAGCTCGCGCCCGGCGGCATGGTCATCGTCAACATCGGCCACCCCGAGCAATCGCACGACCTCGAGAAGGTGCTGGCCGCGACCATGCGCGCCGCCTTCCCGTACGTGTACCGCGACGAGGTCGAGCCGACGAACACGATGGGCGTCGCCTCGAGCGCGCCGGTCTCCGCCGCCCGGCTGCGCGCCGCCCCGGTCCCGAACGAGCTGCGCGACATCGCCGCCGGCGCCGCCGAGCGCCTGCTGCCCGCGCGGCGCGGCGGCAGCGTCTACACCGATGACCGCTCGCCGGTGGAGTGGCTCGTGGACGCGTCGATCGTGCAGGTCGCCGCCCACGGCGAGCGCTAGGACGCAGCGAGCCCTGAACGGCGACGGCGCGGCTCAGGACGGGGCGAAGGCGCCCCAGTTCTCGACGAACAGGTCGAGCTGAAGCTCGGCCCCGTCGGCCGCGTACCCCGACAGGTCGGTCACGCCGGTCTGGGCCAGCAGCTCGTCGTCGAGGAAGGCGTTCCCGGTCCAGCCGGCCGGGTCGAGGGACAGGATCGCGTGGGCGGCGTCGGCCATGATCCGCGGGTCGCGGCAGCGGGCCAGCATCTCGTCGCCGCCGAGCAGGTTCTCCACCGCCGCCGTGGCGATCATCGTGCGCGGCCACAGGCAGTTGGCGGCGACGCGGTGCTGCGCCTCGTCTGCGGCCACGCCGAGCGTGAGGATGGTCATGCCCATCTTCGACAGCGTGTAGGCGGCGTGGCCGCGCAGCCAGCGCGGGTCGGTGCTGAGCGGCGGGCTCAGCGTGAGCACGTGGGCGTGGTCGGACGCGCGGAGGTGGGGGAGGCAGGCCTGCGTCACGACGAACGTGCCGCGGCTGTTGATGTCCAGCATGAGGTCGTAACGCTTGACCGGCAGGTCGGCGACCGGCATGAGCGCGATCGCGCTCGCGTTGTTCACGCACAGGTCGATGCCGCCGAAGCGGTCCACCGCCTGCGCCACCGCCGTCGCCACCTGGTCCTCGAAGCGGATGTCGCCGACGATCGGCAGGGCCTGGCCGCCGGCCGCCTCGATCTCCGCCGCCGCGGTGTGGATCGTACCCGCGAGCTTGGGGTGCGGCTGGTCGGTCTTGGCCATCAGCGCGACGTTGCCGCCGTCGGCGGCAACGCGCTTGGCGATCTCGAGGCCGATGCCACGGCTCGCGCCCGAGATGAACATGGTGCGTCCGGCGAGCGTGTCCATCCCGGGCACCATAGGTTCGGGCGTGCGCGCTACGCGAACGCGGGCGCGCCGAACGACAGCGGCACGCCCCGGCGCACCACCAGGACCGGCGAGGTGGCGAGCTCGATCGCGTAGTCCGCGGCGGAACTGACCAGCACGCGGCCCACGGGCGCCTCGGGGCGCGAGCCGACGACGAGGAGGTCGACGCCGGGGCCGGCGTTGACGCTCACCGCGGCGCCGAAGCAGTCGGCCAGCGCGTGCGCGGTGGCGGCCGCGGTCTCGTCGCCGAGCGCGCCCACGCGGGTCAGGCGCATGCCGTCGACGAGCTCGCGCAGCGCCGCCGGGGCGATGGCGACCGCGGCCGGGCCGCCCTCGAGCAGGCACCGCGCCGACGGAAGCGGGGTGACGTGGCCCGGCGCCGTGTGGGCGTCGGAGCCGAAGACGACGATGTCGGCCTGCTCGCGTTCGGCCACGGCGGCCAAGCCGTCGCCGGTGCCGGTGCTGAGCACCACGTGGCGATCGACGTCGGGCTGACCGAGCCAGTCGGCGCCGCGCGCGAGCAGCTCCTCGGCCTTGTGCTGCTCGGCCAGCTCGCGCACGGGGTCGTGCTCGGGGAAGTGGCGGACGTAGGCGAGTGCGAGGTCCGCACCCGCGTCGCGAAGGATGCTCGCGAGCGCCAGAGCGTCGTGGTCGTTGGCGCTGTCGTCGTAGGAGACGATCGCTTTTACGTTCACATCGGTCATATCGATCATTACGACGCGGAGGGTGCCCACCCCTGCGATTCACCACAAGTGAATCTGCTGAACGTCACGGTAAGCTGCGCTAATGCTGAGCGTCCAGCGGCTGCGGGTGCTCACCGAGGTCGCCTCGCAGGGCTCGTTCTCGCGCGCTGCCGCGGCGCTCGCGTACACGCCCTCGGCGGTGTCGCAGGCCATCGCCACGCTCGAGGCCGAGACCGGCGCCACCCTGGTCGAGCGCGACCGCCGCGGCGTGCGCCCGACCGCCGCCGGGCGCGTGCTCATCGACCACGCCGACAGCATCCTCGCCCGGCTCGAGGCGGCCGAGGCCGACCTCAACGCGGTCATGGACGTGCGCGGCGGGCTGCTGCGCCTGGCCTCGTTCCCCACCGCCGGCGCGACGCTCATGCCGCTGGCCATCGCCCGCTTCCGCGAGGCCCACCCCGGCGTGGCCATGACCCTGGCCGAGGACGAGCCCGAGGCCACCGTGCCGCGCCTGCGCGCGGGCGAGTTCGACCTCGCGCTGCTGTTCGAGTTCCACGGGGTGAGCGAGTCGCTCGGCCTCGGCCTCGAGCGCACCGAGCTGCTCGAGGACCCGCTGCACGTGGCGCTGCCCGCCGGCCACTCGCTGGCGGCCAAGCGCCGCCTGCGCCTGGAGGACCTCAGCGGACAGGCGTGGGTGCAGACCTCGGCCTCGAGCCCGTGCGCGCGCCACGTCGTGCGCGCCTGCCACGCCGCCGGCTTCGAGCCCCACGTCGCCTTCGAGTCCGACGACTACGCCGTCGTGCAGGGTCTCGTCGCCGCGGGCGTGGGTGTCGCGCTCATCCCCACGCTCGCGCTCTCGGACCGCCGCGACGACATCGCCGTGCGCGAGCTCGCCGACGGCGGCCCCTCGCGGCAGATCATCCTCGCCACCCTGTCGGGCGCCGCTCCGGCCCCCGCGGTGACACACATGGTCGAGATCGTCCAGCATGTGGCGGAGCGCTACGGATGAACCGCGACCGCTTCCCCGGATTGAACGACGGCTGGGCCCGCCTGGACGGGCCCGCCGGCACGCAGATGCTCGACAGCGCGATCGAGGCCATGGCCGACTTCGCGCGCTCGGGCGGCAACGCCAACCAGGGCGGGGTCTTCGCGGCCGCGCACGCCACCGACGAGGTCGTCGCGCAGGCCCGCGCCTCCGTGGGCGCCCTGCTCGGCGCCGACCCGCGTGGCGTGGTCTTCGGCCCGAGCATGACCGACCTGACGATGCGGTTCGCGGCCACCGTCGGCCGCACCCTGCGGTCCGGCGACGAAGTCGTATGCACCCGCCTGGACCACGACGCCAACGTGCGCCCGTGGGTGATCGCGGCCCAGCGCGCGGGGGCGACCGTGCGCTTCGCCGAGCCCGACCGCGACACGCTCGCGCTGCCGCCGAGCGCGATCGCGGCGCAGCTCACCGACCGCACGCGCTGGGTCGCGGTGGCCGCGGCCAGCAACGCGGTCGGGACCACGCCCGACGTCGCCGCCATCGTCGACCTCGTCCACGACGCCGGCGCCCGCTGCTACGTCGACGCCGTGCACGCCGCCCCGCACCGGCCGCTGCACCTGGACAAGCTGGGCGTCGACGTCCTGGCCTGCTCGGCCTACAAGTGGTTCGGCCCGCACGTGGGGATCCTCTGCGCACCCCCGGCGCTGCTCGAGGAGCTGGCGCCCGACAAGCTCGTGCCCAGCACCGACGCGGTCCCGCACCGCTGGGAGCTCGGGACCCTGCCGTTCGAGGCCCTGGCCGCGACCACCGCCGCGGCCGACTACGTGCGCGGCCGCGGCTGGGACGAGGTCCGCCGTCACGAGGACGCGCTCATGCAGCGGGCGCTGGACGGCCTGCGCGCGATCGACGGCGTGACCCTCTACGGCGACGCCCCCGAGCGCACGCCCACGCTGATGTTCAACGTCGAGGGACGGACCTCCGAAGCGACCGCGACCCGGCTCGCGGAGAACCGGGTCGCGGTGTGGCAAGGCAACTACTACGCGTGGGAGCTCGAGCGCTTCCTCGGGCTCGCGCCCGACGGCGCCGTGCGCGCCGGCTTCGTGCACTACAACGACGCCGATGACGCCGACCGGCTGGTGGCCGCGGTGGCGGCGCTCAGTCCTCGAGTGCGCTCCGCTGGCTGAGCACGAACAGCAGCGCCAGCGACGGGACGATGATCAGCAGCGCCGCCACGAAGATCACCAGCAGCGCCGTCATCGTGTCGTTCGAGGAAGCCGCCTGATCGACGGTCAGCGTCTTGGGCAGCAGGTACGGGTTCTGGGCCACGCCCCACGCCCACACCACCGCCGCCACCGCCAGCACGGCGACGCCGCGCGCGAACCGCACCTCGCGCAGCAGCAGCACGAACGCCGCGATGCCGCAGACCGCGGAGAGGATGACCAGCGGCAGCGCCTTGCCCACGAGCCCGTCGTAGACGTAGCGCGCATCGGCGTGGAGGACGATCACGCCGGCGATGGCCACCACGCCGGCGACGGCGCCCGTGGCCAGGGCGCGGACGCGGAAGTAGCGCTCGAGCTCGGCGTCGCCCCGGTGCCCGGCCTCGTGCACGAGGAACACCGCCGCCACGTAGGCGCTGGTGATCACGAACATCACCCCGACGAGGAGGGGCAGCGGCCCGGTCCAGCTCGACCACGCCTGGTCGGCGCCGGTCGTGGGCGTGACCCGGCCCGACGCGACCGCCCCCACCACCGTGCCCATGAAGAACGGCGTGAGCACCGAGGCCACCGCGAACGCGGCGCCGAAGGCGCGCTGGGCCTCCAGCCGCTCGCTGACGTGGCGGAACGCGAACCCCGCGCCGCGCAGCACGATGCCCAGCGCCGCGAAGCAGAGCGGCACGAACAGGGTCGACATGACCGCGGCGAAGGCGGGCGAGAACGCGGTCCACAGCACCACGAGGTCGAAGATCAGCCACGTGTGGTTGGCCTCCCACACCGGGGTGATGGCCCGGTCGATGAGGTCGCGCGGGCGGCGGCCGGCCTCGGCCCGGCCGGCCAGGAGGTCCCACACGCCGGCCCCGAAGTCCGCGCCGCCGAGGATCGCGTAGGCGGTCACGCCGACCCACAGGACCACGAGCACGACGTCGGTCGAGGTCATGTCGGCGGCGGCGCGTAGGGCACGCCCTGGTCGACGTCCTCGCCCGCCCGCCAGCGCCGCGCCATCGCGCGCAGCAGCACGATGGTGCCGACGAACAGCGCGGCGTAGAGGACGAACACCACCGCAAAAGTGATCCAGATCCCGCCGGAGTGGGTCACCGCGTCGGCGGTGCGCAGCTTCCCGTAGACGATCCACGGCTGGCGGCCGACCTCGGTGACGATCCAGCCGCACCACAGCGCGATGATCGCCAGCCCGCCGCACACGCTGGAGATGCGCCAGAACCAGGGCGACTTGGGCAACGCGCGCCTGCGCCACCACACGAACAGCCACCAGAGGATCAGGAGCATGAAGCCGCTCCCGATGAAGACCATGGTGTCGAAGGAGAAGTGCAGCAGCGTCTTCGGGCCGGGCTGGTCGGAGGCCGGCACGCTGTCCAGGCCCGTCACCGTGGCGTCGGTCGAGAAGCCGACCAGGAAGGAGTCGAAGCCGGGGATGGAGACGCCGTACTTCGGCTTGCCGCCGTTGTAGACGCCGTAGATCCACTCCGGCACGTGCGTCGAGGTCGTCTGCACGTATTCCATGGCCGCGAACTTGATCGGCTGGTCCTTGGCGATGGCCCGCGCCGCGGTGTCGCCCACGAAGAGCTGGATCGGCGTGGCGATGGCGGCCACCGCGAACGGGATCGTGAACCCGAGCCGGTGCAGCCGGTCGCGGCGCCCGCGCAGCCAGCCCACGGCATAGACGGAGGAGACGAGGAAGCCGGCGACGATGTAGGCCGCCAGCAGCATGTGCGGCACCTCGTAGGGCGTCGCGTGGTTGAAGAGCACGTCGAGGGTGTTGACCGAGGTGACCTTGCCGCTGGCGTTCTGCGTGAAGCCGCCGGGCTGGTTCATCCACGCGTTGGCGGTCACGACCGAGAACGCGCCGCCGATGCCGGCGATCACGATCGGCACCGCGCTGAGCAGGTGCAGCTTCGGCGAGAGCCGCTTCCAGCCGTAGATGTAGATGGCGATGAAGATCGCCTCGGTGAAGAAGAAGATGCCCTCGATCCCGAACGGGATCCCGAACACCTCGCCGTAGCGGCTCATCATCCCCGGCCACAGCAGGCCGAGCTCGAAGGACAGGACCGTGCCGGTGACCGCGCCGACCGCGAAGGTGACGGCCATGACCTTCGACCAGCGCTGGGCCAGGCGCAGCGCGTCGGCGTCGCCGCGGACGCCCAGCCAGTTGGCGATCAGCACCATCAGCGGGAAGGCGATCCCCATGCACGCGAAGGGGATGTGAAAGGCGAGCGTGAACGCCATCTGCTCGCGCGCGGCGAGCAGATTCGAGGTCGACGCCGCGATCACGCCCCCCTTCCTATCAATGCGCCGCTCGCTTGGATAGCGTGCCCGCCGCGGTGGTGCTCGTCGCGCTCGTCGACACCCGGAAGGAGTTCGAGGACCTTGCCTCGACCTACCTGCCTATCGCCATCGTGGTCTTCGCCCTGGTGCTCCTGGGCACGATCGTGCCGCTGTTCCTGTTCCGCTCGCGCCGCGCCGGCGCGGCCAGCGACCGCGAGGAGCCGGCGTGGCTGCCCATCGGCTACGCGGCGGCGCTGGTCGCCGTGGTGGCGGTGCTGATCACCCTCACCTTCAACGCGCAGGACAAGATCTCGGCCAAGGTCGCGCACCCGGGGCTGACCGTCGACGTGACCGCGGCGAAGTGGAACTGGCGCTTCAACTACCCGGCCCAGCACATCAGCCAGATCGGCGGGGACAGCACGCCGACCACGCTCGTGGTGCCCACCGGCACCAACATCCGCTTCAACCTGACCTCGCTCGACGTGATCCACTCGTTCTGGATCCCCTACGTGCGCTTCAAGCGCGACGCGTTCCCGCGCCGGTCGACCTCGTTCGTGCTCTCGTTCCCAGGCAAGGGCTACCACACGGCCGGCCGCTGCGCCGAGTACTGCGGCCTCAAGCACGACCAGATGATCTTCACCGTCCAGGTCATGTCGCAGGCCGACTTCGGCAGCTGGGTCCGGCAACAGCAGGCGGCGCACGCGTCATGAGCACGGTGACGACTCCGCTGCCCCGGGCCCGCGGCGGGGTCCTCGGCCTGATCGCCAGCACCGACCACAAGGCGGTGGCGATTCGCATCTTCCTGACCGGCTTCTTCTTCTTCATCGCCGGCGGGATCCTCGCCCTGCTCATCCGCACCGAGCTCTACTCGCCGGGCCAGCAGCTGGTCAACCAGGACCACTACAACGAGATCTTCTCGATGCACGGCTCGACGATGATCTACCTCTTCGTCGTCCCGATCTCGCTGGCCATCGGGATCTACTTCGTGCCCCTGCAGGTCGGCGCGGCCGAGATCGCCCTGCCGCGGCTGGCCCTGCTGGGCTGGTGGCTGCTCATCGGCGGCGGCGTGACGATGTGGCTGGGCTGGTTCACCCAGAACGGGCCCGGCGACGCCGGCTGGACGGCCTACGACCCGCTGTCAGACGCGACGAACACGCCCGGCGACGGCATGTTCCTGTGGATCATCGGGGTGATGCTCGCCGCGACCTCGGCGGCGCTGCTCGCGGCGGCCATCCTGGCCACCATCATGCGCCGGCGCGCGCCCGGGATGACCCTGCTGCGCATGCCGGTCTTCACGTGGTCGATGCTGATGACGTCGATCCTGATGATCGTCGCCGCGCCGGCGCTGCTCGTGGCCATGGGGCTGCTGTTCTGGGAGCGCGTCTACGGCGGGGTATTCGACAGCTCGGGCGGGCCGATCCAGTACCAGAACCTGTTCTGGTTCTTCGGCCACCCGGTCGTCTACGTCATGTTCTTCCCCTTCGT
>DATBDE010000051.1:0-49362 GCA_036270095.1 Solirubrobacteraceae bacterium | reverse complement strand
GCCTCCATGCGGTCCTGGTCGGTGACCATGTAGGGGCTGATGTAGCCCTTGTCGAACTGCATGCCCTCGGTGAACTCGAGGTCCATGCCGAACGTCTGGCCCTCCTCGACGTTGACCACGCCGTCCTTGCCGACCTTGTCGATGGCGTCGGCGATGACGTCGCCGATCTCCTCGTCGGCGGCGGAGATGGCCGCCACGCGGGCGATCTGCTCCTTGCCGGAGATCTCGGTCGCCTGCTTGCCGATCGCGTCCACGACCTGGTCGACCGCGGCCTCGATGCCGCGCTTGAGGCCGAGCGGGTTGGCGCCCGCGGCCACGTTCTTCAGGCCGTCGCGGACGATGGCCTGGGCCAGGACGGTCGCCGTGGTCGTGCCGTCGCCGGCGACGTCGTTGGTCGCGGTCGCGACCTCACGGACGAGCAGTGCGCCCTGGTTCTGGAAGACGTCCTCGACCTCGATCTCGCGTGCGATGGTCACGCCGTCGTTGGTGATGGTCGGGGCGCCGAACTTCTTGTCGAGGACCACGTAGCGGCCCTTGGGGCCGAGCGTGACCTTGACCGCGTTTGCTACCGCGTCGACGCCCTGCTCGAGCGCCTTGCGGGCATCAGCGTCGTACTTGAGCTCCTTGTGAGCCATGTCTGGTTTCTCTCCTTAGCTCTCGACCTTGGCGAGGACGTCGGACTCGCGAAGGACGAGAAGATCCTCGCCCTCGACCTTGATCTCCGTCCCGCCGTACTTGGAGTAGAGGACCTCGTCGCCCTCAGAGACGTCGAGCGGGACACGCTTGCCGGTCTCCTCGCTGACCTTGCCGTCTCCGACGGCCAGGACCTTGCCCTTCTGGGGCTTCTCCTTCGCCGTGTCGGGGAGGACGAGCCCGCTCTGGGTCGTCTCCTCCTCCTCGACCGCCTGGACGATCAGTCGATCGCCGAGGGGCTTGAGCTTCATAGGGGACCTCCGATTCCGAAGCCTTTGGCACTCTCCCCTTGAGAGTGCCAGTCGGGCGTGCATGTTAGCGGCGCAGAGCCGCCTTTCAAGGCTGCGTTGGCACTTTGTTTACCGGAGTGCCAACGCTAGTTCTGGGTGCCCGCGACGCCCTTCAGCCGATCGGAGATGCCCGGCGGGTTCTCGATGATCTGGGAGAAGCGCACGACGGTCACCTTGTCGTCCACGTCGACCTTGCGGCCGTAGATCTGCTCGAGAAAATGGACCATCTCCTCGATGCGGCGGAACTCGGGGTTGTCGTGCTCGATGTCGCGCGGGGAGAGGTCCTTGACCCGCTTGACCTCGACCTGGTCGATGACCGCTTCGAAGATCTTCTCGCGCGGCGAGTGCTGATAGCCGACGGTGACCAGCACGGCCTCGTTCTTGTGGTACTTGGCCGACTTGTCGCCCAGGCGGATGGTGGCCGTCTTGCGGCCACGGCGCAGCTGGTCCGCGAAGACCTGCGAGTAGAAGTTGAGAACCCTCACTCCACCGGCAGGTTATCTGCCGCGGAGGGCCAGCGCTCGCTCGACCATCTCCCGCTCGCCGGGGAAGGTGAGCGCGCTGCGGGCCTCCTCGAGCGGCATCCACAGCGCCTCCTCGACCTCGTGGTCATGGTCGGCAACGTCGCCCGAGAGGTACTCGAACAGGTAGAAGGTGACCTTCTTCGGCCGCGGCTTGCCGTTCTTGCGCCGATAGCGGTACTCGACGTCGCCCAGGCGCCGCAGCAGGCGCCCCTGGATCCCGGTCTCCTCGCGCACCTCGCGCGTGGCCGCATCCTCCATCGTCTCGCCCGCGTCGGGGTGGCCCTTGGGCAGCGCGAGCGTGCACTGGCCCTCGGGACCAGGCTTGCGCGGGACGATGACGACGGTCTCGTCGCCGCGCACGACGACGCCGCCGGCCGAGACCTCGAAGCTAGAAGACATAGCGGTGCAGCGCGCCCGGGTCATGGACGGTGAGCTTGCCCCGGCCCTGGGTGATGATCCCCGCCCGCTCCAGCGTGGCCAGGAAGCGCGAGGCCGACTCGCGCGAGGAGCCGGCCAGCTGCGCCACCTCGGCCTGGGTGGCGGTGATGAGGACGTCGTTTTCGCCGGCGCCCTCGGAGCGGGCGTCGCGGACGAGCTCGGAGAGCACGGTGGCCACCCGGCTCTGCACGGTCTGGAAGGACTGGCGGGTGAGGCGGTCGTTGACCTCGCGCAGGCGGCGGCCGAGGGTCACGACGAGCTTGACCGCGATGTCGGGGTGCTCGCGCATGAGCCGCTGCATGTCGGCGCTGAGGATGGCCAGCAGGTCGAGCTGGTCGATGGCCTCGATCGTGGCCGAGCGGCGGTCGGAGTCGAACATGGCCAGCTCGCCGAAGACCTCGCCGGGACCGAAGTTGGCCAGCGTGAGGACGCGCCCGTCGGAGTGCTGGCGGATGGCCCGGGCGTGCCCCGAGCGCACCACGTAGGCGGTGTTGCTCTCGTCGCCCTCGCGGAACACGACCTCGCCCGCGGCGAACGAGCGTGGGACCGCCACCTCGGCCACCTGCTCGAGCTCGGGGCGACCGAGCTCCGAGAACACGCCCACCCGGGCGAGCAGGCCGGCCGTCTCCTCCACGGAGGCGCTCATGGGCCCGACTGGATAGCACAGTCAGATCGCGTCGAGCGCGCGTTCGCGGCTGCGACGCCGCACGGTGCGGGCGCCGAGCCACGCGAGCGCGACGAGCGCCGCCACCGGCAGCAGCACAGCGAGGGCGACGAGCAGGCCGCCGGCGACGGCGCCGAGGATGCGGATGGCATCGTGCAGGACGTCGTCGGGGCCGAAGCTCCCGCCACCGCTGGCGCCGCCGCCCCGGGCGCTCAGCATCACCGAGACCGAGGAGAAGGCGGTGCGCCGGCCGAGCGCGTGGAGGTCGCCGCGGGCGCTCGCGATCTCGGTGCGGGCCAGGCGCAGCCGGGCCCGGATCGCCTCGGCCTGGGTCGACGTACGGGCGCGCCCGAGCGCCCGCAGCAGAGCCCGGCGCTCGGCCTGGGCGTCGCTCAGCCGCTCGCGCGCCGACACGACGGCGCCGGTGACGTCGTCGGTCGACTGCGAGCGCGAGTGCACGTGCCCGAGCCGGGACAGGGCGGCCAGGGTGGCGTCGAGACGGTCCGTTGGCACCCGCAGGTCGAAGTGCGCGGTGCCGCCGGTCGCCCCGGCGTCGACCTGCGAGGAGGCGACCAAGCCGCCCGAGGCGTCCGTGGCGCGGACCACGCCGCCGGCGACGCGGTCGAGGTCGCCCGCGCCGGTCGCGAGCTCGAGCAGGGCCGACCGCTCCACCTTGCGCTGCGGCGCGCCGGCGGCGTCGCGGGCCGAGGACGGCGGCACGACCGACTCGCCCTGCGGAGTGGTCGGGATCGGCTCGACCAGGGCGTGGTCGGCGGGGCGGATGTCGCCCGGTGTGCCGGTGCCCGCACCGCTGCCGAGCAGGCTCGTGGCCAGCGCGAGCGCGACGATCGCGGTCGCGGCCAGGCCCAGCGCCGGATAGAGCACGCTGGGCCTGGGCAGCGAGGGCCGGCGCCGGCGCCGCGTCTTCTCGCGCGGGAAGCCGGCGGTCACGCGGGCGTCGAGCGCGGCGCTGAAGGCCTCACGGGGACGCGGGCGCGCGTCGCGCACCAGGCGAGCGAGCTCGGCGGACTCAGGCAGGGACACAGCAGGCCTCCCGCAGCTTGGTCATGGCGCGGTGCACGAGCGTGCCCGCGTTGGACTCCGAAAGGCCGAGCACGCCGGCCAGCTCGCCGTTGCTCAGGCCCGCGCCGTACTTCAGGGCCACGATCTCGCGCTCGCGCGTCCGCAACGTGTCCAAGGCGGCGCGCACCGTCGCCCGCTGGGTCGGGTCCTCGGCGGGCGCGGCGCTCTCGCCGGCGGGCTCCAGCGGCAGCGCGGCGTGGCGCTTGCGGCGACGCAGCTCGTCCAGCGCCGCATTGCGGGCGATGCCGAAGACCCACGCCCGCTCGGTCCCCCGGCGCGGGTCGTACTGGCTGTGGCGCCGGTAGGCGCGCTCGAACGCGGTGGCCACCACGTCCTCGGCGGTGGCGGCGTCGCGGACCATGGTGCCGACGTAGCCGTAGACGTCGTCGCGGCAGCTGCGGTAGAGCGCTTCGAAGTCACGGAAGGTGGCGCGGGCGGCCGGGCGATGGGCGAGGCGGGCGACGGCGGCGAGAGCCTGGCTCACGTCCTAGGTACGCCGGCGCACGCGGATTCATCACGGCCTAGGGTGCAGGCCCGTGTCGCTGCCCCTCGCCCTCGCGGTGGTCGCCTTGGCGAACCCGGTCGCGTCGCCCAAGCTGTGGGCGACGGTCAACGTCTGCGACACGGCCGCGCACCCGGACACGATCGGCGTGCGCGCCCAGATGCCCGGGACCGGCCATCGCGGCCAGCGCATGTACATGCGCATCCAGGTCGAGTACCTCGACGCCGCCACCAACTCCTGGCGCCCGGTCGGGACAAAGGCCGACTCGTTCCGGTTCTACGTCGGCGCGGCCACGCACAAGCTGCGCCAGGGCGGCATGAGCTTCGCCTACAACCCGCCCGCGTCGGGCGCGACGATGCTGCGCGGAAACGTGACCTTCGAGTGGCGGCGCGGGTCGCGCTTCGTCTACCAGGCCCAGAGGTACACCGAGGCGGGGCACGCCGACGCGGCGCAGGCCGACCCGCCCGGGTTCTCGGCCGCGGCCTGCGAGATCCGCCCCTAGACGAGCTCGAGTGGGCGCACGAGCGCGGCGAGGAAGAGCGCGAACGCCGTCCAGGTCGCGCCGGCGCGAACCCAGTTGAGCGTGAAGTAGCGGTGCCGCTCGGCTTGCCAGTCCGGCGGCGGGGCGGCCGGGTTCCACGCGAGTATCCGGTCGTAGTTGGGCTCGGCGAGCCGGTTGGAGACCAGCAGCGGGCCGGCCACGGTGAGCGCGAGGCCCACCGCGGTCAGGACGAAGCGGGCCTGTAAGGGGTGCTCGGCAAGCGCGACGAGGGCGACGATCGGCGCGGCGAGGATCCCGAGGACCTCCGCGTAGTTGAACCACGACCGTCGCGCGATGGGCAGGAAGGCGCCGAGGAAGCGCGCGAAGCCCGAGCCCAGTCCGCGACGCTCACCCCGCGCAGCCTATGCGGCCACGCCGACCCGCGCGAACAGGCGCGGGTCGTTGGTGATCACGCCGGTCACGCCCAGCGCCTCGAGCTGCGCGATGCGCTCGAGCTCGTCCACCGTCCAGACGTAGAGCTCGCCGCCGGCGCCGCGCACGGCCCGGACCAGGGCCGGGCTGACCAGGCGCCAGTGGGCCATGATCGCGTCCACCCGGCGCTCCCGCAGGGCGCGGGCGGCGCGGCGCGGGAAAGCCGCACGATAGGCGCGCAGGGCGGCCAGCACCGGCACGGCGTAGGCGCGCGACTGGGTGTAGTCGCGCGCCGCCTTGGGCACCGACCAGCCCAGGCGCACGCTCGGCGCGGCCAGCCGGAGGTCGGCGAGCGAGGCGACGTACTGGGTGGAGATCAGGCAGCGGGGGAGCAGGTCGCGCTCGCGCAGCGCGGCAAGCACGCGGTCCTCGTAGCCGGGGAGCTTGAGGTCGACGTCGAGGTCCAGGCCGGCGAACGCGGAGCCGGCGAGGTGGTCGAGGCCCTGCTCGAGCGTGGTCGGCGTGCGCTTGCGGGCGTCGTGGAAGTCGTGGGCCAGCACGAGCCGCCCGTCGACCTCGAGCACGTCGAACTCGATCATGTCGACGCCGACCTCGAGGGCGGCGTCGAACGAGGCGGGCGTGTTCCCGGGCACGACGGCGTCGGCGCCCTTGTGGCCGACCTTCAGGATTGGCATTCCGGGCACCAGAAGGTCGTGCGGTTGTCGTCGCCCTGGCCGCGGGCGCGGACGAGCGCGCCGCAGCGGCGGCACGGGCGTCCGGCGCGGTTGTAGACGCCGTGGCCGCCGTGCTGGCGCGGCCCCGAGACCGCCGCGGCGCGCATGCGCGGCCGGATCGCCTCGAGCACCGCCACGGCCTCGGCGTCGGCGACCTCGCGCACCGGGCGCCACGGGTCGACCTGCGCCCCCCAGCACGCCTCGGCCTTCCACATGTTCCCGAGCCCGGCGACGATGCGCTGGTCGAGCAGGGCATCGCCGATCCCGCGCGTGGGGTCGTCGCGGCGCAGCCGGTGCAGGAAGGCGTCGGCGTCGAACGGGTCGGCGAGGATGTCGGGCCCGAGCGCGGCCACGCGCGGGTCGGTGCGCGTGCGGGCCTCGGTCATCAGCTCCAGCACGGGGCCGTCGAACTCGACCACCTCGTGCCCGCGCGCCCGCAGCACGAGCCAGGCCCGCCGCGGCGAGCGGCGCCAGCGCTGTCCGTCGCGGTACACGCTCCAGCTCCCGCTCATGCGCAGGTGCGAGTGCAGCACGAGGTCGCCCTCGAAGCGCAGGAACAGGTGCTTGCCGTGGGTGTCGACGGCTCGTACGGCCCGGCCGGCAAGGCGCTCGGGCCAGCGGTCCATGCGGTGGCGGGCCTGCGGCGTGGTGATGGCCTGCGGCACCACGCCCTCGAGCACCGGACGCATCCGGTGCGCGGCGTACGCGATCGTGTCGCCCTCGGGCACGCGCCAAGCGTAGAGAGGCGCCTCAGCCGGCGACCAGGGCTGCGTCCACACCCTGCTTGAGCTTGCCGGCGATCCGGCCCGCCTCGCCCCAGGAGACCTGCTGGACCTTGCCCATGCCCCGCTGCGCGACCGAGCCGCCGATGGTCAGCGTGCTGCCGCCGTTGGCCGCTGCGGTGACGGCCTCCATGTCCTGACCCGACCAGGACCAGATCGACAGGCCGGTGTTGAAGCGCACGGCCCCGCCCGGCCCTTCGTCGTCCTGCACCTTCCAACGGGCGCGCCCGGCCACGGCGGCGAGGACGGCCTGATGCAGCCGGTCGACGGGGACGTCGTAGTGATGCGTCTCGGGTTCGTTGGCCATGGGCGCCAGACTAAGCGGAAAGCGTGAGCTTGCGCGGCCCTAGGCGGAACCCGAGCTCGAGCAGGCGTTCCTCCCAGGGCGAGCCGACCACCGGCTCGCCGTCCACGCGCTCGACGCCGAGCTTGCCCATGCGGCCGTTCAGGACGGCGTCGGCCAGGGCGCGCAGCGCGGGCTCGATCCGCGCGTCGTCGTCGCCGACCAGGGTCAGCAGGCCCTTGCCGCCGCGCTCGACGTACAGCACCGGCTCGGCGCCGGCGAGCACGACGTAGGCGCCGGCCACGCGCTGCGGGCGGCGGTCGTCGTCGCGCTTCGGCCACGACAGGGCTGCCCCGTAGGGCTGGGCCGGGTCCGTGGCGGCGAGTACGAGCGGCGGGGTCTCATCGAGCTCGACGCCGCCCGAGGCGCGCAGCCGCTCGACCGCTCCCGGCAGCGCGAACTGCGCGCCGCCCAGGCCCTCGACGAAGTAGCCGCGGCGGGCAACGCCCAGGGTCTCGAGCGCGCTGAGCGAGTCGTACAGGGTCGAGAACCCGCCGGAGATGCCCTCGGCCAGCACCTGCTCGCGGGTGACGATCCCGTAGCGCTCGAGCAGCAGCTCGGCCTGGGCGCGGCGGCGCTGGCCGGGCTCGGCCGCGGGCTCGAAGAGCGGCGCGGTCAGCGACCAGCGGCCCTGGACCTGAGCGCTCCCACCGGAGCGGCGGGAGGAGAAGCGCCGCGGGGCCTGGCGCGGGCGCTCGCGGCGGGCGCGGGCGAGCGTGAGCCGCGGCGCGCGCAGCGGCGCCCAGGCGTCGTTGGTGACCTCGCCCACCCACACCAGGTCCCACAGGGCTTCCTGCAGCATGGCCGGATCCAGCGGCACCTCGGCGAGCAGGTCGGTGAAGAAGCACGCGCCCGCGCGCAGCCGGGCGCGAATGGCCTCGTGGTCCTCCGTCGCCGGCGGGTCCGGGCGCTTGGGCGCGCCGAGCAACGGCGCATCCTCGCGGAAGTACAGGGCCACGCGTCCCGAGCGCCGGCCGATCGCCCCCGCCCCGACCCAGACCAGCTCGCCGGCGGAGCAGAGCTGGTCCAGCCACGTCGGAGACCAAGCGCCCACGCGGCGCGGCAGCACGTCCTTCTCCCACGCCTCCACCGGCAGGGCCAGGCCCTGCAGCGGCACGAGCACCTCGCGCAGCCGGTCGGGGCCGGCGCCGCCGGGCGGGTGCCGGTCGACGCCCTGCCACGAGGGCAGGAAGCGGGCGAAGGCGCGCTCGTCGGCGGGCTCGATCTCCTTGCGCAGCGCGGCCAGCGAGGCGCGGCGCAGCCGCCGCAGCACCTCGGCGTCGCACCACTCGCGCTCGCTGCCGCCGGGGCGCAGCTCGCCGTGCACGAGCGCGTTCGCGCGCTCGAGCTCGCGCAACGCGGGCTCCGGATCGACGCCGTAGCGGCCGCGCAGCTCGCCCGTCGTGAAGGGGCCGTGGGTGCGCGCGTAGCGCGACGCGAGCTTGCGCAACGCGTCGGGCACGTCCTCGAGGAAAGCCTCGGGCAGGCCGCCGGGCGGCATGGCGCCGAGCGCGTCGCGGTACAGCCCTGCGTCCTCGGCCGCCACCCAGCGCTCCTCGCCGGCCAGGCGCAGCCGGATGGCGCGGCGCTCGCGCTCGAGCGCGTCGAGCATGCCGGCGGCGTCGACACCGGCGAGCACGCGGGCGACGATCTCGTCGCGGTCGAGGTCGCCGAGCCGGCGCAGCACGTCATGCAGGGCGTCGCGGGTGGCGGCGCGGGTGCGCTCGGAGCGGTGCTGGAGGTCGTCCTCGACCGCGGCCAGCGCCTCGGCGTCGATGAGCTCGCGCAGCTCGTCCTGGCCCAGCAGCTCGCGCAGGAGCTCGCGGTCGAGCGAGAGCGCCGCCGCCCGCCGCTCGGCGTTGGGCGTGTCGCCCTCGTACATGTAGGTGGCGACGTAGTCGAAGAGCAGCGAGGACGCGAACGGCGAGGCCGTGGCGGTCTCGACCTCGACCACGCTGAGCTCGCGGCGGTGCAGCCTGCCCAGCACCTCCTCGAGGCCAGAGAGATCCAATACGTCACGCAGGCACTCGCGATAGGTCTCGAGGATCACCGGGAAGTCCCCGTAGCGCTTGGCCACCTCGAGCAGGGTCTGGGACTTCAGGCGTTGCTGCCACAGCGGCGTGCGCTTGCCGGGGTAGGCGCGGGGGATGAGCAGGGCGCGGGCGGCGTTCTCGCGGAAGCGGGCGCCGAACAGGGCGCTGCTGGACAGCTCGCGCACGACGAGGTCCTCGAGCTCGTCGGGGTCGATGAGCATGAGCTCGGCCCCGGGCGGCTCGTCGGCGTCGGGCAGGTGGACGATGATCCCGTCGTCGGACCAGATGGCGTCGGACTCGAGGCCGAGCTCGTCGCGGATGCGGGCGGTGAGGGCCAGGCCCCAGGCGGCGTGCACGCGGCCGCCGAACGGGCTGAGCACGCATACGCGCCAGTCGCCGATCTCGTCGCGGAACCGCTCGATCACCACCGTGCGGTCGCTGGGCACCACGCGCGTGGCCGCCTGCTGCTCGCGCAGGAGCTCGAGCAGGTTCTTGGCCGCGAGCTCGTCGAGGTCGTAGTCGCGCTCGAGCACCTCGGCGGGCTGGTCGATGGCCCAGCGGGAGAAGGCGCCGATGGCCTCGCCGAGCTCGCGCGGACGCCCGACGCCGTCGCCGCGCCAGAACGGCACGGCGCCCGGCACGCCCGGCGCGGGCGTGACCACGACGCGGTCGCGGCCGATCTCCTCGATGCGCCAGGTCGACGCGCCGAGCAGGAAGGTCTGGCCCGGCCGCGCTTCGTAGACCATCTCCTCGTCGAGCTCGCCCACGCGGCGGCCGTCGGGCAGGGTGACCAGGAACAACCCGCGGTCGGGAATCGTGCCGGCGTTGGTCACGGCGAGCGCGCGGGCGCCCTGACGAGCCCGGATCGTGCCGTTCAGGCGGTCCCACACGATTCTGGGGCGCAGCTCGGCGAACTCGCTCGACGGGTAGCGGCCGTCGAGCATGTCGAGCACGTTCTCGAGCAGGGTGCGAGGCAGGTCGGCGAACGAGTGCGTGCGGGTGACGAGCGCGTAGAGATCGTCGACCGCCAAGTCCTCCACGGCGGCCATGGCCACGATCTGCTGGGCGAGCACGTCGAGCGGGTTGCGCGGCACGACGGTGGACTCGATCGCGCCCTCGCGCATGCGCCGGGCGACCACCGTGGCCTCGAGCAGATCGGCGCGGAACTTGGGGAAGATGCGGCCCTTCGAGGTCTCGCCCACGCCGTGCCCGGCGCGGCCGATGCGCTGCAGGCCGCGGGCGACGGACTTGGGCGACTCGACCTGGAGGACGAGGTCAACCGCGCCCATGTCGATACCGAGCTCGAGCGAGCTGGTCGCCACCAGGCACGGCAGGCGGCCGGACTTCAGCTCCTCCTCGACCAGCGTGCGCTCCTCGCGGGCCAGCGACCCGTGGTGGGCGCGCGCGATGTCCTCCTCGGCGAGCTCGTTGAGGCGCAGGGCCAGGCGCTCGGCCCCGCGGCGGGCGTTGACGAAGATCAGTGTCGAGTGGTGTGCCCGCACGAGCTTGAGCAGCTCGGGGTAGATCGCCGGCCAGATCGACCGGCGGGTGGCCTCGCCGCCCTGGAGCGGGTCGACCTCGGGCGCGTCCGTGCCCTGCTCGGGCTCGACCATCGACTCGACGGGGACGTGGATCTTGAGGTCCAGCGGCTTGCGGATGCCGGCGTCGACGACCCTGCACTGGCGCCGCGGCCCGACGAGGAAGCGCCCGACCTCCTCCAGCGGCTTCTGCGTCGCGGACAGGCCGATGCGCTGGACCGGGCGCTCGGCCAGCGCCTCGAGCCGCTCCAGCGTGAGCGCCAGGTGCGCGCCGCGCTTGGTCGCGGCCACGGCGTGGATCTCGTCCACGATCACCCACTCGGCGCCGGTGAGGATCTCGCGGGCCTGCGACGTGAGCATGAGATACAGCGACTCCGGCGTGGTGATGAGCACGTCGGGCGGGTGGCGGCGCATGGCCTGGCGGTCGCGCTGGGGCGTGTCGCCCGTGCGGATCGCGACATCGATCGACGCGTCGATGCCGCGCAGCGGGGCGCGCAGGTTGCGCTCGACGTCGTAGGACAGGGCCTTGAGCGGCGAGACGTAGACCAGCCGCGTGCGCTTGTCGCCCTCGGGCAGCGGGTCGGAGGCCAGGCGGTCCAGGCCCCACAGGAACGCCGCCAGGGTCTTGCCCGACCCGGTGGGCGCGGAGATGAGCACGTGCTCGCCCGACGCGATCGCCGGCCACGCCTGCTCCTGGGCAGGGGTCGGCGCTGCGAAGGCGGCCTGGAACCAAGCGCGGACGGAGGGCGAGAACTGCTCGAGGGCCATCACCTCCAGAGTACGGTGGCCGACAACGGTCGGCTTGTGCGTTTCGGCCACCGCGCGACGCGACTGGGACGCGCTCGGAACTTACAGCTAGCCGAGGAAGCCGTTGACCTCGCCCGCGTAGCGCCCGTTGAACTGGAACAGGTGGGCGTGGCCGCCGCCGCGGTAGAGCGTGAGCTTCGCCCCTGGGATGCGGCGGGCGATGATGCGCGAGTTCTCAGGCGGCTCGAGGATGTCGAGGGTGCCGTCGGTGACCAGGGTCGGGGCGCGCACGCGCGGCAGCCTGGGGTAGGCGCCGCAGCCCTTGCAGAACCACAGCGGGCCCTCGGCGCGGACCTGGGCCGCCACCGTGGCGCTCGGCGTGGTGAAGGCATCCGGGCCGGTGTCGAGCCACAGCCCCAGCCGGCCCACGTAGGCCTTGCTCGCGGCGCGTCCGGCCGGCGTGGGCGGGAAGATCGCCTTGAGCAGCAGCGAGACCGGCGGGTTGGTGTCGGCCAGGAGCTTGACCGCCAGCGGGTCGGTCGGCTGCACCGCCTGCGGACCGCCCGGGTCGGTGGCGGCGAGGATGAGCCGGTTCACCTTGTCCGCGTGGCGCTGCACCAGCGCTTCGGCGATGTTGCCGCCCATCGACCAGCCCAGCACGTCGGCCTTGCCCAGGCCGAGGGCGTCGATGAGGCCGGCGGTGTCGTCGGCCATCTTCGCGATGGTCAGCCCGCGCACCGGCGCGGGCTGCGAGGTGGCGATACCGCGGTTGTCGAACACGACCACGGTGTGCTGGGTGGCCAGGCCCGCGACCAGCGCCGGGTCCCACTCGGCCATCGTGCCGCCGAAGCCCGCGATCAGGACCAGCGGCGGCCCGGTGCCGACGGTGCGGTAGCCGAGGTTGGCGCCGTTGACGACGACGTGCTGGATCGGCGTGGCTGCAAGGGGCGCCTGAGCGGAGGCGAGCGCGGGCGCGGCGAGCAGCACCAGCGCGACCGCGACGACGATCCGGCGACGCACGCCTACATGGTCAACCGCAGGGACAGATCGCGCAAGCGCCGCCTGGCCTCGGCGTCGTAGGCCTGCGGGTTGGCGGCCGACTCGCGCACGCCGTCGTAGAAGCGTCCGCTGACGCCATCCATGTCGGCGGCGACGGCCAGGCGCTCGGTGGCCTCGCTCCCCTCCTCGAGGCTGCTCACCCCGCTGCCGCGCGCGTGGATGACGATCTTCGTCGGCATGTAGGTGGCCGGATGCAATGCGTTGGCCGTGACCTGCGCGGGGTCGAGCCGCTCGGCGAGGTCGAAGGTGTGCATGACCTGGGCGAGCTTGCTCTGCGCGTAGGCGCGCGTGCCGTCGTAGCGGCGCTCGAGCATCACGTCGTCGAAGTCGATCGGCGCCTGCCCGAGCGAGGAGACGTTGACGATGCGCGCCGGCCCCGACCGCTCGAGCAGCGGCAGCAGGCGCTCGGTGAGCGCGAACGGGGCCAGGTAGTTGACCGCGAAGCGCAGCTCGTGGCCGTCGTGGCTCTCCAGTCGCTGCCCGTCGCCGGGCAGGGTCGATCCGATGCCGGCGTTGTTGAAGAGCACGTCGAGCCGCTCCTCGCCGCGCAGCAGCGTGTCGGCCAGGTCGCGCACCTCCTGCAGCGACGCGAAGTCGGCCCGGTAGGCGCGGGCGGCGCCGGTGTCGTCCACCGTCGCGTGCAGCCGCTGCGGGTCGCGGCCGTGCACGAGCACGGTGTGGCCGGCGCGGGCGAGGTCGGCGGCGACGGCGCGGCCCAGGCCGTCGGTGGCGCCGGTGACCAGGACGGTCCGGCTCACCGCTCCGCCAGCTCCTTCGCGTGCGCGAACACCTCCTCCATCATGCCCACGGTCAGGCGCCCGGTGAACGTGTTCTGCTGCGAGGGGTGGAAGCAGCCGAGCAGGGTCAGGCGCTCGCCCGGCAGCTCGGCGCCGTGGCCGAAGCGCGGCTTGGGCCGGGGCACCGGCTCGCCCAGATCGGCGCGTAGGCGCAGGGCGGCGTCCCAGGCAAAGCCCCCCAGGCACACGACGACGCGCACGCGCGGGAGCAGCTCGAGCTCGCCCTTGGCCCAGGGCAGGCAGTTGTCGCGCTCGGCGGGCGTGGGGCGGTTGGAGGGCGGCGCGCAGCGCACCGCGGCGGCCAGGAAGCAGTCGATGAGCTGCAGGCCGTCGTCGGCGGAGACCGACGTCGGCTGGTTGGCGAGCCCGCACGCGTGCAGGGCGGCGAAGAGCCAGTCGCCCGAGCGGTCGCCGGTGAACATGCGGCCGGTGCGGTTCGCGCCGTGGGCGGCGGGCGCCAGGCCGAGCAGGCAGACCCGCGCTGCGGGATCGCCGAAGCCGGGCACGGGGCGGCCCCAGTACTCCTGGTCGGCAAACGACGCACGCTTCTCCCGCGCCACCTGCTCGCGCCACGCCACGAGCCGCGGGCAGCGACGGCAGTGGGTGATCTCGCGCTCGAGCGCGTCCAGGTTCACTGCGCCTGGCTCAGCGCGCCCAGGAGCAGCCGCTCGAGCACGGGCTCGAGCTCGCGGACGTCGGCGGGGCGGCCCAGGCGCACGTGGCGGGCGGCGAGCTCGGCCCCGGCGGCGATGACCGCGAAGGCGTCGGCACGCGACGCGAAGCCGTGGGTGTCGCGCGCGGCCTCCTCGTAGACCGCGTTGGCGAAGGTCTCGAGGATCGCGTCGCGGCGCTCGGTGGCGCGCGGCCCGGCGCCGATGATCTCGACCAGCAGGGTCTGGGACTCGTTGCGGTGGGTCGCGACCTGCTGAAGGAAGGCGTTGATCCCCGCGCGCATGCGCGCGGTGGGCTCGTCGCCGGCGGTCCCGGTCGCCTCGGCCATGGCCTCGAGCACGGTGCGCGCACCCTCGTCGAACAGGACGAGGATGCACTCCTCCTTGTTGGCGAAGTGCTCGTAGAACGTCGCCTTCGACATGCCGGCCTCGCGCGAGATCGACTCCGCGCTGGCCTCGGCGTAGCCGCTGCGCGCAAAGACGGCGGCCGCGGCCTCGAAGAGGCGCTCGCGCTGGACCTCCAAGCGGACCTCCAGCGGGGGCGCGTGGCGTCCCCGCGGGACCGTTCCCCGTTCCGCCGCCATGGGCGAAGGCTAGATGGTCGGCGCACTTGACATTTCGACACCGAACGTCGAACGCCGCATCCGTGCCCTGGTCGCCATCGCCCTGGACGGCAGGGACTTCGAGGCCGGCGTCCGGGCCGTCGCACGCTCGGGCGCGCAGTTCGGGCGCCGCGAGCCGCAGTGGACGCCGCTGCCGGTCGAGTTCTGGATCCACGTCTCGCCCCGCGACGATCTGCGCCGGGCCGTGCTCGACCCGCACGCGCACCAACTCGACGCGCTCGCCGAGCTGGTGTCGGAGCTCGGGCGGCGGCACGGCAAGACGTGGCATCCCGCCGCGTGAGCTCGTGCGCGGCACCGGCGCCATGGGCCGCGGGCTCGCGCTCGAGCGGCTGCTCGACCGGGACACGTCCTACGCCGAGACCTACGAGGAGCTGTTCGTCGCGGCGACGCTGGGGGTGGCGGAGTGACCGCGGACCAGCTCATCCGGCGCGACCGCTGGTCGCCCGCGCGTATGCAGGCGCACCAGCGCGACGCGCTGCGGGCCGCGCTCGAGCACGCCTGCACGGCCTCGCCCTACTACCGCGAGGCGCTCGGTCCCGACGCCGCGCGACGCCCCCTGCACGAGCTGCCGACGCTGCCGAAGCGGACCCTGGTCGACGCGTGGACCGCATCGTGACCGACTCCGCGCTGCGCCTCGCCGACGTCGAGGCGCACGCGACCGGCCCGCAGGCCACCGAGCCCCACCGCGGGCGCTACCGCGTGTTCTCGACCTCCGGCTCGCTCGGGCTGCGCGGCCTGTTCGTGTTGGCCCCCGACGAATGGACGACGTGGGTTGCCCTGCACCTGCGCATCTTTGCCCGTATCGGGCTGACCCCGGGAATGCGTCTGGCGCCGATCGGCGCTCCGGGCGCGACCCACCTGACCCCCCAGCTGTTCGCGACCTTCCGTTCCGGCCGCGCCGGCGCGCCCCGCGTGTCCGTGCTCACCCCGCTGCCCGAGATCGTCGACGCGCTGAACGCGTACCAGCCCGGGGCGCTGCTCGGGTACCCGAGCGTCGCCGGCCTGCTGGCCGAGGAGCAGCTCGCCGGCCGGCTGCGGATCGCCCCGCGCCTGGCCATGTTCGGCGCGGAGCCCACCACCGTCGACCTGCGCTGCCGCCTGCAGGCGGCCCGGGGCCTGCAGCCGGGCAACATCTACGGGACCACCGAGGTGCCGACCGTCGCGTCGAGCACGCCCGAGCACCCCGACGCGCTCGAGGTCATCGACGACGCCGTGGTGGTCGAGGTCGTCGACGAGCACGACCGACCCGTCCCGCCGGGCGTTCCCGGCGCGAAGGTCCTGGTCACGACGCTGCTCAATCGCGCGCAGCCCCTCATCCGCTACGAGCTGTCTGACCGCGTCACCGTGGCCCACGGCGCCAACCCGGCCGGGCGCCCCTACCTCTGCCTCGAGCGCATCGAGGGCCGGGCCGCCGACCCGCTGCGGTTGCGCGCTCGCGACGGAGGCGAGGTGGCGGTGATGCCCTACCGCCTGGGCGAGCCGGTGGCGCGCACCCCCGGCGTGAGCCAGTTCCAGATCGTGTGGGACGGGACGCGCATGGAGGCGCGGCTGGTCGTGGGCCGCAGCTCGCCCCGCGACGTCGCCGGCGCGCTGCAGGCCAACCTGTCCGAGGCCCTGGTCGCCGGCGGCGCGGTGCCGCCCCCGATCGACGTGTGCGTCGTCGACGCCCTCGAGCGCGAGCCCGGGCCGGCGGCCAAGCTGAAGCTGATCAAGGCGACCCGGCGCTAGCTGCCCAGCGCGTGCCCGTAGTGGCGCGCGTAGTACGCGCGGTACTCGCCCGAGCGGATCGGCTCCCACCACCAGGCGTTGTCGCGGTACCAGGCCACCGTGCGCTCGAGCCCCTCGTCGAAGCGCATCTGGGGCTCCCAGCCCAGCGCGCGCACCTTGTCCGAGGACAGCGAGTAGCGACGGTCGTGGCCGGGGCGGTCGGTGACGAACTCGATCAGGCTCTCGTCGCGGTCGGTGTGCGCGAGGATGCGGCGCACGACGTCGAGGTTCGGGCACTCGTCGGGGCCGCCGACGTTGTAGGCCTCGCCGGTGGCGCCGCGCTCGAGCACCGTCCCGATCGCGCGCCCGAAGTCCTGTACGTAGAGCCAGTTGCGGACGTTCTTGCCGTCGCCGTAGACCGGCAGCGGATCGCCGTGGAGGGCGTTGAGGACCATCAGCGGGATGAGCTTCTCGGGGTACTGGAACGGGCCGTAGTTGTTGGACCCGCGGCAGATCGCCGCCGGCAGGTCGTAGGTGTGTCCGTAGGAGGCGACGAGCAGGTCGGCGCCAGCCTTGGTGGCCGAGTAGGGCGACGAGGGATCCAGTGGCGAGGCCTCGGTGAACGAGCCCTCGTCGATCGAGCCGTAGACCTCGTCGGTGGAGACCTGGACGTAGCGCAGCTCGTGCTCGCGGGCGGCCTCGAGCAGCGTCCAGGTGCCGTTCATCTGCGTGGTGAGGAAGACCTCGGGGCCGGAGATCGACCGGTCGACGTGGGTCTCGGCGGCGAAGTTGACGATCGCGTCGCAGCCGGCGATGGCGCCGGCCACGGCCATCGGGTCCTCGATGGCGCCGTGCACGAAGGTGAAGCCGTCGTCGTCGGTCAGGTCGCGCAGGTTGTCCTCGCGCCCCGCGTACGTGAGCTTGTCGAGCACGACGACCTCGTCGCCGTGGTCGCGCAGGCGAAGCCGCGCGAAGTGCGAGCCGATGAAGCCCGCGCCGCCGCAGACCAGGAGCTTCACGCGCGCGCCCCGGCAGTGCGCTCGGCCAGGAAGCCGGCCAGGCCTTCGGTCCAGTCCGGCAGCCGCGGCCCGTCGCGCTCGGTGCCGAGCACGGACCAGGCCGGGCGCGGGGCCGGGCGGCCGAGCTCGGCGGTGGAGCCCCGGTGCACGCGGCACTCCACCCCGGCCTGCGCGAAGATCTCCAGCGCGAAGTCGTGCCACGAGCACTGGCCCGCCCCGGCGACGTGGAAGATGCCGCGCAGCGACGTGGCCTGCGCGAGCGCGAGCAGCGCCGGCGCCAGATGGCCGGTCCAGGTCGGGCAGCCGACCTGGTCGTCGACGACCGTGACCTCGCCGCGGTCGGCGGCCAGGCGCAGCATGGTGTCGACGAAGTTCTTGCCCGCGGTGCCGAACAGCCACGAGGCCCGCGCGATGGCGGCGGCGGGCAGCGCCTCGGTGACGCGTCGCTCGCCGTCGAGCTTGGTGCGTCCGTAGCCGCCGATCGGCCCGACCGGGTCGCTCTCCACGTACGGCCGCGTCGCGGTGCCGTCGAACACGTAGTCGGTCGAGACATGCACCAGGCGCGCGCCCGCCTGCGCGCTCGCGTACGCGAGGTTGCCGGGCGCGATGCCGTTGACGGTCAGCGCGGCCTGCTCGTGCTCCTCGGCGCCATCGACGTCGGTCCGGGCGGCGCAGTTGATGACCGCGTCCGGGCGCTGGGCGGAGATCGCCTCGGTGCAGGCGTCGCGGTCGGTGACGTCGAGCTCGGTGCGCTGCAGCCCGATGACGTCGATGCCGGCGTGCTCGCCCGCCCGCAGCACGTCGCGCCCGAGCATGCCGGCCGCGCCGGTGACGACGACGCGCATCAGGGGATTCCGATCTCGGAGTTGTCGCCCACCATGAAGCGATACGCACGCGGAGAGCGGCCGTCGCGCCGAACGGCGACGTTGCGGCCCAGCAGCGAGGACTCCATGCGCCCGTCCAGGTCCCGCACCGACGAGCCCGCGAGGAGGATCGAGTGCTCGACCTCGGCGTTCTGGATCAGGCACTCCTCGCCCACGGCGGTGTAGGGACCGACGTAGGCGTCGACAAGGCGGGCGCCGGCGCCGATGACGGCGGGGCCGCGCACGGTCGAGCGCTCCAGGCGCGCGCCGGGGTCGATGACCACGCGGCCGTCGGCCTGCGAGTCGACCAGCTCGCCCTCCACGCGCGTGTCCACGTTGTCGAGGATGAGCCGGTTGGCCTCGAGCATGTCGGCCAGGCGGCCGGTGTCCTTCCACCAGCCGCGCACGACGTGGGGCTCGACGCGCATGCCGCGGTCGACGAGGTGCTGGATGGCGTCGGTGATCTCGAGCTCGCCGCGGGCCGAGGGCTCGATCGCCTCGGCGGCAGCGTGGATCGCGGGCGTGAACATGTAGACGCCGACCAGGGCGAGGTCGGTGGCGGGCTTCGGCGGCTTCTCGACCAGGCGCACGACGCGGTCACCGTCGAGCTCGGCCACGCCGTAGTTCTCGGGGTCGGGCACCGGCGTGAGCAGGATGAGCGCGTCGGGCGCGTTGGCCCGGAAGGCCTCCACGAGCTCGACGATGCCGCCCTGCAGCAGGTTGTCGCCCAGGTACATGACGAAGGGGCTCGCGCCGAGGAAGTCGCGCGCGGTGAGCACGGCGTGGGCGAGGCCGAGCGGCTCGTCCTGGACGATGAACTCGACCTCGAGCCCGAACTGCGAGCCGTCGCCGACGGCGACGCGGATCTCCTCGCCGGTCTCGGGGGCGATGATGACCCCGACCGAGCGGATGCCGGCCTGCGCCATCGCCTCGAGGCCGTAGAAGAGCACGGGCTTGTTGGCGACCGGCACGAGCTGCTTCGCGCTCGTGTGCGTGATCGGTCGCAGCCTTGTCCCCTTGCCCCCGGACAGGATGAGGCCTCTGAGCTCCTCCATTGCGGGAGCGGAGGGTAGCTAGTAGGTGCCGCCGAGCTTGCGGTGGTCCCAGGTGGCGCAGCTCTCGGTGACGAATTGCATGGCCACCCGCTTGGGCGCCTGGGCGGCGACCATCTCCTTTACGTCCTCGGAATGGCCGCCGGTGTAGCGGGCGAAGATCTCGGTGCCCAGCGCGGCGACGTCCTCGGTCGCCCGGTGCAGGACCACGCGCGCCTTGATCATCACCCCGTGGAGCTGGTCGTACTGCTCGCCGGTCTCCACCTGCAGGGTCACGCGGTCGTCGCGCTCGAGGTTGCGCACCTTCTGGGACTTGGCGTACGTCCACGACCACAGCTCGCCGTCGCGCACGACGTACCAGAGCGGCATCAGGTGAGGCCAGCCGTCGCGCCCATTGGTGGCGCAGATGACCGTGCGCTGCTCGTCGAGGAAGGCGGCGACCTCGTCGTCGCTCATGGTGATCTGGCTGCGGCGGCTCATCACCGGGAGTCAACCACGTCGATGGGCACGCGGATCGCGCAGCCGAACGAGCGCTGGAGCTCGTGGACGAGGTCGAGCTCGAGCGTGAGCCGCCCGGTTCGCGTCGGTCCCTTCAGCCAGCACGGCACCACGCGGCGCCCGCCGGAGGGGATCGGGCCCGGGAGCCGGTTGCGGGCGCTGTCCTCGGCGGGCAGCTCCACGCCGTCGGGGTCGAGCCAGCGATGGGCCACGCGGACGAGCGGCTGGGCGTGCCAGTCGCCGGGCCAGGTGACGTTCCCGAGGTTGTGCACCTCGAGGTCGAACGTCCGCACGTCGCCGCACACGACCACCGTGTCGTCGTCGAGGAAGCGCAGCAGCGCGCGGTAGGCCTCGGGCGGGAGGTCGGCGCGCTCGTGGTGGTGGGCGAGCTCCTTGGCGCTCGCGTGCGCCAGCGTGCCCCGGCGCGCGCGGCGATGCTGCAGCGGCACGCTCGGGCGGTCGAAAAAGGCGGCGATGGCCGCCCGGCCCTCCGCGGGGACCGGGTCGGTGCGCAGGCCCGAGCGCTGCTCGGGGAGGTAGTGCACCTCGTTGAGCGGCTGACCCTCGGTCAGGAGCCCGGGTCGCGCGCGCTCGTAGCGCGCGCACTTGGCCTCGCACTGCGCCATCGAGGTCACGAGGAGGTCGGCGTGGTAGATCGGCTCGACCAGATACCGGCTGGGTCCGAGCACGTTGATCATGTCGTGGGCCGTCGTGGTGAAGCGCGGGAGCGGCGGCTCGTTGCGGAACGCCTTGATCGCGTAGCCCGGGCGCCACGGCCACTGAGCCAGGTAGCGGTCGCGGTCGGGGTAGAGCCAGCGCCAGGGCACATGCGCGTGGGTGGCGTCGCCGGCTGCGATGACCTCCTCGATGGCGGCCGCGAACCCGGTCGACGGGATCTCGTCGGCGTCGATCTGTGCCACGCGCTCAGCGCGCCCGGCCGCAGCGACACGTAGATGATCTGGACCACCTCGGCGTCGACCACGCCCAGTCCTGGCGGAACAGCTCGGCGGTGATGCCGTTGCCGGTGATGATGTTGCGCACGTCGCGCAGCTCCGTCCCCGCGATCCGGTCCGAGCTGACGTCCCAGTTCCGTGACATGTGGGCCGCGTTCTTTCGGGCCTCGGTCACTGCAGGCCCGCAGCCGCCGCCCGCACGGCCTCTCGGGCCTCGGGCGGCTCCAGCACCGCCGCGTCGCCGGCCTCCTTGAGCACCTCGCGCACGAGCCAGTCCGTGCCCGCGAAGGGGATCTCGACGACGATCGAGCCGTCGGAGAGCTCGGCCACGACCGTGCGCTCCTCGCGCGTCCAGCGGGCCCGCTCGGGGGAGATCCACACCCGCGCGCGCGCCGACGCAGGCACCTCACCGGTGCGGGGCCAGCCCTCGATCAGGGCCGCGGTGTTGACCTCGGGCCGCGGCTCGAAGCGCTCCTCCTGCGCCGTGGCGCCCTTGATGCGGTCCAGGCGGAACGAGCGCTCGGCGTCGCGGTTGCGGTCCCAGGCGTGCAGGTACCAGCCTTCGCGCGAATTCATCAGGCCGTAGGGCTCGACCACGCGCGTGGAGAGCTCGTCCTCGGCCTCCTTCCAGTACTCGAGCTCGAGCACGCGATGGTCGGCGATGGCCCGCGACGCGATGTCGGCGATCACGGCGTCGTCGCCGCCGCCGGCCGCGACCTGCAGGCCCTCGGTGGCCGGGTCGGCGCCCAGGGCGCGCACGATCTTCTCGCGCGCGGAGGCCAGCGAGCCCTCGGGGATGTGGTCGCCGATGAGGTCGATGGCCGCGACCAGCGCCTTGGCCTGCACCGGCAGCAGGCGGGCGGGGCGGGCGAAGTTGTCCGAGTAGGGCTCGGGGTCGACCTCGATGTGGCCGTCGTCGAGCACCTCGGCGTAGAGGACGTAGGAGCCGCCGCCGAAGTTGACGACGTTGAGCACGTTGACGTCCTCGCGCAGCTCGTGCTCGGTGATCTGGAGCTGGTCGACGACGTCGTCGACGCGCAGGCGCTCGCCGCTGCGGCCGGCGGCGATGAGCACGCTGGCCAGCGTGACCAAGCGGGCGAAGCGCTCGGGGCGGATGGCACCGCTCTCACGCTTGCCGTTGGCCGTGTGGGCGACCTCGGCGGCGCCGTTGGCGGCCGAGCTGCGGCGCTTGCGGGCGAGCGCGAGGTCGCCGGTGTGCCGGGCGACGATCAGGTCGACGCGGTCGCGCGCCTCGCGCTCGAGCTCGGGCGGGCCGAGCAGCCGCGCGTGGTCGCCGAGCCCGAGCACCCAGGCCACGAGCAGGCGCGCATCGGCGTACTTGGTGGCGAACACGATCGAGCCGTCGGCCGCGCCCGGCGTGACCTCGCCGTAATGACCGAAGTGGCGCTCGATATGCCAGGCCACGCGGCTGTCGACCTCGACCTCGGCGGTGCCGAGGGCGTCGCCGAGCTGCCAGTCCGAGCGGCTGGCGTAGGCCCGCGGATCGAAGTCCGTCGGGCGCTGGAAGTCGTGCTCGGCCTTCGTCGCGTAGGCGACCTTGCCGCGGATGCGCGAGAGCCGGAACACGCGCAGCGCGTCGCGCTCGTGCGCCTTGCCCACGAGGTAGAACTGGCCGCCCTGGAACAGCAGCGAGTAGGGGTCGACCTTGCGCTGGGAGACCTCGTCGCGGGCGAGCGAGTGGTACTCAAACGTGATCGTCTTGCGGCGGAAGATCGCGGTCTCGACCTTGGCCAGGCGCTGGGAGAGGTCGTGCCCGCCGGCGCTGGCGGTCAGGCCCAGCGCGACCGAGCGCTGGTCGGGGGCGCCGAGCGGGTTGGGCCGGCCCCAGGAGATCTGCTGCAGCGCGAGGCGCAGCGGCTCGGCATAGGCGAACTCGCCGTCGAGCAGCGACAGCGCGGTCTGCAGGGCCGCCAGTTCGGAGTCCGAGAACTTGATGTCGGGCAGGTAGAACTGCTCCGGGCGCAGCGAGTAGTTCTCCTGCTCGGCGGCGCCGTCGGCGGGCTTGTCGACCGAGAGCGCGATGCCCAGCGAGTCGAGCTCGGCGCGGTCGGCGTAGAAGCGGCGGGCGAACGCGTCCTCGTTCATGCCCGAGTAGCCCTCGACGTCGCGCCGGATCTCCGTGGCGGTGACGGGCCGCCGTTCCGCCATCAGATAGGAGATCAGCGAGAGCTGGCGGATGAGCTTCTCGGTGTCCTTGGCCATCGCCCGGCCACTCTAGATAGCGGCGCTCGCGGGGTGCACGGCGCGCGACGCTATTTCCGCCCTTTTGTGGCACGGTGGGCGCGTGACTGCGGTCCTCCTGCTCCAACGCCGGCGGTGAGAATGCCTCAGCTCAGGCCGCTTCGCGGGCGGCGAAGTAGGCTCCGGAGCCCAGGGCGCGGTCGAACGCCGACCACTGCTGGCCGTCGGCGAGCTCCTTCTCCAGCCGGTCGAACGAGCCGAGCTTGCCGCCGAGGTTGTCGATCATGTGCACGAGCGTGGCCTCGCGCGTGCACGGCAGCACCGGTGAGCCGTGCTCGAGCGTGCCGTGGTGGGAGAGGATCACGTGCAGCACCGCCTGAGCCAGGTCGGGCGGAAACCCCTCGATGTCGTCGATGGCGCTGCGCACGGCGTAGTAGCCCAGCGCGATCTCGCCCTGGAGCTTGCCGGCATCGGTCATCTCGATGGCCAGGCCGGCGGCGGCGTAGGCGTCGAGCTTGCCGATGTCGTGCAGCAGCGCGCCCGTGACGGCGATGTCGCGGTCGATCCCGGGGAAGGTCGCCGCGATGGTCGACACCGTCTGGGCCACGCTCAGCGAGTGCTCGAGCAGCCCGTGCGGGTAGGCGTGGTGGTTGTGCTTGGCCGCGGGCGCGTCGCGGTACGCGGGCCAGGTGCGCGAGTGCTCGCCCAGCAGCGCCTCGAGCAGGAAGCGCAAGGGCGGCTCGCGCACCGTGGCGACGAGCTCGCGCAGGTCGGCCACGAGCGCGTCGCGCGAGCGCACGGGCCCGTCCACGAGCTCGCCGAGCGCGACCTCGCCAGGGAGGCACTCGCGCACTTCGCCGGCCACGAGCTGAGGGCCGAAGCGCGGGTGCACCGAGTACAGGCCGGACACGTGCACGGGCTCGCCCACCCGGCAGGCGGGCGCGGCCTCGCGGCACCCGTCCCACATCACCGCCGCCAGCGTGCCCGTGCGGTCGCCCAGCACGAGGCGGAGATACTCCGTGCCGTCGCGCTTGCGCCGCAGCTCGGCCTCGCGCACGAGGACGGTGACCGTGATGGTGGCGCCGTCTTGGAGATCCCGCACTGCCATGTGACGGAAGATAGGCACGGGAGCGGACGGCGAGAGCGAGCGCAAAGGAGAGGCGGAAATGGACCGGACGGTGATCGTGACGGGCGGGAGCGGCGGCCTCGGCGTGCCGGTGGTGCGGGCGTTCCTGGACGCCGACTGGCGCGTCGTCGTGCCCTGGGTCGCAGAGCGCGAGCTCGACCGCCTGCCCGAGCGCGAGGGCCTCGAGCTCGTCCAGGCCGACCTGTTCGACGGCGGCGACGTGGACGCGGTGGTGGAGGTCGCGGCCGGCTACGACGGTGCGCCGCTGCACAGCGTCGTCAACCTCGTCGGCGGCTTCTCCGCCCCGGGCAAGGTCGCCGATACCCCGATCGACGACTTCGAGGCCCAGTTCCGCATCAACCTGCGCCCGCTGTACCTCATCGCCGCGGCGGCGATGCCGCACCTACAGGCCGACGGCGGCACCCTCGTGGCGGTCTCGACCCGCGCCGCGCTGCGCCCGTTCGCCGGCGCCGCCGGCTACTGCTCCTCGAAGGCCGCCGTGATCGCGTTCATCGGCTGCCTGGACGCCGAGTACAAGGACGACGGCGTACGCGCGAACGCGATCGTGCCGAGCATCATCGACACGCCGGGCAACCGCGCCTCGCAGCCCGACGCCGACACCGCGAAGTGGGTCAAGCCGGGGCAGATCGCCCAGACCGTGCTGTGGCTCTGCTCCGACGCGTCGAGCGCCACGAGCGGAGCCGCGATCCCCGTGTACGGCCGCGCCTAGGCGGCGTAACCACCCGCGGCCACGCAGGAGGCATCCGCGGCGCGATCAGAGCAAGCGATGGCGTCGGCGGGACGTGCCGGAAGGAGGAGAGTCGGCGAGGCACCGAACGCGGGCGCGAAGCGGGCGGTCGCGAATCCTCCTGCGTGACGGCGAGCGGTAGGAAGGAACATCATGGGCGGCACGATTTCACGGCCGCGCACGTCCTTCTATGGGGTTAGCCACACTTCTCGCGGCGGAAAACCGTAGGGCTAGCCCTACCTGCGGCTGACCTCCAGGTCGTGGCGGAGAACCGAACCGGGGTCGGCGGTGAACCCCGTTGGCCCCGCAGGCCGCGGCTGCCAGGCTCTCGTCATGCGCATTTTCCTCCCGCTCGCTGGCGGAGAACCGAACCCCCGGGGTTCGGTTCTCCCCCTGGGGCGCGAGCGCCGCAGTGACGACAATGCGGGGGTGCGCACCGTCCTCATCGTGGACGACCACGACGGCTTCCGCCATCGCGCGCGGCGGCTGCTCGAGGCCGAGGGCTGGGAGGTCCTCGGGGAGGCGTGTGACGCCTCCGAGGCCCTGCGCGCGGCCGCCGAGCTCAAGCCCGAGGTCGTCCTCCTCGACGTGCACCTGCCCGACGTCAGCGGCCTCTATCTCGCGCAGGCGCTGAGCGGCGACGCCGCGGTCGTGCTCACCTCGAGCCGCGACGCCAGCGACTTCGCCGACCGCCTCTCCGGCAGCGGCGCCTGCGGGTTCGTCCCCAAGGCCGAGCTGTCGAGTGACGCGCTGGACGCGCTGTTGCCCTGAGCGTCGCCGCCGGGGGAGAATGGCGAAGAGCTATGGACGCCACCGAGACGACCGAGCAGGCCGTCGCGCGCACGCTTGCCGAGGCCGCGGACCTGCGCAGCGCGTACCCGCGCGTCCTGCGCCTGATGGCCGAGGGGCTGGGGTGGGCCTTCGCCGCCGCGTGGGAGCCCGGCCCCGACGGCGCCCCCCCGCTGCGCTGCGTGGCCTCGTGGTGGGAGGACCCGACCTACGACCCGTTCGAGGGCGTCACCTGCTCCCTCGCGCTCGCGGCCGGCGAGGGGCTGCCCGGCCGCGTGTGGGAGACCGGCCAGCCGGACTGGATCGTCGACGTCACCCGGGACCTGAACTTCCCGCGCGCGCGGGTGGCCAAGACCGTCGGCCTGCGTACCGCCCTGTGCTTCCCGGCGCGCAGCGTGCGCGGCGTGGTCGCAGTGGTGGAGCTGTTCGACACGGCCCCGCGCGAGCCCGACGTGGAGCTCCTGCGCACGCTGACCGGGCTGGGCGACCAGATGGGGCTCGCGATCGAGCGCCGGCGGGCCGAGGAGGCCGCGCACATCGGCGAGCGCCGCAACCGGGCCATGCTCGCCGCCGCGCTCGACGCCGTGATCGCCATCGACCACCGCGGCCGCATCCTCGACTTCAACCCCGCCGCGGAGCGCACCTTCGGGTACGAGGCCGGCGCCGTCATCGGCGAGGACATGGCCGACCTGATCGTGCCGCCGTCCCTGCGCGAGCGCCACCGCGCCGGCCTGGCCCGCTTCCTCGCCACCGGGGACGGGCCGGTGCTCGACCGCCGCGTGGAGCTCACCGGGATGCGCGCCGACGGGTCCGAGTTCCCGCTCGAGCTGACCATCACCCGCATCGACCTGCCCGGTCCGCCCACCTTCACCGGCTACGTCCGGGACATCACCGAGCGCAAGCACCAGGAGGCCGAGCTGCGCGCCTCGCGGGCGCGCATGGTGCAGGCCGCCGACGAGGCGCGCCGCCGGCTGGAGCGCGACCTGCACGACGGCGCCCAACAGCGGCTGGTCGGGCTGGCGCTCGACCTGCGCCTGGCGCGGTCGCGCATGGACAGCGCGCCCGACGAGGCCGCGCGCCTGCTCGAGGAGGCCACGGATGAGCTCGCCGCGGCGACCAGGGAGCTGCGCGAGCTCGCGCGCGGCATCCACCCCGCGGTCCTGACCGAGGGCGGCCTGGAGCCGGCGCTGCGCACGCTCGTGACCCGGGCAGCCCTCCCGACGGTGCTGACCGTCGCCGCCGCCGTGCGGCACGCGCCCCCCATCGAGGTCACCGCCTACTTCACCGTCGCCGAGGCCCTGACCAACGTGGCCCGCTACGCGGAGGCGACGGAGGTCGAGGTCGAGCTCAGCTACGACAACGGCAGCCTGATCGTCGAGGTGCGCGACGACGGCCGTGGCGGCGCCGACGCCGCCGGCGGGACCGGCCTGCGCGGCCTCGCCGACCGCGTGGCGGCGCTCGACGGCCGCCTCGACATCCACAGCCCGCCCGGCGAGGGCACGGTCGTCCGCGCGGAGATCCCATGCGCGTCGTGATCGCCGACGACTCGGTGCTCCTCCGCGAGGGTGCGGTGCGCCTGCTCGACGACGCCGGGTTCGACGTCGTGGGCCAGGCCGGCGACGGCGAGGACCTCCTGCGCAAGGTCCGCGCCCACAAGCCCGACGTGGCCGTGGTCGACATCCGCATGCCGCCGACCCACGTGGACGAGGGGCTGCAGGCGGCCAAGGTCATCCGCTCCGAGCTGCCCGACGTCGGCGTGCTCGTGCTCTCCCAGTACGTCGAGGAGCGCTACGCGGTCGAGCTGCTGGCCGACGGCGCCGAGGGCGTCGGCTACCTGCTCAAGGACCGCATCGCCGAGGTCGACCGCTTCGTCGAGGCGGTGCGGCGAGTGGGCGAAGGCGGCTCGGTGCTCGACCCCGAGGTCGTGGCCCACATGCTCGGGCGGCGCGAGCGCGACGACCCGCTGGACACGCTGACCCCGCGCGAGCGCGAGGTGCTCAGCCTGATGGCTGAGGGCCGCACCAACCGCGCCATCGCCGGCGAGCTCAACGTGTCCGAGCGCGCGGTCGAGCGCCATGTGACGGCGATCTTCGGCAAGCTCGACCTGTCCGCCGGCGGCGACGACCACCGCCGGGTGCTGGCCGTGCTGGCCTTCCTGCGCGGCTGAGATCTAGCCGCCGTAGAACAGGATCGCGCGGTCGGCCAGGCGCCGCGTGTCGACCTCGTTGGCGATTGCGTTGACCGGCGCGCCCACGAAGGGGATGTAGCGGCCCAGTCCACGCTCGGCGGCATGACGCCCCACGAACGCGGTCAGCGAGATCAGCAGCCGGTTGTCGCGGCGCCCGCCGCGGCCGGCCATGCGCGACTGCGCGTAGGCCAGCGCCATGTGCTGGCCGGCGCCGTCGAGGGCGTCGCGCGCGGCCATGACGTCGCTGTAGACCTCGGTGAGCACGAGCAGCTCGGCCGGGCGCATGCGGTCACGCGGGTCGTAGCCGTACGCGGCGGCGATGAAGAAGATCATCCGCGACTGGATCCAGGCCAGCGCGACCAGGTCGGCCGCCGTCGTCGTCCAGCCGCCCAGGCCGGTGGCCGCGCCCTCGACGCGGGCGAAGCGCACGTGGCGGCGCTTGGCCGCTCGGCCGAGCGCCACCCGGTGGGTCGCCCCGCGGGCGTGGTGCTTGGCCACCCACGCCGCTGCCGCGGGCGCGTGCAGGTCGGCGGCGGCCAGCGCGATGTGCTCAGGCGCCCGCGCGGGGTCGGCCCGCACGCGGGCGATGAGCTCGCGTGGCGCGCGGCGCCAATGGTTTGCCGGACCCATTGATCAGGCATCATGCCCGAGGTGGACCGGAAGTGGCTGACCCTGATCGTGGTCTGCGTGGCGGTGTTCATGCTGCTGCTCGACATCACGATCGTGAACGTCGCCCTTCCGGACATCGGACGGTCGCTGCACGCGGACTTCTCCGACCTCCAGTGGGTGGTCGACGCGTACTCGCTGACGCTCGCCGCCTGCCTGCTGACTGCCGGCTCGCTCGGCGACCTACTGGGCCGCCGGCGCATCTTCGTCGTCGGCCTGGCCATCTTCAGCCTCGCCTCGCTGGCCTGCGGCCTGTCGAACTCCTCGACGCTGCTGAACCTGATGCGCGGCGTTCAGGGCATCGGCGGCGCGGTGATGTTCGCCCAGTCGCTCGCGCTCATCGCCGATTCGTTCCAGGGCCGCGAGCGCGGGACCGCGTTCGGCATCTGGGGCGCCACCGTCGGCGCTTCGGTGGCCGTGGGCCCGCTCATCGGCGGCGTGCTCACCGAGTCGGCGGGCTGGGAGTGGGTCTTCTTCGTCAACGTGCCCGTCGGCGTCGTCGCCATCGTGCTGGCCCTCCGCTACATCTCCGAGAATCGCGACCCCAACGCGCCCGCCATCGACTGGCCCGGCCTGGTCACGTTCTCGGGCGGCCTGTTCCTGCTCGTGTTCGCGCTCATCCGCGGCAACTCGGAGGGCTGGGGCTCGACCATGATCGTCGCGATGTTGACGGCGGCGGTGCTGCTGCTGGTCGCGTTCTTCGTCGTCGAGGCGCGGGTCTCCAACCCGATGCTCGACCTCTCGCTGTTCCGCGTGCCGACGTTCGTCGGGGCCTCGATCGCGTCCTTCGGCCTGTCGTCGTCGATGTTCGCGCTGTTCCTCTACCTGACGCTGTACATCCAGAACGGCCTGCACTACTCGCCGCTGCAGGCGGGCCTGCGCTTCCTGCCCATCACCGTCACCTCGTTCGTGGTCGCTCCGATCTCGGGGCGGCTGTCGAGCACGATCCCGATCCGGGTGCTGCTGGGCCTGGGGCTGCTGCTCGTGTCGGCCGGCCTGCTGTTGATGTACGGGCTCACCGTGCACTCAGGGTGGACCGACCTGCTGGCCGGGTTCCTCGTGGCCGGAGTCGGCATCGGCCTCGTCAACCCGCCGCTGGCCACGACCGCGGTCGGGGTGGTGCCGCCGCAGCGCTCGGGCATGGCCTCGGGCATCAACACGACCTTCCGGCAGGTGGGCATCGCGACCGGGATCGCCGCCCTGGGCGCGGTCTTCCAGTCGACGATCTCGGACAAGGTGGTCAGCGGCCTGACCCCGCTGGTGGGCGGGCGCGCGTCGTCGCTGGCCGACCTCGTCGTCAACCAGGAGGTCCCCCGGGCGCTCGCCCAGGTTCCCTTGCGCTCGCGCGGGATCGCCGCCGGAATCGTGCAGTCGAGCTTCATCGACGCCCTGAACGACCTGCTGCTGATCGGCTCGATCGTGGCGCTGATCGCCGCCGTCCTGACCTTCCTGCTCGTGCGCACGCGTGACTTCCTGGCCTCCCCGAGCGGAGAGCCGGCCGCCGCCGCGGCGGCGCACTGAACCACGGTCTGCGGACCAGTTCGTTTGCCGGAATCCCGGAGCGGGCTCGAGGAGGCCGTCAACGCCGCCGCGGCGTAGCTCGCGCTAGCCGCTGAGCGGCGCGTCGTGGCTGCGGCCGCTGCGTTGGTCGATCGGCGAGGGCGAGAAGAAGAAGAACCAGACCTCGAACAGGGCGACCACGATCACCACGGTGGTGACGAGGACGACCTCGAGCGGCGAGAGCTCGCGCGCATGCTTGACCACGTGGGGCCGCTCGCCCCGCATGCTGCGCAGCCACGGCACGTGGCGGCTGACGGTCGAGCGCCTCCCGGTCGTGCGCCCGTAGACGGCATCGAGCCAGGCGAGCAGCTTGACCAAGGCGTAGCTGAAGACCGCGAGGGTCACGGCGACGAGGCCCACGGCGGTCATGCTCGGACCGCTCGACGGCTGCACGCGCGACCCGATCCACAAGGCGAGCAGCGGGCTGCCGGTCCAGATGTTCGCGGTGACGAGGACCATCGACCCGACCAGCAACACGCGCTTCGTCCTCATATCGAATATCTATCTGGATTGAAGCCTCAATGCCAAAACGCCTGACCCGCGCCGAGCGCCGGGCCGAGACCCGCGCCGCCCTGATCGACGCGGCGAGGCGCGTGATCGCCCGGCGCGGCTTCCACGGCGCGAGCATCGAGGCGATCACCGCCGAGGCCGGCTACACCGGCGGCGCCTTCTACGCCAACTTCTCCTCCAAGGAAGACCTGTTCGTCGAGCTGCTCGAGCAGCGGGTCTTGGGCGAGTGGCGGAGGATCGCGGCCGCGAGCGTCGCCGACCCGACGCGGCGACCGACGGCGCGCGAGGTGGGCGAGATCTCCGCCGCGATGAATCGCCATCCCGACTCCCCCTGGATCATCCAGCTCTGGCTCGAGCTGATGGCCAACGCGAGGCGCGACGAGCGCCTGCGCAGCGTGGCGGCGGAGCTGTGGCGGGGAAGTCGGGCCATGAGCACGGCCATCCTCACCGCGGCCTACGACGCCGCCGGCACCCAGCCCCCGGTGCCGGTCGAACACCTGGTCAGCGCCATGATCGCGCTCGAGACCGGCCTCTCCCTGCAGCACTACGTCGACCCCGAGGCCGCGCCGCTCCAGCTGCTCCCCGAGCTCTTCGCACTGCTTCTCGGACCACTCGAGCCACCGCGCGCCTAGCGGCGGTACGCTCGTGCCATGGGCAGGACGCCCGTCCTCATTTCCCTGTTCGTGGCCGCCGCGCTCGCGGCCCCCACCACGGTCGGCGCCGCCGACACGCGCATCGTCGCGCCCGGCACCTCGGCTGGCGGCGTCGACCTCTCGGGGCTGACCGTCGACGAGGCGGCGGGCAAGCTCTCGGCCGAGCTCGGGCCGAAGATCGCCGACCCCGTGCAGGTCGCGGTGGGCAAGAGGACGTTCGCGCTCTCGTCCGAGCGTGCCGGCGTGCAGTTCGACCCGCGCACCACGGCCGAGCGCGCCTTCTACCAGGGCCGCACCGGCGTCCACGACGTGCCGCTGGCCATCGCGCACTCCGACCCGGCCGTCCAGGGCTTCGTGAAGGAGATCGACAGCCACGTGGGGCGGCCGGCCCGCAGCGCGCGCGTGCGCATCGGCATCCGGCGCATGGTCAAGGTGCGCGGCCGCAGCGGCATCGGCATCAACGAGTCGCGGCTGGCCAAGCGGGTCGGGTTTGCCCTCGACCACCCGGCGGCGCCGCGCACGCTGTCAGCCAAGCGCCGCCGCACCCAGCCGGCGGTGAGCGGCCGCGACCTGCGCCGCCGCTACGGCACGATCCTCACCGTCGACCGCGACCACTTCAAGCTGCGCCTGTTCAAGCACCTCCGTCACGTCAGGACCTACGGCATCGCGGTGGGCATGGCCGGGCTCTCCACCCCGGCGGGCCAGTTCTCGATCACCGACAAGCAGGTCAACCCGGCGTGGCACGTGCCTAACGCAGCGTGGGCGGGCACGCTCGCCGGCCAGGTCATTCCCGGCGGCGCGCCGAACAACCCGCTGCGCGCGCGCTGGCTCGGCATCCGCGACGGGGTGGGCATCCACGGCACCAACGAGGACTGGTCGATCGGGTCGCGCGCCTCACACGGCTGCATCCGCATGCATGTCCGTGACGTGATCGCGCTCTATCCACGCGTGCCCATCGGCACGCCGGTGCTGATCCACTGAGCCCGCGCCGCCCCAACATCGTCCTGCTGGTCACCGACCAGCAGCGCTATCCGCAGCACTGGCCGGGCGGAAGCTTCGTGCGCGAGCTCGCCCCGGCCGACGCCGAGCTGCGGCGCACCGGCCTGAGCTTCACCCAGGCCTTCGTCAACACGTGCATGTGCTCGCCGAGTCGGGCCACGCTGCTGACCGGCCTGCTGCCGGCGGGGCACGGCGTGACCCTCACCCACACCGACGGCGGCGCACGCCCGACACCCGCGCGCTTGGCCGGCGTCGTCGCCTCGGCGGCCACCGCCGACCGCCGCGACGGCGTGCCGCCGCTGCTCGGCCTGCGCAACATGGGGCGGATGGTGCTGCGCAGCGTGACCGGCACGCCGCAGCGCGCCGAGCCCGAGCTCTCACCGGCAACGCCCAACCTCGCCACCCTCCTGCGCGCCACCGGCTACCACGTCGCCTTCAAGGGCAAGTGGCACCTGACCAAGCCGATGGACCGGCCCCGGGGTTGGACGGAGGCCGATGCGCGCAAGATCGAGCGCGACCTCGGCTTCGCTGATTGGGACCCGCCCGACGCCGGCGAGGACATCGAGGCCGAGCACTTCGGCGGCGGCATCGCCGGCTACAGCGGGCAAGGCTGGGACGAGGACTACACGCGCCAGGCCGAGGCCTTCCTCGCCGGCGCCGACCTCCCCGAGCCGTTCGCGCTCGTCGTCTCGCTCGTCAACCCGCACGACGTCCTCGCCTACCCGGGCTCGTACGCGTCGGGCGGCTACGGCCCCGGCGCGCTGGACGACCTCGGCGTCGACCTGCCGCCGACCTTCGACGAGGACCTGTCCGAGAAGCCGACCGCCCACGGCATCATGCGCCACGGCCAGGCCGCGTTCATCGGCGCGCTGCGCACGCGCCGCGCCCAGCGCGCCTACGTGAACTTCTACGCCCACCTGCACCGCGTGGTGGACGCGAAGGTCGGCCGCGTCGTGGCGGCGCTGGGCGATGCCGACGACCCGGCGTCGCTGCGCTCGCGCACGGTCGTCGTCCGCACCTCGGACCACGGCGAGATGGGCCTTGCCCACGGCGGCCTGCGCCAGAAGATGTTCAACGCCTACGAGGAGACCATCCACGTGCCCCTCGTGGTCTCCAACCCGGTCCTGTTCCCGCAGGCGCAGGAGACGACGGCCTTCGCGACGCTCTCCGACGTCGTGCCCACGCTGGTGGCGCTGGCCGGCGGGCAGGCCCCGGAGCGCTGCGACGGCGCCGACCTGGCCCCGGTGCTCGCCGCGTGTGCCGCCGCCGAGCGTGAGGCGGTGGAGCGGGCGCCGGTCGACCTCGGGGCGGTGCTCGACCACCCGGCGCCGCAGGTCACGGTGGCCGACGCGGTCCGCTTCACCTACGACGACGACGCCGCCGGCACGTTCCTGCGCGACACCGTCCCGCCGCCCAACCACGTGCGCTGCGTGCGCGAGGAGCGGCTGAAGTACGCGACCTACGTCGACCCCGCCGGGCGTGCGGGCCCGCAGCACGAGCTCTACGACCTCGACCGCGACCCGCTCGAGCTCAACAACCTCGTCGACCGGGACACCGGCACGCCTCGCGCCCCGGCCTACGCCGCCGACCTCGAGCGCCTGCGCGAGCGCGTCGCCGCGGTTCCGGTCCCCGCCTTCCCGGAGACCGGTAGGGTCAGCTGAAGTGAGCACCATCGACGCTGAGCTCGCAGTTGCGCGCCGCCAGCTCGAGGAGGCGCAGCGCCTCACGCGCATCGGGAGCTGGGAGTGGGACATCCCCAACGGGACGGTGTGGTGGTCGGACGAGCTCTACCGGATCTACGCGCTCGCGCCGGGCGCGATCGAGCCCTCCTACGAGGAGTTCCTCAACTACGTCCACCCCGAGGACCGCGGCTCGGTGGACGAGCGCAACCGCAAGGCGTTCGCCGACCACGAGCCCTTCGACGACGTCAAGCGCGTGATCCGTGCCGACGGCCGGGAGATCAACATGCGCACTCAGGGCGACGTGATCTGCGGCGACGACGGCGAGCCGGTGCGGCTCGTCGGCATCTGCGAGGACGTCACCGACCAGCTGCGTGCGCGCGAGGCCGAGAAGCACCTCGCCGCCGCCAACGCCCTGCGCCAGCGCGCCGGGGCGATCAACGACGAGATCGTCCAGCGGCTCGTGCTCGCCGCGGCCATGCTCGACCGGGGCGAGACCGAGCGGGCCCGGGCCCACCTGGCCGAGTCCCTCACCAGCGCCAAGCGCATCGCGGGCGACCTGATCATCGGGGCCGACCGGGTCGAGCCCGGAGCCCTGCGCCGGAGCAACTCGGCCGTCTGAGCCGGAGGTGGCGCCGTGGCTGCACAGCCTGGTGGCGGTGCAGTCGCGCAGGCCCGCCTGGGCGCTCGGCCTGCGGGTCACGACGATCGTCATCGTCCCGCTCGTCGTCGGCCTGCTCCTGGACGAGCTCGGCTACGGGCTCATCGCCACCCTCGGCGCCCTCAACGTGGCCATGGCCGACCCCGGCGGGGCCGACCGGCTGCGCATGCGGGCGCTGGTGGGCGCAACGGTGGCCGAGGCGATCACGCTGGCGCTGGGCACGCTGGTGGGCGCTCACGCCGCGATCGCCATCCCGGCGATCTTCGTCGTCGCGTTCATGGCCGGGCTGGCCGGCGCGTTCGGCGACGTGGTCGGCACCGTCGCCTTCTTCTCCACGGTCATGTTCATCATCGGCGTGGGCTTGGCCGGCGACGTATCGGATGCGCTGGATCGCCTGTGGCTGGTCGGCCTGGGCGGGGCGTGGGCCCTGCTGCTGAGCCTGGCGCTGTGGTCGCTGCGCCCGCTGCGGCCCGCCCAGCTGGCCATGGGCGCGGCCTTCGGCAGCATCGCCGCCTACCTGCGCCGCTTCGCCGGCCCGGTGGGGGCGCTACCGCTCGCGCAGGGCCGCACCGTGCTCGGCGCGGGCGACCCGCGCGACAAGCTCGCCGCCGCCCAGGACACGCTGAGCCTCGTCGAGGGCATCAGCTCGGGGTCGCGGCCCGCCGCCCGCGCGCTCGAGGCCCTGCACGCCGAGGCCGAGGCGCTGCTGGCCCGCTGCGAGGCGCTTGGGGCGCAGATCATCCGTCTGCCCAGCGGCACCGAGCCCGCCCTGGGCGAGCACGTCTCGGCTGCCGTGGAGGCGCTCGCCGGCGAGGTCACGCGCATCGACGAGGAGCTCGCCCACCCGCGCCAGCGCCGCAACGGCGTCGAGCGCCTGGAACCTGAGCTGGCCGCCCTCGACGCGGCCATCGTCGACCTGCGACGGGCGGCGGTGGGCGGCCACGGCACGCTCGCGCAGGTCGTGACGTTCCGCGGCGTCGAGCTGACTCTGCGCGAGGCCGGCGCGCTGACCGAGCGCGCCGCCGCGCTGGCCCGCCGTGCGGTCAGCGAGCGCCAGCGCCGCGACACCGTCGACCACGCCGAGGCGAGCGGCGCGCACGGCGGCGGCCCGCGCGCCTGGCTGGCGATCCTGCGCCGCGAGCTCACGCCGCAGTCGGCGCTGCTGCGCCACGCGCTCCGGTTCGGCACCGCCCTGGCCGTCGGCTTGACCGTCGCAGCCGCATTCGGCATCCAGCGCGGGTACTGGATCGACATCACCATCGCGGTGATCCTGCGGCCGTACATCGTCACGACCTTCGAGCGCGGGCTGCAGCGGATCGTCGGCACCATCCTCGGCGGGTTCATCGCCGCCGGCCTCCTGGCCACGGTCAGCGGCGACGTCGGCATCGTGGTCGCGCTCAGCGTGCTGGCCTTCGCGACCTTCGCGGTCCTACCGCTCAACTACGGCTGGGCGGTGACCTTCCTGACCCCGCTCGTGGTGCTGCTCGTGGCCTTCGCGCTCGGGGCCGGGCCCAGCGTCGCCGTGGACCGCATCGTCGACACGCTGATCGGCGCGGCCATCGCGGTGGGCGCGGCCCTGCTGCTGTGGCCGCACAGCGAGCGCGGCAGCCTGCCTGGCTCGATCGCGGCGACGCTGGGGGCGGTTCGCGGCTACCTCGACGCCGTCCTGGCCGGCGACCTCGCCGCGGCGCCGCGGACCCGCGCGGCGGGCGCGGTCGACGACCTCGAGCGCCGCTACCGCCGCCTGGCCGGCGAACCGCGTCGCGGGCGTCACAGCCTCGGCGCCATGTGGGAGGCGGTGGCGGGCTGCCGGCGGCTGTACGTGGCCACGGTCGCGCTCGACGCGCAGCTCGACCGCGGCGCCCCCGACGCCTCCCTGCACGGGATCGCCGCCGCGCTGGACGAGGCCATCGACGTCGTGGCCGCCGCGTTCCGCGCCGGCGACGCGGCGCCCGACGCCGCGGCCGCCGTCGACCGCGCGCTGGCCGGGCTGCGCGCCGACGTGGCCGCGCTGGCCGACCGCCGGCGCCACGAGCTCGCCGCGAGCCCGGAGTTCACCGCCACCGGGAGTGCCCTGCGCAGCCGCGCGCTCGTCCTCGCCGAACTCGACGCCTGCGGCACCGCGCTGCGGCGCCTGGAGTCGGCGGCGACGGCGATCGCCTAGCTCGGTCCGACGACCGGCCCGCGCGCCGCGATCACGCCGTAGGCCGGCCGCACGCGCCCGGCGACGTCGTAGCCGATCGAGGCGCCGGCGGCCACGTCGAAGGGCTGCGGCGCCACCAGGCCTCGGTCCTGCACCGCGCACCGCGACGGGTCCGAGCACTGGTTGGAGAGGTTGTAGTAGTAGATCCGCGTGATCCGCGGCGACAGGGTGGCCAGGCCGAGGATGAAGCTGACGGTCTGCTGCTGGGACTGGTCGCCCCACACCTGTCCGTCGGCGTCGCGGAAGTAGGCGCCGACCTCGTCGATCCAGATCTTCGAGCGCGCCCAGCGCCTGCCCAGGCGGTGCAGGAAGTAGCTCGTGGCCGGGGCGCTGGTGTCGGTGCCGTCCTGGAACTGGTTGGCGTCGGTGTGCGCGTGCACGCCCCACACCCGCGGCCGGGTCGAGCCCAGCGCCTTCTGGTAGCGGGTCAGGTACGGATCGCCGGGGATGCCGGCCAGCTCGCCCGCGAGCACGGTGCAGCCCGGGCAGGTGCTGCGCAGGACGGTGTAGTACCGGGCCGCCAGCGTCGGGTTGTGGATGAGCGGGTTGGGGGTCGCGGCGCTGCGGAAGTTCGGCTCGTTCCATGGCGCGAGCAGGCGCACGCTCGGGTAGGTGGACAGGAACGCGCGCATCGCCCGCGTGTAGCGGGCGGGCGAGGGCGCGGCCTGGTTCGGGCCCAGGCTGGTCTGGAAGGCGACGAGCGGGGCCACGCCCACCGCGGCCGCGTTGGTGACCCAGGCGTCGAAGTTGATGCGCGCGTCGCCGGCGGGGGTGCCGGCGACGGGCTGGGTGAGGGCCACGTCGTAGGGGACGACGGCGCGCGCCGTGGTGACGTTCAGCCCCGCCCAGCTCGGGTCCGTGAACGTGGTGGCGTCGGAATCGGAGATCCCGATGGTCGTCGCGGCTGCCGCCGCGGGCAGGGCGGCGAGCAGGGCCAGCACGGCGACGGCGGCGGCGAGCGGGCGCACGGCGCGCCAACCTAGCTACTCGGCGCGGCTGGCGAGTGAGAGCTTGATGAAGCGCAGCAGCTCGGGCTTGAGCATGGTCAGAGGCTCGTCGCCTTCCTCGAGCACGCGTGAGATGACCACGCGGTTGACGCCGCCGACCACGGCGGCGATGACCGTATCGGAGACCGGCACGATCGCGGGGTCCTCGGCGCGGGCGCGCTCGTGCAGGACGCGGAGCAGGCCGGCCGTGCGCTCGCGCCGCTCCTTCCAGCGCTCGCGCGCGGCGTCGCCGGCGGCCCAGAACTCGACCATATACGCGCGCGTGAAGGCCAGGTCGGCCTCGAGGAACGCGAGCCAGGTGCCGAAGACGGCGTCCAGCAGCTGCTCCCAGCCCTCGATGCCCTGCGCGCTGGCCACCATGGCGTCGTAGATGGCCTGGGCGCCGGTGTCGTAGGAGGCCAGGAAGCAGGCCTCCTTGTCGTCGAAGTGCTCGTAGAACGTCCGCCGGGAGACCCCGGCCAAGCCGATGATGTCGGCCACCGTGGCGGCAGCGTAGCCCTTGCTCGCGACCGCGTCGGCGACGGCGACGATCAGCCGGCCGCGCTGCGAGGCCCGCAGCTCCTCCCGCACCGAACCGTATGGGCGCCGCGGGAGAATCTCGATCGCGCGGTCCGCCATCGTCGTCGAAGGTATCGAAAACAATCATGTTACGATCGAAAACGTTCCCGTTTCTCAAGGAGGAGATGCCTCGGATGCGTGCAGTGCTCGTGGGTCTGGTCAGCCTCGTCGCGGTTGCGGTGCTCGCGCCGACGGCGTCCGCCGTCGACGTCCGCTTCCAGACCATCGCCGGCGTCAACTCCCCCGGCACTCCGCCGCAGTACAACCGCGTCGGCATCCTGCAGACCGGGCCGCGCAGCGCGCGCAACCTCCTCGTGCTCAACCCCGGCACCTCGGCTGGCTCGGCCTACTTCGAGCCGCTGGCCAAGACCATCGTCTCCATGGTCCCCGGCTGGCAGGTGTGGTCGGTCGAGCGGCGCGAGAACCTGCTCGAGGACCAGTCGATGCTCGACGCCGCCAAGACCGGGCAGGCCACGGCGCAGCAGGCCTTCGACTACTACCTGGGCTACCTCACGAACTCGAGCATCCAGCCCCGCTACCAGCCCGTGCCGGACGCGGACGTCGGGTTCGCCCGCGACTGGGGCATGAACACGGAGATCGGCGACCTGCGCAAGGTCGTGCTGCAGGCGCAGCGCGGCGGCCGCACGGTGGTGGTCGGCGGCCACTCGCTCGGCGGCACGATCACCACCGCCTACGCGACCTGGGACTTCAACGGCAAGGCGGGCGCGGACGGGCTCTCCGGCCTCGTCTACATCGACGGCGCCTCGCGCCTCGTGCCGGTATCGCCCGACCAGGCCACGCAGTCGCTGCAGCAGCTGCAGGCGGGCTCGCCGTGGCTAACCGTCGGCGGCCTTCCGGCGCCCTACGCGGGCCTGTTCCAGACCACCGGCGGGCTCGGCGTCCTGCTCGACCCGAACTCGCCCTCGGTGGGCCAGGCCTTCTCGCTCCTGCCGGCGATCTTCAAGCCGCCCTACCCGGTGACCAACGCGGGGCAGTACGGCTACGCGCTCAACGTCGGCACGTCGCCGACCTCGCTGGCGCTGGCCCAGGCCCACCTCGGCGAGCAGGACTTCAGCTCGACGCCGGCGGGCTGGAACGACGCCGGCGGGATCACGCCGCTGGACCGCTACGCGGCCGCCTTCTCGGGCCAGGGCGTCATCGGCCACGACGGGCTGGCCTGGTACCACCCGCAACGCCTCTCGATCGACGCCGGCGCGGTCGCGGACGGCAACGCCAACCCGGCCCAGGGCATGCTCGACGTGCACGCCACCGAGGGCCACAAGCTGCCGAAGAACCTGAAGCTCTACGCCTTCGCCGCGTCCCTGGGCGGTCCCGGCGTGCTGACCTCGACCAAGCTCCTGGCCCATCAGTCGGGGATCCCGCGCCGCAACCTCACCCTGATCAACCGCGCGTCGACCTACGCGCACAACGACCCGGCGCTCGGCGACCCCAAGAAGGACACCTTCGTCAAGCAGCTGGTGCCCTACCTGGAGAGCGTCGCGGGCAGCTAGCGGCTGCTTGCAGGGGGGGTCAAGTCTTTCTTTGCCGCACCGGGTTTCGGTGTGGCAAAGAAAGACTTGACCCCGGTTTCGGGCACGACGGGCGCGACGCGATCGCGTCGCTGCTCGGCGCGTAGCTAGCATCAGGCCTCCTCCGAGCCCGGCTCTGCCCGTGACTGTCGCCCTCGCATCGACGCATTCCCCGAAACCCGGCGCGTGAGCGACGGTGGCGCTGACGAACGCAGCCCACGCCTCGTACGAGGGGCGACGCATCCTGATCACCGGGGGCGCCGGGTTCATTGGCTCCAACCTCGCTCGAGAGCTCGTGCGGGCCGGGGCGAAGGTCACCATCGTCGACAGCCTGATCCCGGAGTACGGGGGAAATCTGGCGAACATCGCCGATCTCGCCGGTCGTGTTGACCTGAACATCTCCGACGTGCGGGATCGTCACTCGTTGCGCTACCTGCTGCGCGATGTCGACATTCTCTTCAACCTCGCGGGACAGACCAGTCACATCGACTCCATGCGCGACCCCGTCACCGATATGGACATCAACGCGCGGGCGCAGCTCGACCTGCTCGAGACATGCCGTGTCGAACGGCCGAGCGTACGCGTCGTCTTTGCCAGCACGCGCCAGGTCTACGGGCGGCCGCAGGCCCTACCGGTGACCGAGAGCCACCCGCTCGCTCCGGTCGACGTCAACGGCATCACCAAGCTGGCGGGCGAGTCGTTCCACCGCCTCTATTCATCGGTGTACGGCATCCGTTCGATCGTGCTGCGGCTCACCAACACGTACGGTCCCGGCATGCGGGTGAAGGACGCTCGGCAGACCTTCCTCGGCATTTGGGTGAAACGACTCCTCAGCGGCGAGGAAATTCTCATCTATGGCGACGGTACGCAGCTGCGCGACTTCACCTACGTGTCAGATGTGGTCTCGGCGCTCATGGACGCTCCCTTCAACGATCGCGCCTACGGCGAGCTGTTCAACCTCGGAGGCCTCGGCGTGCACTCGCTCGTCGCGGTGGCACAGACCCTGATCGACCTGAACGGCGCGGGCACCTATCGGATGGTCCCCTTCCCGGAGGAGAACCGCTCGATCGACATCGGTGACTTCTACGCGGATTGGTCGGCGGCGGAGCGGGTGCTCGGCTGGCGGCCGACGGTGGACCTGCGGGCCGGTCTGCGCGAGACGCTCGCGTACTACCGCGTCAACCGCGACGAGTATTTCTCATGATCGCCAGCGTCGGCGAGCCCCGGGCGTCGAGGTTCTGGAGTGTCTGTGACCTTCGCCTCGTGCGGCAGGGGGCCGCCCTCCACCCGGCGGCGCGCATCCTCTTCTTCGCGGGCGTTGCCACGTTGGGTGCGCTCACCGTGCGCGTGGCGAGCGTGACCCTGTCCGACGCGTTCCTGTTCCTGGCCTTTGTCCTCGCGGCAGTGGGCCGAGTGTCGTCAGGCGACACCACCGAACGCATGTCGCTGCCGCGGTTCCTGGTTGCGGGTGTCGCGCTGTACGCGGTCGCTGCCCTGGTCTCGACCGTGGGCGCGGCCCATCCGGCCCAGTCGCTCCTCGTGCTGGTCCGCGTGATCATCGTCACCGTGGGCTTGTCCTGGCTGGCCGTGAACGTGCTCAGGACGTCGCGGGACGTTGCGATCGCGATCGCGCTGTGGGCTGCGTCGATGGCCGTCGCCGGAGCCGTAGCCGACATCCAGGTGGCCCACGGCGGCCCGTTTCTCCCCGGCATGGCCGCCCTCGAGTTCGGGAGAGCCACGGGTCTGGCGGTCAATCCGGACGACTTCGCGAGCGGGCTGGCCATCGCACTGGTCCCAGCGCTCTCGATTGCCTACCGCGGCGGAGCGAGGGCGGTGGTTCTCGGAGCGCTCGCGACGGGGCTCGTCGTGTCGGGCATCGTCGCGTCCCAGTCCGTCGCCGCCGTTGCGGCGGGGGCGGCGGGTGTCGTCGTCTGGTGCCTGGTCGCTCGCCCGATCCGCTATCACGTCATCGCTGTGGGCGCGTGCGTCGTTGGTGCCGTCGTCCTCGCCGCGGCCGGAGTCGGCCCGTCCATCAGCCAGGCGGTGGACCGCTTCACGACGGTGACGAACTCCGGCAACGCGCACACCGACACCTTCGGACAGCGCCTCGACCTGATCAGTGGCGCGTGGTCCCACATCGCCGACAATCCGTTCGTCGGCGTGGGTCTGGGCCGCGACAATGCCCTGGTGCGCAATCCGGGCCTCGGCGTGCTGCAGGAAGTGCACAACCTGTTCGTCGCGACCTGGTTCCAAACCGGTCTCCTGGGCCTGCTGGCCATGGTGGCGATCGTTGCCGGCATAGCCGCGCTCTGCGTCCGGACGCTCAAGCGCGCTCGGTCGGCGGACGAGGGGCGGCTGGCGGCTGCCCTGACGGCGGCACTGACGTCGGCCCTCGTGGTCGCTCTCGCGCAGGTGATCCTGTTCCAGCGCTACGTCTGGCTGCCGGTCGCCCTGTTGATGGCCGCACGCGCGGCGCAGCTACGGCGGGACCGGTCGGCGGGGTGAGGCTCACGGCCCCGTTCTACTTCGAGTTCGGGCCCGATCGCCCGCTGGTCGGTTCGCGGGTCGACAAAGCCGCCTGGGAGGCTCTGCGCATGCACGGGACGCCCGAGTTCGCCCTCGACCCCGACCGCTCGGCGTGGGAGACGGCTGCCCACGCGAGTCGCGCCCACCAACGCCTTGCCGGCGCGATCGGCGCGTTCCTTCGCCGCCTTTCGGCCCGCACCTGCTGCTCGTACGGAGTCGGACGCGGGATGCTGGAGTACTGGCTCGCGCGCGAATGGCCAGAGGGGCGCCTCACGGCGACCGAGCTCGACGGCCCCGTTGCCGAGCGGCTGGAAGGCTTTCTCGCGCCCGTTCGCGTGGTCCCGCACGACCTGGGCCGTGACCCGCCGCTGCCGTGCGACCTGCACCTGCTGGTCCGCGTGGACACGGAGTTCTCCCAGCCCGAGTGGCGGGCGTTGTTTCGCCGCTTTGCCGGCCGTCGCCTGCTCGTCGTTCCGGCGCAGCCCATCACGCTGCGCTCGCTCGCGGTCCAACTTCGCGCGCTAGCGCGAGGGCGCGGGGTCGCTCGAGCCGGCTGGTGCCGGAATCGCGCAGCGATGAGGGATGGTTGGGGTGCCACCCACAAGACAACGGTCATTCGCCTGGGCGACCACCGTTCGTGGTCGCTCGAGCCTCTCGGCCGCGACCCGGGGACCTGAAGACGCACCGGGGCGCGGCCATGCGGATCGTCACGCTGGACACCCACTACCAACGGTTTCTCGACTCCCTCTACCAGGCGACGCCGGGCCTGGAGGAGCAGCCCTACGAGCAGCAGCTCGCCACGATCATGCGGACGCGCTTCGGTGCCTCGGACGTGTATTCGACGGCATTTCGCGCGCTTGGGCACGACGCGGTCGACATCGTCCCGAACTGCGAGCAGCTACACCGCGCATGGCTGCGGGACGCAGACGTGGCACCGTCCACGCGTCCCGACGACGTGAGCGGGATCGCGACGGCGCAGATCCTGGACTACGAGCCCGATGTGGCGCTGATCCAGAACGTCCGCGTCCTGTCGCTCAGCGACATCGATCGCCTCAAGCGCGCCGGCGTCCTCGTCGTCGGGCAGATATCGACCGGGCCGCCGAGCCTCCGGCGCATGCGCAAGTTCGATCTCGTCGTGAGCTCGTACCCCTCGCTCGTGGAGCGCTTCACCCGCAAGGGCATCCGCACGGAGTACCTTGCCCTGGCCTTCGACCCTCGCGTGATCGAGGATCTCGAGCGGCAGGGCATGTCGGCGGCCCCCGACTCCCCACGCGAGATCGGCGCGTCGTTCGTGGGCACGTACAGCGCGCTGATCTACGGGCGCGGGACCGACCGAGTGTTCCGGCGCCTGGTGGAGGACTTCGACGTCCAGCTGTACGGCCGCCCCAACTGGAAGGTCCGTAGGAATCCTCCGCTCCGACGCATGCTCCGAGGCGAGGCGTGGGGGCTCGACATGTATCGCCTGTTGGCGCAGTCGAGGGTCGTGATCAACCGCCACGGCAAGTCCGCAAAGGGCTTCGCGAACAACATGCGGCTGTTCGAGGCGACCGGGATGGGCGCCCTCGTGCTCACCGAGGACGCGCCCAACCTCCGCGATCTCTTCGAGCCCGGGGTCGAGGTGCTCACCTACGCGAGTGAGCGCGAGCTGCGGGCCAGGCTGCGCGAGGCGCTGGACGACGAGGATCGACGGATCGCGATCGCCAGTGCCGGACAGCAACGCACGCTGCGAGACCACCAATACGCCGACCGCGCCAGGACGCTGGCGGCGCTGTTTACCGACCTCGCGGCGAGCGCTCCGATGCAGACGGCGGGTCGTGGCTAGCGCATCGCGCGCCCGCCGCGCCGCGCTGCAGCGGATCGGGCGCCTCACGGGAGGCCGGCCCGGGCCGTGGGCCCGAGGTTGGGCCAAGGACGGGAGCTGGGTGCTTGCGTCCCAGGTGTCCGCGCTGGTCGCGACGACGGTCCTGGCGATCCTGATCGCACGCGCGCTGGGTCCCTCGGAGTACGGGACCTTCGCGGGCATCTACAGCCTCGCGCAGGCGGTGACCATCGCCGCAGAGCTTGGCATCGCCACGTGGCTGCTCCGGGAGCTCTCGGCGCTCTCCGCCGAGCATGGCGAGGAACACGAGGACCACGCCGGCGCGGCCGGGCATCTCCTGGCTCCGGCCCTGGCGCTCACGCAGGGCGTCGGGCTGCTTCTCGTGGTCGGCACCACGACGGCCGTGGCGCTGCTCGGGTATTCGACCCAGCTCGTCGTCTGCATCGGTGCGCTGACGCTGTACATGTGTCAGGTCTCCATCGCGGACATCGTGGAGTCGGTGTTTCGCGCCCGGCGGGCGATGCGCCTGCTGGCCACCGCGGTCATCGGCGAGAAGGTGCTCCTGCTGATCCTGGTCATCACCGTCGTCGCACTCGACGGCGGGATCGTGCTGCTGGCTGCCGCCTACGCCACCGCGGGTCTGGCGCGCATCACCTTCGACCTCGTGGCGGTGCTGGTGCGCAGGTACGCGCGGCTGGTACGTCCACGGCTGCCGAGACTCGGCGCGGTGGTACGGAGGTCGCTCCCGTTCTGGGGGGCCTCGACGGTGGTCCCGGCGCTCGTCCGCCTGGACATCTTCTTCGTCGGGCTGTTCTCGACGACATCGGCCGCCTACTACACCGTCGGCGACCGGTGGGTGACCGGCCTGCAGGTCCTCTCGACGACGGCCGGCATCACCCTCTACCCGCACCTGGCCCGGCGCCGCGACGTGGCGCGCGTGACCCGTCGCGCGTCGCTCATGCTGGGCGCCGTCGGCGTGGTGCTGACGCTGGTCTCGGTCCTGATCGCGCCCGCCGTGGTTCCCGCGCTGTTCGGGGAGCGCTATTCGGGCGCGGTGCCGGTGGTCCAGGTGATGGTGGTGGCGGCGCCCTGGATCTACGGTGCGTACATGTACTTCGTCGGGCTGAACTCGGTGCGCCGGGAGCGATCGGTCTTCGTCGCGACCCTGCTGGGGACGGTGGTCGGGACGGGCTTGGTGCTCGTGGGCATGGCGGCCTTCGGCGTGATCGGCGCAGCGGTGGCCTATGTCGTGCGGTTCGCCCTGACCTACGCGGCCGTGCGAGGGACGGCGCGCTACCACGGCTTCAAGCGTCTGGTTCAACCCCAGGTCTCGGGCGGAGGCCACTAGTCGCCGTGCGCATGCTCTGCACGTTGACCGACGTCCGCTACGTCCCCCAGGTCCTGGCGATGTACGGCTCCTTGCAGGCCGTGGGCGACCGGTTCGTCCTCGGCGTCCTGTGCATGGACGCGATGGCGCGCACGCTGCTCGAGCGCCTGGACCTGGAGGATGCGGTGATCATCGACGTCGCCGAGCTCGAGCGCTATGACACCGACGCGGCGGCAGCTCGGCCCACCCGGAGCCACGGGGAGTACTGCTGGACGCTGTCGTCTTGCCTGCCGCGGTACTTGCTGCGCGAGCGGTGGCCGGAGGCCGACGAGGTCACGTATCTCGACGCCGACCAGTTCTTCTTCAGCTCGTTAGAACCGGTGTTCGAGCAGAGCGCATCGGTTCTGCTCATGCCCCATCGCTACGCCCGCAGCCGACGCCATCAGGAGATCTACGGGTACTTCAACGTCAGCGTCATCGTCGTTCGCCGCGATGCAGTCGGGCTCGCCTTCCTGGACTGGTGGCGCGGGCTCTGTGTGCAATGGTGCTACGGACGGTTGGAGGACGGCAAGTTCGCCGATCAGAAGTACCTCGACCGTGCGCCGAGGGAGTTCGACAGCGTCGAGGAGATCGAGCACGTGGGCGCCGGGTTGGCGCCGTGGAACGTCGCGAACCACCGCGTGACGTCGGCCGACGGCCGGGTGGTCGTGGACGGCAGGCCCCTGATCAACTACCACTTTCACGCGCTGCAGTACCGCAGTCCGCCACAGCGGAGCCTGCTCGCCACCGGATACCGCATCCCCCGGGCGGTGCGGGAACTGGTCTACCGGCCCTACCTCGGTGCTCTGGGCCGCGCGATCGATGACTGCGACGCCGTCATGCCCGGGACCCGCTTGGCAACGACGACGGCGATCCCGATGGGCACCCGGCTGACCCACGTACGGAACCGTGCGGCCTCCGGAGTGTTCCGCTACGCGCCCGGCGTCTGGCGCCGTATTCGGAGTTGAGGCCCGTGGATCGCTTAACGGCACCGCGCGCGGGCGCGCCCGATGGCTGACCTCGACGACGAGGTCGACGCCCTCTACGGGCTTCCGCTCGACGCGTTCGTGCCCGAGCGCGACGCGCTGGCCAAGCGGCTGCGGGCCGACAAGCGGCGCGAGGACGCCGACGCGGTCAAGGCGCTGCGCAAGCCGTCGGTGGCGGCGTGGGCGGCCAACCAGGTGCTGCGCAGCCGGCCCGGGCAGCGCGACGCGCTGCTGGAGGCGGGCGACGCGCTGCGGGCCGTGCAGGAGGACCTGCTGGCCGGGCGCGGCGACGCCGCCGCGGCGCGCGCGGCGGGCGAGGCGGAGCGGCGCGCGGTGGGCGACCTCGTCGCGGCCGCGCGCGGGCTGGCCCGCGAGGCCGGGTTCCCGACGGCAACCGTGCTCGACCGCGTGCGCGAGACGCTGCACGCCGCCGCCACCGACGACGAGGCGCGGGCCGAGGTCGAGGCCGCGCGGATCACCCGCGAGCGCCGGCCGGCGGCGTTCGCCGGGCTCGAGGGCTTTGCGGCGGCGCCGGCGCCGGCGAAGCGCACGAAGCCCAAGAGCAAGGCGCGCACGAAGGCAGCCGAGGCGGCCGACGACGACGCCGCCGACCGCGAGCGCGAGCGCCAGGCCGCCGAGCGCGAGCGCCGCAAGGCCGCGCAGGCCGAGCTCAAGGAGGCGCGCGCGGCCGAGCGCGCCGCGGCCCGCGCGCGCCGGGAGGCCGAGGGCGAGGTGCACGACGCCGAGCGCCTGCTGTCGGCCGCGCGCAGCCGCCTGGAGAAGGCCGAGAAGGCCGAGCGCGATGCCGCGGGGCGGCGCGAGGCCGCCGAGCAGGCGGTGTAGGCGTCGCCGGCTCGCTCTGGCCTGGCCCCGGCCCGTGGCCGCCGGCGGAGACGGCGGTGATCGCCCACCGCGGCGGGCGCCAGCCCGGCGTGCGCGAGAACTCGATCGCGGCGCTGGAGGGTGCGATCGCCGCCGGAGCGGACTTCGTCGAGTTCGACGTGCGCCGCACGATCGACGGGGCGCTGGTCATCAACCACGACCAGCGGCTCGACGGCGTGTCGATCGCCCGGGCGCCGCTCGAGCGGCTGCGGGCGCTCGCGCACCCGCCGGCGCTGCTCGAGGACGTCGTCGCCAGCGTCGGCGGCCGCATCGGCATGGACGTCGAGCTCAAGGAGGCGGGCTATGAGGCCGAGGTGCTCGCCGCGCTCGACCCGGTGCTGCACGACGGGCCGCCGGTGTTCCTGTCCTCGTTCATCGAGCAGGCGGTGGCGGCGGTGCGCCGGCTGGCGCCCGACGTGTCGGCCGGGCTGCTACTGCGCGACGCCCGCGGCGTACAGCGCAAGGCGGCAGCTTGCGACGCGACCCTGGTCCTGCCATGGTGGCGTTTCGACGGCGCGCCGTTCCGCGCCCGCATGGCGCGCTCCGGGCTGCCCGAGGCGGCGTGGACGGTGGACGACCCGCGCGCGATCGCGGCGCGGCTGCGCGATCCCCGCGTCGCGGGCGTGGTCACGAACCTGGTCGAGCGGGCGCTTCAGTTGCGCGCCCGCGCGGCGGGCGCCTGAACGCGCGCTCCGATCGCGTCTCCGGTGTGTCAGTACGCTGAGATGGTGACCTTCGCCCGACGGCTCGGGGGTGCCGCGCTGGTGCTGGTCGCGGTGCTCGCCCTCTGCGGCACCGCTGGCGCGCGGACCTTCGACAAGGCCCTGCTCGGCCCCGAGTCCTCGCCCGATGGGCAGACACCGTGGCCGGTGTACAAGGACCTCGGCGTCAACGTCCTGGAGAGCGGGCTGAGCTGGAAGTCGGTGTCCCAGTCGCGCCCCGCGGATCCCACGAACCCTGACGATCCCGCCTACGTCTGGCCCGCTTCGCTGGACCAGACCGTGTCCGATGCCGGGGCCAACGGCATCCAGATGCTGCTCACCGCCATGGACACGCCGGAGTGGGCCAACGGCGGCAAGCCCGACGGCGCCTGGGCCCCCACCGACCCGCGGGACTACGCGAACTTCCTCATCGCCGCGTCCAAGCACTACCCGACGGTCAAGCGCTGGATGATCTGGGGCGAGCCCTGCCGGGCGGGCAACTTCAAGCCCATCACCTACCAGCCCTACTTCCACAAGCTCACGGCGGAGCAGAAGTCCCAGGTCCAGCGCTACGCGGTGATCCTCGATGACGCCTACGGCGCGCTGAAGAGCGTCGATTCCGGCAACGTCGTCATCGGCGGCAACACGTGGAGCTATTGCGACATCCGGCCGCTGGACTGGGTGCAGAACCTCCAGCTGCCCAACGGACGCCCGCCGCGGATGGACCTCTACGGGCACAACCCGATCGGGCTGATCAAGCGCAAGACGCCGATCCCTCCGAAGCTCCACGCCATCGAGCTGCCCGACCTGCCGCGGCTGCAGCACTACATCGACCGCTACCTCGGCCGCGGTCGCCCGCGGATCAAGCTCTGGCTGTCCGAGTACTTCCTGCCCACGGTCGGCAACCCGAAGACCAACTTCGCCGTGCCGCCGTCGCAGGAGGGGCCGATCCTCGCTCAGGCCCTGCGGCTCGCCCGTCGCACACCGACCGTGACCGGGTTCGGCTACGACTACCTCTACGACACCCGCACGAACGGCAACGCGGGGCTGGTGAGCGTCGCCGGGCGCAAGAAGGCCGCGTACTTCGCGTTCAAGAACGGGTAGCGCGGCCCGTTGACGGGCCGTGGGGCGAGGAGTACAACCGGACGACTACCGGATCGGCGTCTCGCGCGCACAGGAGGTGGTTGGGCCCGCCCGGCCTTCGGCCTCGTGCCGGAGATGTTCGGCCGCGTGCCCGACTACCTGCTGCCCAGCGAGTGGGCGAGCTTCAAAGCGTTGGTGCTGTCCGATGCGACGGCGCTGCCGAACAAGTACAAGGAGCTGATCGGCTTGGCGGTGCCTACTTCCACACCGAGGCGGCCCGGCTGTTCGGCGCCACCGAGGACGAGATCATGGAGACGGCGCTGATCGCGAAGAACACGATGGGCTGGAGCACGTACCTGAACACGCTCCAGTTCGACTACGACGCGTTCGTCGAG
>DATBDE010000050.1:0-55641 GCA_036270095.1 Solirubrobacteraceae bacterium | reverse complement strand
CACGGTGACCGCGGCCCGGTGCACGGGCTTGGCCTGCACCCGCACCCAGGCCTCGGTGATCACGCCCAGCGTGCCCTCGGAGCCGAGCAGCAGCCGGTCGGGCGACGGCCCCGCGCCCGAGCCGGGCAGCCGCCGCGACTGCCAGGCGCCGGTCGGGGTCAGCGCGCGCACCGACTCGACGAGGTCGTCGATGTGCGTGTACACGGTCGCGAAGTGCCCGCCCGCGCGCGTGGCGATCCAGCCCCCCAGCGTCGATAGCGCGAAGGACTGGGGGAAGTGGCGCAGCGTGAAGCCGTGCTCGGCGAGCTGGTCCTCCAGCCGCGGCCCGCTGGCCCCGGCCTGGATGCGCGCCGCCCGCGACGCGCCGTCCACCTCGAGCAGGGCGTCGAGAGCGCGCAGGTCGAGCGTGACCGCCGGGCCGTCGACCCGCGGCTCCACCCCGCCGACGACGCTGGTGCCGCCGCCGTAGGGGATCAGCGCGGCGCCGGCATCGACGCACCAGGCCAGCACGCGCTCGACGTCGGCCTCGTCGCGCGGGTAGGCGACGACGTCGGGCGGGTAGTCGAACCGGCCCCGGAAGGCGCGGACGACGTCGCGGTAGGCCTTCCCGTACGCGTGCGCGGCGCGATCGTAGGTCTCGGTCGAGCAGATGGCCTGCACATCGGCCGGCGGCTCGAGCCGCGGCGCCGGCAGCGCCACGTCGGCGAGGGGCACCGGCTCCTCGACCTCCGTCGACCCGAACCCGAGGTGCGCGACCAGGCCCGCCGCGGCCTCCCGGACCTCGTCCAGCGTCGGACGCTCGTCCTCGTAGCCCCAACCCCAGTGCGAGCGCCGGCGCACAGGCTGGACCGTACCCTGAAAGGAGATGCCACCCGAACCCGGTCTGCTCGCCCGTGGTCCCTGGGACGCTGCCCAGGTGCAGACCGCGTGGCGCGACGACACGTTCGTCGCCGGGCCGGATGCGGAGGCGGAGGCCGACGCCGCCATCGCCGCGCTGCGGGAGCGCGGCTCGCCGAGCCACGACGGCCTGGGCGCGCGGCTGGCCTCCTACGAAGTCAACGGCGCCAGCCTGCGGCTCGAGCTCCAGCCCGCCCGCTGGGCCCTGCGCCTGGCCCCCGACGCGCGCGACTCGATGACCGTCCTCTGCGTCGTGCGGGGCGCCGATGGGCGCTGGCTGGCCGGCCGCCGCGCCGACTGGGTGGCGTCCTGGGCCGGCCGCTGGGCCCTGGGCGCCGGCGGCTCGGTCGAGGTCAACGAGGACCCGGTCACGACCTTGTCCCGCGAGCTCGAGGAGGAGTGGTCGGTGGCGCCGGCCCGGCTGACGGTGGAGGCGCTGGTGCGCCTGCCCAGCGGCCTGGTGTCGCTCATCGGGCTCGCGCACCTGCGCGAGGGCGCCGAGGCTGTGCCCGACGACGAGCACGACGCCTTCGCCTGGTGGCCGGCCGACCCGGAGGCGTGGCCCGAGGAGGCCCACCCCGCGCTGCGGCGCGTGGGGACCCTGCTGGAGTCGGTGTGACCGTCCCGGCCGGCGAGCCCACCGCCCTTGGCGGCCTGATCACCTTCAAGCGCCTGGAGATCCTGTCCTTCTGCCACTCGGCCATCTACCTGTCGCTGCTGGCGGTGTGGCTCATCCCCGGCCTGCACGGCGCCGAGATGGTGCTGGGCTGGTGCCACGGGATCGGCTGGATCGTGATGTCGGTCCTGGCCCTGATCGCGCAGCGCGCCGGGGTCATCTCGTTCCGGCTCGCGGTGCTCGTCGCGGTGGTCGGCGGGATCGGCCCGTTCGCCGGGACGATCGGCTTCGTCTACGAGTCGCGACACCGTCGCGTGGGCGCAACCGAGCCCCCGGTCAGCCCCGCAACCGCCCGATAATGTAGATCGCGCGCATGGCTGTCGGCACAACGGTCTCAGTGACCCTGCCCCAAATGGGCGAGTCGGTCTCCGAAGGCACCGTCCTGGAATGGCACGCCGCCGAAGGAGACCAGGTCAGCGCGGATGACACCCTGGTGGAGGTTTCGACCGACAAGGTCGACGCCGAGGTGCCCGCGCCCGCCACCGGCACCCTGGTCAAGATCCACGCGCAGGAGGGCGACACCGTCGCCGTCGGCGCGGTGCTGGCCGAGATCGACACCAACGGCGCCGCCCCGCCGGCCGACGAGGCCGAGGACGCGCCCGCCGACGCGGCGCCCGCCGAGGGCAAGACCGTCGACATCGTCATGCCCCAGATGGGCGAGTCGGTGTCCGAGGGCACCGTGCTGGAATGGCACAAGGACGCCGGGGACAGCGTCTCCGAGGACGAAACCGTCGTCGAGATCTCGACCGACAAGGTCGACGCCGAGGTCCCCGCGCCCACCGCCGGAACCATCACCGAGGTGCTCGCCGCCGCCGGCGACACCGTCGAGGTGGGCCAGGTCCTCGCGCGCATGACCACCGCTAACGGGGCGCCGCCGAAGGCCGCTGCGGCGAAGGAGGCCACGCCGTCCGACGTCCGACGCCCGACGCCCGACGCCCCCTCCAGCGGCAACGGCGCCGACGCCTCGCCGGTCGCCCGCCGCGTGGCCGAGACCGAGGGCATCGACCTCGCGGCGATCACCGGCACGGGCCCGCGCGGCCGCATCACCAAGGCCGACGTGCTCGCCGCCAAGACCAACGGCGGGGCCGCCGCGCCGGCCGCCGGCGATGCGCAGACGCTGAAGGGCAGCGCCGCGATGCTGGCCCGCTACATGGACGAGAGCCGGTCGATTCCGACCGCGACCTCGTTCCGGACGGTCACCGTGACCGCAATGGACGGCCGTCGCAAGCAGCTCAAGGCGGGCGGCCAGAAGGTCTCGTTCACGCACCTGATCGCGTACGCGATCGTGCGCGCGGCACAGGACATGCCGGTCATGGCTCACCACTTCGCCGAGACCGACGGCAAGCCGACAAGCGTCGACGACCACGCGATCAACCTCGGCATCGCCGTCGACGTCGAGAAGAAGGACGGCACGCGCACGCTGATGGTGCCGGTCATCCGCGACGCCGCCCGCCTCTCCTTCGCCGACTTCCTGGCCGCCTACAACGGCCTGATCGACAAGGCGCGCACCAACGCCCTGAGCGCCGACGACCTCGTCGGCGCCAACATCAGCCTCACCAACCCGGGGGGCCTCGGCACGGTCGGCTCGGTCCCGCGGCTGATGGTCGGACAGGGCACGATCGTCGCCGCCGGCTCGATCGCCTACCCGGTCGGGCTGGGCAACGTGGGCGAGCTCATCGGGGCCGAGAAGGTCATGACCATGACCTCGACCTATGACCACCGGATCATCCAGGGCGCGGAGTCGGGGCGCTTCCTCGGCCGCATCGAGGCCCTGCTGGACGGGCAGGAGGGGTTCTACGAGGACGTGTTCTCGAGCTTGGCCGTGGAGCTCGGACCGACGCCGCAGCCGCCCAAGCCGACCCTCCAAGCCGCGGCGCCAGCCCAACGCCCAACGCCCACGGCCCCGGAAGCACCGAGCGAAGAGCTCCTGCAGGCGGTGCAAGCCGCAACCTCCCTCCTGAAAGCCCACCGCACGCACGGCCACCTGGCCGCCAAGCTCGACCCGCTCGGGCTCAACGACGCCGGCGGCGACCCGGCGCTCGACCCCGAGCCGCTCAGCCTCACGCCCGAGCTCATGCGCCAGATCCCGGCGCACATCCTGCGCATGTACGTGCCCGGCGACACGCTCGAGGACGCGCTGCCGCGCCTGCGCGAGGTCTACTGCGGTCCGATCGCGTACGAGATCGAGCACATCTCCTCGCACCGCCAGCGCGTGTGGCTGCGGGAGAAGATCGAGTCCAGCGCGTTCCGCCAGCCGCTGGCCGCCGACCGCAAGCGCTGGCTGCTGCGGCGCCTGATCAAGGTCGACGCGCTCGAGCGCTTCCTGCACAAGGCCTACCTGGGCCAGAAGCAGTTCTCGATCGAGGGCCTGGACATGACCGTCCCCATGCTCGACGAGCTCATCCAGCTCTCGGGCGGCGTGGGGGCGCGGGAAGTCGTGATCGGGATGGCGCACAGAGGTCGGCTGAACGTGCTCGCCCACAACCTCGGCCGCGCCTACGAGACGATCTTCGCCGAGTTCGAGGGCGCCCAGACGCTCGAGGCGGTGACCACGATCCCGCAGGGCGGCACCGGCGATGTCAAGTACCACCACGGCGCCGACGGCTCCTATGAGCTGCGCGACGGCAAGTCGATCCTCGTGCGGCTCGAGTCCAACCCCTCGCACCTCGAGTACGTCTCGCCCGTGGTCGAGGGCGCCACCCGCGCGGCCCAGACCGCGCGCGAGGGCCCGCACGCCCGCCACGACACCGACGCCGCGTTGCCGGTCGTCATCCACGGCGACGCGGCCTTCCCGGCCCAGGGCGTGGTCAGCGAGACCCTGAACCTGCAGGCGCTCGACGGCTACAGCGTCGGCGGCAGCCTCCATCTCATCACCAACAACCAGGTCGGCTTCACCACCGACACCGAGGACGCGCGCTCGACCCGGTGGGCGTCCGACCTGGCCAAGGGCTTCGACGTCCCCATCATCCACGTCAACGCCGACGCGGTGGAGGCGTGCCTGGCCGCCGTGCACCTGGCCTTCGCCTTCCGCGAGGAGTTCGGCCACGACGTGCTCATCGACCTCATCGGCTACCGCCGCTTCGGCCACAACGAGGCCGACGAGCCCAGCTACACGCAGCCCGAGATGTACCGCGCGATCAAGGAGCACAAGCGCGCGCGGGAGATCTACGCCGAGCAGCTCATCGCCGAGGGCGTCGTGACCAAGGACGACGTCGAGGCGCTGGACGCCGAGGTGTGGGGCACGCTGTCGGCCCGCCACGCCGAGCTCAAGGACCGCATCGAGGCCGCAGCGGAGATCGAGCACCACACGGGCGAGTACCAGCTCGACCGCACGCCGTCGCCGGACGTCGAGACGGCGGTGCCGGTGGAGCAGCTGCGCGCGCTCAACGAGGAGCTGCTGCGCCTGCCCGAGGGCTTCGAGACCAACCCGAAGCTGGCCCGCCAGCTCGAGCGCCGGCGCGAGGCGCTGGGCGACGAGGGCGGCATCGACTGGGGCCACGCCGAGGCGCTGGCCGTCGGCTCGCTGATCACCGAGGGCACGCCGGTGCGCCTGACCGGCCAGGACACGCAGCGCGGCACGTTCTCGCAGCGCCACATGGTCCTGCACGACCACAAGAGCGGGCGCGAGCACTCGCCGGTGCAGAACCTGCCCAGCGCGCAGGCGCCGTTCGAGCTCCACAACTCACCGCTGTCGGAGATGGCCTGCCTGGGCTTCGAGTACGGGTACTCGCAGGAGTCGCCAGAGACGCTCGTGCTCTGGGAGGCGCAGTTCGGCGACTTCCTCAACAGCGCCCAGGTCGTCGTGGACCAGTTCATCGTCTCCGGTCTGGCCAAGTGGGGGCAGACCTCGCGCCTGACCCTGCTGCTGCCGCACGGCTACGAGGGCGCCGGGCCCGAGCACTCCAGCGCGCGCCTGGAGCGCTTCCTGCAGCTGGCCGCCGAGGGCAACATCCGCGTGGCCAACCTCACGACGCCCGCCCAGTACTTCCACCTGCTGCGCCGCCAGGCGCGCATCGCCAAGCAGCGGCCGCTGGTGATCATGACCCCGAAGTCGCTGCTGCGCCTGCCCCAGGCCACCAACCGCGTCCAGCACCTCTCCGACACGCAGTTCTACCCGGTGCTGGCCGAGCCCCGGGTGGACATCGAGAAGATCACCCGGCTGATCCTCTGCACGGGCAAGATCTACTACGACCTCGTTGGCCACGCCGACCGCGAGGGCAAGGACGGCATCGCCGTCGGGCGCGTCGAGCTGCTCTACCCGTTCCCACAGGGCCACCTGCTCGAGCTCGTCAACAGCTATCCGAACCTGCGCGAGGTGACGTGGGTGCAGGAGGAGCCGCGCAACATGGGCGCGCGCGCCTTCATGTCCCCGCGCCTGATGCAGATCCTTCCCGAGCAGCTCGACTTCGGCTACATCGGGCGCCCCGAGCGCGCCTCGCCGGGCGAGGGCTACCCCGCCGCCCACATCCAGGAGCAGAGCCGGATCATCCGCACCGCGCTGGACCTGGACATCCCGGTGTCGATGTATCCCAAGAAGCCGCCGGGCCAGCGCTGAGCGCCGCCGCCGAGCCGCCTCTGCGCCCCTACGCGACCGGGTAGTCGGCCCGGATCACCGCCACGTCGCGCCGCGCCCAGGTCGCCCGCGCGTCGAAACCGGCGTCGGCCAGCCAGCGCAGCTGGTCGGGCACCGTGTCGGGGAGGTCGTAGCCGGCGTCCAGCGGCGTGACCGCGTCGGCCGGGTCCTCGGGCACGACCACGTCGGCGAAGACGAACCGCGCTCCCGGCACGAGCACCGCCGCCAGGCGCGCGAACAGGTCGGCCTTCCCGGGGGCGTCGAGGTGGTGGATGGCGAAGACGGAGACGACGAGGTCGAACGGGCCGGGCGGGAGCGGATCCTGGAAGCGGCCCCGGCGCCAGTCGACGTCACCGTCGGCCAGCGCGGCGCCGGCGGCCGCGAGCATCTCCTCGCTCTCGTCCACGCCCACCAGCCGGGCGCCGGGATGGCGCGCCAGCACCCGCCGCGCGGTCTCGCCGGTGCCCACCCCGAGCTCGAGCACCGCCCGGGCCGCGACGCCCTCCGTGGCCGCCGCGACCTCGTCCTGGACCCGGTCGTAGTCCGGCACCTCGGCGCGGATGAGCGCGAGGTATTCCTCGGGCACGAAATGGAACTGGCCCACCCCCGCGAGGGTAGGCCAGCTCCACCAGTCGTGCGTGTCGGTGCGGCGTTACGCGCTTCCGCCCGCCGCGGTCGGTTCCGCCACCGGCGGTGGCGCCGGCGCACCGGACGGATAGCCCAGCGACGGCACGTCGGAGGGGTAGACCTCGTGGCCGTGGACCGCGATGTCGCCCTGCTCCATGTCCGCTTCCTTCATCCGCAGCGGAACGACCAGCCCGATGAGCTTCAGGATCACGAACGTGGCAATCGCCGTGAACAGGATCACCCACAGGGCCGTGAGCGCCTGCCACCCGAGCAGGTGCGCGCCGTCACCGGAGATCAGGCCCGGCGCCGAGCCCATCGCCGAGTTGGCAAAGATGCCCGTCAGCAGGCCGCCGGCGAGCCCGGCGAACCCGTGCGTGTAGACCACGCCCAGCGTGTCGTCGACGTTCCGGAACGGGGCCACGCGGCTCAGGTAGTTGAGCGCGAAGTAGACGATCGTGGAGGCGATGACGCCGATCACGATCGCGCCCCAGCCGTTCACGAAGCCGGCGGCCGGGGTGATGGCCACCAGGCCGGTGATCATGCCGTTGACACTGCCGATCAAGCTCGGCTTGCGCCCGGTGATGTAGTCCCACGCGATCCACACGAGGAACGCAATCGCCGTGCACAGGTTGGTGTTCAGGATCGCCGCCGAGGCGACGTTGTTGGCGAGGTACGGATCGCCGCCGTTGAACCCGTTCCAGCCCAGCCACAGCAGGCCCGCGCCCACCGCGACCATGGCCAGGTTGTTCGGGGCGTCGACCTCACGGTCGCGCTGGAGCCTCGGCCCGATGACCGCAGCGGCGACGAAGCCCGACACGCCGGCGGACAGGTGGATGACGTACCCGCCAGAGAAGTCCAGGGCGCCGTGCTGCGCGAAGTAGCCGCCGCCCCAGATCAGGAAGGCGTTGACCGTGTAGACGACGCTCGTCCAGATGATCACGTAGGGGATCCAGGCCTTGAAGTTGAAGCGGCCCAGGACCGACCCCAGCGCGAGAATCGGCGTTATCGCCGCGAACACGATCTGGAAGTACGCAAGCGTCGACTGCGGGAACACGACCTTGCCGACGTTGGGGATGTTCCCCTGGTTCAGCAGTGCGTTGCTGTTCAGAATCGACCCGGGCTCGCCAATGAAGTTGGCGAAGAAGCCATGGTCGGCCCCGAAGAGGTGGACGGGCGAGCCGAAGCCCATCTTGAAGCCGTAGAGCACCCAGACGACCAACACGAGGGCGAAGGCGACGAACGCCATCATCATCGAGTTGACCGACCAGCGCTTCTGCATCACCCCGCCGTACAACACGACGAGTCCGGGGACGCTCATCAAACCGACGAGCGTCGCGGCAGTCATCTGCCACGAGTTGTCCCCTGGACTCAACCAATGCAGATCCATAGCCCGGTGCGTTCCTTTCTGATCGTGGGCAGCGACAGCAGCTGCCGCGTCCCAGTTGCGGACGAAAGGGTGCCGCCGGGGGTCCGTCACGCCCTTGTACAGAGGGCCAAAGATCGGTCAGAACAATTCGCCACGCGGTACCAACCGCACGTCAGCGCGGCGTTTACCCTGCCGGATCATGCCTCTCGAAGGGCATTGGGAACGGGTCAACACCCCCATGCGTCGTCTCACGCGGCGCGAGCGCGCGGTGGTCCTGGTGGCCGCGCTGGCCACGCTGGCCACCGTGCTGGTGCTGGTGCTCAGCACCATCGGCAACGACCGGCCTGCCCCGGCGCCCGGCTGCATCTACGCGATCGTGCCCGGCGTCATGGGCGCCACGCCGGTGGACGCGTGCGGCGCTCGGGCCAAGGGCATCTGCACGCGGCACGAGACCGGCGAGGACCCGCCCTCGCGCGCGATCCGCGCCGACTGTCGCCGAGCCGGGCTGCTCTGACCGACAGCGTGCCCATACCGGGCCGCACTTCTTTGTACACCCGGTCCTAACCGCCGCCCCCGGGGATGTGACACGGTGCCCGCCGCCATGACCGTGAGCGCAATCGTCTCCTACGACGGAACCGACAACGACGCCGACGCCATCGCGCTCGGCCGCCTGCTGCGCCGCGCCGGCGCGGAGGTGTCGCTCGCCTACGTCCGCCACGCCGCCGAGCCCGTGGAGGGCCGCGAGGTGGTGGAGCGCCAGAAGGCCGCGCGCCTGCTCCATGCCGGCGCCGCCCTGCTGGGACCGCCCGAGGCCGAGCGCCACGTCGTGCTCAGCGCCTCCACCCCGGAGGGGCTCGCGATGCTCGCCGCCGACCTCGGCACCGATCTGATCGTCTTCGGCTCGGAGTACCGCACGCCGGACGGCCACGTCCAAGCGGGTGCGTCGGCCGAGCGCTTGCTCGACGGCGGGGAGTCCGCCATCGCGCTGGCCCCGGCGGGGATGCGCGGGTGGAGCGATACGCGCATCCGCGCGCTCGCCTCGGTGGCCCACGACGGGGGTGAGCAGGCCCAAGCCGTCGCCACGGGGCTCGCGCAGAAGCTCGGGGGTGAGGTCGGCGCCAGCCCGGAAGGAGCCGACGTGCTCGTGCTCGCCTCGCGCCCCGACTCGCCCGCGGGGCACGTCCAGCTGACCTCGGCGGTCCGCGGGCGCCTCGACGAGGCGATGGTGCCGGTCATCGTGCTGCCCACCGGCAGCACGCTCGCGTTCAGCGGCTGAACCGCTCGGGGTCGTCCCAGCCCTCGGCGGGCGCAACCGCGCACCCCGCGGCGCGCAGGCGCTGCGCCAGCGCGTGCAGGGGCGCGGCGCCGCCGGCGTCGAGGCGCAGCACCCCCAGGCCGGCGAGCTCGGCCGGGACCGGGGCTTCGCCGGCCTGGGTCAGGATCGCCCGGCCGCCGAAACCGCCGAGCGCGAGCCCGAGCTCGAGCCCGGGCGGGCCGGTCGCGTCCAGCACCACCACCGCCGCGGCGGCGCCGAGCGCCGGCGGCGGCCCCGTGCCCGCCACAGCGGCCAGCGCGAGCAGCTCGGCGCGCACCACGGCCCAGTCGACCGGCTGCAGGCCGAGGGCGGCCAGGAACGCGCGCATGGGCTCCGCGGCGCCGAGGACGGCGACGGCGGTCCCGGCTGCGGGCCGCGGCGCCGGCGGGGCCGGCGGCGGCCGGGCGGCCAGGACGCGGGCGGTCACGTCGGTCGACCGCTTGCTCGCGTTGTTCCAGCCCTGCCCGTAGGACAGGTCGGAGGGGTCGAGCTGCGGCCCCTCGAGCACGGTCAGCCGGCACTTGGCGGGATCCCACAGGCGATCGCCGAGCGAGACGAGGTCGCCGCGCGCCCAGGGCTCGAGCAGCTGCTGGCGCAGCTCTGCCTCGGACAGGTTGAACGCGTGAGCAGCGCGCAGGCCGCTGGCGTGCAGCTCGATGTGGAAGGGCACGGCACGCGACACTACCCGCGTGCCGCCCGCCCCCCAGACGATCCTCGACGCGATCCGGGCCATACCGCCCGGCTACGTGCGCACCTACGGCGACCTCTCCCCCGGTGCGCCGCGATTCACCGGCACCGTGCTGGCGCGCGGCCACCCCGACGACGTGCCCTGGTTCCGCGTCGTGCGCGCCGACGGCAGCCTGGCCAAGGGCGCGAAGCAGCGGGCCCTGCTCGAGGCCGAGGGCGTGCCCTTCCGCGGCGAGCGGGTCGACATGGCCGCGGCACGGCTGGAGCCGTGGCTCGGTCCGTAAGCTGCAGAGGCGATGCAGGGCAAAGTGGTCGTAGTGACGGGGGCGACATCGGGCATCGGCGAGAGCGCCGCGCTCCAGCTGGCCGACCTCGGCGCCACCGTGGTGCCGGTCGGGCGCGACGCGAAGCGCCTCGAGCGCGTCGGGGCCGAGCTGCGCAAGCGCGGCTCGAAGGCCGAGCCGCTGCAGGCGGACTTCGCCTCCCAGGACGAGGTGCGCCGCTTGGCCGGCGACGTGCTGGAGCGCCACCCGCGCATCGACGTGCTCGTCAACAACGCGGGCGTCGTGCGCTCGAGCCGCAAGCTCTCGCCCGACGGCCGCGAGATGACTATGGCCATCAACCACTACGCGCCGTTCCTGCTGACCAACCTGCTGCTCGAGCGCCTGCAGGAGTCCGCGCCCTCGCGGGTGGTGACCACGGCCAGCGACGCTCACGGCGCAGGCCTCATCGACCTCGACGACCTCGACATGGAGCGGCGCTGGTCGATCTTCCGCGCCTACGGGACCTCCAAGCTGGCCAACATCCTCTTCACGCGCGAGCTCGCGCACCGGCTCGAGCACACCTCGGTGACCGCGAACTGCCTGCATCCAGGCGTGCTCCGCACGCGCCTGGGCCGGGGCGGGATCGCCGGCATCACCTGGCGGATCATGTCGCCGTTCATGGCCTCGCCGCGCAAGGGCGGCGCGCGCATCGTGTACGTGGCCGCCGACCCGGTCGGCGGCGAGGTGACCGGTCGCTACTTCGACGACAACCGCCCCCGCGCGCTCAGCGGCCAGGCGGCCGACGACGACCTGGCGGCCGCGCTGTGGGAGCGCAGCGCCGCGCTCGTCGGCCTCAGCGATGTGGCTGCAGCGTGAGATCCGGTTCGACGCCCGCGCGCGCGGCTTCCACCTCATCACCCGCGAGGTGGTCTCGGCGCTGCCCGAGCTCGACTCGCTGCGGGTCGGGCTGCTGCACCTGTTCATCCGCCACACCTCGGCCTCGCTGACCCTGAACGAGAACGCGTCGCCCGACGTGCGGCGCGACTTCGAGACGTACTTCAGCCGCGCCGTGCCCGAGGACGCCGACTGGGCCCACTCGCTCGAGGGCCCCGACGACATGCCGGCGCACATCAAGGCCTCGCTGCTGGGCCCGGCGCTGACCCTGCCGGTGGCCGACGGGCGCCTGGCGTTGGGCACGTGGCAGGGCGTGTACCTGTGCGAGCACCGCGACCACGGCGGCCCGCGCTCGGTGCTGGCCACGGCCTGGGGCGAGCAGGACTAGCGGCCGAGCGCACGCCGCAGGCGCGCGCGCAGCGGCTCGCGCGGTCCGCGCTGGGCGCGTCGCCACTCGCTGCGGGTGGGCAGCTCGCCGCGCGCCCGCGCCTTGGCCACGCACTCGAGGTGGGCGTGGCGGCGCCGCGAGGCGTCGCCCTCGGGCACGATCAGCGCGTGCTCGGTCATCGCCAGCAGGCGCTTGCCGCACAGTGGGCACGTGTAGGTGGACGGCTTCCGGTTCGTCGCCCGCCGCAGCTCCCACCAGTCGGCCACGGCTAGCGGCCCCGGCGGGCCGCACGCAGCTCGCGCAGCTCGACCACCTCGGGGGGCGGGACATGGACGCCGGAGTTGGGCGCGCCGAGCTGGCGCACCGGAATCGGCTCCGCCGCGGCGCTGCCGTCCCGGTGTTCCACGCGGTAGGCGCCGGACTCGCGCCGGGCGCTGACCGCCTCGACGAGCTTGGTGCCGGCGAAGCGCAGCCCGGCCCCGTCGTCGACGCCCCAGCCCGGCTCCAGGCCGCCGGCCACGGCCGCGACGTAGGCCGCGCGGCGGTCGGGCTCCGCGCTCCAGTGCACCGAGTTGGACGCCGGCAGCAGGCCGAGGCCGGGCACGAGCTCGGGCGGCCCGCCCGACTTCGTGATCCCGTGGCGGAACCAGCACATCGACCCGGCCGACAGGCCGCACAGCGCCACACCGCGCTCCCACGCCTCGGGCAGGATGCGGTCGAGCGCGTGCTCGTGCCAGATGGCGAGCAGGTTGCGCATCGACCCGCCGCCCACGTAGACGATGTGCTGCTCGAGCAGGTGCGCGCGCAGGTCGAGGTGGCGGCCGTGCAGGCGGAAGAGGTCGAGCGCGCTGGGGCGGCAGGGCAGCGGGTCGAAGGCGGCGTGGAAGCGGACGATCGCGCCCTGGGGGTCGCCGCTGGCGGTGGGCAGGAAGCAGATGCGCGGCTCGGCCGGCGCGGCGAGGTCGAGGACGTAGCGCTCGAGCGCGGCGTCGGCGGGCTCGGTGAGGAACCCGCCGCCGCCCATGGCGAAGATCGTGGGGCCGGGCATTCCCCCACGATTGTGCCGGGCCGCTCAGGCGGCCACGAAGGTAAGTACCGGCTCGCCCAGGAAGCGAACGGCGAGCTCGGTCTCGACCACACCGTCCCCCGCGGCCCCGATGCGGAACGCGCGCGCGTCGGGCCGCGAGCCAACCACGTGCGCGAGCTCGGTGCCCTCGAAGTGCAGCGCGGCGCCGTCCGAGGCCGCGTAGCCGGTGCACATGCCGGCGGCCAGCGCCGCGTGATAGTCGGCCCGGCGCGAGGCCTCGCCGCCGTAGTGGACGGCGTTGCTCCAGGGCAGTAGGCCCAGGCCCGCAACCGCCGCCGGCTCGCCGTGGAACGCCGACATGCCCTCGCTGAACCAACACAGCGACCCGGCCGAGAGGCCGCAGAGCACAACGCCGGCCGCCCACGCCTCGCGCAGGGTCGCGTCGATGCCGTGCGCGCGCCAGACGCCGAGCATCGAGATCACGCTGCCACCGCCGACGTAGATCAGGTCCTGCTCGAGCAGGTGCGCCCGCGGCTCCAGGCGGCAGCCGCGCTCGCGCCGGAAGAGCGACAGGTGCGAGGCCTCGGCGCAGGACCCGAAGTGCTGGTAGAAGCGGACGACGTAGTGGTCGGCGTCGCCCGAGGCGGTGGGGAGGAAGCAGACCCGCGGGCGCGCCTTGCCGGTGAGCGCGAGCACGTAGTCGTCGAGCAGGCGGTTGCCGGCCTCCATGGAGAAGCCTCCGCCACCGAAGGCCACGATCCGCGGCGCGCGCTCCCTCATGCGCGGAAGGTAGGGAGCGAAGCCCGGGAGTTTCCGAGATTTCAGCCTTCGGTCGAAGGCGCTTCGACCGCCGGTCCTAGCGTCCCTTCCACACCGGGTCGCGCTTCTCGGCGAAGGCGATGGCGCCCTCCTGGGCGTCCTCGGACGCGAACACCGGCCCGGCGAGCGCGCCCTGCTTCTCCCACGCCTCGGCCTCGTCCCAGTCCAGCGCCGAGGCCAGGATCGTCTTCGACGCGGTGAGGGCGAGCGGGCCGTTGCGGGCAATTTGTCGCGCAAGCTCGAGGGCGACGTCGACGGCGTCGCCCGGCTCGGCCACGCGGTTGACGATGCCGAGCTCGTGCCCGCGCTCGGCGCTGATCGGGTCGCCGGTTAGCGCCAGCTCCATGGCCACGTGGTAGGGCATGCGCTTGGGCAGGCGGATCAGCGCGCCGGCCGCCGCGACCAGCCCACGCTTGGCCTCGGGGATGCCCAGGCGCGCGTCGCGCGCGGCCACGACGAGATCGCAGGAGATCGCGATCTCGAACCCGCCCGCGAGCGCGAAGCCCTCGACCGCCGCGATCAGCGGCTTCGCGGAGGCGCGCTGGGTGATGCCGGCAAAGCCGCGGTCGCCCACCCACGGGCGCTCGCCCTTGGTGAACGCCTTGAGGTCCATCCCGGAGGAGAACCCCTTGCCCGCGCCGGTGAGCACGCCCACCACGAGGTCGTCGGAGGCATCGAGGTCGTCGAGCGCGGCGGCCACGCCCGCGGCGACGGCGCCGTTGACGGCATTGCGGGCATCAGGGCGGTTGAGCGTGATCAGCAGGACGCCGTCCCGCCGCTCGGTGAGCACGGCGCTGGTGTCTTCGGGCATGGCGCCGGAGCCTAGTGCGACCAGTCTCGAGAGACGGTCGCCGAGCCGACCTCGGCGCGGACCCGCGGTGCGACCTCGGTGCCGAAGCGCTCGATCGCGCGCATGACCAGGTCGTGCGAGAGGTCGCCGAGGGCGATCTGGGCCAGGTAGCGGTCGTTGCCGAACAGCTCGCGCTCGAACAGGATCTTCTCCACCACCGCGTCGGGGCTGCCCACGACGAACGCGCCGCGTGGGGCGCGCAGCTGGTCCCAAGGGGCGCGGCCCATGGGCGGCCAACCGCGCTCGCGGCCGATCCGGTTCATCATCGCGCTGTGGGAGGGGAAGAAGTCGTCGGGGTCGCCGACGTAGGTGTGGGAATTGATGGAGACGCGCGCCGTGGCGGGGTCGTGGCCGGCCTCGGACACAGCCTGGCGGTAGAGGTCGATGAGCGGCACGAAGCGCTCGGGCTGGCCGCCGATGATCGCGAGGGCCATGGGCAGGCCGAGCACGCCCGCGCGCACCACCGACTGCGGGTTGCCGCCGACGGCGATCCAGACCGGCAGCGGGTCCTGCACCGGGCGCGGGTACACGGCGAGGTCGTGCAGGGCGGAGCGGTGCCGGCCCTGCCACGTGACGCGCTCGCCGACGCGCAGCGCCAGCAGCAGGTCGAGCTTCTCGGCGAACAGCTCGTCGTAGTCGTCGAGGTCGTAGCCGAAGAGCGGGAACGACTCGGTGAACGAGCCGCGGCCGGCCATGATCTCGGCGCGGCCGCCGGAGAGCAGGTCGAGGGTGGCGAAGTCCTGGAAGACGCGGACGGGGTCGTCCGAGCTCAGCACGGTGACGGCGCTGGTCAGGCGGATGCGCTCGGTGCGGGCGGCGCCGGCAGCCAGTGGCACGATGGGCGAGGAGACCGCGAAGTCGGGCCGGTGGTGCTCGCCGACGCCGAAGACGTCGAGGCCGACCTGGTCGGCCAGCTCCATCTCCTCGATCAGGTCGCGCAGCCGCTGCTCGGGGCTGATCCCCGGACCCACGTCGGCGAAGGTGTAGAGGCCGAGCTCGATCCGCCCAGTCTAGTTGCGCGCGCAAGTATCTTCAGGCGGCGAACAACTGCAGGTCCGGCTCGCGCTCGCCGCGGAGCACGCCGAGGTCGACCTCCACGCAGTCGATGCCGCGCGACGCGGCCAGCGCGCGCGCCTGCGGCTTGAGCACCTGCGCGGCCAGGACGCCGCGGCAGGCCCCCAGCTCGCGGTCCTCGCGGATGCGCTCGAGGTAGCGGGAGAGCTGTTCGACCGCCTCGATCGTGCCGATGCGCTTGATCTCGACTGCGACCCAGCCGTCGTCCGGGTCGCGGCACATGAGGTCGACGGGGCCGATGTCGGTGGGCCACTCGCGGCGCACCAGCCGGAAGCCCTCGCCGCACCACTGCGGCGCGTTGGCCAGGAGCTCCTGCAGGTGGGCTTCGACGCCGTCCTTCTCCAGCGGCGCGGCCGCCTCGGGCGGGCCGAAGTCGTGCTCGACGTCGGAGAGCACGTCGGCGATGCGGATGTCGAGCCGGTCCTCGCCGCCGCGCTTGCGGACGACGATCGACGCCCCGTCGTCGGCCTCCTCGATCACCGTCGGCGGCGTCATCCAGTTCTGCGGCTTGTAGCCGCCCGAGTCCGAGTGCACGAGCACGGAGCCGTCGCCCTTGAACATCAGCAGCCGCACCGCTTCGGGGAGCAGGGCGTGCAGGCGGCCCGAGTAGCGGACCTCGCAGCGGGCGACGAGCAGGCGCATCGTGAGGACCCTAGGCCCGCGCGCGGACGCTCCGGGACCGCTAGCCTCGCCGGCATGGCGACCGTCATCCCGATCGAGGAGCTGCGTCGCAGCCCGCAGTCCGCGCTCTTCCAGGGCCGCGACGAGGCCCCGATCTCGATCTTCATCAACGAGTTCGAGCGCGGCAAGGGCCCGCGGCTGCACCTGCACCCCTACCCCGAGACCTTCGTCGTGCAGGCCGGCAGCGCCCGCTTCACGGCGGGCGACGACGAGATCGAGGTCGGCGCCGGCCACCTCGTCGTCGTGCCCGCCGAGACCCCGCACCGCTTCGAGGGCACGAGCGACGAGAAGGTGCGCACGGTCAGCGTGCACCCGAGCCCGACGGTGGTGCAGACCGACCTCTAGGCGGCGGCGCCGACGCTCGCGCCCACCCCGATGCTCGCCAGGTTCTCGGGGGTGAAGAACGCGGACGGGTGCACCGTGCCGACCACGGTGCCGAAGAAGCGGTCGGTCTGGGCCTGGTCGCCGCGCAGGGCGGCGAGCAGCTGCTGCATCGCCGCATCCGGCGGCTGGAGCCGCGCGAAGTCGAGCGTGCTCGCGTAGCCGGGGGCCGCGGTCTCGTTGCGGCGAGCCTCGTAGCCCGCCAGCGCCGCGCCGAGCTCGGCTCGGCCCGAGAGGCCGGCGTCGACGGCGTCGGCCAGCAGTTCGGCGTCGCGGAATGCGTCGCTGATGCCGAGCGCCAGGATCGGATCCTTGTGGTAGCCGGCGTCGCCGACCAGGGCCCAGCCCTCGCCGTGTGGACGGCGATGGAAGTTGGGCAGCTGGGCCGTGCCGCGGAAGCGGTCGGTGCGGGTGGCGTCGCGCACCCGCGCGTGGAGCTCAGGCGCCAGCTCCAGCGCCCGCAGGAAGTGGCCCTCGATGTCGGCGCGCACGTGCGGGAAGGCGGCGTGGGGCCAGAACGCGATCGTCACCACCTGGCCGTCGTTGGTCGGCGCGGCCACGATCATCCGGTCCGGGCGCGGGTAGAGCTCCGCGCCCGCCATCTCGACCCCGCTCCAGTAGGTGTAGTAGGCGCAGGTGAGCGCCGGCTGGGCGTCGTAGACCGGGGCTTCAACGGCGCGAGCCACGAGCGAGTTGCGGCCGTCGGCGCCGATCACGATGGGCGCGCGCTCGGTGACCGTCGCGCCACCCGCGCCGCGTCCCCGGACGCCCACCACCCGCGACCCCTCTCGGACGAGCTCCGAGACGGCGAAGCGCTCGCGCACCTCGGCGCCGGCGCCGGCGGCGGCGTCGACGAGGAGCTTGTCGAGGACCGTCCGGCGCACCGAGTAGGCGTCGGCGACAGCGCCGGCCGGCGTCGGCTCGCCGACCAGCGCGAACGGTCCCACGTCGAGGGTCAGCTGCCGCAGCGGCGGGCAGCCCGAGGCCGCCACCGCCCCGGCCAGCCCCCAGCGCTCGAGGCAGGCCACGCCGGTCTGGTGGATGTAGTGCGTCGAAAGCGTGTCGCTGGGGAACCCGGCCCGGTCGACGACCAGCACCTTGTAGCCCTTGCGCGCCAGCAGCATGGCCGTGGGCGAACCGCCGCAGCGGGCGCCGACGATGATCGCGTCGTACATCATCTCTCCTTGCCTGGGAAACTATGTTCCACACTTATAACCTATGGACCATAGCGATGTCAAGCGCGCGCGGCTGACACCGGCGGGCGCCGCGGCGCTTGCGGCTCGACTAGCGCTCGGGCGCGACGGCGCGCGGGCTCGCCCGCGACGTGCTCAGCGACGCCGGCGCCACGCGATCGACCAGCGCCAGCGTCGGATCGGGGGCCTCGGCGCCGCTCAGCCACGCCTCGACGCGCTCGGCCAACGCCGGGCCGTGCTTGAAGCCGTGCCCCGAGCCGCCGCCCAGGATCCACACGCTCGGGTGCTCCGGGTGGGGCGCCGCGATGAAGCGGTTGTCGGCGGTCAGCTCGTACTGGCAGCAGCGGTGGGTGAGCAGCGGCGCGTCGACCAGCGGCGGGAAACGCCGGTACAGGTACCGGCGGACGTGCTGCTCCATCGACCAGTCCAGCGTGCGGTCGCCGGTGTCGGGGTCGAAGTCGGGGCCGATGGCGTCGGTGGCCGCCTTGACCCCGCGGCCGTCCAGGTCGCCCTGGCCGTAGAACGCGCCCTGGTAGTCCAGCCACGCGGGGACCTCGGGCGTGCGCCAGGTCTTGGGCGCGGCGAAGTAGAGGACGTCCTGCTTGGTCACGCGCAGGTCGACCACGTCCGGGAACAGGGTCGCCAGCCACGGCCCGCAGGCCCAGACGACGTGGTCGGCCTCGAGCGTCTGGTCGCCGATGCGCACGCGCTCGCCGTCGGGAGCGGCCAGGCCGCCGACGAAGCGCGCCCCGCGCTCGCAGGCGGCGTCGGCCAGCGTGCGCGTGGCCCGGCGCGCGCGCAGCACGCCGGCCTCGGGCTCGTGCAGCACGTAGGCGAGGTCGGCGGTCCCCAGGGCCGGGAAGAGCTCGGCCGCGACGCCCGGCTCGAGCCGCTCGGTGGGGATGCCCTCGTCGCGCATGACCCGCTCGGCGTCGGCCTCCCAGCCGTCGTCGGCGCGGACGAACCAGGCCATGCCCGCCTCGACGTACAGCGACGTGCCGGTTTCGGCCTCGAGCTCGCGCCACAGCGTGCGCGCCCGCAGGGCCGAGCGCGTGTGCCAGACGTCGGTGCCGTGGCCGGAGCGCATCAGGCGCGACTCGTCGCCCGAGGTGGAGCGCTCGTGGCCGGGCGTCTCGGCGTCGACCAGCGTGACCTCCCAGCCGGCACCGGCGAGCCGGTGCGCGACCGAGGCGCCGAACACTCCCGCGCCGACCACGATTGCCGAGGGCACCGCAGCGAGCGTATACCTTGGCTGCATGACCACGACCGAGACCCGCACCATCGGCTCGATCGTCGGCGGCCAGACGGCGGCCGACGCGCCGGGCGGCCGCGTGCAGTCGACCAACCCGGCCCGCCTGGACGACAGCGTGGCCGATGTGCTGCTGGGCGACGCCGACACCTTCGTCGAGGCCTGCCACGCGGCGCGCGCCGCCCAGGCGGAATGGGCCGCCGTGCCGGCCCCCGTGCGCGGTCGCGCCATTCAGCAGGTAGGGCGGCTCGTCGAGGCCAACAAGGAGGCGCTCGCGCGCCTGGTCACGCAGGAGATCGGCAAGCCCTACGCCGAGTCGCTGGGCGAGGTGCAGGAGATCGTCGACACGTGCGACTTCTTCCTCGGCGAGGGCCGGCGCCTGTACGGCCAGACCGTGCCCAGCGAGATGCCCGACAAGCAGCTCTTCACCTTCCGGATGCCGGTCGGCGTGGCGGCGGTCATCACCGCCGGCAACTTCCCCGTGGCGGTGCCGTCCTGGTACCTCGTCCCGGCGCTGCTGTGCGGCAACACGGTCGTGTGGAAGCCGGCCGAGTACGCGCCCGCGCTCGGCGACGCCCTGGCCCAGCTGTTCCTGCACGGCGGCATCCCCGACGGCGTGCTCAACCTCGTGCTGGCCGACGGCGAGCAGACCTTCGCCGGCCTCTCGCGCGCGCTGGACGAGGGCCTCGTCGACAAGGTCGGCTTCACCGGCTCCTCCGACGTCGGGCGCGAGGTCGGCGCGCTGTGCGGCCGCCACCTGCAGTCGCCGTGCCTGGAGCTCGGCGGCAAGAACCCGCTCGTGGTGATGGACGACGCCGAGCTCGACCTCGCCGTCGAGGGCGCGCTGTTCTCGGGCTTCGGGACCGCCGGCCAGCGCTGCACCTCGCTGGGCACGGTGATGGTGCAGGACACGGTCCACGACGCGTTCATGGAGCGCTTCGCCGCCGCGGTGCAGCAGGCGCCGATCGGCGACCCCACCGAGGGCGTGCTCTACGGCCCGATGATCCACGAGCGCTTCCACCAGCGCTTCCTGGGCTGGCTCGAGCTCGTGCGCGACCACCACACGCTGTACGGCTCCACCGGCACCGGCCGGATCTCGTCGACCAACCCGCGCGAGGGCTTCGTCGGCGACCCCGACATCGGGATCTACGACCATCCGACGATCGTCGACGGCGTGCGCGCCGGGGACGAGCTCTACCGCACCGAGACGTTCGGCCCCATCGTCGGCGTGGCCACGTTCTCCGCGTTCGACGAGGTGATCGCGCTGGCCAACGGCCACGGCTACGGCCTCTCGGCGGCGATCTACACCACCAGCCCGCAGCACGCCTTCCGCTTCCGCGAGCGCTGCAGCGCCGGGATGATCTCGATCAACAACTCCACCTCGGGCGCGGAGGCTCACCTGCCCTTCGGCGGGAACGGCAAGTCCGGCAACGGCTCGCGCCAGTCCGGCGTGTGGGTGCTCGACCAGTTCACCCGCTGGCAGTCGGTGAACTGGGACTACGCCGGGCGGCTGCAGAAGGCCCAGATGGAGACGGCGGACATCAGCGCGGACCTTGGCTTCCGCCTCTGACGCGGTCGCACGCGTCCTGACGCGCGCGTTCGCGGACGACCCGTTCTGGCTCTACGTCACCCCGGACGAGGAGCTGCGCCGGGCCCAGCTCGAGGCGTGGTTCCCGGTCGGCGTGCGCTACGGGCGCGTGTACGGCACGATCGACACCGAGGGCGACGGCGAGGTCGTGGGCGCAGCGCTGTGGCTGCCGCCCGACAAGCACGAGATGACCTTCTGGCGCATGCTGCGCACGGGCATGTTGCGCACGCGGCGCATCTTCGGGCCCCAGTGCTTCAACCGCATGAACGGGGCCGGGCACACGCTCGACTCGTCGCGCAGCCGGCTCATGCCGCCTGACGCCGAGTACCTGTGGATCCTCGGCGTCGACCCCGCCCACCACGGGCGGGGGCACGGCGGCTCGACCATCGGCATCGGCCTGCAGCGCACCGACGCCAAGGGCAAGGCCGCCTACCTCGAGACCTACAAGGAGCGCAACCTCGCCTTCTACGCCCGCCACGGCTTCGAGGTGCTCACGGCGGAGAAGCCGCCCGAGGGGCCGCCGTTCTGGACCCTGCTGCGCCCGGCTAGGCGCGCTGCCTCCGGTACCAGCGCGGCGACGTCGTAGGCGGCGGCTCGAGCGCCGCGCGGGCCACGAGCACGCTCGGCCCAGGGTCGTCCAGGTGGGCGCGCAGCGCCGCCTCGAAGGCGTCGTCGAGGCCGTCGACCGCCTGTGCGCGCACGCCGAAGGCGCTGGCCAGCGCGGCGAAGTCGGGCGTGTGCAGGTCGACGCCGGTGCGTTCGCGACCGGCCGCGTCCTGGTCGTAGCGCAGCATCCCGTACCCGCCGTCGTCGACGATCACGGCGGTGAGCGGGAGGCGCTCCTGCTCGAGCGTGGCCAGCTCGCCGGCGGCGAACAGGAAGCCGCCGTCGCCGGAGACCGAGACCACGGGCACGTCGGGCTGCGCCGCCGCGGCGCCCAGCGCGGCCGGGAAGGCGAAGCCGAGCGTGCCCCAGCCCATCGGGTAGGCCAGCCGCCGCGGGACCGGCACGCGGCGGAACCCGGCCAGCCAGTAGCCGGGGATGCACATGTCCGCGAACACGGTCGCCTCGGGCGGCACGGCGTCGAGGAAGCGCAGCTCGGCCGGGAAGTCGTGGCGCAGGTCCGCCAGCGCCGTGCGGCGCAGGCGCTCGAGGTCGACCCAGGGCTCGCGCGGCCCGGCGACCTGCGCGGCGAGGTCGGCGGCCAGGGCGGCGTCGCCCTCGACGACGACGTCGGGCTCGTAGTTCTTGGCCGCGTCGGCCGCGTCGACGTTGATCGCCACCAGCGTCGGCGGCCGCGGGTGCAGCCAGTTCTGGGTGCTCATGCCGTCGAGGTCGGAGCCGACGGCGACGACGGCGTCGGCCTGGTCCCACAGCGCGCCGGTGCGCGGCAGGTGAGGCGGGAGCCCGACCGCGAGCGGGTGGTCGCCGGCCACGCCGCGGGCCGTGTAGGTGGTGAAGATCGGCGCCCCGAGGCGCTCGGCCAGCGCGGCCACGGCGTCGCTGGCGCCGACGGCGCCGCCGCCGGCCCAGACCAGCGGCCGCTGGGCATCCGCAAGCGCCGCAACGGCAGGGGTCAAGTCTTTCCTTGCCGCACCGGGATCCGGTTTGCTGACAGGAAAGACTTGACCCCTGGTGGTCTGCGTCTGCGCGGCCAGCAGGTCGGTCGGGACCTCGACGTAGACCGGGCGCGCCGGCGGCGCGGCCGCCTGCGTCAGCGCCCGCGCCACCACCGGGCCAACGTCCTCGGCGCGCACGACCCGTAGCGCCTCCTTGGTCACGGGCCGGAACAGGCCCGCCTGGTCGGGGACCTCGTGCAGCATCCCCCGGTGCACGCCCTCGCGGCGCAGGCCGGCCGGCACGTCGGTGGCGATCACGACGATGGGCGAGCGCGACGCCCACGCCTCCCCCACCGCCCCCAGCGTGTTGGCCGCCCCGGGCCCGGTCGTGACCAGCGCCACGCCGACGGCGCCCGTGACGCGCGCGTGGCCGTCGGCGGCGTAGGCGGCGGTCTGCTCGTGGCGGACGCCGATGAGCCGGATGGGCGAGGTGCGCAACGCCTCCCACGCGGCGAGGTTGTGCACGCCGGGCAGGCCGAAGACGACGGCGACGCCGGCGTCCTCCAGCGCCGCGACGAGGGCGTCGGCGCCCGTCGGGCTCAAGCCGCCGACGAGGAGAGCTGGCGCGGCTGGGCGTCGCGCACCCGGGCGCGGAGGTCCTCGACCTCGGGATCGGGCCCGAGCTGCAGCGCGCGCTCGCACGCGGCCAGCGTGTCGGTGACCCGGTCGGTGCGCGCCAGCGCGTGGGCGTAGCTGCTCCAGGCCGCAGGGTCTTCGGACGCCAGCGCCGTAGCCTGCTCGCACGCCGACACCTCGGCCCCGACGTCGCCCATCAGGTGGTGCACGAGCGCGAGGGCGAGCAGGGCCTCGACGCTGGGCTCGATCAGCACGGACCGCTCGAACGCCGCCCGTGCGGCTAGCCGGTCGCCGGTGCGCAGGCGCAGGCGGCCGAGCCGCTCCCAGGCCGACCCGTCGCCGGGGGCGCGGTCGGCGGCCTTCTGGGCCTCGTCGGCCGCCGAGAGGTATGCGCCCATGTCCTCGTAGATGCGCGCGGCGTAGCGGTGCGCGGTGGGCCGGTCGCCCTCTACGCGGACCCAGTCGCGCACGGCGCGGCCGGCGGCGGGGAAGTTCTTGGCCTGCCAGAAGGCCAGCGTCATCAGCCGCAGCACGGCCGGGTTGCGCGGCTCGGCGTTGCGGGCGTAGACGAGCCGCTGCGCCGCGGTGGCGTAGTCGCCCTCGGCCATCGCGTGCTGCGCGGCGGTGACGAAGCGCTCCACGCGGTCGGCCGCGGCGTCCGGCGTCGAGAAGTCGACGAACTGCAGCGAGCCGGCCGGCACCGTGCGCACGCCGACCTGGAACTTGACCCGCGCCCACTGCTGGACCTCGTCGCCGTCGCCCGAGAAGTAGATCCCGGTGACGCTGCCGACGCCCCACTCCGGGTAGGAGAGGCAGCGCGCGTAGCGGTGCACGACCGAGTGGTCGGGCGTGCGGTCGCCGAACGGGTCGTGCTTGGCCCGGTCGGCGGCGTGGGCGCGGGCGCGCTGCTCGGCCTCGTAAGCGCGGCGGCCCTCCTCGGCCCGGCGCTTGCGTGCGGCCGCGGCGCTGACCTTGACCGCGTTGGCGGACACGCGCCCGCCGCGCGACTGCTCGGCGAGTTGCTCGAGCTGGTCGGCGGCCTCGTTGATCGCCTTCAGGTGGCGCTCGTGCTCGAACTGGCGCCCGGGCGGCGCGATGTCGGGGTGCCACTGCTTGGCCAGGCGCCGGCGGGCGAGCTGCACGGCCCGCTTGTCGAAGGGCGGGTCGAGCTCCAGCAGCAGCATCGACTGCTCGATGTCCAGGACCTGAGGCATTCCCAATCAACGTTACCGACGCCGACCAGGGTGCGAAGGACGGTTAGACTCGCGCCGTCGTGCGGCTCGCGGGACCCGTCATCGCCCTCGTCGTCCTCGTCTTCGCGCTCCTTCCGGCGAGCGCCGGCGCGACATCCGAGTGCGAGAACCTGGCCAACTGCGCCTCGAACACGGGCGAGTGGGTGGAGATCCAGCCCCACGCCGCCAACCAGTTCACCGCGCTTGGCTGCCCCGGCACGGACCAGGTCGCGGTCGGGCTGGACTGGGGCGGACCCGCGGTCGACAAGGTGTTCGTGAACATGGCCGGCGACCAGGGCCGCGGCCCCTGGGGCGGCATGTTCCTGCACCTGAGCAACCGCACCGCCACGCCCCAAGCGGTACAGGTGGTGATCGGCTGCATCCCGCTGGCCTCGGGGACGCAGACGAGCGCGCCGGAGAGGACGAAGACCACCGCCCTGCACGAAGGCACGGCGACGACCGTCGAACGCTGCCGTTCCGGCGACCTGGTCGAGGGCGGCTCCACCGCCGAGTTCGGCGGCGACCAGCCGCCGACCAAGGCGCAGCTCGACGCGGTCGAAGTGACCAACCACATCCACGGGGACGAGCTGGTGACGAAGACCGAGGTCGGCGCGGGCGCGGCCGGCGCCCCGGTCGAGCTCCAGCAGGACATCGTCTGCAAGTAGGCATGCCCGCGCTCACCGGCCACTGCAACTGCGGCGCTGTGCGCTTCGCGATCGACGCGCCGCTCATGGGCGCGTCCTACTGCCACTGCACGCGCTGCCAGCGCCGCACCGGCACCGCCGCATCCGCCAACGGCTACGTCCCGCCGGGCGCGCTGCGCTGGGTGGCCGGCGAGGAGCTCGTGCGCGCCTGGGTGCCGGAGGACGGCTGGGCCAAGGACTTCTGCTCGGCCTGCGGCTCGCACCTGTTCAGCCACGACCCCGACGACCCCGACCGGCGCGCCGTGCGGCTGGGCGTGATCGACGGCGACCCGGGCATCCGCCCGACCCACCGGCAGTACGTAGCCAACGCCGCCGTGTGGGAGCCGGTGCCCGACGACGGGCTCCCGCACCACCCGGGCGCGACGCCGCGGAGCTAGCTGCGATCGACCCCACGCCGCTGTTGCGCCTGGGCGTGCGCTACGCGCCGCTACCCGCGGTGCGCGCCCGCCTGTGGTCGCTGGGCGCCGAGCGTGCGACCCGTCCGCGCCCGTTCGTCGGCCGCACCCGCTACGGCTTCCGCTTCGTCGTGACCAGCGGCTGATCATGCCGCGCTGCGTGTACTGGTTCGGCCACTGGGAGCCGCTGCTGAGTCGGTGGCTGCACGCCACGCTGCGGACCGGCGACGTGGTCGTGGACGTCGGCGCCAACACCGGCTGGTACACGCTGCTGGCCGCGACCGCCGTGGGCCCGGCGGGGCGAGTCGTCGCCATCGAGCCGGCCGCCTCCACGCGCGCCGCATTGGAGCGCAACCTCGCCCGCAACCGCGCCGCCAACGTGCGCACGGTCGCCTCGGCCGTCGGCGCGGAGGAGGGCTCGGTCCCGTTCTTCCGCGGCGAGAACGACGCCGAGAGCTCGACCGTGCAGCGGCGCCGGCTCGCGCCCGACGGCGAGGTTCCCACCGCGCCGCTGCCGCACCTGCTCACGCCGGAGGAGGGGGCCCGCGTCGCGCTCATCAAGATCGACGTCGAGGGCGGTGAGGCCGACGTCCTGCGCGGGATGGTGCGGGACGCCGCCTGGATGCCCGCCCGGCTGCGCATCGTGGTCGAGGTCCACGTCCACCATCTCGTGCGCGCGGGCGTCGCGAGGGCCGACCTGCTCGCCCCGTTCAGGCCGCTCGGGTTCGCCGCGACCTGGCTGCCGGTCGCCTTCGACGAGGCCTCCCACCTGCATCCGCCCACCGACGCGACCCCGCGGCAGCCCCCGTTCCCGGAAGGCGACCTGTTCCACCTCATCCTCGCCCGCGGCTGGCCTTCCTATCCTGCCCGCGATGGCCCAGCAGTACGTCTACACCATGCACCGCCTGACCAAGGCGTACCCGAGCAAGACCGTGCTCGAGGACATCTCGCTGTCCTTCCTGCCCGGCGCCAAGATCGGCGTGCTCGGCCTGAACGGCGCCGGCAAGTCGACCCTGCTGAAGATCATGGCCGGCGTCGAGACCGAGTTCCGCGGCGACGCCATGCTCGCCCCCGACGCCACCGTCGGCCTGCTCGAGCAGGAGCCGCAGCTCGACGAGGCCAAGGACGTGCGCGGCAACGTCGAGGACGGCGTGGCCGAGCAGCGCGCGCTGCTGGACCGCTTCAACGAGCTCGCGGCCAACTACGCCGACGACACCGCGGACGAGTTCGCGCGCCTGCAGGAGCAGATCGACGCCGTCGACGCGTGGAACCTCGACACCACGCTCGAGATCGCCATGGACGCGCTGCGGCTGCCGCCCGCCGACGCCGACGTCACGACGCTGAGCGGCGGCGAGCGCCGCCGCGTGGCCCTGTGCCGCCTGCTGCTGCGCCAGCCCGACCTGCTGCTGCTCGACGAGCCCACCAACCACCTCGACGCCGAGACCGTGGCCTGGCTCGAGCGCCACCTGGCCGACTACGCCGGCACCGTCGTCGCGGTGACCCACGACCGGTACTTCCTCGACAACGTCGCCGGCTGGATCCTCGAGCTCGACCGCGGCCGCGGCATCCCCTTCAAGGGCAACTACTCGTCCTGGCTGGAGCAGAAGCAGGAGCGCCTGGCGCACGAGGAGAAGGCCGAGTCGGCCCGCCGGCGCACGCTCGCCCGCGAGCTCGAGTGGGCGCGACTGTCCCCCAGTGCCCGCCGCGGCAAGCCCAAGGCGCGCCTGAACCGCTACGAGGCGCTGCTGGCCGAGGACCGCAACGTCTCACTCGAGAACGTGCAGATCCACATCCCGGCCGGCCCGCGGCTGGGCGGCGTGGTCGTCGAGGCGAGGGGGCTGCGCAAGGGCTATGGCGACCGCCTGCTCATCGACGGGCTGGAGTTCGCCCTGCCGCCGGCGGGGATCGTCGGCATCATCGGCGCCAACGGCGCCGGCAAGACGACGCTGCTGCGGATGATCACCAGCGAGGAGGAGCCGGACGCCGGCGAGCTCCGCCTGGGCGACACCGTCGAGCTCGCCTACGTGGACCAGTCCCGCGACGCGCTCGACGCGGAGAAGTCGATCTGGGAGGAGATTTCCGGCGGCGACGACCAGATCCTCGTGGGCGACCGCAAGGTGGCCTCGCGGGCCTACGTCGCCGGGTTCAATTTCCGCGGGCCCGACCAGCAGAAGAAGGTCGGCGCGCTGTCGGGCGGCGAGCGCAACCGCGTGCACCTGGCCAAGCTGCTGCGCCGCGGCGGCAACCTGCTGCTGCTCGACGAGCCCACCAACGACCTCGACGTCGACACCCTGCGCGCGCTCGAGGAGGCACTGCTGAGCTTCGCCGGCTGCGCCGTCGTCGTGTCCCACGACCGCTGGTTCCTGGACCGGATCGCGACGCATGTGCTCGCGTTCGAGGGCGACTCGCAGGTCACGTGGTTCGAGGGCAACTTCGAGGCCTACGAGAGCTGGCGACGCGAGCAGCTCGGCGAGGACGCCGACCGCCCGCACCGCATCACGTACAAGAAGCTCGTCCGCGGCTGACCCCCAGCGGGGTCAGACCCCGTTGAGGGTTCACAGCCCGTGGTGCGGCCACTCCGGCTCGAGGTTCCCGGCCTTGAACGCGCTCGCGCCGAGCGTGTGCCGGTCGCGGCGCATGAACATCGACATCGTCATCTCGGCCTCGATGCGCAGCCGCTCCTCGAGCGTCCGGCCGACGCCGCGCATGATGCTCTCCTTGTCGCTCCGGATCGCGCCCTGGGGCAGCGCGGCGATCGATGCGGCCAGCTCCTGCGCGCGTGCCAGTGCCTGGCCGCGGGGCACGACCTCGTTGACGAGCCCGATGCGCTCGGCCTCCTCGACGCCGATCCGGCGGCCGGTGATCACGAGCTCCATCGCCCGGGCGAAGCCGACCACGAGCGGCAGCCGCACCGTCATCCCGTCGCCGCCGACGATGTTCCACCGCCGCTCCAGCGCGCCGAACTCCGCGTTCTCCGCCGCGATCCGGATGTCGGCCAGCAACGCCGTCTCCAGCCCGGCCGCGAACGCGTATCCGTTCACCGCCGCGATCACCGGCTTGAAGACGTCGGCCCGCCGCGTGTAGCCGCACTCGCCCGGCGAGTTCATGACGCTCACCCGGAACGCGTCCCAGTCGCCGAGCTCGTCGAGGTCGGCCGCGTCCTGCAGGTCCCACCCCGCGCAGAACGTCGTCTCGCCGGCGCCGGTGAGCACCAGCACGAACGCGCTGTCGTCGTCACGGAACCGCTGCCACGCGTGGTGGAGCTCGCGGTTCATCGTCCGGTTGACCGCGTTGTGCTGCTCGGGCCGGTCGTAGGTGAGGGTCACGACGTGCCCGTCCTGCTCGTAGCGAAGCGTCTCGTAATCCATGGCCTAACGACTACAGGAGCCGCTGCAGGACGCCGCGGAGATCCGTGGCGTCGACGGCCACATCGTCGGCCGCGCGGAGATCGTCGACGCTGTACGGGCCGGTCGCGACGGCCACCGCGCGCACACCGTCGGCCCGCGCGCAGGCGATGTCCAACGGGGTGTCGCCGATCACCGCGGTGTGGTTGCGCGGGTAGGGCTCGCCCTTCCCGGCCCGACGCCGGGCGACCGCCGGCAGCTCGGTGCGGTCCTCGCTGTCGGAGCCGAAGGCGCCCTGGCCGCGCGCGAAGTAGTCGCCGAGGCCCGCCCGGTGCAGCTTGAGCCGCGCGATCGGCTCGAGGTTGCCGGTCAGCAGCGAGAGCTGCACGCCCTCGCGCTCCGCCAGCCACCCCAGCAGCTCGGTCATGCCGGGCGCCACGCGGTCGGCGATGTCGGGCTGGCGCTCGGCGTGGGCGCGGCACCAGGCCTCGCCCAGGTCGTCCATGCGCTCGTCGATCACGCGGGCGTTGAAGCCGGCCTGCAGGAGCACCTCGCGCGCGATCTGCAGGTCTGTCTTGCCCGGCGTGGCGACGCGGAACGCGCTCGGGTCGTCGATGCCGAAGACGTCCTTCAGCGCGACGTTGAAGGCCTCCTTGTGCGCCTTCGCGGCCTTGAGGAGCAGCGTGCCGTCGACGTCGAAGAGCAGCAGCATCGAGCTCAGCGCTCGAACGAGGTGCCGGGGCCCAGCCGCTGGGCGAAGGCCGCGATGAGCCGCGCCGCGTTGCGCACGTCGGCGAGCTCGACGAGCTCGACCGGCGAGTGCATGTAGCGCAGCGGGATCGCGACCACTCCGGTGGGCACGCCGGCCCGCGAGAGATGGACGGCGTCGGCATCAGTGCCGGTGTCGCGGCCGCTGACGTCGACCGTGAAGGGAATGTCGTGGGCCTCGGCGGTCTCGTACAGCAGCTCGAAGACCTGCGGGTGCAGCGTGGAGCCGCGCATGATCACCGGGCCCGAGCCGGTCGGGTGCTTGCCCAGCTCCTTGAGGTTGTGGCCGGGCGGGTCGGTGGAGAAGGTCACGTCGACGACGATGGCCACGCCCGGGTCGAGCGCGAACGTGCTCGTGCGCGCGCCCGCGAAGGTGATCTCCTCCTGGGCCACGGCCACCGCGGCCACATCGCCCGGCGCGCCGCCCTCCTCGGAGACCAGCCGCGCCGCCTCCAGCGCGACGAAGGCGCCGAGCCGGTTGTCCATCGAGCGCGAGATCACCCGTCCGTTGAGCAGTTCGACCGGCTCGCCGGCGATGACCGCGACGTCGCCGAGCCGCACCTGGGCACGCGCGTCGTCGGCGTCCTTGGCCCCGATGTCGATGTGCAGGTCCTCGAGCTTCGGGACCTTCTTGCGGTCGTCCTCCTTGAGCAGGTGGATGGGCTTCTTGCCCACGACGCCGGGCACCCGGCCCTCGCGCGTGACGAGCTCCACGCGCTGGCCCACGAGGATCTGCGGGTCCCAGCCGCCGATGTTCGTGAACCACAGGAACCCGTCGTCGTCGATGTGCACGATCGCCAGGCCGATCTCGTCGATGTGGCCGACGACGGTGAGCAGCGGCCCGTCGCCGGTGCCCTTGACGCGGGCCACCGACGAGCCCACGACGTCGCCGCTGACCTCCGCGAACCCGTCCGCGGCCTCGCGCCAGACCTGCGCCGGCACGCTCTCGTAGCCGGACGGGCCGGGAGCCGTCAGCAGGGCGCGCAGGACGTCGGGCAGCGGCATCGACGGCGGACCCTAATTGACCCGGGGATCCTCGGGCATCCGGGCGACAAGGGCGTACGTGCCGCCCTTGCGCTCCAGGACCGCGGCCCACAGGCGCTCGGCGTCGTCCGCGAACGCGTCCGCGCCCCGCGCGGGCTCGGTGATCCAGTCGTCGCGTTCGAGCTCGGACTCGAGCTGCCCGGGTCCCCAGCCCGCGTGGCCCGCGAACGCGCGCGCCCGTCCCTCGACGACCTGGACGGCATCGAGGTCGGCCGACGCCGCCAGCGGGCCCACGCCGTCGACGACGATCATGGCGGCGTCCTCGGGGTCGGCGAACTCGGCCAGCACGATGACGCCCGACGGCTGCACCGGGCCGCCCTGGAACAGCAGCTCGGCACCGTCGACCACGTCGGCCAGCTCGGGTGCGGCCTCGTCCACCGTGGCCTCCACCGGCCGGTTGAGCACGAGCCCCATCGCGCCCTCGTCGGAGTGCTCGAGGACCAGCACGACGCTGCGGGCGAAGTTCGGGTCGCCCAGGGTCGGGCCCGCGATGAGGAGCTGTCCGCGGAGCGAGTCCACCCGTGCAGTGTGGCGCACGCTAGTCGTCGAGCAGCGAGCGCAGCACGAAGGGCAGGATCCCCCCGTGCCGGTAGTAGTGCTGCTCCTTGGGCGTGTCGATGCGGACGCGCACGGTGAAGCGCTTGTCGTCGGCCTCGACGGTGAGCTCGCGCGCCACCTCGTCCCCGGCCAGGCCCTCGATCGAGAACTGCTCCTCGCCGGTGAGGCCGAGCGACTCGATGGTGTCGCCATCCTGCAGCTGCAGCGGCAGCACGCCCATGCCGACGAGGTTGGAGCGGTGGATGCGCTCGAACGACTCCGCGATCACCGCGCGCACGCCGAGCAGCTTCGTGCCCTTGGCCGCCCAGTCGCGCGACGAGCCCGACCCGTACTCCTTGCCCGCCAGCACGACCAGCGGCACGCGCTCGTCGGCGTAGTGGATGGCCGCCTCGTAGATCGTGGTCTCCTGCCCGTCGGGCAGGTGGCGGGTCACGCCGCCCTCGGTCCCGGGCGCCAACTGGTTGCGCAGGCGGATGTTCGCGAACGTGCCGCGCATCATCACCTCGTGGTTGCCGCGGCGCGAGCCGTAGGAGTTGAAGCCGCGCCGCTCGATCCCGTGCTCGATCAGGTACGCGCCGGCGGGCGAGGCCTTCTTGATCGCGCCCGCGGGCGAGATGTGGTCGGTGGTGACGCTGTCGCCGAGCTTGGCCAGCACGCGCGCGCCGCGGATGTCCTCGATCGGCTCGGGCTCCCGTGGGAGGTCGGCGAAGTACGGCGGCTCGCGCACGTAGGTGGAGTCGGGGTCCCAGGCGAAGCGGTCGCCCTCGGGCACGTCGAGCGAGGCCCAGCGCTCGTCGCCGTCGAAGACCTCGCCGTAGGAGGACCGGAACATGTCCGTGTGCAGCGACGCCTCGACCACGCGCGCGACCTCCTCCGAGGAGGGCCAGATGTCGCGCAGGTAGACGGGCTCGCCGTCCTGGTCCTGGCCCAGCGGGTCGTTGACCAGGTCGACGTTCATCGTCCCGGCCAGCGCGTAGGCCACCACCAGCGGCGGCGAGGCCAGGTAGTTCATCTTCACGTCGGGGTTGATGCGGCCCTCGAAGTTCCGGTTGCCGGAGAGCACCGAGACCACGGCGAGCTCGCCCTCCTCGACCGCCTGCGAGATCTCCTCCGCCAGCGGCCCGGAGTTGCCGATGCAGGTCGTGCAGCCGTAGCCGACGAGGTGGAAGCGCAGCGCCTCCAGCGCGGGCACGAGGCCGGCCTTCTCGTAGTACTCCATGACCACCTTGGAGCCGGGCGCGAGCGAGGTCTTCACCCACGGCTTGACCTCGAGCCCGCGGTCGACGGCGTTGCGGGCCAAGAGGCCGGCGCCGATCATCACGTCGGGGTTGGACGTGTTCGTGCAGCTGGTGATGGCGGCGATGACGACGTCGCCGTGGTCGAGGTTGAAGGTCTCCCCGTCGACCTCGACCTGCACCGAGGTGTCCGTCTCCGCGTCCTTGAGCGCGGTGGCCGCGGGCGGCCGGTCGGCGGGCGGCTCCGGGAACGGCGTCCGCGGGCCCTCGCCGTTGGCGGGCTCCTCGAAGGAGATCGGGTCCGAGGCCGGGAACGTCTCGGCCACCGCCTCGTCCTCGAAGTCGAGGTCGGCGTGCTCGGTCACCGCCTCGCGGAAGCGCTCGCGCGCCTCCGAAAGGGCCACGCGGTCCTGCGGGCGCCGCGGGCCGGCCAGCGACGGCTCGACCTCGCCGAGGTCGAGCTCGATCGTGTCCGTGTAGGTGGGCTCCTCATCGGGGTCGTGCCACAGGCCCTGCTCGCGCGCGTAGGCCTCGACGAGCTCGACCTGCTCGGCCGGCCGGCCCGAGAAGGTCATGTAGCGCAGCGTCTCCTCGTCGATCGGGAAGATCGCGCAGGTCGAGCCGTACTCGGGCGACATGTTCCCGATCGTCGCCCGGTCGGCCAGCGGCACGTTGCCGACGCCGGGGCCGTAGAACTCGACGAACTTCCCGACGACGCCGTGCTCGCGCAGGCGCTCGGTCACGGTGAGCACGAGGTCGGTGGCGGTGGCGCCTTCGGGCAGCGCGCCCGAGAGCCGGAAGCCGAGCACGTGCGGGATGAGCATGGACAGGGGCTGGCCCAGCATCGCCGCCTCCGCCTCGATGCCGCCCACGCCCCAGCCCAGCACGCCGAGGCCGTTGACCATCGTCGTGTGCGAGTCGGTGCCGACGAGCGTGTCCGGGTAGGCGACGTCGTCGTCGTCGACGAAGACCACGCGGGCCAGGTACTCGAGGTTGACTTGGTGCACGATCCCCGTGTCGGGCGGAACGACCTTGAAGCCGTCAAACGCGCCCTGGCCCCAGCGCAGGAAGGCGTAGCGCTCGCGGTTGCGCTCGAACTCGAGCTCGGCATTGCGCTCGAACGCGGCGTGCGAGCCGAACACGTCGACCTGCACCGAGTGGTCGATCACGAGCTCGGCGGGGACGAGCGGGTTGATCTTCTCGGGGTCGCCGCCGAGGGCGGCCATGGCGTCGCGCATCGCGGCGAGGTCGACGACGGCGGGCACGCCGGTGAAGTCCTGCATGAGCACGCGCGCGGGCGTGAACCCGATCTCGTCGGAGGGCTCGTCGGTGGCCACCCAGGTGGCGAGCGCCTCGATGTCCTGCGCGCGCACGCCGACGCCGTCCTCGGTGCGCAGCAGGTTCTCGAGCAGGACCTTGAGCGAGAAGGGCAGCCGCGCGACATCGAAGCGGGACTGCAGGGCGCCGAGTCGATAGATCACGTACTCGCGCCCGCCGACGCCGAGCGTGGCGCGAGCGTCGAAGGAGTTCTCGGTCATGCCCTTGATCCTAGGACGGGCCCTCTCACGCTCCGGCGCTCGCGCGCGTTGAACCAGGCATGACCGTCACCGCCCCCACCACCATCCGCGAACGCGTCGACGCCCTCGACTGGGACGCGTTGCGCGCCCAGCTCGATGAGCAGGGCCACGCCGTCACGGCGCCGCTGCTCGACGCCGACGAGTGCGGCGCGCTGTCCGACCTGTTCGAGACGGGCCGGTTCCGCTCGACCGTCGACATGGCCCGCCACCGCTTCGGTCTCGGCCGCTACCGCTACTTCGATCACCCGCTACCCCCGCCCATCCCGGCGCTGCGCACGGCCTTCTACCGCCACCTCGCACCGATCGCCAACGACTGGAGCCGCCTGCTGCGCGGCGACAACCCGACCTTCCCCGCCGAGCTCGAGCAGCTGCTCGAGCGCTGCCACGGGGCGGGGCAACGGCGCGCCACGCCGTTGATCCTCCGCTACCGCGCGGGCGACTGGAACGCGCTCCATCAGGACCTGTACGGCGAGGTCTACTTCCCGTTCCAGACCGTGGCGGTGCTCGTGCGCCCCGGGCACGATTTCACGGGCGGCCAGTTCGTCCTGCTCGAGCAGCGCCCGCGGGCCCAGAGCCGCGCCCACGTCCTCGACCCGCCCCAGGGGGCGTTCGTGATCTTCCCCACCGCGGCGCGCCCGAACCGGGGCGCCAACGGCTACCACCGCGTCGGCATGCGCCACGGCGTCGCGACCATCACCCGCGGCGAGCGCACCGCGCTCGGCGTGATCTTCCACGACGCGCGCTAACGAAAACGCAGCGGTCGACCAGGTCGAGCAGGCCGCGGCGCCGGGCGTCGACGCTGAACTCGCGCAGCACGCGCTCGCGGGCGGCGCGCCGGCGCTCGGGGCCGGCCGCGAGCGCGTCGGCGATCCCGGCCGCGAGCGGCTCGGGCGCCGCGCTGGCCACGACCACGCCGGTGTCGCCCACGAGCTCGGGCAGCGCGCCCGCCGGCGTGACCACCGGGATCGCGCCCGCCAGCATCGCCTCGGCCACCGACACGCCGAAGCCCTCGTGCTGCGAGGCCTGCACGTAGACCGCGGCGCGGCGCAGGCGCGCCTCGAGGGCGTCCTGCGCGAGGAACCCGGTCAGCGCGACGTTCGGGCCGGCCAGCGCGCGAAGCGCGTCGGCGGCGCCGTCGAGCTGGCGCCCCACCACCTCGAAGCGGACGTCGGGCAGGAGCGCAGCCGCGGCCACGAACGGCCGCAGGCCCTTGCGTTCGAGGTTCACGGTGTCCACGTTGCCGACGGTCAGGGCCAGGCGATCGGGGTCGGGCACCGGGTCCGAACCGAAGGGGTCGGGCACGCCGTGGTGGATGACGGTCACGCGGTCCGCGGGGATGCCGACGTTGCGCTCGACCTCGCGCGCCGAGTAGTGCGCGTTGGTGGCGAGCACGTCGGCGCGGCGCATCACCCAGCGGCTCACGATCGTGCGCCAGCCGCCGCGCTGGCTGCCGTAGCCGATCGCGGGCAGGTTGGCCACGTCGAAGCCGCCCACGATGAGCGCGGTCGGCGTACCCAGGCGGCGCGCGAGCGTGAACGGCTCGAGCGTGTGCAGGTGCGCCCACCAGCCGAAGACGACGTCGGCGCGGCGCACGGCGCGGCCGAGCGCGCGCGGGTTGCGCTGTGGGCGGTCGCCGTAGAGGTCGACGACCTCGTGGCGCTCGGCCAGCAGCGCACGGTCCAGCGCGATGAAGCTCGACGGCCGCGGCGCGACGAACAGGATGCGGGCCACGTCAGCGCTCCGCGATGAACAGGTACCGGTTGAGGCTGAAGAAGTAGTCGGGGCCCTGGTCGACGAGGTCGTGCGCCCACGCCGCCACCTCGTCCTCGGTGATGCCCTGGCGGCCGGGCACGAAGGCGCTGATGAACCCGATGAGGTGGCGGCTGTAGGTGTCGGGGTCCCAGCCGGCGTTGAGCAGCGGGATCGTCGTGCGCTCCGTGACCCGGAAGCCGGCGTCGCGCAGCAGCGGGGTCAGGGACTGGGGCAGGTGCGGGTGGGCCAGGTGCTCGTCCCAGGCCGCGAGCAAGCGGCGCATGCGGGCGTCGTCGCTGGAGCGCCACACGATCGAGGCCCAGTCGGTGTCGAGCACGGCCAGGCAGCCCTTCGGGCGCAGGACCCGGTGGGCCTCGGCCAGCGCCGGCGGCAGGTCGGCCACGTACTCGTAGACCTGGGTGGAGACGACGACGTCGAACGACGCGTCCTCGAACGGCAGCGCGGCGGCATCGCCGGACACGAAGGCCATCGGCGCGGCGTCGTCGGCCAGCGCGCGGGCCCGGGCCAGCGCGCGCATGCTCTCGCTCGGCTCGAGCCCGTGCACCGCGCCCATGGGCCCGAGCGCCGCGGCCATCTCCGCGGCGAGCAGTCCCGGCCCCGAGCCGACGTCGAGCACGCTCTCGCCGGGCGCGAGCCGCAGCGCCTCGAGCATCAGCCGCCGTTGCTCGACGACGTCGGCCGTGCGGTAGGCCGCCTCGACGCGGCGCGACTCGGCGTCGTCGAACTCGATCACGGGTGCAGGCTAAACCCGCTTCGTGTCCCGCTGGTAGGCCCAGATCGCGAACGCGCTCAGGACGATGGTCCAGGCGGCCACGACCAGCCAGCCGGTCACACCCCACACGGTCCCGCCGAGAGCGACGTGGCTGGCCTGCACGAGCCAGTAGGACGGCAGCGCCTGCGCGATGCCGTGCAGGACTCCGCCGGTGATGGGGAACCAGGTCCCGCCGAGAAACGCGAGCAGGCCGACGCTTCCGCCCAGCGCGGGGCCGACCGAGTCCGTGGTGAGGAGGTGGCCCATGGCGATGCCGAGCGCCGCGAACGGGATCAGCGCGATGAGGATCAGCGCGGTCATCGCCAGCCAGCGCGCGAGCGGCAGGGAGACACCGAGCGTCGCGCCGCAGATGTAGAGCACGAGAATCGTCAGCCCGGCCATGAGGTAGGCGGTCACGATCTTGGCCCGGAAGTACGCGCGCGGCGTCAGCGGGGTGATGCGCAGCTGGCGGTTCCAGCCCGCGCCGCGCTCGGTGGCGATGCGCGCGCCGCTGGAGAGGATCGCGCTCATCGTCCCGAACGAGATCAGGCCGACCATGTAGTAGAGCGGCGCCGAGATCCCCGTGTTGGCGAAGTCGTTGACGTCGTGATTGGGGCCGGCGATGAGGAAGTAGAGGACGACCGGGAACGCCAGCGAGAGGATGAAGAAGCGTCGGTTGCGGACCGTTCGGCGCAGCTCGAAGCGCGTGTAGGTGAGGCCTGCGCCGCTCATGCCGCCACCTCCTCGGGCTCGCTGGTCAGCTGCAGGAACGCCTGTTCGAGGCCGGCGCCGGAGATCTCGATGTCGCGCGCCGCGGGGTAGCGCTGCAGCAGGGCGCGGATGGCGGCATCCGAGTCGTCGCAGTTGAGGATCACGGCCTCGCCGTGGCGGTCGGCCGACGCGACGCCGGGCAGCGTGCGCAGCTCGTCGACGGAGGCGCCGGGCAGCGTGGCCCGGATCGTGCGCGAGCCGACCATGCCCTTGATCTCCGTCGTCGGGCCGTCGGCCACGATGCGGCCGTGGGCCATGAGGATCGCGCGGTCGGCGTTGGCGTCGGCTTCCTCCATGTAGTGGGTCGCGAAGACGATCGTCGTGCCTCCATCGGTGAGCCCGCGCATCGAGGACCAGAACGCCTGTCGCCCCTCGACGTCCATCGCCACCGTCGGCTCGTCGAGCACGAGCAGCTGCGGGTTGGGGGCGAGCGCGATGGCAAAGCGCACGCGCTGGGTCTGGCCGCCGGAGAGCTTCTGCGTGCGCTGGTCGGCGACGTCGCCGAGGCCGGTGATCTCCAGCACGTGGTCGACCGTGAAGGGCGCCGGGTACAGCGAGGAGATCATGGCGATGAGCTCGCGCACGCTGAGGTCGCGGATGAGCTCGCCGGTCTGGAGCATTGCCCCGACCGAGCCCGCCGCGATCGCCTCGTGCGGGTCGCAGCGGAACAGCGAGACCGTGCCCGCGTCAGGCGGGAGCAGCCCGAGCATCATGTCGATCGTCGTCGACTTGCCGGCGCCGTTGGGGCCGAGCAGCGCCACCGTCTCGCCGTGCTCGATCTCCACGTCGACGTCGCGGACTGCGTGGACGGGCCCGTTGGGCCCGCGGAACGTCTTGGACAGGCCGGACAGGCTGATGCCGGCCGCGGTATGCGCCTCCATACCTGCAGGGTAGGCCTCTGGGATCCCTGGCACCCGACGCCCTCGTGGGAAGATCGGTCGGTGAAGCAGCGCAACCTCGAGTCGACGCTGTACGCGATCGGCGTGATCGTCGTGGTCAACCTCGTGGCCTTCCTCATCGCCGCGGTCAGCGCCGGATCGCTGTCCAACACCACGTCGAGCTTCGAGGTCCGTGACGGCGGTCTGTTCGGCCCCGCGGTCGAGGACCAGGGGGAGTGGTGGCGGGTGCTGACCAGCGGCTTCCTGCACGTCAGCTGGGAGCACTTCTTCTCGAACATGGTCGCCCTGTTCCTGCTCGGGCTGCTGCTGGGCAACGCGCTCGGCGCGGCCCGCTTCGTGATCATCTACCTGGGCTCGCTGATCGTCGGCGGGCTGTTCGTACTCCTGTTCTCGCCCGACTCGCTCACCGTGGGGGCGTCCGGCGCGGTGTTCGGCCTGGCCGGTGCCGGCCTCGTCGTCGCCTGGCGCCAGCACCGGTGGATCTACTTCTTCCTCGTGGCGGCGTGGGCGATCACCAACCTCATCTTCAGCATCTCCACGCCCGGCATCTCCGTGGCCGGCCATGTCGGCGGCCTGCTCGGCGGCGCCCTGCTCGGGCTGCTGTTCTCCGGCCGGACCGATCGCCGCGATCCATCAGCGCAGGTGATTGGTCCGGTCGCGAAATGATCTTTGACTTCTTGGTCGTGTCCGGGACCATGGACGCATGGAACTCCGGCACCTGCGCACGATCGTCGCGGTGGAGCGCCACCGCTCCTTCACCCGGGCCGCGGAGGAGCTGCACCTGGCCCAGTCCGCCATCTCGCAGCAGATCCGGAAGCTCGAGACCGAGCTCGGCATCGAGGTCTTCCGCCGCACCAGCCGCTCGGTCGAGGTCACCGCGGAGGGCCAGCTCGTGCTCGCCCACGCGCGCCGCGTCCTCGCCGAGATGGACGACTTCCACAACCAGCTCGAGGAGCTGACCGGGCTCCTCCGCGGCACCCTGCGCATCGGCGGCACGTGGCCGGTGGGGCCGTACGACCTCTTCCGCGCGCTCGCCGACTTCCGCGCCCAGCACCCCGGCGTCGCCGTGCACATGATCGAGGACACGTCCGAGGAGATGCTCGCGATGGTGCGCGACGACGAGCTCGACTGCGCCTTTGCCTCGGTCGACCCCGACGCCATCGGCGAGGACTTCGCGGCGACCCTCCTCTGGGAGGACGAGTTCGTGTTCGTGGCCTCGGTCGACCACCCGATGGCGCGCAATCCGCAGATCACGTTCGAGCAGCTCGCCTCCGAGGACCTGATCACGCACCGGGACAACTCGGCCCTACGTCGTCGCCTGGAGGCCACGCTGGGCCGCCACGGGCTCGAGCCGCGGATCGGCTTCATCTGCACCGAGATGAGCGCGGTGCGCGCGCTCGCGTCGCAGGGCCTCGGCGTGGCCGTGCTGCCGCGGTCGGTGGCCGAGCTCGACGGGCCGCCGATCGTGTTGCGCCCGTTCCGCCCCGAGCCGATCACCTGGCCCGTGTCCCTGGTGTGGCGCGCCAGCCGCCGCCAGCCGCCGGCGGTCAAGGCCTTCCTCGCGCTCGCGCTCGCGCGCGCCGAGGAGGCCGGGGCCAGCGTGCGCAGGCTGGCCGCGTAGCCGGGTCAACGTCTTTACGTTGCCATCATCGCGTAGCGATGTGGCAATGAAAGACTTGACCCCTTCCCCGTCCGCCCTCAAGGCCGTCAGCGACGCGGTGCTGGCCGTCACCTCCGAGCGGGCGGTCGAGGAGGTGCTGCAGCGGCTCGTCGAGAGCGCGCGCGAGCTCGCGTCCGCGCGCTACGCCGCGCTCGGCCTGCCCGACGGCGAGGAGGGCTTCAGCCAGTTCCTGACCGCGGGCATGAGCGACGAGCTCGTCGCGGCCATGGGGCCGCTGCCGCGCCGGCACGGCCTGCTCGGCCTCATGCTCGAGGCGCCCGAGCCGTTCCGCACCAGCGACATCCACGGGCACCCGCGCTTCCGCGGCTGGTGGCCGCGCGCGCACCCCGACATGCGCTCGTTTCTCGGCGTGCCGATCGTCGCCCCCGAGGGCGTGATCGGGGCCTTCTACCTGACCGAGAAGGAGGGCGCCGACGATTTCAGCGCGACCGACCAGGAGGTCATCGAGCTGCTCGCCGCGCACGCAGCCATCGCCATCACCAACGCGCGGCTGTACGAGCGCAGCCGCGAGCTGTCGATTCTGGCCGAGCGCAACCGGCTCGCGCTCGAGCTCCACGACGCGGTCAGCCAGAAGCTGTTCAGCCTCGTGCTCACGGCCGAGGCCGCGGGCACGCTGCTCGACCGCGACGCCGACGCCGCCGCAGCGCGCGCGCAGCTGGCCAAGGTGCAGGAGTCGGCGCGCTCGGCCCTGGACGAGCTGCGCTCGCTGATCTTCGAGCTGCGCCCTCCCGATTTGGCCCGCGACGGCCTGTGCGGGGCGCTGCGCAAGCACGTCGAGGTCGTGCGCCCGTTGCTGCCGCAGGCGATCGAGCTCGACCTCGAGGACGACCTCGACGTCGAGCCGGCGCGGGCGCGCGAGATCCTGCGCATCGCCCAGGAGGCGCTCGCCAACGCGCTGCGCCACGCCGAGGCCGAGCACGTGTCGGTGCGCCTCGGCGCCGAGGACGGCCGACTCGTGCTCGAGGTCCGTGACGACGGCGTCGGGTTCGACCCCGACGCCGCGGCGGTGCGCTCGCGGCGGCTGGGCCTGACCTCGATGGAGGAGCGGGCGCAGCGGCTGGGCGGGCGGCTGACGCTGCGGTCGGAGCCCGGCGCCGGGACGACCGTGCGGCTGGAGGCGACGCGTGGCTGATGACGACGCCATCCGCGTCCTCGTCGTCGACGACCACGCCGTCGTGCGCGAGGGGCTGCGCACGTTCCTGTCGCTGCAGGACGGCATCGAGGTCGTGGGCGAGGCGGCCGACGGGCGCGAGGCGGTGGCCGCCGCCGAGCGCGAGCGCCCCGACGTCGTGGTCATGGACCTGGTCATGCCGCGGCTGGACGGCGTGCAGGCCATGCGCGAGCTGCGCGCGCGGGTGCCGCGGGCCCGGGTCATCGTGCTCACGAGCTTCCTCGACGACGACCGCCTCCTGCCCGCCATCCGCGCCGGGGCCGCCGGCTACCTGCTCAAGAACGTGGAGCCGGCCGAGCTGGCCCGCGCGGTGCGCGCCGCCGATGCCGGCGAGGCGCTGATCGATCCCGTGGTCGCGGCGCGGCTGGTCGACGCCCTCGCCGACGCCGACGAGCACCGCGACGAGCAGCCGCTGACCGCGCGCGAGCAGGAGGTCCTCGAGCTCATCGCGCGCGGCTACGCGAACAAGCGCATCGCGCTCGAGCTCGGCATCGCCGAGAAGACGGTCAAGACGCACGTGGGCCACGTGCTGGCCAAGCTCGGCGTGGCCGACCGCACGCAGGCGGCGCTGTACGCCACCCGGGTCGGACGGCGGTCCTAGGACCAATTACCCCTACCGCTTGGACCCGCCCGCGCCTAGCGTGCCGGGCATGCCGAACGCCATCGTCACTGGAGCATCACGGGGGCTGGGCCTCGCCCTCTCCCGCGCCCTGCACGATCGCGGCTTCGGCCTCGTCGTGGACGCCCGCGGCGGCGCGGCGCTCGAGCGCGCCTGGGCCGGTGTGGAGGGCGTCGTCGCGCTCGAGGGCGACGTCGCCGACCCCTGGCACCGCAGCGCGCTCTCCGTCGCCGCGGGCGACCGCGTCGACGTGCTCGTCAACAACGCCAGCCTGCTCGGCCCGAGCCCGCAGCCGGCGCTGCGCGACTACCCGCTCGACGAGCTGCGCCGCGTCTACGAGATCAACGCCGTGGCGCCGCTCGCGCTCGTGCAGGCGGTGCGGCCCAAGCTCGCCCCGCGCGCGGTCATCGTCAACGTCACCTCCGACGCGGCCGAGGAGCCCTACGCCGGCTGGGGCGGGTACGGCTCGTCCAAGGCCGCGCTGGAGCAATGGACGCGGATCCTCGCCGCCGAGCACCCGGACTGGCGCGTCTATGCGGTCGATCCCGGCGACATGCGCACGCAGATGCACCAGGACGCGTTCCCGGGCGAGGACATCTCCGACCGCTCGCCGCCCGAAGTGAGCGTGCCCGGCCTGCTCGCCCTGATCGAGGGCGACCTGCCCAGCGGGCGCTACCGGGCCCGCGAGCTCGATCCCGTCTCGGCGTGATGGCGGGCGCGCCGGCCTTCGCCCTACCGCCGGCGCTCGAGGCCACCGCACCGCCCGAGGCCCGCGGGCTCGCGCGCGACGAGGTGCGACTGCTCGTCGCCCGACGCGGCGACGGGTCGCTCGCGCACGCGTCCTTCCGCGACCTGCCGCGATTCCTCGCGCCCGGCGACGTGGTCGTGATCAACACGTCGGCGACGGTGCCGGCGGCGCTGCCTGCCAGCGACCTCGCGCTGCACCTCTCGACTCCCGCACCCGACGGCTCGCCGCACTGGGTGGTCGAGCTGCGCGACGGGCCCGACCCCTACCTGCGCGCCCGCGGCGGCGACGTCCTGCGCCTCCCGGCCGGCGGTCGCGCCGCCCTCCTCGCCCAGTACGCGGCCGGCCGCCGGCTCTGGGTCGCCGAGCTCGACCTCGGCGGGCGCGACGTCGTCGCCTACCTGCACGCGCACGGCCGGCCGATCCGCTACCGCTACGTGCCCGAGGCGTGGCCCCTGCGCGATTACCAGACCGTGTACGCGCTGCACGACGGCAGCGCCGAGATGCCGAGCGCCGGGCGGCCGTTCACCGCCGAGCTCATCACCCGCCTGGTCGCCGGCGGCGTGTCGGTCGCGCCGCTCGTGCTGCACACCGGCGTCTCCTCGCCCGAGCGCAGCGAGCCGCCCTTCCCCGAGCGCTACCGCGTCCCCGAGGAGACCGCGCGGGTGGTCAACGCCGCGCGTGGCCGGGTGATCGCCGTGGGCACCACGGTGGTGCGTGCCCTGGAGACCGTCGCCGCCCCGGACGGCACCGTGCGTGCCGGGGCCGGCTGGACGCGGCTGACCATCTCGCCCGAGCGCCCGCTACGCGTGGTGGACGGCCTTGTCACCGGGTGGCACGAGCCCCAGGCCTCCCACCTCGAGCTGCTGCGGGCCGCGGCGGGCGACGTTCTGCTGCGGCGCTCGTACCGCGAGGCCCTCGCGGCCGGCTACCTCTGGCACGAGTTCGGCGACAGCCACCTCGTGCTGCCCTGAGAGGCGCCGTCCTAGAGTCCCGCGGCGATGGCCGCCGCGGAGCCCTGGTACGAGCCTCTGGACTGGGTCCTGGTGCGCACGCCGCTGCTGCCGGTGCAGCGGTGGCGCGAGCTCGCCGACGGCGCGCCGCCGATCGACGACCCGCGGGTGCGGCGGGCGCTGGCCGTGGCCTCGCCGTCGCTGGCGCGCGACCTGGCCGGCGCCGGCGACACGGGCACTCGCGCCCGCCTGGCGACGCTGCGCTACCTGCTGCGCATGTCGACTCGGCCCACGCCCTACGGCCTGAACGCCGGGGTCTCGCTGGCGCGCTGGGGCGAGCGCACCGACCTCGCGCTGGCCGACGAGGACGTGGTCCGAGCGCGGCTCGACATGGGCCTGCTCATGGCCTTCGTGGACGCGCTCGAGGGCCGCATCGAGGTCGCCCGCGCACTCGCGGTGCGGGCGCACCCGATGGTCGCGGTGCGGGCGGGCCGCGCCGTCCTGCCCGAGCGCTTCGCGGGCGAGGGCGAGGCGGTGCAGGTGTCGGTCCGCGCCAGCGCGCCGGTGCTGCGCGCCCTGGCCCTCGCGCGGGCGGAGCCGGTGCCGTTCGGCGACGTCGCGGCGACGCTGGCGCGCGAGCACGGCGTCGCGCTGGAGCGAGCCGAGGGCCTGGTGCACGGGCTCGTGCGCGAGGGGCTGCTGCTCACCGACCTGCCCCCACCGCTGACCCGCGGCGAGCCGGCCGAGCACGTGCTCGCGCGGCTGGCGACGATCCCCGCCGCCGCTCCCGAGCGCGAGCGGCTGGCCACCGCCGTGGCCGCGTGCGCGCGCTGGGAGGGCCTGGACGCGGACGCGGGCGCCGACGCCGTCGCCGGCCTCGCGCGCGACCTGGTCGAGGGCCATGACCGCGCCACCGTGCACGTGGACCTCGCCCGGCCGCTGCAGGGCGATTCCGTCGCCGCCGCGGTGGGCCGCGAGGCGGCGCGGGCGGCCGAGCTGCTGCTGCGGGTCTCGTCTCTGCCCGAGGGCCTGCGCTCGCTGAACGCCTACCGGGACCGCTTCCTCGAGCGCTACGGGCCGCAGGCCGAGGTGCCGCTGCCCGAGCTGCTCGATCCCCAGCTCGGGCTCGGCCCGCTCGACCTCGAGCCCGACCGGCGCCCGCCGGAGGCGCAGGGACGCCGAGCGCGCCGGCTGCTCACGCTGGCCGCCACGGCGCTGCAGGAGGGCGCGACCGCCGTCGAGCTCGACGCCCCCGCGCTCGAGGACCTGGGCACGGGCGGCGCGGCGCAGGAGACCTTCCCCACCGTCGAGCTGGCCTGCACCGTGGCCGCGCCCTCACGCGCTGCGTTGGACGACGGCGCTTTCACGCTCGTCGTCTCGTCCGGGATCGGCTCCTACGCGGCCGGCCGCATCCTCGGCCGCTTCGCCTACCTGTTCGGCGCGAAGGGCGAGCAGGCGCTGCGGGCGGCGGCCGAGCGCCAGGAGGCCCAGACGCCCGGCGCGCTGGCGGCCGAGCTCGTCTACGCGCCCGACCGCGACTGGCTCGGGAACATGGCCATCCGTCCGGCCACGCGCGGCCACGAGATCGCCCTCGACGCCACCCCGGGTGTCGACCGTGCGCGCGTGATCCCGGTGGAGGAGCTCGTGGTCGGGGTCAGCCACGAGCGCTTTTCCGTGCGCTGGCCGCGCGCGGGCGCGTACGTCGACGTCGCCGCCGGGCACATGCTCAACCCCAGCCTCGCGCCCGCCGCGGCGACGTTCCTGGCCTACCTGCGCGACGCCGGCCGGCCGCTGCTGACCGCGTTTGCCTGGGGGCCGGCGCAGGGCTTCCCGCGCCTGCCGCGCGTTGCGGTCGGGCGCATCGTCCTGCAGCCGGCCACGTGGCGACCGTTCGGGCCCGGCGAGGTGGACGCGAGCGCGGCCGACACGTTCGCCGAGGCCCTGCGGGCCTGGCGCGAGCGCTGGGCGGTGCCGCGCCACGCCTACGTCAGCCAGGGCGACCACCGCCTGCTCGTCGACCTCGACGCGCCCACCCACGTGGAGGTGGTGCGCCGCTTGGCGGCCGCGCCCGACGGCTACGAGCCCGTGCTCCAGGAGGCGCTGCCCGGCGTCGACGACGCCTGGCTGCCCGGGCCCGGCGGGAGGTACCTGTGCGAGCTCAGCGTGCCGCTCGCCCTCCGCGCCGCGCTGCCCGAGCCGCCGCCCGAGCGGCCGGCCGCCAGCGCCGCGCCGGCGGCGCGCGCCGTGCGCCTGCGCCCGCCGGGCACCGACTGGCTCTACGCCAAGCTCTACGCCGCCGCGGGCGTGACCGACGAGCTGCTCGCCGGCCCGGTGCGCGCGTTCGCGGGCCAGGCGCTGGAGGACGGCCTGGCCAAGGACTGGTTCTTCCTCCGCTTCGCCGATCCCGACCCGCATCTGCGCGTGCGCTTTCGCGGCCCCGCCGACCTCGAGCCGCGCCTGTCGGCGTGGGCGGCGGCGCTGGTGGCCGCGGGCGACCTCGCCTCGGTCGCCTACGACAGCTACGTGCGCGAGGTCGCGCGCTACGGCGGCGAGGTGGGGATCGCGGCCGCCGAGGCGGTCTTCGGCGCCGACAGCCGGGCCGCGGCCGACCTGGTCGCGCTCGACCTGGCCGGCGCGCTGCCCGCGCCCCGCGAGCACGTCGCCGTGCTCGCCGCCGACCGCCTGCTCGCCGGCCTCGGGCTCGACGCGGCCGCGCGCCTGGAGTGGTGCCGGCGCTGGGTGCCCTCGCGCGCCGACGCCGGCGAGGCCTGGCGCGAGCACAAGACCGCGCTGCGCACGCTCGTCGGCGGCCCCGCGCCGGAGGGCCCGGCCGACGTGCTCGCGCGCCGCGACGCCGAGACCGCGGCCGCCGCGGAGGTCCTCTCCGCCGTCGCCTGGCCGGCCCCGGCCGAGGTCGCGGCCAGCCTCGTGCACATGCACTGCAACCGGCTGCTCGGCACCGACCGCGCGGCCGAGCGGCGGGTGCTCGGGCTGCTCTACCGCGTGCGCGACAGCCTCGCGAAGGCGCCGGTCGCGTGAGCTGGCGCCCGGTCCTCGAGGGTGCCGACGCCCAGCGCGCGACCGACGCCGCGCAGCGGCTCGGGAGCCGCTTGGCCGGCGCGCAGGGCGCCGACGGCCCCGGCATCGCCGACCGCAGCGGCAGCGCCGCGCTCCTGTGCGCGCAGCTCGACCAGGCGTTCCCGGGCCAGGGCTGGGACGCGGCCGGCCACGCCCAGCTCGCCGCTTCCGCCCAGGTGCTCGAGCAGGGCGCGGCGGGGCTGGGCCTATTCCAGGGCGCCGCCGGCGTGGGCTTCGCCGCCGCGTCCCTGGCCGCGGGGCGCCCGCGCTACGAGCGCCTGCTGGCCGGGGTCGACGCCGTGATCGTGAGGGGCGCGGAGGCCACGTGCGCGCGGCTGGCCGGAGCCGCCGGCCTGCCCGCGCACGCGTGGGACCTCATCTCCGGCCTTACCGGCGTCGGGGCCTACCTGCTCGGACGCCCCGACGCGCGCGCCGCGCTCGAGCAGGTGCTGGCCACGCTCGTCGCCCTCAGCGCCGACGCCGACGGCCGCCCGGGCTGGTGGACGCCCCACGACGCGCTGCACGAGGACATGCGCCCCGAGTTCCCCGACGGCAACGTCAACTGCGGCGTCGCCCACGGCGTGGCCGGGCCGCTGGCGCTGTGGGCGCTGGCCGCGCGCGCCGGGATCGAGGTGGAGGGCCAGGCCGAGGCGACCGCGCGCGTTGGCGCATGGCTGGCGGCGCAGGCCCACGACGGCCCGTGGGGACCGCTGTGGCCGGCGGCGGTCGCCGCCACGTCCGACCCGCCCGTGCCCTTCGTCGACGTGCGGCCGGGCTGGTGCTACGGGAACGCGGGCGTGGGCCGCGCGCTGGCCCTGGCCGGCCGGCCCGAGGGTGGCGCGGCGGCGCTGCGGGCCGGCCTGCGCCGCCAGGAGCATGCGGCGCCGCTGGACGAGCCGATCCTGTGCCACGGCACGGCCGGGCTCGCCCACGTGGGCCTACGCATGGCCGCCGACAGCGGCGACGCGGAGATCGCCGCGGCGTCGCGCCGGCTCTGCCTCGAGCTCGTCGACCGCACCGGCGAGGTCGACGACGACCCCGGCCTCCTGACCGGGGCCGCGGGCGTGGCGCTCGTCCTCCTCGCGGCCGCCACGCCGGTCGAGCCGGCGTGGGACCGCGCCCTGCTGCTCGCCTAGCGGCGCGCTAGCACTTGCAGGTGAACTCCGTGGTGGTGCAGGCGCTCTTTACGCAGGTGATCTCGGTCGCGCGCTGCCCCTCCTCGCGGCCAACCGCGCGGGCGAGCGGCGCGAGCCGGACGTCGAGGTCGAAGTCGGGGGCGGGACGGGGCGAGGTGGAGGTGCTCACAGAACTTCCTTCCCGTTGGGGACGATCGGGCGGTCAGCCTAGCCAGCGATTGCGACGGCACGCAAGCACTCAGGCGGCCTTGGGCCGGAGTCGGCGCGTCTCCCCCCACAGGCTCGCGTAGGCCCCGTCGGTCGCGAGCAGGCTCGCGTGCGTGCCCTGCTCGACCACCCGCCCGTCGTCGACGACGACGACGTGGTCGGCGCGCTCCACCATGTGCAGGCGGTGCGCGATGACGATCCGCGTGCGCCCCTCGAGCAGCCGCTCGAGCCCGTCCAGCAGCCGCGCCTCGGTGAGGACGTCGACGCCCGAGGTGAACTCGTCGAGGATGAAGATGGAGGCGCCCGAGAGCACGGTGCGGGCCAGCGCGATGACCTGGAGCTGGCCGGGCGAGAGCGTGGCGCCGGACGAGCCGAGGCTGGTGTCGAGGCCGTCGGGGAGCCGCCGCACGATCTCCAGCCCGCCGAGCTCCTGCAGCGTTCGCTCGAGCTCGGCGTCGGTGGCGTCGGCCTTGGCCAGCCGCAGGTTGTCGCGCACGGTGCCGGTGAGCATGTTCGTGTCCTGCAGGCTGTAGCCGATCGCCCGCCGGAGGGTGGCCTGCGTGACCATGCGGACGTCCTGCCCGTCCACCAGCACCCGCCCGCGGTCGGGATCGTAGAAGCGGGCGAGCAGGTTGACCAGCGTCGACTTGCCGGCGCCGTTGTGCCCGACGATGGCCGTTGCGCGCCCGGCCGGGAGGACCAGGTCGATGTCGTGGAGGACCTCGCGATCGGCGTCGTAGCCGAAGCTCACGTGCTCGAACCGCACCTCGCCGGGACCGGACGCGAGCGGCTGCGCGTCCGGGGCGTCGCGCACGCTGGGCTCCTCGTCCAGGACCGTGTTGATCTTGTCCAGCGCCGCGCCGCCGCTGGTGTAGAGCGAGGCCAGGTTGGTCAGCTGATTGAGCGGCGCGAACAGCCGCTGGAAGTAGGCGATGAACCCCACGAGCACGCCGATCTCCTTCGTGCCGTCGCTGACCTGGACGCCGCCGACGAGGAGCACCACGGTCACGCCGAGGGCGGGCAGCAGCGCCATGGCGCCGGTGAACGCGAACGAGACGGCGTTGGTCCGCAGCTGCGCTGCCCGGTCGACCTCGTTGAGCTCCGCGAAGCGCGCGCTGTGGCGCGCCTCCTGGCGGAACGAGCGCACGAGCTTGATGGCGGAAAGCGTCTCCTGCACGTAGGCGGCGACGTCGGAGATCGTGTCGCGCGTGCGCCGGAAGCGCGACCGCGCCACCCGGTTCCAGACCGCGGTCATCCCGACCGCCACGGGGAAGATCCACAGCGAGACGAGGGCGAGCTGCCAGTCGAGCACGAACATGGCCACGAGCGTCCCGATCAGCGCGAGCACGCTCGCCGACATGGCGCTCAGCCCCACCGCCACCAGGTTCTCGAGCTGCTCGACGTCGTTGGTCAGGCGCGAGATCAGCGCGCCGGTGCTGGCGCGGTCGTAGAAGCTGGGCGACAGCACCGTGAGGTGGTCGAAGACCTCGGTGCGCAGGCTTGCGAGCGCGCGCTGGGAGATCCACGCCGTCGCGTAGGTCTGCACCGCGCTGGTCAGGGCGTAGACAACAACGGCGATGCCGAGCACGAGAACCGCCTCGTCCACGGCGGCCAGGTCGCCCTTGACGATGCCGTCGTCGATGGCATCGGCGGCGACCAGCGGCGGCACCAGGGCAGCGGCGGTCGCCACGACGATCGCCGCCAACGTGAGCCCGACCTGCAGGCGCCAAGGCCGCAGCAGCCGGGCGAGCTGCACGAGCACGTCCAGGGGCGGCTTCTTCTCCGTCACTGCTCCTCCCACAGCGCGACCATCTCGCGGTAGCGGGGACAGGTCTCGAGCAGCTCCTCGTGCGTCCCGGTGCACAGGACGCGCCCTTCCTCGAGCACGACGATGCGGTCGGCCAGGGTGAGCGTGGCGACGTCGTTCGTGGTCAGCACGCGGTCGGCGCCGGCGGCGTCGGCAAGCGAGGACAGGACCTCGTTGGCCGCCTTCGGATCAAGGCTGCTCGTGATGTTGTTCAGAAGCAGGATGCGCGGCTCCACGAGCAGGGCGCGCGCCAGCGCGATGCGCTGGCGCTCACCGCCGGACAGGCGGCCGCCCTCCTCGCCCACCTGGGTCTCGTAGCCGTCCGGGAGCCGGGCGACCACGCTGTCGGCGTGCGCCCTGCGCGCCGCCGCCTCGATCTCCGCCGCCGTGGCTCCGGGCCGGCCGTAGGCGATGTTGTCGGCGATGGACATCGAAAACAGCCCCGACCCCTCGCCGCCGAGCGCCGCCAGGCGTCGCAGCCCGCCGAGCCCGAGGCCGGCAGGGTGCTCGCCGCCGGTGGCGATCTCGCCCCTCTCGGGCTCGATCAGCCCGTCGACGATGTCGAGCAGGGTCGACTTCCCGGCGCCGGTCGCGCCGACCACCGCGATCGTCTCCCCCGGCGTGATGTCGAGGTCGACGTCCTCGAGCGGGGCCGCGGTGCCCTGCTGCATGACCGAGACGCCCTCCAGGGTCAGGCCGCGCCAGCCCCCGGGGTCGGCGTCGTCGGCGCCCGTGGCCTCGCGCGGGTGGTGCAGCAGCTCGAGGACACGGGTGGCCGAGCCGGCGGCGCTGGCGACCAGGTAGGTGAAGTAGCCGACCTGGTTGGAGGCCACGCTGAGGATGCTGGCGAAGCCGAAGAAGGTCACGAACTCGCCCAGCGAGATCCGTCCGTCGACGACCGCGCGACTGCCGAAGGCGAGCACGAGGCCGAGGCTGACGTAGGGGATGAAGTCGAGCACGGAGCCGTAGGCGGCGTCGAGGCGGCCGAGGCGCAGGTAGCCGCGGAACAGCGCCGCGACCGCGCGCGCGAACTGCGCCCGCTCGCGGCCCTCGAGGCCGAGCGCGAAGATCAGCCGCGCGGCGCGCACGTCGTCGGCCACCTCGGTGGCCACGATGCCCCGGCGCTCCTCCGCCCGCACGGTCGCCGCACGCGTGCGCGCGCCGTACAGGAGCTGAACGGCGATCGCCACCGGCAGCGGGATGAGCGCGATCCCGGCCAGCTCGGGGTCGATGAGCAACATGACCACCACCGCGAAGCCGATCGTGCCCGCGAGCTGCGCGAACACGCTGACGCCGCCGGTGAGCAGCAGCTTGATCGGCTCGACGTCGGCCGTCGCCCGGGCGACGAGCTGTCCGGTGGGCTGGGCGCGGAAGAGGTCGAGCGAGGCGACGAGCAGGTGGTCGTAGAGCAGATCGCGGATGCGCGCACCGGCGGCGGCCGCGAAGCGGCCGAGCAGCCACAGCGCCGCGCCCGAGAGCACCGCGGTGAGCAGCCCGGCGCCGGCCACCGCCAGCGCGACCAGGGCGAGGTGCTCGGTCGACGTCCGCTTGAGCTCGTTGACCGCCTTGCCGATGAGCCAGGGCGCCGCGACGATGCCCCAGGCGCTGAGCACGGCCAGCAACGCGCCGAGCGCGAAGTCGCGGCCGGCCCCGGCCATCCGGAGCACGCTGCGCAGGTCGGGCGGCGCAAGCGCGTCGAGGACGCGCCTCAAGCGGGCACGGCCCCGCGTATGGGGTCGTCGTTCATCGCGCGCCGATGATCCGCGCGCTGCGGCCATGGATCAGGAAGCTGTACCCCCAGCGGATGAACACGACAAGCCGACTCTGGAAGCCGACGAGATACCAGATGTGGACGACGAGCCAGAGGATCCAGGCGGGGAACCCGCTGACCCGGACGCCGGGCAGGTCGGCCACCGCGCGGGCCCGGCCGATCGTGGCCAGGTTGCCCTTGTCCACGTAGTGGAACGGCGCGACCGTGCCTCCTTCGAGGCGCGCGCGCACGACCTTGGCGGCGTGGCGTCCCATCTGCATCGCCACCGGCGCCACCCCGGGGTACACGACCGGCTTGCCGTCCTCGCCGCGCACGCGGACCATGTCGCCGAGCGCCAGCACCTCGGGGTGGCCGGGCAGGGAGAGGTCGGGCTCGACGGTCACGCGCCCGGAGCGGTCGGTCTCGGCGCCCGTGTGCTCGCCCAGCACGCTGGCCATCCGCGACGCGGTCACGCCGGCGGCCCAGATCGCGGTGCGGGCGGGGATGCGCTCGGTGGCGCCGTCGGGCGCCTGCACGGTGACCGACTGGTCGTCGATCCCCACCACCGTGCGCTGCAGCGTCACGGTGACGCCGAGGTGCTCGAGCGAGCGCTTGGCCTTGCGCGACAGCGACTCCGGGAACGTGCCGAGCACGCGGTCGGCCGCCTCGACCAGGAGGATGCGGCCCTCGGTCGGGTCGATCGCCCGGAAGTCGTGGCGGAGCGTGTCGCGCGCGAGCTCGGCGATCTGGCCGGCGGTCTCCACGCCCGTCGGCCCAGCGCCGACGATCACGAAGGTCAGCCAGGCCGCACGCTCGGCCGGGTCGAGCTCGGCCGCCTCGAACGCGCCGAGGACGCGGCTGCGCACCTCCAGCGCACTCTCCAGCGACTTGACCTGGGGCGCGTTGGCCTCCCACTCGTCGTGGCCGAAGTACGAGTACTGCGAGCCGCCGGCGACGATCAGCGTGTCGTACTCGAGCACGTCGGGTGCGTGCTCGCCCAGCACCGGCGCGAGGCTGACCTTGCGCGCTGCGAGGTCGAACCCGGTGACCTCGGCCAACAGCACGCGCACGTTGGGGCGCCGCTTGAACATCGCGCGCAACGGGAAGCAGACCTCGCCCTCCGACAGGGCGCCGGTCGCGACCTGATAGGTCAGCGGCTGGAAGAGGTGGAAGTTGCGCCGGTCCACCAGCGTGACCTCCACCGGCGCGGTGGCCAGGTGCGACGCGGCCTGCAGCCCGCCGAACCCGCCGCCGATGACCACCACCCGGTGCACTCCGCCGAAGGTACACCGGGACGGCCCGGAGGCAAGCGCTAGCCGCCGGCGTGGGCGAGCAGGCCCATGCGCTCCAGCCGCTCCGGGTCGGCCAGGAACTCCATCGTCACGATGCGCCCGCCGCGCACCGTGATGCTGCTGAGGCTGAACGGCCGCCCCTGCCGGGTGACCAGGATGCCGGCGGCGCCGTTGACCAGCACCGGGTGCATCTCGAGGTCCAGGCGCCGGTAGATGAGCGCCCGCCCGGCCACGGCCTCGGCTCCGCGGACGACGCGCGGAACGCGCTCGGGCACGTCGCCCATGTCGGCGCGCAGCACCACGTCGGGATCGAGGATGGCGAGGAGCCGGTCGAAGTCGCCGTCGTGCGCGGCGGCGAGGAAGGCCTCGACGACCTCGCGCTGCTCGTCGAGGTCGGCGTCGGGCACGACGCGCTCGCCCTGCACCCGTCGCCGCCCCCGGCTGGCCAGCTGCCGCGCCGCCTCGGGCGTGCGGTCCACGATCGGTGCGATGTCGGCGAACGGCACCGCGAACATGTCGTGGAGCACGAACGCGAGCCGTTCGGGCGGCGGCAGGGTGTCGAGCACCACGAGCATCGCCAGCCCCACCGAATCGGCCACGAGCGCCTCGTGCTCGGGGTCGGTGCCATCGGCGCGGTCGACGATCGGCTCGGGCAGGCGCAGGTCGAACGAGTCCTCGCGCCGCGACTTGCGGGCGCGGAGCATGTTCAGCGCCACGCGCCCCACCACCGTCGTGAGCCACGCGTCGAGGCTCTCGACCTCCTCGGTGTCGGCGCGGTTGTAGCGCAGCCACGCCTCCTGAACGGCGTCGTCGGCTTCGCTGAGCGAGCCGAGCATGCGGTAGGCCACCGCACGCATGCGCGGCCGCCGCCGCTCGAACTCCTGCGCCTGCCGCTCTCGCTCGTTCATCGGTCACGTTCCTTCGTCGCTTCGGGTCTCCCCATTGAGACCCACCTGAACCCACCGATGTGACCCAGGAGACCAATGATGCGCGTTTTCGTTGCAGGAGCGAGCGGAGCCATCGGCAGCCGGCTCGTGCCGCAGCTGCAGGAGGCAGGGCACGACGTGATCGGGACCTACCGGTCCCCGGAGCACGGCGAGCGGGTGCGCGCCCTCGGCGCCGAGGCCGTCGCGCTCGACCTGCTCGATGCCCGCGCGGTGCGCGCGGCCGTGCGCGCCGCCGCCCCGGACGCGATCGTCCACGAGGCGACCGCCCTGGCCGACATGCGGTTCTCGCGCAACTTCGACCGCAGCTTCGCGCCCACCAACCGGCTGCGCATCGAGGGCACCGACGCCCTGCTGGCCGCGGCCCGCGAGGAGGGCGTGGAGCGGTTCGTGGCGCAGAGCTTCGCCAGCGCGCGCTACGCGCGCGTGGGCGGCCCGGTCAAGACCGAGGACGACCCGCTCGACCCGACGCCGGTGGCGGCCATGCGCGAGAGCGAGGCGGCGATGCGCCACGTCGACGAGGCGGTCACCGAAGCCGGCGGGATCGTGCTGCGCTACGGCGGCTTCTACGGCGCCGACAACGATGGCCTGGTCGGGCCCGTGCGCAGGCGGCAGTACCCGATCGTCGGCGACGGCGGCGGCATCGCCTCGTTCATCCACCTGGACGACGCCGCCGCGGCGACCGTGCTCGCGCTCGAGCGCGGCCGGCCGGGCCTCTACAACGTGGTTGACGATGACCCCGCCCCGGTGCGCGAGTGGCTCCCCGTCCTCGCCCGGGTGCTGCAGGCCAAGCCGCCGCGCCGGTTCCCGCGCTGGCTGGCGCGCCTGTTCGCCGGCGACGCCGCGGTGATGATGGGCACCGAGTCGCGCGGCGCCTCCAACGCCAAGGCCAAGCGCGAGCTGGGCTGGCAGCTGCGCTACCCGAGCTGGCGTCAGGGGTTCGCGGCGGCGTACGCGAGCTAGCGGCTCAGCGGAACGTGTTCGGGAACTGCTGGATGATCCCGCCCGAGATCATGTCCGCCATGTCGAGGATGTGCGGATATAGGGCGCATAGGCGGCCGCGCTCGCGGCGTACTCGCCCTGGAGCTCGTCGACTGCCTGCGCGATCACCTGGTTGAGGTGCTCCTGCATCATCGTGCGGGCGTCCTTGAGCGCGAGATGGTGGGGGTTGGCGGCGTGGAGGAAGTCGGCGATCTGGCGGCCGTTGGTCGACCAGTCGGCCTCGGCCTGCGCGATCGCCGCCTGGTCGCCGGACTTCGCGGCCTGCAGGACGGTGACGGCGCCGAGGATGTGCGCCTTGAGCAGGCTCGTGAGCTTGTTGCCGGCCGCGGTGCCGTAGTACGGCTTGACCGCGGCGCCGATGTCGACCTGGTTCTGCAGCAGGACCTGCTCGCTGGCGTCGAGGTTGGGCAGGTTGCCCGCGAAGTTGACGATGACCATGTGCGTCCAGGCGCCGTGGGCCTCCCACAGCGCGCGCATGTCGTCGTGGAACGCCTGGGCCTTGGCGGTCAGCGGGGGCGCGGCGCTCGCGGGCGCGGCGGCCGGGGCGGCGAGGACGACGAGCGCGAGGACGAGCGCCGCCATCCCGGCGAGACGATGGGCGCGACGCAGCATGAGGGGGACCTCCTTGGGGGACGCTCCGGGCCTTCACGGCGTTGGCGTCGCCCGGGGCGCGCGTCTTACGTGCCTGACGTCAGCGCCTCGCCGGCCGCCTCGAGCTCGTTGTAATCAGCCCGACACCGAGACGACCGGGCGCCCGTCTTCCAGATACAGGCAGCGGTCGGCCCGAGCGCAAGCGAGCACCCGTCGTCGTATCGGGGCACTCAACAGCTCGGCGGCCTCGTCGAGATCGACGAACCGGTAGTCGCAGATTTCCGACGCCTGGAGCGAGATCCGCTCTCGCTGCTCAGCGCCCACGACGCCGCAATGGAAGACGAACCGCAGCCCGCCGGCGCGACGCCGATCCTTGGGCGGACGAAAGTCGACACAGACGAGCCGCCCTTTCTCGAGCGCGATCCCGCACTCTTCGTGGGTCTCGCGCCGACACGCCTCCCAGGGCGTTTCACCGTTGGCCTCCAACTGGCCGCCCGGGATGGTCCAATGTCGCTTGTAGGTCGGGTTGAGCACGAGCAGACGACCGCGCTCATCGAAGAGCAGTGCCCCCGCGGAGGCGGGTACCCGCGGAGGCTCACTGCTCCCGATCGTGCGTTCCTCGTCCGACACGCCGCTTCGATGCTCTCACGCGGAGCCGTCGCTACCGCGCCGGACGAGGGTGAGGAGAGGTCAGCCGGTCTTGGGGCCGGGGCCGTTGTCGGCGTTGGTGGCGACGAGCTTGTAGTCCTTGTCGAACTGCAGCTCGACGCGCGTGCCGTCGGCCTTGGTCGCATGCGCCTCGTAGACCGCGCCGCTGACACCATCGTTCTCGGCCGACACCCGTGCCACGGTGCCGCCCGGAACCGCGGCC